>JBFXAH010000006.1:0-302939 GCA_050184475.1 Pirellulales bacterium | reverse complement strand
GCGCCATCCACCAGTTGCCGTCGGGCGTTTGATGCTCGAATTCGTCCGATTGTCCGGCGTGCAGCGCGCGATTCAGCGCCAACTGATAGCGGGGACGATCGGCCTGCGGCAACACTTCGTAGACTGCCTGGCCGAGCGTGTGCAGGCTGGCCGCGCCGCGAACCTGCTCGTTGGAATAGATGACATTCCCGTGCACGTCGACCTGCATCACCAGGTCGTGCAGTTGCGCCAGACGAGGAAACGGCACCGCGGGCATGGCGCCCGAGTCGTGCGGCCCAGGCGAAGCTTCGGCAGCGATGATATTCGACTCAGACATGCGCTCATCCCTACCAACTCGGTGGCGCTGTCCGGCGATCGGCCGCGGTCGAACGACCTGAGACGACTGCCTGTGGCCGCGACCTTAACACACGGGCCGCCCGGTCGGCAAGTTCAAGTGACGCACGAGCTTTCTGTTCTCAGCGCGGTAGAATCATCGATCGAGGGATTCATCCGCGCAGTTCGGCAAGGGCGAAGTGACTTGCGTTGGACCGGCGGTCGATCGGGGACCATGCGGAGCACCTATCCAATGACGGAGACGAAGCAACCTAGCGCCGCGGCGCAGAAACTGGCCGCGAAGAAATGCCTGCCTTGCGAAGGTGGGGTCCCCCCCTGTTCAGACGCCGAAGTCGCCGAGCATCTCGCCGCGCTGCCCGAATGGAAGAGGTCGGCCGACGGCAAGCGAATCGTCCGCCGATGGCGGGCGCTAGACTTCATGACCGCCATCGACTTTTTCCAGCGCGTGGCGACGCTGGCCGAAAGCCAGAACCATCACCCCGATTTGCATTTGACTGGCTATCGCAACGTTTCGATCGAGATCGGCACCCACGCGATCGACGGACTTTCTGAAAATGATTTCATCTTGGCGGCGCAGATCGACCAACTGCCGCTCGAGTTGAAGTAGCCGCGGTAGTTGCACCTGCCGGACTGCCCCTGCGAACTACGGCTGCTAGCTGCCGCCGCCAGACGCTGCTGCCCTTGCTAGCAGTCGTATGGCTGCCAGCGAGATCCCAGACGGCGCATGACCGCCTAATTCTCCCAGCCTCTCTGGTGGCGAAGGCGGTGGTTGCCTACACTCCCGCACCAATTCTCGGACGCCGGCTCCGGCGGCAAAGCAGTCACGTCCAGCTCTCGACCATCAGCGAGGTACGTCATGCGCCATCACCTGTCTCGTTCGAAATCGTTCCGATATCTCGCCGTGCTCGGCCTTTGCGTGGGAGTGTGGTACGTCGCGCGTGCCAGCGAAACGGACAGCTCCGTCGCCGGCCCGACGCCCATTGCCGTGGCCTCCGACGAATCGAATTGCGGGCATTGTTCCGCCAGCCGCCATTGCGGCGAGCATCACGGTGAGGTTGCCGAAAGCAGCGAATACGTCAGTTGCTGCGATCAGGAGCACTCGTCGAAATACGCGCCGCCATGCGAACCAGATTGCGGGGATACTCCAGAGGTCGTGCTCGAACTTATGGAGCGCTTGGCGCCCGAGTCGCTCAACATGACCGAATGCCTTGGTGTCGCGCCGGTTCCCGGCGAAACGATGGTCGGCGACATCGGCGTGCCCAGCACGGGCGAGAATAACTGCCGCGAGTTGATGCGGGGTATCTTGCGCGAGCTCGACGCAAAGCATCACGTTCGCGCTGCCTGCGTGACGGGCGAAGCCGCTGGGTGCACGTCGGCCGAGGAAATCTGCACTCCGCCAGCCTACTACGCACCGCAACCGTACACAGGGCAACCGCCACGCGAGCCCTGCGCAGCCTATGTCGCTGCCTTGCCCTGTCCCCCCTGCGCACCAGTCGTCGATCACTGCAGCGCTGGCGAATCGTGTGTGGTGCAGTCGTATCCTTGCCATGTCGTTCCGCCGGTGGCGCCAGTCGGTCCGCACATGGCAGGGCCGCCAATGCATGCCGTGCACGTCTGCTATCCTGTGGCTTCCACGCCGACCAAGTGGGAAGCGCTCCGCGACTCGAGCGATGGGCTGGAAGACATCGCCCGCCTGCTCGAGGAAGCCGAGCTGTACGAAAAGGCGGATCGACTTCGGGAACTTTCGCACGAACTGCGCAGGGAAGCCCGCTCGGCCAGGCGCGCCGACAGGCCGACGGTCGGTCTGCAGGCAGCTTCGACCGCCTGTGGCGTTGAGTCGCCGTGCGGCTCGTCGAAGGCCTGCGATCGCACGGCTGCATCGTGCTCCCAGCCGGATGCCTGTCCGGTCACGGATCATCCGGCTCGCTGCCACGGTGGTATCAACGCTTTGTTCGAGTATTTCGAAAGCCGCGTGACTTCGTGTGAGGGCAATGCTTGTGCCGCCGAAGCTTGCACCGGCGAAAAGACCGGCGCGGCCAAGGGGTGCACCAAGTCACGCTGCTCGACCAAACCTTGTTGCGAAGGTAGCTGCCCGTCGAGCGACGACCAGTCGGGCTCGTGCCCCTCGGGTAGTTGCCCGACCTCGACGTGCCCGGCGGTGAATCTCCCGGCGGGCTGCACCCAGGGGCATTGCCCACACGCAACGGGTGCCGCGGCCATTTGCCCGACTGAGGCGACGATTTGCACTCCGATTCAGATCTTCACCGAGGAAAGCTGCCCCGACGCCGCCTGCCCTGGCGTAAGCTGCCCGTATTCCGCCTCGGGCTGCCCCGTGCGTCCCTAACTCGAAGGGGCGAGCCGGCGGGAGATTTCGCCCACAACCCACGGCTGGGAAGAAGCTGGCTGGTGCCGCGCCGCGCACCCACCTTGCGGCGATCGCTCGTTTGACACTCGTCGCCGAGCACATTACTCTAAACCCTGACCACTTACTCGGTTCCGGTTGCTAGCCAGCGCCATCCGGCGATCGAGTTCGTGGTATCTTTTCGCTGGTTCGGCGCATCGCCGAGTGGTCGCTATCGTCGCAGCGCGACGGTGGCCCGCCCATTGCGCACCGAGCCGGCGGCAAGTTTCTCGCAGACGGAAGAGGCCGGGCTGGCGCACTTTTCGTCAGTCAGCTCGTCTCTCACGGAACAGCTTTGATGGCCACGTCGATGGGCTCGTTCACCGATATCTTGCTTCGCCAGGGGATCGTCAGCGCCGATCAGTTGGCCGAGGCAAACCAGTTGGCCAAAAACACCCGCGTCAGCGTGGCAGACGCCCTGGTGCGGCTCGGCTATGCCACCGGCGACGAAGTGATGCGGGCCATGGCCCGCTCGCACGGGCTCGACTACGTCAATCTGACAGAGGTCGTAATCCCCCCCTCGGTCGTCGAACTGGTGCCCGAATCGGTCGCCCGCGAGAACGCCATTTTGCCGATGGCCGAAGAAGATGGCGCGATCAAGGTGATCGTCAGCGATCCGCTCGATTACGACACCCAGGAGAAACTCCGGTTTATCCTCAATCGCGAGGTGCGGATCGCACTGGCGCCCCGCGAGATGATTCTCGAGGCGATCAACCGCCATTACGGCCAGTCGGAAGGCGAAAGTGCCGACTCCATGCTCCAGGAGTTCACCGACACGGCGATCGACTTCACCGAGACCGAGCAGGACTCGCGGGCCCAGGAAGAGGTGGTCGACGAAAGCGCCGCCCCGATCGTGCGGATGGTGCAGTTGATCATCAAAGAAGCCGTGCAACTGCGGGCCTCGGACATCCACGTCGAGCCCTTCGAAGACCGCATTCGCGTGCGGTACCGCATCGACGGCATGTTGGTCGAGCGCGATCGCGTGCCGCGGCGACTGCACGGGGCGATTCTGTCTCGCCTAAAGATCATGGCCAAGATGGACATTGCCGAGCGCCGCCGCCCCCAAGACGGCCGCATCAAGGTCTCCGAGGGGGCCAAAGAACTCGATTTGCGGGTAAGCGTGCTGCCGACCAATCACGGCCAGACCGTGGTGATGCGAATTCTCGACAAAGACAGCATCAAGGTCGGGCTGCGCCAATTGGGGATGGCCGACGAGGTGTTTCGGACGTTCAGCCAACTGATTCGCCGCCCTAACGGAATCATCCTGGTGACCGGGCCCACCGGGTCGGGCAAGACGACCACGCTATACGCCGGTCTCAACGAGCTGAATCGGCCCGACCGCAAGATCATCACGGCCGAGGACCCGGTCGAGTACTACTTGCCGGGGATCAACCAGGTCGAGGTAAAGCACAGTATCGGGCTGGATTTTGCCCGCATCATTCGCTCGATGCTGCGACAGGCGCCCAACATCATTCTGGTCGGCGAAATGCGCGACCAAGAGACGGCCGAGATGGGAATTCAGGCTTCTTTGACTGGACACCTTGTTTTCAGTACACTTCATACGAACGATGCGCCCGGTGCTATTACACGCATGGTGGACATGGGTGTACCATCCTATTTGGTGGCGAGCTCGGTGATTGCGGTGCTGGCGCAGCGGCTCGTGCGTGTGGTTTGCACTAAATGCAAGCAGCCGCACACGCCCAGCGACGCCCAACTTGAGTCGGCCGGAATTTCGAAGGCGCTGGCGGCCAAAGGCAACTTCATGAAGGGGAAAGGCTGCGGCCACTGTCAGAAGAGTGGCTACCGTGGCCGCATGGGCATCTACGAGTTGATGTTGATGAATTCGAAAGTGCGCGAGCTGGCGTTCGCCGGCGCCAGCACGCAAGACATACGTAAAGCTGCTGTCGCCCAAGGGATGCGCAGTTTGTACCAGGATGGCATCCTCAAGGTCTTGAAGGGACAGACGACGCTCGAAGAGATCTTCCGCGTTGCCAAGCGCGTCGACTAAGGCGGCGAAAGAGATTGACCGCCTGATTAAGGCGTCGTCGAATCCAGTAAGGCGCGATTGAGATGGCTCGGAGGCGAGCTTGCGATGCGGTCAGCGAACTAATTTGCCAGCCTAACGAACGGTTTGCTCTGCGAAGCGGTCGATTGCAGTCTGTCTGCGATTGACGACCGCTTGGAGCAGTTGGAATGGTCGAAATGGCGCGATTTGTTTGAGCCGCGCGAACGAGCGGTGAATAATCGCCAGCCGACGGACTCACGGTCCGCTGGCGCCGCGAACTGCAGGGGAACTCGCGGATAACCGCGATCGCGGGATTACGGGAACCGGGATTACAGGAACACAGAGAAACGTCGAACGAATTCATCTCGACTCTCTTATTCTTCCAATTTCCTATCGAGATTCGTTCAGCAGCAGGGATAACGGCCAGTAAATGCGTCGCTGAGATCACCGTCGCTGACACCAGCGGCAGGAACCCCAACGAGACCTTCACGAGAAGAGAAACGAGCTCGTTCGGCAGGCACGAACAGGCTGGCCGTTAGCGCGAACTTGTCTATCCACTGGCCAACCGCTGGAACCGGAACACCGGCGCGATTTGAGCCAGCCACGAACTAGTGGCCGCCACGCCATAAGCGGCGGCGGCAACGACCGACGTAGCTCCGTGGAGCGCGATTGTGTCGCGTTCGTGGCTGCTCGCCCGCGACGGCCGGACCGGCAATTGGCCGCGGATGCTGCCAACCTCCTACTTGGACAGGATGAAATAACGCAGTGGGTACTCTGCTCATCGACAAACTGCTGCAGACGGTGGTCAATCAAAAGGCCAGCGACTTGCACATCGCCGTCGGTCAACCGCCGGTCATCCGGCTCGACGGACGCATGCGGCGGCTCGAGACCAAGGTGCTCGAGTCGGACGACACCGTCGCCTTGATGAAGAGCATCACCCCCGAGCGCTGTCAGCAGGAACTGCAAGAGGTCGGCGGCACCGACTTTGGATTCGCGTTCGGCACGGCCGCCCGCTTTCGCGTCGCCATTTTCAAGCAGCGCGGCTGCGTCGGCATGGTGTTACGGCGAATTCCCAACGACTTCATGACCTTCGAGCAGCTCGGGCTGCCGAAGGTCTGCGCCGACCTGATCATGCGGCCGCGCGGCTTGTTCCTGGTGACCGGGCCGACCGGTTCGGGCAAGAGCACCAGCCTGGCGAGCATGATCAATCACCTCAACGAGAACATCGATCACCACATCATCACGATCGAAGACCCGATCGAGTTCTATCACCAGCACAAGCGGTGCACGGTGAACCAGCGGGAGATCGGCGTCGACGTGCCGAGTTTTCCCGAGGCGATTCGCCGCGCGTTGCGCATGGACCCCGATGTAATCCTGGTCGGCGAAATGCGCGACTTGGAAACGATCGAAGCGGCGATCACTGCGGCCGAAACCGGCCACGTGGTGTTCGGCACGCTGCATACCACGGGAGCCGAAGGTACGGTCAACCGCATCATCGACGTGTTCCCGACGACGCAGCAGGAGCAGATCCGCGTGCAGTTGTCGACGTCGATCATCGGCGTCTTGTCGCAGCAGTTGCTGCCGCGGATCGGCGGCGGCCGCGTGGCCGCGCACGAGATGCTCGTCGTCACGCCGGCCATCGGCAACCTGATTCGCGAAAACAAGACGTTCCGCATCACCTCGTCGATTCAGACCGGGGCCAAGTACGGCATGCAGCTCATGGACGACACGCTCTTCAAGCTCTGGAAGAACGGCACCTGCGCCAAGGAAGAGGTGATGGTCAAAAGCAACAAGCCCGACGAACTGGCCGTGCGCATCGCGCGGGCGGAAAAGGGCCTGATGGAGGAAGAGGACGACGACGACGACGGCGACGCCAAGCCGGGGCGCAACGGCGGGCGCGGGCACTAACAACTCAACGACGCGGCAACACAGGCGGCCCACGGCCGCCCCACGGGACCGGGGGGTTCGACAACGATGGCGATTCGACGCATCGGCCAGATTCTGGTCGATCTAGGCTTCATCACCGACGATCAGCTCGAGCTGGTGCTCGAAGAGCAGCAGAATCGCCCTGGCGAACTGCTGGGCCAGGTCGCCGAGAGTATGGGGCTGATCAACGCCGAGCAACTGGCGCAGGCCCTGGCCGAGCAGATGGGGCTCAAGGTCATCAGCCTGGCCGACACGGTCGTGCCGCAAGAGGTGCTCAATCACGTCACCGAGCCGATGGCGCAGCTCTATCGAATCGTGCCGGTCAGCTTTCGCGATAACACGCTCACCGTGGCGATGTGCGATCCGCAGAAGCTCTCGGTGATCGACGAGCTGCGCAACTTCTTGGGCTACGACATCCGCGCGGTGGTCGCTACCGAGGCGGATGTCAAGCGCGCCTTGGAGCGCTACTACGCCGGCGAGTCGGAAAGCGTGGAAACGCTCGTCGCCGGTATCGAAGAAGACGAGGACCTGGCCGCGGCGGCCGCCGCGCTCAACAAAGAGGGGCCGATCGACCTGACCAGCGTCGAAGCCCTGGCCGACAGCGCGCCGGTTCGCAAGCTGTTGAACATGGTGCTGCTGCTGGCGATCAAAGAGCACGCCAGCGACTTGCACTTCGAACCGTTCGAAGACGAGTTTAAGATTCGCGTCAAGGCCGACGGCGTGTTGTACGAAATGGTTCCGCCGCCAAGGCATCTGGCATTCGCCATCACGACACGCATCAAGGTCATGGCGAATCTCGACATCGCCGAGCGCCGGCTGCCCCAAGACGGCCGCATCGAACTAACCGTTGGCGGCCACCCGGTCGACTTGCGCGTGGCCGTGCTCCCCACCATGTTCGGCGAGAGCGTCGTCATGCGGGTGCTCGACCGCTCGGTCGTGAATCTCGACCTCAACGCCGTCGGCATGGGGGCCGGCACGCTGCAGGGCTTTCGCGAAGTGATCGGCCGCCCCAATGGCATCATTCTGGTCACCGGGCCGACGGGTTCGGGCAAGACCACCACGCTCTATAGCGCGCTGTCCGAACTGAATCACATTCACGACAAGATCATCACCACCGAAGATCCGATCGAATACGACATCGACGGCATCGTTCAGGTGCCCATCGATTCGTCGATTGGCAACACCTTCGCGCAATGCCTGCGGGCGATTTTGCGGCAGGACCCCGACCGCATTCTGGTGGGCGAAATCCGCGACCTGGAAACGGCCGAAATCGCCGTGCAGGCGTCGCTCACGGGGCACACGGTCTTCAGCACGTTGCACACCAACGACGCCCCCAGCACGATCACGCGTCTCAAGGACATGGGCGTGCCGCCGTTTTTGATCACGGCCACGGTCGAGGCGATCCTCGCCCAACGGCTGGTGCGGCGCATCTGCACGCAGTGCCGCGAGGAGGTCAAGCCGACGAACGAGATGCTGGTCGATTTGCAGCTCACGCCCAAGGACATCGCCGGCAAAAAATTCTATCGCGGCCGGGGCTGCGACGTCTGCAACAACACCGGCTACAAGGGGCGCGTGGGGCTATTCGAGCTGATGATCATGAACAACGAGCTGCGCGACATGATCATCCGCAATACCGCTACCGACGAACTGCGCGAAGTCGCCCGCCGCCACGGCATGGTCTCGCTGCGCGACGCCGGCATGCACCTGGCCTACGAAGGGGGAACCACCCTCGACGAAGTCATTCGCGAGACCGTGCTCGATGCCTAAACCAACTGCCAACACCGCCACCCGCGGGCGGCCCCAGCGTTCATAACCGTTATCCAGGAAATCGTGCCATGCCAATCTATGTATTCGAGGCCATGGATGCCACGGGCGCCGAGATCAAGGATCAGCTCGAGGCTCCCAGCGAAGAAGAGGCACAAGCAACGATCCGCCAGATGGGCTACTTCGTCACCAAGATCGCGGTGAAGAAGGCCCGCAAAGGCGCCGGCGACAAAAAGAAGAAAGACAACAAGGGCAAGACGTTCGCCATCGGCGGCGTCGGCGGCAAGCAACTCACCACCTTCACGCGGCAGTTGAGCATTCTGCAAGACGCCGGCCTGCCGATCTTGCGCAGCCTGCGAATTCTCGAAGGGCAGTCGAAGCCGGGCCGCTTGAAAAACTCGCTGATCGACGTCTGCGACGACATCGAAGCCGGCTCCACCTTGTCCGAGGCCATGGGCAAGGCCCCCAAGTGCTTCGACCGGCTGTACATCAACATGATCAAGGCGGGCGAAGCCGGCGGTGCGCTCGAAGTCATTCTGCGGCGTTTGGCCGAGTTCCAGGAAAAGGCCCAGTCGTTGCGCCGCAAGGTCAAGGGGGCGATGGTCTACCCGGTCGTCGTGGTCTTGATTGCCACGATCATTCTGGTGCTGATCATGAAGTTCATCGTGCCGAAGTTCAAAACGATCTTCGAGGACTTCGAGACCGAGCTGCCGGCGATGACCGAAGTGCTGATCTCGACCTCGGACATCGTCATCAGATACTTCTACCTGTTGCCGCTGATCCCGGTGGGCATCTGGCTGTTCGTCAAGCTGGTGCGCAAGTTCGAGGCGGGCCGCTTCGGCTGGGATCTCTTCACCCTCAAGGTGCCGGTCTTCGGAGCCTTGATCGAAAAGAACATCATGGCCCGCACCAGCCGCACGCTGGGCACGCTGGTGGCCAGCGGCGTGCCGATTCTCGAAGCGCTCAATATCGCCCGCGAGACGAGCGGCAATGCGGTCTTCGAGCGGATGTATGGCCGCGTGTACGACGCCATCCGCGAAGGGGAATCGATCGCGCGCCCCATGAAAGAGAACAGTCGCCCCGGCTTCAACTTCGTGACGGCGTTCTTTTGGATGGCCTTTATCGGCGGCCCGATCGGGCTGTTGATCTATGTATTGCGCATGAACGCCCGCATCGTCGACGACCTGGTCGTGAACATGGTCGACGTCGGCGAAGAGACAGGCGAGCTCGACACGATGCTCTACAAGGTGGCCGACACCTACGACGAAGAGGTGGCCGTGCTGACCGAGAGCTTGGTGAGCTTGTTGGAACCGCTGTTGATTATCGTCTTGGGCGGTATGGTCGGCTTCATCGTGATCGCGCTGTTCCTGCCGCTGATCAAGTTGATCGAGACGTTGACGTAAGCGGAAACCACAAAGCCCAGGGAAGACTGGATTCAGATCGTACGGCGGGGGAACGACTCAACCAGTCTTCCCTGGGCTTGGATGTAACGCGCTTACGAACGCCGCGTTGAACGAATCACTGGACGGACCGAAAGGATATCGAACATGTCATCGGGGACGAGTCGCCGCCGCGCGGGCTTTACGCTCATCGAGCTGTTGATGGTGATCTTTCTGATCGGCATCCTGGCCACGATCTTGGGGTTCGCGGCCAATCGGGCGCTCATCGCCGCCCGACAAACCCGCATTCTGGCCGACATCAATCAGCTCAATACGGCGGTCGAATCGTTCAAGAGCGAACGTGGCGCTTATCCGCCGACGTTCGGCAAGTTCATCGGCGAAACACCGACGCAAAAACAGCAGCGCATCCAACGATTCGTCGCCAAGGCCTTTCCGCGCTACACGGCCAACTACGGGGCGATGCGGGCGCAGATTTCGCTTTCCACCAAAGGACTCGTCACGGCGGCCAATGCCGTGACCCCCGGCACGATCGCGCTGACCGCGTCGAGCACCGGTAGCTCCGCGGCCGACGGCGGGCTTGATATCGAGAACCTCGACCCGGCCGAAACGCTGGTCTTCTGGCTGGGAGGCATCCCCAACCCCACGGCCGAAAACAAGCTGGCCGGTTTCCGCGCCGACGCCACGAGCCCGTTTCTCGATCCGCAAAACCAGATCATTAACCCCGCCGATCCCAACACGCTCACCGGGCGCACGCCGCCGACGTTCCCCTTTCAGCCATCGCGACTCGTCGATCGCGATCGAGATGGTTGGTGGGAGTATCTGCACGCCGGCGCCAAAGAGGCCGACCAGCCGCCGCCGCTGGTCTACTTCGACAACCTGGTGTACGAGCTTGGCCCTTGCTATCCACAGACCGGCCCGAGCGGTTTTACGGCCTCTCCCGACCAATTGGCGTTGGCCACGTTCGCGTTGACTTGGGGCGCGGTCTATCCCTACGCCAACGAGGGGGTGCCCACCGGCAAGCCGGTGCTGAGCTGGCAGAAGTCGCAGAACTTCCAGATCATCTCGTGCGGTCTCGACGGCTTGCTCAATCCCGACGTTGCGCCGACCAACATGACGACGTCGACATCGCCCGCGGCACCGTACTTTTCGAAGGTGGAGTACTTTCCCTCGGGCTTGAACTTCGTCGAGCAGGACTACGACAACCTGACCAACTTCTACGAGCGCCGGTTGGGAGACGCCTTTCAATGATCCACGACCGCGCGCTTAACGCCGACGCTGAAGCCGGCCTGTTTGAGGCCGGGTTACTTGTAGCCGGCCTCTGCGAGGCCGGGATATCTGTAGCTGGCCTCTGCGAGGCCGGGCTTCCGGGGTCAAAGACCCCGGCTACAGCGTTCGTTCCTGTAGCTGGCCTCTGCGAGGCCGGGCTTCCGGGGTCAAAGACCCTGTCCCCGTACGATCGCAACTCACGATGTCGGCCGCGCGGTTTTACGCTCATCGAAGTGCTGGTCGTGATCACCATCATTGGCATCATTGCCGGGCTGGGGTTGGCGGCGTTGTTTCAGGCTCAGGAGGTGGCCCGCCGCTCCCGCACTAAGGGGTTAATCGCCCGATTGCACACGCAACTGGCCTCGCGCTGGGACAGCTACCGCACGCGGCGGCTGCCGATCGACTTTATGTCGTACGATGCGAGCTCCGGCGCGTTTGTTCCGGTCGCCAACGCGGGGGGCCAGCCCGGGACGTTCTTCGACCCTGCGACCCCCGGCGTGCCGCGCCGCAACAGTGGCAGTGTGGTTTCGGGCATTGCCGGCCTTAAACTGGCCGCGCTGCGCGAACTGATGCGGATGGAACTGCCCGACCGCTACAACGACCTGGTGTTTTTGCCCGACGCGCGGATCTGGACGAATTCGCAGAACGCCGCGCTGGCTTCGGCAGCGCCGGGCGCGACGTTGTTGGGCAATTCGAGCGGCTGGTTGTCCCCCGGCGGACCACCGCTACCGACTTTTCCCGCGCTGCGGATGGCCTACTTGCGGCGCGTGCAGGCCATCAATCCCAGTCAGTCGATCATCGACATTATCTACCAGGGCGATCCCGCGACTGGCCGCCCGGCGCTAGCAGCGCAGTTTCAATCGGCCGAATGCCTGTACCTGGTGATGACGACCGGCTTTGCCGATGCCACGTCGACCAGCGTCCCCTGGCACTCGCGCGACGTGGCCGACACCGACAATGACGGCATGCCCGAGTTCGTCGACGCCTGGGGGACGCCGATCGAGTGGATTCGCTGGCCGGCCGGTTTCTACTCCGAGCTGCAACCAGTTAATCCGTTAACGGGCGAACACGATCCGGCGTTGTTTCCCGATCCGTTCGATCCTCGCGGCGTCGATCGAATTGCGAAGGGCTCTCTAGAGGCCGCCGCGGTTGGTGACAGCGCGTCCAATCCACGTGCTCCGCGCGGCTACGCGATCTTTCCGCTGATCGTCTCGGCCGGTCCCGACGGCTCGGGGCGCAACGACGCCCGCGGCTCGTTCGGCCTGTACTTCCTGCTGAAGTCACAAACCGATCTGGCGCAAGAGTACAGCGACCCGTACCTGGCCTATCTCGACGCGTCGGGCTCGCAATCGTTTCAGCGCGGCACGGTGATCCCGGCCGCTCAACTGACGGCCGACAGCTTTTATGCCGGCGGTAGCGCCGACGACAACATTCACAACCATCAGATCGACGCCCGGCAATGACGAGTGGTGATGTGCACAACTTGAACGGCCCCGTAGCCGACCGCATCGGCCCTGTAGCCGGCCTCTTTGAGGCCGGACCGGGGTCGCAGCCCCCGGCTACAGTGTTCGTTTCTGTAGCCGGCCTCTTTGAGGCCGGACCGGGGTCGCAGACACCGGCTACAGAGCGGGTGCCACGGGCCTTGCCCAAGCGCCGCGCCTTTACGCTCGTCGAGCTGCTGGTGACGATCGTCATCATCATGATGCTCACGGCGATTGCCATCCCGGTGCTGGCCCCGGCGCTGGCCGGCCGCCGACAGCGCGAAGCGAGCCGCGAAGTGACCAGCTACTTCGCCCAAGCACGCGACACCGCCATGAGCACCGGCCGCGCGACCGGCGTGATGCTCGAGCGCTTCACCGGCGCCGGCAACGCCAGCACGTCGGCCTTGATCAAGGCCGGGCTGCCGGCTCCCACGCCTGTCCCCGAAATGTGCCTGACGCTCTGGCAAGTCGAAGTCCCTCCTCCCTACAGCGGCGACACGCTCTACTCGCGGGCGTTGGTCGTCGGCGGCTTTGGCAGTGGGGCGATCGCCGGCCTGGGAACGCCCGGGGGCGGAGCACCCGAAGGCTTCGGCCTGGTGCGCATCGGCGACTACATCAAATTCAACGCGCAGGGTCATCAGTATCAGATCATCTCGGGGGCAATCGAGTCGGATAGCAACATCCCGTACAACTCGACGACGATGCGATACCTCGCGCCCCCCACGTCGGCCAATCCCTGGCAGATCGTGCCGACCGGCGGCACCACGGCGCTGGTCCCGGACTTTCCGCTGGGCGTTCCCTATCAGATCATGCGCCAACCGGTGAAGACTTCGACTCCGCCGTTGCAACTGCCCGAGGGGATCGTCGTCGACCTGGCGGCCTCGGGGATGATGCCGGCATCGACCACGCCGATCACTCCGTTCGGGTTGAGCTTCTGCCCGTTGGACGACACCAACGCGAATCAGCCGTTCTTCCCAAACGACGTCATTCCGGTCGTGGTGCTGTTTTCGCCGACTGGTTCCGTCGAGCGAATCGCCTGCTCAGGGCCAGACGCCAGCGGTCAGCCGACGCCGTATGCGTTGCCGCCGACCACGCCGATCTTTCTGTTGCTCGGGCAGCGCGACAAAGTCCCCGCGGCCAACAGCGCCGGCGCCGAGAACTGGCGAGATCCAACCAATCTGTGGATCACCATCTTCCCGCAGAACGGCCTGGTGACCAGCACCGAGAACGTGCCGCTGAATCCCCCGTCGGGGCAGCCCTTCGCGACCGGAAGTTACGCCGGTGACTTGGCCGCTGCCCGTCGCCTGGCCCTCGAAGGCCAAACCTTGGGAGGGCGATAACGATGCGCGGCAAGCATTTGAAGCAATTCGCAGGGTGTGTGAAACGCGCCGGCCGGGTGCCACTGGCTCTGCCAGTGTCGTGCATTTCTCCCTCTCCCTCGATGGGAGAGGGCCGGGGTGAGGGTGAAGGAAGCTTGTGCGGTTCAGCGAGCAACACGGCCCCCCTCACCCGCCCGCAACTTCGTCGCGGGCACCCTCTCCCACGAGGGGAGAGGGGAGCCGGGCATCCGGGATCGCAGACCCCGGCTACAGTTCATGTGGCAGCCAGGTTACTCCGTACCGGTATCAGCTTGCTCGAAGTGCTGATCGCCATGTTCATCCTCTCGGTCGGGCTGCTCGGGCTGGCGGCCCTGCTGCCGGTGGGGCAGGCCGACATCGTCGACGCCGCCAAGAGCGAACGCAGTTCGGCGGCCGGCCGGCTGGCCATGCGCGATGTCCGCGCCCGCGGCATGTTGTGCGTCGACAATTGGATGAATCACCAGGATGGGGCCGATGATCCATTTCCACCGACCTACGCCGATGGGTCGGGCAACTACATCCCCGGCGCGCCGCAGCAACTGTGGTACGACCTCGACTTTACCGGCGATCCCAACGTGCAGGGGCCGCAGTTGCCCACGCCGCTCGATCTGGGGAATGCCGTCTGCATCGATCCGCTGTTCATCACGCGCAACGCGCTGGTGGCGTTCCAAAATGGCATGTCACTGCAGCAGCCCTGGCCGGGGCGCGCGTTCCCGTACTTCCTCATGGACGCCAGCGATGTCGACATGTCGGTTTTTGCGTCGGCGCCGCTGCCGCCGCCGCGGATGTCGCGCGTCAACCTGCGGGCGTGGAGGTGGGCCGCCGCACAAATCGCGCCTGCGGTGCCGCCGATGACTTACCCCATGGCCGAGCGGATCTTCATGATCCAGGACGATCGCCTGTTCGATCAACCGGGCGACGCCACGATCCGCTCGCAGCCAGTTTATGGCACCGCCCGGCGGCAGGAATCGGCGGGCGATTACACCTGGATGGCCACGATCGTACCGTTGCCCGGCAGCGACACGCCGTACACGGCGCTCAATCCGATCTACTCGCGGCGCCGCTGCGAGGTGTCGATCGCGGTCTTCTACAAACGCGACTTGATTTTGCCGAGTACGCTGGGAAGCTGGACCGTCGCCGATCGCGTCGGCGCGCCTCCGACCGAACGCGTGGTGCTGGCCGACATGCTCTCGGGCGGAATCGGCTGGGGGGGTGGCGACGTCCGGCTTCGCCTGCCCGGCCCGACCGCGGCAGCCGGCACGCCGGTCGATCGCAGCGACATGCCGCGGGTGCGGCCGAACACCTGGATTTTGCTGGCAGGTTGGACGCTGGAGGGGGCCTCGGGGAGCCCGCCGCCGGTGGGGGCCTCGATCACGTTTGCCTCGGCCTGCATGTCGAGCCAAGCCACGATTTCAGGTTTTACGCCCCCGGGGACATACAGTCCGCCAATTCCGCTAAACCCGCCGCTGACGGCGCCCTTGAACCGCCGGGCCGAGTTCAAGTGGTACCGCGTCGTGTCGGCCGGCGAGCCGACGTTGTTTAGCGCGGGAGCGGCGTCGGAGTGGCAAGTCGACGTGACGTTGACCGGTCCCGACTGGAATCCCTTTCCAACCGGGCCGGCGACGCCGCAATTCGTCGACGTCGACGGCGCGGGTCCGCCAACGTCGTACGCCATCTTGTTGGAGAACTGCATCGGCGTCTACACGCGCACGCTGGAAGTCAACGGAACAAGCGGCTGGGAGTAAAAAAGGGGACGGGGATCATTTCTGACGGCTAGGGCTGTCATGGATGTGGGGAGAAAAGAACCAAAGAAATGATCCCCGTCCCCTTTTAAGCCAGAGAAGAGTCATCCACCAGGGGCCCTGAGTGGAAATGAGCATCATGTCGCGTCGCATTCGAAATCGCACTCCCCGGCGCCCCGCGCGTCGCGGGATCATCTTGTTGTTCGTGATGGCGCTGTTGGCGCTGTTCGCCCTGGTGACGGTCACCTTCGTGATCGTGGCCCATGCGCACAAGCAATCCGCCAGAATTCTGTCGAACGTCGAGCGCAACTACGACACGCCGCGCGCGCAGCTCGATCAGACACTGATGCAGATCCTCGTCGGCTCGAACAATCCACACTCGTCGCTGGTGCCACACTGCCTGCTCGAAGACATGTATGGCAACGACGGGCTGCTTGGGACCATCATCAACAATCCCAACGCCAGTTTGCCGTCGACCCCCTGGGCGCAGTACGGCCAACTGCTGCGCTTCAACGTGCAGTTCGACAGCGGGCAGCGCGTTTCGCCGTTGATCGGCGCGCTGTCGGGGCGCGTGCTGACGATTACGACCGGGCCGCTGGAGAACCATAGCTGGCGCATTCTCAGCTTCGACCCGACCCCCAACCAACTATTGATGACGGTGCTGGTTGAAGACGTCGACGCCGCGGTGGTCGCCTCGCAATTGGCGGTCGGCAATCGCGTGCTGGTCAACGGCGCCGCGTTCAACGGCACCGGTTTCGGGCTCGATATTTCCCAGAACATGGCCGACGTGCTGGCCCGCGCCGCTAATCCACTCAGCGGACCGCCGGCCACCGACGCCACGTTTCCGTTTCTGGGGGCGATCGATCCGGTCAGCACGGGTGAGTACGCACTGCTGCCCAACCCCAAGTATTTCACCCCCAATACTAAGGTCGGCCCGATTGGTCCGGAGTATCTCGACGCGGCTGGCCCTGGCGGCGCCGACGAAGATCACGACGCCGCCGACATGCAGAACATGCTGTTGGGCTACGAGCGCGTGCCGGTCAACGTCGGCGACGCGCCGGTGGCGATCCCCTCGCTGCACCGGCCCGAGCTGCTGCACTACTGGATGCAGCGAATCGCGGCGCTGGGCGGAAGCGTGACCTATCCGCCTTCGAGCCCGGGGCCCACCGGTCCAACATTCGCACAGTTGTGGAATTCCGGCCCGGCGGCGCAGCGCATTCTGCGGCGGGCGATGATGCGCCCCGTCGGCGGATTTCCTGGCGCGGACCATCCCAACTTCACCGGCAGCAATCCCAGCCCGCTGGGCTTCGACCCGGTGCTCGGCGGCCGCGGCGTCGACACCAACAGCGACGGCACGCCCGATATCTACTTCTCCTGGGACGTCGACAACGACGGCGATGGCGCTGCTGACAGCGTCTGGGTCGACGTCGGCCTGTCGCCGCAGATGCGTTCCGATGGCCGGATGGTCAAGCCGCTGGTGGCGATCTTGTGCCTCGACCAGGATGGCAAGCTCAACCTCAACGCCCACGGCACGCTCGTGCAATCGCTGGAGCTGGCGCGCGATTACACGGTGTTGGCTCCCAGCGCGTCGAACCCCACGCAATTGGCCGCGGCCCTGATGAACTGGCCGTTGCCGCTGCCCAACGCCTCGACGAGCGCCCAATATGGTTATCCGTTCCCGCCGGCGGGGACCAATGGCACGCAACCGGTGATCCTTCCCGAGGGCTTCGGTTACGGCCCGGCCGAGATCAATCTGCGGCCGCTGTTTGTCACCAACCCGGCCGAATACCTGCGGCTGCTGCAGGGCTGGCCGACCAACGCCAACGATTGGGCCTCGGGTGGGTCGCAAAACCTGCGCGTGGACGGTCGCTATGGCGAGGCGCAGCGCTGGGCGGCCAGCGCCTCGCTGTCGCCGTTCCCGCTCCCCGGTAGCGTGCTGGGCCCCTTCGACATCCGCACCGCCTGGCAGGCGCGCTGGCGGCAGTTCGATTTGCCCAACAGCTACTGGGACGTTCGGCCGCAGAAGAACCCGCCGATCCCGCTGAATCCGGCGACCGAGTTCAGCACGCCGCCCGATCTCAACGGCGACGGTTCCGTGGCCTACGACACGCACGGACAGCCGATCTACCGCAACGCCGGTGAAGGGGACCTGTCGAGCGCGGTTTTTGAGAAGACCGCCAGCCCTTACGACATCAACCTGTCGCGCCGCGCGCAGCGGGGGCGAGCGGTTGGCGCTGCGCAGACCTCGGAGGTCGACAGCCCGTTTACCCCCGCCGAATGGGAACGGCTGCTGCGCTACAACGACATCGACTCGGCGAGCATGCCGCGGCGGCTGATCGAGCTGGCCGCCAGCGCCTTCGAGACCGGGGCCGCGCCTGGGCAAACGCCCAATTTCACGCTGGCCGCCATCAATCGCAAACTCGTGACGACCGAGAGTTGGGATGTCAACGTGCCGTCGATGCTGCCCACCATGGAGTTGGGCGGAGACGTGGCGGCCGCCGGCTTGACCCCCTTCAACATGCAACTGACCGACCTGGTGTGCAGCCGGCTGCGCGCCAACGGGTTCATCTCATCGATGTCGGCCAGCGAAATGGTCAAGGCCAACGTGGCCCTCCAGAAACTACTTCCCTGGGATCTGCTGGCGGGCGTGAAGCTCGACATCAATCGTCCTTTCGGCAATGGCCGCGACGACACGCAGCCGGGTCAACCCGGCTTCGGTGTTGTCGACGAGGCGCTGTCGTCGAACGCCGGTGGGCAGATCTTCAGCGAGGTAGTTGGTCCTGACCGTTCGAATCGTCCCGGCGAATGGCTGTGGGACGACCCCAGCGCGCCGCTGCCGATCGGCGGCGTGCGAATGGATCACAACAACGACGGGCTGTATCAGCCGAGCTCGATCTCGGGGGCGCCGGCGGGCATGTTCAACGCCGACGGCAACGATCTACTGGCCCGCCAGCTCTATGCTCGTCACCTGTACATCATGATGTGCAGCCTGTTCGACCAGAAGCTGATCCAGTTGATCGTGACGATTCACAACAATTCGATCTCGGACCCGGCCGACACCTGGTTCGCGGCCGACATCTATCGCCGCTTCGCGCAGTGGGCGGTCAACGTCGTCGACTCGCGCGACGCCGACTCGATCATGACGCCGTTCGAGTTCGACGCCACGCCATTCCTCGACGACACCGGTTCCGGCGTGACATGGAACATCGACGACAATCCTGGCACCATCGAGGGACCTGCCTCGGGAGCCGGCGCTTACCGAGGGCTGGTGTGGGGGTGCGAGCGCCCCGAGTTGCTGATCACCGAGTCGATCGCCTGGCACGACCGCCGCACGGCCGACACCAAGGCCGACACCAAGGCGATGAACTCGGTCCATCAGCCGTTGATGGCCCGGCCGCCCGACATCGACTACGACCAGGTGAAACGGCCGCAGGGGACTGTTTTCTTCGAGCTGTATGTTCCCTGGAATCCGCCGGCCAAGATGCAAAGCTCGCCGCAAGCGACGGTCTGGGGCACCGGTGGAATGCCGCCGGCTGAGTTTTATCACTACGATTCGGCGACCGACCGCTACTCGTTCCAACTCGACCGCACGGCCCCCAACGGCGATCCCGTTTGGCGAATGGCGGTCGTGAACGCCGACCGCGACGTCGACGAAGCGCCCGATAACCCGCGCTCGCCTGCGCCGAATCCGACCAAGGTCGACCGCACGATCTACTTCAGCACGAACAGCTCGCGCGTCTCGGCGATTTCGCCCGCCAGCGAAGAGCCCTTCTATCGCGACACGGCCGGCCAACCCTCGCAAATCTTGATCCCGCCGGGGGGGTACGCAGTGATCGGCGGCGCCACCTCGACCGTGATGCGCGGGCTAAACGGCGCAGCCGGAAGCACGATCGATCTGAACCCGATGGCCAACATGCAGACGACCTCCGGCGTGTCGATCGATGGCAATGGATCGAACATCCACAACACGCTCGGCCGGCCGCTGGGGCCCGTGGGGATTGTCATTGATCAGACGCCGGCGGGCTCGCGTCGACTGAGTCTGTCGGAGCCATACAAGGGATCGGCAGCGGACAACTACCTGACCGAAGACGACGTGACACCGATCAACGAAGGCACGCCCTGGGATACGACGAACCCCATCCTGCAAGCGCAGCCCAGCACGATGAATGGCACGGCGCTCAAGAAGTTCACCGTCTACTTGCAGCGGTTGGCCAATCCGTTGTTGCCCTGGAACCCCGAGCAGGGGAGCACCGGTCATCAATCGAGCCTGCCAGTCAACCCGTACCTGTCGGTCGACATGATGTATGTCGATCTGACGGTCTACAACAGCGAGCCGCCGCAGACGACCGGAGACGAGCCGGGCATTCCGCCCACGCCGACGCCGGCGTTCAAGTTCGAGACCCGCGAGCGCGGCTTCATCGAACAGCAGCGGCCGAACATCTGGTCGAATAACTTCTCGGCCACCAGCGGTCAGGGGCCGAATAACGGTGACCCGACGAACCTGGCCTCGGGCAAGAACACGCTCGGCTACCTGAACCGCGTCTTCGGCGCGCCGCTGGCCAACGGCAACCCCTACGACGCCGCGCTCGGAGCAGGGCAGACGGTCTACCGCGGCGACCCGCAACTCACGACGCTGCAAGCGCCTTTCCCGGCCTTCCCCTGGTTCAACCGGCCGTTCATCAACCCGTACGAGTTGATGATGATTCCGGTGGCGCACCCGTTCGAACTGTTGTTCGGCTATGTCGTGCGCGATCCGGCGGTGTCGGCGGCCAACTTGACCGACCCGCTCAAAAACCCCTATTTGATTCCCGTCAACGCCAACAACATCCCCAACAACGATCCCTTCCGGGTGGTTCCCTACGGCATGCTCGGCCCGATGTACATGTCGCTGGCGATTCCGCCGGGGGCGATCCCGGGGCTGCCCATTTCGCCCCCCGCCTATTCGCTGCCGAATTTCTTCCGCATCATGGATTTCGTGCAGGTGCCGAGCCGGTTCACCGGAACCGAGACCATACTCAACCCGGCGCCGGTCAATACGGCCTTTGGCGTGGCGCCGCCAACCATGCCCGAGACGATGCGGCGCGGGCTGTATCCCCCGTTCAATCGGGTGCCGCGGTTCCGTGAGCCTGGCAAGGTGAATATCAACACGATCGCGCACGGCAACGTGTGGGCCGGGCTGGTCAACGGCACGACCGATACGCCGGCCGGTGCGACTCCCCCCTTGCAGCAGACAACCATTCAGTGGATGAAGCTGATGCTCAGCCGCCGCGGCAGCAACCCGGCGAACTTGCTGAACTTCATCGCGGCCCCCGATCCGGTGCCGAACTTGCTGGTCGATCCGCCGCGCGATCGCAACGGCGGATTGTTGCCGACCTACTTCGCGACGCCGTTCCGCTCGTACGCGGGCACCTACATGGTGCCGACGGCCAACATGCGGCTGTTCAATCTGGGCGTGCCGGCCGCCGCGCCGTTGCCGCGCAACGAGATCGACGCGACGTTGTTGCGCGTCGATCCGCTGACCGGCATGACGCCGCTGCTGGCCAACGCCGTGCAGTTGAACAGTTCGGGCACGCCCACGCCGGTAACGGGTCCGGCCTATGCCGATCCGGTCGGCAACCCTGCGACGTTCTACAAGCCGCTGCACAAGATCGGCGGACTGGTGACCAACCGCTCGAACGTCTATGCCGTGTGGGTGACGCTCGGCTACTTCGAGTGCGACCAGGTGCCGATCGACGAAGGACACCCCGACGGCTACCGCCTGGGGCGCGAGGCGGGCGCCGACACCGGCGAAGTGCGCCGCCATCGGTCGTTCTTCATCGTCGATCGTTCGATCCCCGTCGGCTTCCAGCGGGGCGAATCCCACAACGCCGAGAACGCGATTCTGTTGCGGCGGTTTATTGAATAGCTGCAGCGCCCGGCACAGGTGTCTGGAACCGCCGAGCGTGTGACGGACGACTGGTCCGCCGCGCGATCGAGGTGGTTCCAGACACCATCGTCGCCCGGTAGGGCCGTCGCGATCGGTACAAATTGCGAGGAATTCGCAGACTCGCGGAATTTCCTATTCTCTTACGGCGCGGCGCGCCGATGTTCTCTGGTGTCGTCATACCGGCATGGTCGCCGGAATGTTCGCTTGTCGCCCCTGTGGCCGAGCCGGATCCACGGAAGGTTGGCTACCGCCATGTTGCTGGCAACATCACGTTTTGGATCAGTCGAAGTCGAAGTCGACGATTTGATCTGGTTCCCCGAAGGACTGTTGGGCCTGGCCGAGTGTCGCCAGTGGGTGCTGCTGGCCGACGCCCAGAACGACGCGCTCGGTTGGCTGCAAAGCACGACCCGGCCAGAAATGGCGTTGGCCGTCGTCAGTCCGCGGCGCTTTGTGCCCGACTATCAGCTTCGCCTGGCGCGCTCTGAGTTGGCCCCGCTGGGGCTCAACGACGTGCGGGCTGCGCAGGTGCTGGTCATCGTCGGCAAGAACGAGCAAGGGATTACGCTCAACCTCAAAGCGCCGCTGGTGATCAACTTGAGCGAGCGGCAAGGGCGGCAAGTGATTCATAGCGGCGACCAGCCGTTGCAGCATCCGTTGCACGGCGACACGGTGAAATTGCGAAAAACAGCCTAACGGTACCCGCGGGCGCTGCGATGCGTCTGGCGAGTGCCGCCGCGCGGTGGATCGCGCCAATTGAGCCCCTGAGCTACACGCCAACCTAGGAGCCGGCGATGCTGGTCCTTTCGCGACAACGTGACGAAAGCATCATGATCGGTGACAACATCGTCATCACCGTCGTCGATATTCGCGGCGACAAGGTGCGGCTGGGCATCAATGCCCCCACCGAAGTCCCCGTGCACCGCCAGGAAGTGTACGAGGCCATCCAACGCGAAAACCTCCGCGCCAGCCGGCTCGATCCCGACGACGTCCGCGGGGTCGGCAAGCCGCTGCCGCGCGCAGGCAATCGGGGCACCAACGGTCCGAAGACCTGATTGCCGGTCGCCGGTTTCTCTCCGGCTTCTGCACGCTCCCACCGGGACGATTCGATCGGCGCTGGCGCTTGCCCCAACTGACCCAGCCGATCGATTGCGTCGCCGCGCAAACGAATGGCGGACCCCCTTGAGCGTTTTGCGGCGTCCGCGGGGGGCCGGTCGCCCTGGGTTCCGGGGGGCGAGATTTTTCCCAGCTCCGGTTGCGCGGCCGGCAGTTGTCGCGGTTCTCATCTTCAGCGACGAGCGACAGCGCGTGCCCGCTGGCTAGGCCAATCGCCGGGCGGCGGTTTTCCCCGGCTCGCTACTTGCTACCACTCGGGCGATTCGCCACACTACTGGGCAAGTTTTGCCGCAACCGCGGCACGTTCGTAGTGGATGGTGAGGGTTTAGGTCATGCCAGCGGGCAAAGTGAAGAAGATCGTAACGGAAAAGGGCTTCGGTTTCATTCGACCGGATGATGGCGGGGCGGACGTGTTTTTCCATCACTCCTCGCTCGTCGACCTGCAGATCGAAGAGATCGGCATGGGCGATTCGGTGACGTTCGACGTCGAAGCGGGGCGCGACGGCAAAGGCCCGCGGGCCGTGAACGTCAACAAGCAGGACTGAACCGGCGGCGTCGCGCAAACCCGCGCGGCAGGCCGGTGGGAAATTCCTGCTCAACTGGGCATTGGTCGCGTGACCTCCTCGCGCAGCGAACAATCGCGCGCTGGGGGCGGGGCCAGTTCGTCGACCCAGCGGGGTTTTCGCGCCGCCGGCGCGCGCCGTCGGCCAGGCTGGCCGCTAGTAGTTGATCGCGCACCGTGGCGTCGGTCGATTCGGCCGGCCGCCATACGTCAAGGGAGGATGCTTCGTGACCGTAGCCACCAAACGCTTGATCCGCGTCGGACATAGCCCCGATCCCGACGACGCTTTCATGTTCCACGCGCTGGCCAACGACAAACTCGACACGGGCGAGTTCGAGTTTCGCCACGAGTTGGTCGACATCGAGACCCTCAATCGGCGGGCCTTCGACGGCGACCTCGAGCTGACCGCGATCAGCCTGCACGCGTATGCCTACTTGAGCGACAAATACATTCTCTGCCCTTGCGGCGCCAGCATGGGAGATAAGTACGGGCCGATGGTCGTGGCCCGTCGCGCGATGGGGCTCGACGACTTGCGCACCGGGACGATCGCCGTGCCGGGGACGCTCACCACGGCCTTCCTCGCGCTGCGGCTCTGCCTGGGGGGCGAGTTCGAGCACGTGGTCGTCCCCTTCGATCAGATTCTCGACGTCGTCGAGCGCGGCGAGGTCGACGGTCGGCCGATCGACGCCGGCTTGATCATTCACGAAGGGCAACTCACCTACGGTGCGCGCGGGCTGAAGCTCGTCGTCGACACCGGCGTGTGGTGGCACGAGCAAACCGGTTTGCCGTTGCCGCTGGGGGCCAATGCTCTGCGCAAGGATCTGGGTGCGGCCACGAATCGTGAGCTGAATCGCCTGTTGCGGGCGAGCATTCAATACGGGCTCGAGCACCGCGGCGAAGCGCTCGACCACGCGCTGCAATATGGCCGCGATCTGGACCGCGGCCAGGCCGACGAGTTTGTCGGCATGTACGTCAACGACTGGACGCTCGACTTCGGCCCGCGCGGGCGCGAAGCGGTCGCCACGCTGTTGCGGCGCGGCTACGAGGCAGGCGTGGTGCCGCGGTTGGTCGTGCCTGAGTTCGTCGAGTAGCAATCGCCCGGGCGGCGCGAACACGCGGCGACCGGAGTTCGCACGGATCTGCGGCTGAGTAGCGGGGCCACGGGGCCAATGATTTCGCTACCGTTCAGGCTCCTTTTCAATCGCTTTGCGAAAGACCGGCGACCCCAGCCTCCATCTGGCGAAGGCGCTGATTTGTGTGCCATCGATGTCGAGCGCCCTGAGTTCCGGGAATTGCTCCAGGTGCGTGACAGCGTCATCCGTGATCTTGGTGTCGCTGAGGCTGAGTACTTTAAGCTTCTTCAATGCCGAAAGGACTCGCACGCCCTGGTCACTGATGCGGGTCCTCGTTAGATCTAGTTTCTCAAGATTCTCGAAGGTGCCAATCACTTTCATTCCTTCGTCTGTGATCCCGGTGCGACCAGCGCCCAGAATGCGTAGTCGCTTCAAAGGGCGAAGATGCCGCAACCCGTCGTCGTCGACTGCCGTGTGCCCTAGTCCCAAGTCTTCCAGCTCTTTGAGCTGTCCAATCGATGCTAATGCCAAGTTGGAGATTTCGGTCGACTCGATGTCGAGTCGCTGCAACTGCTTCAATGATCGCAGTGCTTCTGCTCCCATGTCCGTAATACTGGTCTCTCCCGCGCACAGAACCGTCAGCGCGTGCATGCTGCACAATACTCGCAGCCCGGCATCGCCGATTCTCTTGCCGTGCACATCAAGTTCTCGTAGCGCTGGACACGTTGCCAAAGCAGTCATGCCGTCGTCACCCACAGCAGTCCTCTCTATGACGAGCACGCTCAGGCGAGGCAGGGTGGCCAGCGCAGCCATGCCATCGTCACTGACCCGTGTATCGGAGAAATCAAGCTGCTGCAACGACTTCAGCGACGCCGCGGCTTCCATGTCTTCATCTGCAATATCGGTATGGCGGGCGACCAGCATCTCGAGCGATTGCAAGGGGGCGAGCCGCATGAGGTCGCCGGCCGCGACTTGTGTGTCGGACAGGTTCAGTTGCTGCAGTGACTTGCATTTTCCGACGACACTTAGTGTGCGGCTCGATATCCGCGTGTCGTTTAGTCCCAGTTTGGTGAGCCCTTGAATTTCATCTAGCGTGCGGAACGCGGCATCAGACACTTTAGTGTGCGCTACCAGCAGTTCTTGAAGGCTCTTGGAGGCACAAAGTTGTTGGAGCGCCTCGTCACTCACTGGCGTATGAGAGATATTCAGCACCTCTAGCATGGGCAGCCTTGCCAAGCCTTCGAAGTGTCGCCCTGTAACCTGGGTTGAGTCGAGGCACAGCCAATTCAACTGCCGTGAGGCGACGAGCATCGCGACGCATTCGTCTGACACGCTCGTATTACCCAAGTCGATCGTCTCGAGTTGCTGGAGCGCGACAAGGTGGGAGAAGCCGCGATCCGTGATGTTTGTATGGGCGAGGTTCAAGTGGCGTAATTCTTCGAGGCTGACGAGATACGCCAACGTGACATCGTCCAAGGCCGTACCGCTAACATTCAGTTCGCGAAGGTTTTCCAGCGTGCCGAGAGTGCCGAATCCCGCTGGACTCACGTTAGCCATTGCCAACGAGAGCCTCGCCACGCTACTGAGCTTCGCGACTTCAACCAGTGCCGCGTCGGCGTCGGCAATTCGGTCGAGATTTACGTCGAAAGGCGGCTGATCTTCTAGACGCGTCGCCGTCTTTACGGTGCCCCCGAGCTGCTCGATCGCGCGAATCGCAGTCTGGTCGTCGGCCACCGCGCGGCAGACACAAACAAGGAAGGCACACGGAATCAGCAAGAAGCGCAACATGACCCTGCCCATCGTTCGTTCTCATCCGGCTTCGTGACTAGCCCCTTGGCGACGGCAATTGTATCCGCGAGAGTGGCGATCCTGCGACGCAACTTTTCGCTTCGCAACGCGAGTCCGGCGGAGGGATCTCGCCGCGTGGCTCGCCCGCATTTGCTTGAAGGCCGGGCGCGGTCGGGGTATGTTGCGGCCCGGAATCTTTAAACGCGCTGCTGAGCTATGATGCCGCAGCGCGCGAGCGAAACTGGCATCACGAGGATCAGTCCACATCGCATGACGCCCCCACCGGCCGACGACCGAACGACTGCTGGCCCGCCGCCGCGGGGCGATCGGTTGCTGCGCACCGCGCGGCGCGAGGCGGCCGTCGTGTTGGCCATCTGGCTCGCGGCCATCCTCTACACCGTCGGCTATTCGTACACGTTCGGGTACGACCGCGCGGTCGAGAGCATCACTTATATCTGGGGGGTGCCCGACTGGGTGGTGTGGGGTGTCGTGCTCCCCTGGGGCGTTTCGACCGTGGCCGCGGTCTGGTTCGCCTGGTTTTTCATGACCGACGAACCGCTGGGAGACGAAGCCTCGCGGCCGGACGACTTCGACGTCCCTGACGAATCGTGGAGCGAGCGATGAGCGGCTCGCCCGGCATCGGCACGCTGCTGGCGCTGGCGGCCGTGATCGTGATGTCGGTCTGGCTGGGCACGGTCGCCCAGCGCGCCGTGAAACGGGGCACCTTTGTCCGCGGCTACTTCCTCGGCAACCGCGCTCTCGGCAGTTGGGCCATGGCGTTGACCGCCACGGTGCAAAGCGGCGGCACGTTCATGGGCTACCCGTCGCTGGTCTACACGCACGGGTGGGTCATGGCCTTGTGGATTTCGAGCTACATGATCGTTCCTTTGGCGAGCTTTGGCGTGCTCGGCAAACGGCTGGCGCAACTCTCGCGGCGCACCGGCGCGATCACCGTGCCCGACTTGTTTCGCGCGCGGTTCGACAGTCCGGCCGTGGGGCTGACGGCGTCGCTGTTGATCATGTTTTTTCTGGCCTTCATGATGGTGGCCCAGTTCAAGGCCGGCGCGTCGATCATGAAGATCGCCTGGCCTGGCGGCGGCGCGCTCGCGCTCGGCGAAGACTTGCCGCTGTACCGGCTCGATCGAGCCGAATTCGATCGCCTGAGCCAGGCGGGAACCTTGAACGAGTCGTCGCGCCAGGCACTCGAGCCGTTGGTCGGGCAGGGCTTCGCCAGCCGGACGGAATTCGACGAGGCCCTTGGCCAAGCGCTGCCGGCCGACGCAGGCGGCGACGATTCGCTACGGGCCGCGATCGCCGGCAGCGCCGAGCAAATCGATTGGCTGTTCTATCTTGGTCTGGCCATATTCACCGTGACCGTGGTTGGCTATTCGCTCGTCGGCGGCTTTCTGGCGGCGGTCTGGACCGACCTGTTCCAGAGTGTGCTGATGTTCCTGGGCGTGGTCATTTTATTCATTCTGGTCGTGCCGGCGGTCGGCGGGCTAGAAGCGGCCTCGCGCAAAGCCGCCGCGGTTACGGGGCCGAGCTTTCTCTCGGGGCCCGGCTACTCGGCGGAAGGTCGAGAGTTTCTGCCGCTGGGGATGGCCGTTTCGTATTTCTTCTTTTGGGTGTTTGCCGGCATCGGTTCGCCGGCCGGCATGGTCCGCGTGATGGCCACCAACAGCACGGCGACCTTGCGGCGCTCGATCGTGCTGCTGGCCGGATACAACTGGTTCATCTATCTGCCGCTGATCGGCATTTGCGTGGCGGCCCGCGCCGTGATGCCAGCCCTCGAACAATCGGACGAAGTGATCCCGCGGATGTCGCTGTGGGCGACGCGCGATTTGCCGGGGGGCTCGTTCGTCACGGGGCTGATTCTGGCCGCCCCCTTCGGTGCGGTGATGGCCACGGTCAGCTCGTATCTGGTCGTGATCGCTTCGGGCCTGGTCCGCGACGTCTACCAGAAGTTCGTCAATCCGACGGCCAGCGACATGGTCATTCGCCGCCTGTCGTACCTGACGATGATCGTCATGGGGACCATCGCCGTGGTCGCCAACTTGCGACCGATTCAATACCTGCAGGCCCTGGTGGTTTTTAGTGGCGGGGGTCAGGCAGCCACGTTCGTGGTGCCAATCCTGATGCTCGCCTATTGGCGCCGCGCGACCACGGCCGGGGTGTTGGCCGCGATGCTAGGTGGCGCCGGCACCGTGCTGGGGCTGTTCGTCGCCGGTTGGTTGGGCTTCGGGCCGTCGATGATCGGCCAGGCAACGCGATTCCGCCCTTACTACCTGCTCGACTGCGATCCAATCATCTGGGGGCTGGCCGTGTCGTTGGTGGCCGGCATTGGCGTCAGCTTGCTGACGGCTCCACCCCGCCGCGAATTGGTGGGGCAGTTGTTCGATGCCGAAGAAAGCGCTTCGCCGGCGCCTGCGGCGTAGCCCGCAATGTTGCGTTCGTCCCTGTCGTGCGGCCTGTCGCCGCGTAGCGCATTTTCGAGCGCGCACCGTAGCGCAAAAAAAGCGAGCCGAGCAGTGGTCTGCTCGACTCGCCATGGGTCGCTTCGAATTGTGTTCGACTTGCTGCCTCTTGCCAGGCTATTCGCGGGGCCGCACCACGCCGGTCAGCCCGGAATAATCGGAGCGATCTTCCGGGTGCCACAGCGGCAGGCCCTGCTCGATCCGGCGAGCCAGCACCGCCAGCTTCTCGGGCGAGCCAGCCGGGGCGGCCGTCGCGTCAAACTCGTCGTTCTCTCGCGGGGCGAAGTCTTCGTCGTGTCCGCATTGCAAGATGGCCTCGAATACATTCCGCATCTTACTCGTCAACCTTCCTTACACATTCCTGAACAGTCACAACCAATTTACGTAAATCATTGCCGGCCGCAGCGGGTGACCGCCGTGGCCGTCTTGAATTCGCGGTGGGCATGCGCGCTCGGCAAATGCTCGTGAGCCGCAAGCTTGTCCGACTGCTTCCAGCTCGGACACGGGGTGGGTGGGTTTCTCGCGACTTCCGCCGTGGGCCAGAGATGCGTCCGTGTGGGGGCCAAATCTCGGCTTCTGCGAAGCAGTTCGCTCCCGGGGTGGAAGCGACCTCGCGAAGACCCGCTATTCTTCTCGCCACCGTTCACGAAGTCAAGAAAATCGCGCGGAATCCTGAAAAAAACTCCGGCCAGCGACACCATCCCGACGCATGGGGGGTCGCCAAGCCGGAGATCTCGCCCAGCACGCAACGTTCGTCCTCCCCCGACCGTTGTTACTTACGCGACGAGCAACCCGCCGGTTCGCCGCGCGCCGCGCAAGCATTGCATATATTGCGGAATCGAAAGCTAACGCGAGCAACCTGGCGGGGATCATCGCCGATGAGCTGGACTCAACGCACCTTGCGGCTCTCCCCGTTTCCGAGGGGGTGTCACCTCGTTACCGACCAGGTCGTGCGGGCGCTCCCCGAGCTAGCACGAATCAAGGCCGGGGTGTTGCACGTCTTCGTTCAGCACACGTCGGCGGGCATTTCGATCAACGAGAATGCCGATCCCGATGTTCCGCGCGACCTGGCCGCGGCGCTCGACCGAATTGCCCCCGAAGATGCCCCCTACACGCACACTTGCGAAGGCCCCGACGACATGCCGGCACACGTCAAGTCGGCGCTCGTGGGGAGCTCGATCAGCGTGCCGGTCGGCGACGGGCAGCTTCTGTTGGGCACCTGGCAGGGAATCTACCTGTGCGAGTTCCGCAATCGAGGTGGGCCGCGCAAGCTGGTGCTGACGCTCTGGGGGGAATGACCCCTCGGCATCCTGCGGCTAAGCCACCACGCGGGGCGCGCTGGCACGCCCCGCCAGATCGTCGAGCCAGCACTCGACCACGGTCGCCAGGTGAGCGTTGCGGTCGATCTGCGAGAGCGCCTCGAGCGTACGTTCGAGCTGCGCGGCCGCGCGGTCGACATCGAGCGAGGCGAACTTCGACGCCTGATCGACCGCGGCGGCAAGTTCCTGGTCCTCTCCCGCCGCCGCTCCAGCCCCCGTGCGGAGCAACGCTCGATAGAAGCCAGCGGCAAAACCGACCACCGTGCGAGCGCGGGCCCGCTTGGCGGCCGCTTCCTTGCCGGCCGAATCGACGAACTCGGTCACGGACCTGGCAACCGCGATGCTGGCCAGCGGACGTTCGGCCAGGCTCCGCAACAGCTCGCCGCGGAAGCGCCACAGCTCGGGATCGGCCAATTCCGCAGCCCGTTGCAGGCTCCCCTCGCTGTGCTCGGCCAGGTGGGCGGCCGCCGCGGCATCTCCGGCCAGGCCTTGCTGTTGAATCAGTTTCGCCAGCACGTCGGTCGGCAGTGGATGAAACGGAATGATCTGCGCGCGCGAGCGAATGGTCGGCAGTTGCTTCTCGAGCGAGGTGCCGATCAGCACGATCGTGGTCTGCGGCGGCGGCTCTTCGAGCGTCTTGAGTAGACTGTTGGCCCCCTCGACGTTCAGGTCGTCGGCATCGTCGATAATGGCCACCTTGCGCCCCCCCATGAAGCTCGCCAGCGCCAGCGAATGGCAAAGCCCTTCGCGCATCCGCTTGTCGGGTGGGCCGATCAGCAGATCGAGGGGGATCGTCGATTTATCGGGGGGCTTGCCGACCAGCAGCAAATCGGGATGCGTTTGCGCCCGAACTTGCTGGCAGGCCGGGCAGACGCCGCACGGGTTCATCTCGGCAGCCGGCCGCGAACGGCATAAGAGCGTTTGGGCCAACCGCAGGGCGAACGTTCGTTTGCCGATGCCGGCCGGTCCGACGAACAAATAGGTGCCGGCCATCCGCCCCCGCTCGAGCGCGCGGCGAAATCGTTCGGCGACCTCGTCGTGTCCTTCAACATCGAGCCAGGGCATAGGGGTAGTGGTTTGGGGGGCAGTGGCTAGTGGTCAGTGGGCAGTTTGTTTCATCGGGGCAGCGACGCCTAGCAAACGCGACCTGCGGTTTGGTTCACGCAATCCTCTTCCATGAAACAGCATCGCACTCAAAAGTCTCATCACGAAAGTAGAACAAGAAGTGCCGCAAGTTGCTTGCTGGCGATTCAGCAACCAATTTCCACTTTCCTGCGAAGCTCTCGAGATGCAGGTCACCCGAAACCTCATAGAACTCACCCCAGGACGGAGCGATCTTGCTGAATCGACACTGACCCAAGCACCATCCTTCGTCGTTAACGTCGGTGATTGCATAGCGCCATACATCAGTGAATTGCAGGCAAATGACTTGGCCACACTCGAAACTTGGGAACTGATAAGGATTCGCACGGAAGGAAACCAAGAGGTTTGAGCCCACAACGCCCACGTCGACATGGGGCGCGTTTGGTTCTGCATTCCAGCCGTGATTAAGTCGGACAAACTCAGTGCTCATGCGATGACGAAACAAGCCACTACGCGAACGCGTTGAACTCCTTGCCCAGCAGGCTGGCGGCGATCTTGAGCTTGAGGATCTCGTCGGTCCCCTCGTAGATGCGGCAGACGCGCACGTCTTGCAGGTGCCGGCCGACGCGATAGAGCTCGGACCAGCCGCGTCCGCCAAAGACCTGCACCGCCCGGTCGGCGGCTTGCCAGGCCGCGTTGGTGGCAAAAAACTTGGCCTGCGCGACCTGGATGTCCGCCGTCGAGGCCAGCTCGGCATTGTCGCGGTCGGCGTCGCTGGCGGCCTTGGCTTGCGCCGCTTTGAGCACCAAGGCTTCGCTGGCGACGCGGGCCATTTCGATCTCGGCCAGATGCTCCTGCACGAGCTGGTGGCGGCCGATCAACTTACCGTGCTGCACGCGGGTGCGGCTATATTCGAGCGCTTCGGCCAGGCAATCTTCGATCACGCCCTGGCAGCCGGCAGCCACGCTCAACCGCCCGGATACGAGGGTGCCCATGGCGATGCGGAAGCCGCTCCCCTCTTTGCCGAGCATGTTTTCGACTGGCACCGGATGGTCGATCATCTCGAACATGCCGGTGTTGGCCGTGTACATGCCGGGCTTCGAGTGCAGCTCTTCGCTTACGAAGCTGTCGCCGGCGGTCTCGACGATGAAGGCGCTCATCCGCCGCTCGGAACCAGTCTTGTCGGCCGGGTACCCGAAGGTGACCACGACATCGGCGATGCTACCGTTGGAAATCAAATACTTCACGCCGTTGAGCAAGTAGCGGTCGCCGTCGCGGCGATAGGTGGTCGTCATTTCCAGCGGGTTCGAGCCAGCGTCGGGCTCGGTCAGGCCGAAAGCCATCACCAACTCGCCGGCGGCCGATCGCGGCAGATAGCGCTCGTGCTGCTGCCGATTGCCGTATCGCAGGATCGGGTACTGGCCGATCGACGTATGCCCCGAAAAGAAAGTCCGCACGCCGGTCCCTTCGCGGCCGATACGGGCCAGCGCCCGCGAATAGGTGACCGGGTCGGCCCCCCGCCCCCCCAGATCGACTGGCAACGGCATCCCCAACAGGTTGTGTTCGCGGGCCAGGCGTTGGACGTCGGGATTGAAGCGGCGCTCGAGATAGCAAAGCTCCTCGAGAGGACGCAGCTCCTGGCAATAGGCCTCGACGTCGGCCAGCAGGGCCTCGTTTGCTGTCGCAGATTCAACTGCAGCCTTCGCTGAGTCCGCCTTCATGGGCGCCTGCCAGTCTTTCGTTAAGAGTGGGTCGTCGTCTGAGTCGGTTGTATGCGTGGGTCGCACCGCCTGAATTCTAGCCCGACGGTCGAGTGTCGCGGGCGTCGGCCGCCAACAATTCTTGCAGATGCGCCTCGACCGAGCCGGCCAGCGCACTGGTGTTATATCCCCCTTCGAGGACACTCACGACCCGTCCGCCGGCGTGGGTGTCGGCAATGTCGCAGACGATGCGGGTGAGCGGCTGAAAGTCCTCGTTTTCGAGATCGAGCGAGCCGACCGGATCGTCGCGATGAGCGTCGAAACCGGCACTGACGAGCACCAGTTGCGGCCGTAGTTTGTCGGCAAAGTCGCCCAAGCGCGTTTCGAACTGTTTGACGTATTCATGGCGCGGCGTGCCGTACTTGACCGGCAGATTGAGCGTGCTCCCCAGGCCGGCTTCCGAGCCCGTTTCGTCCCAGTCGCCCGTGCCGGGATAAAACGGCCAGCGGTGAATCGACAAGAACCCGACGCGGGGATCGGTCCAAAAGGCGTCTTGCGTGCCGTTACCGTGGTGCACGTCCCAATCGACGATGAGCACGCGGTCGAGCCCCAATTGGTCGGTTGCCGCGCGGGCGCCAATCGCCACGTTATCGAACAAGCAGAAGCCCATGGCATGGGCGGGCAACGCGTGATGTCCTGGCGGGCGGACCAGACAAAGCGCGCGGCGCTCGGGGCCGTTGACGACTTGATTGACCGCATCCACGACGGCGCCGGCCGCGAGCCGGGCCACGTCGAACGACGCGTTGGAAACAATGGTGTCGACTTCGATTCTCCCGCCACCGGCGGCCGCGAACCGGGCGACTTCGTCGATGTAGTCGCGACCGTGAACTCGCGCCAGTTCGTCGATCGTGGCCGGCGACCACGTTGCCGCGCGGCATTGGGAACCCAGTCCCGTGCGCTCCAGGTGGCGATGGAGCTGTCGAATCCGCTCGGCCCGCTCGGGGTGGCGGCCCGTTTCGTGGTCCAAGAAGCAGTCCGATTTATAAAGCAACGTCACGAGCGTGGGCCTCGTTTTTCGGTTGTAGCGATTGCGACGTCAGGGGCTGTCCGACGACCGCGCCACGACGACCAGGATGATGTCGTTTAGGGTTCGACCAGCTTGACATTTGCCGCCGTGCGTTGCTAGGGTGGAAGCACCGAAGTAATTACCCTGTAACCGCTTGGCGTTGTGATAAAGGGCTGGTAATGCCGCGGTGCGTCTCGGTACGCCAGGGTATCTCGAAGCGGCGTCGGCGACCATGTCTGACAATCGTCCGTCGACGTTCGCCGAGCGCAGCGATCGTCTGCCGCACTTGATTCATTGTCCGCTGCCGGGTCGGTCAGTAGGATCGTCGTTCATGCTAGCGTGTCGTCAAAACTCTAACTCCCCCGGCCTTCGATACGCACGCCTCGGAGTTGCGCTTCGCTTCGCGCTCGGGGCGACTCTTGCGCTGGCCTTGGTCGATTGTTCCTGCGGGCAAGAGGGGGCTCGCCCCGACGACAAGAAGCCCGCCGACTGGCTCGAGGTGACGGTCAATCCCGACTACGTCAGTCCGCGGAGCCGGACCGAGGCGTATCGCATGCTCAGCCAAGGGACGATGACCGATCAGACGACGTTCGACAACTACTGGAAAGGCTACTTCGCGCAGCTTACGCACTGGTCGAATCGCGATTCACTAGGCGATTTGCGCATCAAGGGCTTCAAACTGCTGCTGCGCAACAAGAACAACGCCGTGCAGCGGCACCTGGTTCGGGAACTGGCGCTGCCGATTCTGACGAAGATCGCGCAAACCAGCCGGTTCAGTCCGCTGGTGCGCTACAACGCCGTGTTGATGCTCGGCGACCTGAACGAAGTCGAGCCCGATTCGACCGGCCGCGGCAGCAAGTCGCTTCCGGCGGCCCTGCCGATCCTGGCCGAATTCCTCGACACGAAGAAATACCCGATCAACGACACCAACGACGCGCTGCGCGTGGCCGCCTTGGTCGGTATTGAAGGGCATCTCGAGCGGGGAGGACTATCCGAGGATCAGATCAAGCTGGTGCGCCCGGCACTCGAGGCCCTGGCCCGGCAAGAACAGCCGCCCCAAGGGCGCGATCCCGAAGTGCACGGCTTCATGCAAGCCCGCGCGCAAGGAGTCGTCTCCGCACTCGATCGCGGCGTGGCGGGGCGCCGGCCGGCAGTTCGCTGAAAGCTGCCGTACTCCAGGGTGGCGGCGACGATTTTCCTGCTCTCTATAGCCAGCGTCGCGCAATGTCGTACAGTGGTCGTAGCGCTGGTCGGTACAGCATTTCGGCCGCGTAGAGCCAGTAGAGGATCTTGGCCGCCAGCAACGCGCCGGTCGCGGCGACCAGCATCACCAGCCCCATTCCCTCTGCAAAACGCAGGTTCAATGGCGGGTACGGCATGCGGCGGGCCACGGGGTCGAAGCCTCGGGCGGCGACCGAAGTGGCCAGCGCCGTCGCGCGACGCAGCGCCGCGGCGATCACCGGCACCAGCAGCGTGGTCTGCAACCGGAACTCGGCGCCGGGCCGGCGACGGTGTTTCGGCTGCGAAATTCGATGTGCGCTGCGCAGCCACCGCGCTTGTCGCACCGTTTGATATTCGCCGAGCACCAGCGGCACGAATCGCAGTGCCGCGACTGTCATGAAGCCAATGGCAGGCGGAATGCGCAACCAGTTGAGCGCCGCCAGCAATCGTGGCGGACTCGTCGATAGGCAAACGGTCAGACCGGCGATCGTCACGGCGACCATCCGCAGCGACTGCGCCAGGCCGTACGTCAATCCCTCGCGATAGAGGCGCAAGCCGCCGGCATGCCAACCGCCAAGATCGAAGGCGGGAATGAAGGTGACGAGCGTGGTGCGTGGCTCGGCCGCGTAAAAGAGCCCTTGGCTGAGGAGTGTGCTCCAAACGATTGTCGCCAGGACCAGCGCGAGCAGTCCCCAGGCCCGCGCCGGCATCCGCAAACCGCTGGCCAACGCGGCGGCCAGCGCCGCTAGTGCGCCGAGCGCGAAAACGGAATCGAAGATCACCGAAAGCAGCGACACGCACCCCAACCAGCAGAGCTTGAGCCGCGGGTCGAGCCGCTCGAGCCAGACCGCCGCGCGTGCGAAGGCGAACGGGCCGGCGCTCATGACTCGAGCTCCCGGGCCAGGCCCTCGACCGTCAGGGCCGCGAGCCCCAATTGCCGGCGGAATTCTTGCAGCGGTGGCAGCCGCAAACGCCCGCGCTCGACCAGTTCGTCGTCGGCCAACAGTTGGCCGGGCGTACAGTCGCCGATCAGCGTGCCGTCGACGAGCACCAGCACGCGCTCGGCGTGCCGTGCTAGCGCTCGCACGTCGTGCGTCGTGAACAGCACCGTTTGGCCGTCGGGCAGGGCCGCGAACAAGCGGTCGACGTGATCGGCGTCTTGCCCCATTGTCGGTTCGTCCAGCAGCAGCACAGGCGAATCGATCGCCAGGGTGGCAGCCACCGCGACTCGCAGACGCTGCCCCTGGCTGAGCGCCAAGGGGGCCGCGTCGAGCTCGTGCGTCAACCCGATCTGCTCGGCGAGTCGCGCCACCGTGTCGTCAATCGCCGACGTAGCAAGTCCTCGATCGCGCGGCGCGAAGGCAATCTCGTCGCGCACACTGCCGGTAAAGAGCATCAGGTCGGGGTTCTGCAGCACGAGTCCAGGTCGGCAAACCGACGAATCGCGCACCTGGCCGCGCGCGGATTGCCCAGCGGCCGAGTCCGCATCGTCATAGTCGATCGCGCCCGACGACGGGCGACGCAATCCGGCCAGCAGCGCCAACAAGGTGCTCTTGCCGGAGCCATTCGGGCCAACGAGCGCCGTGCGCTCCCCAGCGCGCAAGTCGAAATTCACATCGCACAGCACTCGCGGACCGCGCCGCGTGTAAGCAAAGCCAAGCTGCCGCGTCCGCAGCACGACCGGGGGATCGTGTTGTTCTCGGTTATCGTGGATCGCGGGAGCAGCGAGACGACTGGGCTGCGGGGGCCGGCGATCGCTCAACTGCGAAACCGCGGCTTCGACGCGGGCCGTCGGGGACTCGCCGAGCACGGTCATCAATCGCGGCAGGTCGGGAAGACGAACGCCGCCGCGATCGAACAATGCCGCCAGCTCCGGCTCGCCGACAGACGCTTCGCCCACCAAACGCCCCTCGCGCAACATCAAGACGCGATCGGCACGGGCCAGCATTTCGTCGAGGCGATGCTCGACCGCCACGATCGACAGACCGGCGGCGCGAAGTTGATCGAGAATCGCCAGCAGTTCGTCGGCCGCCGCGGGATCGAGTTGGCTCAGTGGCTCGTCCAACAGCAGCAGCCGCGGTCGCATTGCCAACAAGCTAGCCAGCATCAAGCGTTGCTTTTGCCCGCCCGAAAGTTCGGCCACGGCGCGATCGGCCAACTCCGACAGGCCGGCGGCCGCCAAGGCAGCGTCGATGCGGGTGGCGATTTCGCTTGTCGATACACCCAGGTTCACGAGGCCGAAGGCGACTTCGATGGCGACCTGCGTGCTGGTGAGCTGATCATCGGGCGATTGCAGCAGTAGCCCGACAGTCGACGCCAGCGAGTTGAGGGACGCATCGCGCGTATCGCGACCGAAAAGTCGAACATGCCCTGCCATCTGGCCGTGCGAATGATGCGGGATCAGACCGGCCAGCGCGCGCAACAGCGTCGACTTGCCCGAGCCGGTGGCGCCGGCCAACACGATCCACTCCCCGGGCTCGACGCGGAAGCTCAGGTCGCAGAGGGCCGCCTGCTCCCGTCCGGCATAGGTAAAGCCCAGGCTGTCGACCTCGATCGCCGCGGCACGCGGAACTTCGGTCATCGCGCGGTTCTCCGCAGCCGAAATCCGAACCGCGTGCCGATCGCGGCCCCCACCGCGCCGTAGACCAGCCCCGTCAACAAGGATACCGACACGACATACCAGGTCGCGAAGTACAACCGATGCAGCACCTCGATCAAACAATATTGCGAGAACAACGTGGCGGCGTTGGCGCACCCCAGCGCGGCGGCCACGCGCAGAACTTGTCCTTGGGTCGCGGCGACGCGCGGTGTCGCGAAGCGGCTGCTGGTGGTTACGCCGGCGACGGCCAGCGCCACTTCGGCTAGCGCGATACTCACGCTGACGAATAGCAGGTCGACGATACCGAACTGGCCCGTGAACACTGCTTGCAACAGAAAGACCACCAGGCTGGCCAACAAGATCGTGCCGACACGCGGTAACAGGACAATGAGTGTTGCCCAGAGCAGGCTGGTCAGCCCCTCGTTGCCGATGCCCGCGAAGAAGACGTAAAACGGTCCGGTAACGGCAGCCAGCGCGTCGCCCGCGAGCCGCGACGTATAGCTGGCGGCAAAATAAAGTCCAGCGACGAGCGCGATCGTCGTCAGCCCCTCTATGCCGACGCTACGCACGATCGGTCGCGCGGCGAGCGGCAGTGCCAGCCAGACCAACAGCGACAGCGCGAAGCTGCCGGCGGCCACCGTCGAAACGAGCGGGTCGCCACGTTGCACCTCGAGCGGCAAGTTGCGTGCGACGAGCGGGTCGGTGGCGCCCAGCACGCTGACCTCGATGCGACGTTCGTAATGGCCCGGCGGCACATCGGGGCGCGCGTAGATCGGCACCACGGCCGCGGCTGTTTCGCCGCCGCGCAGTCGCAGCAAGTGCACGCTGGTCGGCGATTGGCTCGGCGCTCGAAAGGCCGGCGGAGCGAACGCCAGCAACGGCTCGCCGGTCGCGGCGTCGCGAACTTCGCTGCGCACGACCAGGTTCAGCGCGACGTCGGCGTGGTTCGTCAGGTAGATCGCTTGTGCGCCGTACGGTGCATGGCGATCGACGATCGGGTCGCTCGGCCAAACCCAGCGCCGCATAGTCGACCAGACTGGATTCGCGAGCACGATCGTCCCCGCCAGCCGTTCGGGCTGCGCTTGTCCCGTGCGATCGACCGGAAAGACCACGCGATCGCAAGTGATCCGGTCGGCCAGTTCGGCTGGCGTGGCGCGACGCAACGTAACAGTTAGCTGCTCGAGGGGTACATGCCGCGCGTCGTCTCCGTCCGAACCGGTAGCTTGTCGGAACGTCACGCGCAACTGGCCCGACTTGGCTTCGGCCACAAGCTGGGCGGCGATGGTTTGCACGTCGTAATCGAATTGGCGCTGCAGCTTGCCCGCGACTTGCAGCGGAGAAGGCGCGCCCTCAACATGTGCGGGCGAATCCGCTTGTGACACGCTCACCTGTTCGTCTGGCTCGAACGCAAGCTCATACTTCGCGGCGGACTGGAAGTTGTTGACGATGACCACTGCCAGCTCCGCTCGGCCATCTGGCGGAACGAGCAAGCCTGTCTCGGCTGCGTGTCCGAACTGAGCGGCGTCTTGCCCTGGGGGCGCTTCGAGTCTGGCCGATAGCGAGCTCCGCGCCGCCGGGGCCTGCAGCGTCAGTGAAACCACCTGGGCACCGCGCTCGATGTCGACGCGATACCGCGCGCCCGGCCGCCAACGAAACGGCAACTCGAAGAGCCGCCGGTTTCCCGCCGCCGAGAGCCATGCAACCGGGGCGCCGTCGGCCTCTGTAACCATTACCCCGTCAAGCGTGACCGGCTCGGCGAATTCCAACCGCAGTGCGCCCTCACTGAAGCGCGCCGCGGATGGCCGTGGCGGAGCTTGCCCGCGGCCGCAGCCGACGAGGAACGCCGCCACGAAAAGGTGGAGAATCAGGCAGCGCGTCGGTCGCTCGAGTCGAGGCACTAGTGAACGATGTGTACCTGGTGTTGGCCGTACAGATCGCGGCCGTCGGGCGTCGGGGCGGGAACTTCGACAACGGCGGCCAGGCGTCCATCGGGGCTTAAGTCGGCGCTGAAGATTACCGGGCCGTCGGTCGCGTAATAGTACACCAGTTTGTCGGCCCCCCCGCCAGCGCGCTGGGTGTCGAATAGCAGAAAACCGAATTGCCCCCGTTCGTCGGCGCCGGGTAGTTCGCGGCAGGTGACCATCAGCCAGCGCCCCGAGGCGTCGCTCCAAGCACCGGAAATCGCAAACGGCCCTTGATACTTCCAGAGCTCTCGGCCTTCGAGGTCGGCGACCGTCAGGAGGTTGGCTCCCGGATGAGGGCTGGGTGCCTGATTGGCCGCTTGCGGATTGCCGAAGGGGATATGCGTGTTCTGCGTTTGCATGACCAGCGTTTGGCCGCTGAAGCGCGTGTAGCTGCAGGCCGCGGCGATCGGCAATTCGCCAACGATTCGTGGCGCGCCCAACTCCAAGGTGCGCAATAGCGAGAGCCGCGCGTCGGTCACTTCGCAGAGCACGACTCGTCCGTCGACCAGGCCGGCGGCGACGCGCGATCCATCGTCGCTGACCGCGACCGAATCCCAGGCTTCGACCCGATCGAAGTGTGGCGCGTACGGTTCGAGCGCGAGGCGATCGAGTGCCTCCCCGCGGGCGGCGTCGACGAGATACAAGTTTCCCGGCTCGATAGCCGACCCGCCCAATGCAGACTCAGCGGCGGGCACCGCTGGCTGCGTGCGATTGGGAAGAAATGCCAGTCGCGTCCCCGCGCGATCGATGGCGAAATGCGCGATCGTCAACTGCCAGGCATCGTGTCGCGGCATTGTCCAGAGCGAATCGCCCGACGCGGCGAAGCAGGCGGCCAGCGAGCGATTGGCCAGCTCTCCCTCGCGCGACCAACTGTGCGTGGCCACGGCGAAGACGCGCCCATCGTCGGCGACTTGCAGATCATGGACGGCCGGCAGCGTGTAGATCGCATAGCGATCGCCGGTCGCCGGTCGACTGGTTTCCACGCGATCGGCGAAGCGAAATCGCCAGGCGATCGAGTATCGTGGCGCGGTCCCCGATTGCGCTTCATCGCTGACGCTCTTCTCCGGTTCCGGCGGCGCGCCGGTGTCGATCGCCAGCAGCAAGGCGTCGGGACTCTGCTCGCCGGCATACAGCCAGCGGCCATCGGGAGACCAGGCGAGACTTTTGATCATCCCTTCGGGGATGCGATGCTCGAACAACCGCGCGCCAGTGTAGGCATCGATCACCATAAGCTCGCCATCGAACGTGCCGATGGCCAGGCGCCGGCTATCGGGGGCGAAACGCACCACGCTATCGGGTGCGACGCCGGCGACCGCGGCCTGCGACACGTCCGCCAACGCGACGCGGCGCACCTGACAGGGGGCCGGCACCTGTGGCGCGGTAAGTTCTCTTGGTGCGCCATCGCCGACCAACTCGAGCTTGTTGCCCGGCCGCCAATCGAACCAGCAGAGTCGTCGCGCGGCATCGAGCGACGTGCAAGGGCTGTTAATTGGCGAAGACCCCGTGCGAAGTTGCTCGTCACCGTACAGCACGATCGCATTCCGCGCGAAGCGACGAACGTCGTTGCGCGGCGGAGAAGTCACCGTGTGCGCGGCATCGCGACAGCCGGACGCCGCCAAGGCGCAGAGGCAGCACAGCGCGAACCAGCCGGCTGCACGGCGGCGAGTTTTCGCCGCGAGACTAGCTGCCGCCGGCGAAAAAGCGAGCGCCGCGAACGCCGCCCGTCGAGCATTGATATTTCCAATGACCATTATAAAAGGAATTGTCTGGCCGGGGTGCTGCCTGTATTTTAAGGTCGTGTTATAAACGATGCTCAAAGACCGCTGCGGCCTGGGATTAACGTGGGGTAATCCGGGCTCGGAGCTGAGCGTCGCGAGTCGTCGTTTCGCGACGTAGTCGGAATATCCTCGCCGCACGTTTACCCCTCGGAAGGTCTTGTCTGGGATGGCTGAGCAATCCGTCAAGCTAACGTTTCCCGAGCCCGATATCGCGGTCATCACTTTCGACGCGCCAGGCAAGGGAGCGAACGTCCTTTCGCAGCACGTCTTGGAAGAGTTTCAGCGCCACCTCGACGAGCTGGAAAAGAAGCCCAAGCTGGCAGGGCTGGTCATCCGCTCGGGCAAGCCAGGGGCGTTCATCGCTGGTGCCGACATCACCGAGTTCGCCGCGGCCAAGGATGTCACCCGCGATCAGGTGATCGACCTGTGCACGCGCGGCCGCAAGTTGTTTCAGCGGTTGTCGCAGTTGCCGTTCGTCACCGTGGCGGCCATCGACGGCGTCGCGCTGGGGGGCGGAGCCGAGATGTCGGCCTGGTGCGATCGCCGCGTGATGTCCGACGACCGCAAGGCCCAATTCGGCTTCCCCGAAGTGAAGATCGGCATCGTCCCTGGTTGGGGCGGCACGGCGCGTACGCCGCGCATCGTCGGTCTGGCCAATGCCATCGAACTGGTGGCCAGCGGCGAGCCGATCGACAGCAAGGCGGCCCTCAAGATGGGCCTGGCCTGCGACGTGGTGCCGGCCGATCGCATCGAGAAGGCGGCCATCAACGTCGTTCGCGCCGAGCAGAAATCGAAGCAATACCTCGAAGACCGCAAGACCTGGAGCGGTCCGCTGCCGCTCGACGACACCGAGCTGGCCTTCCTGGCGGTCACGGCCAACGCCTTTATCAGCGGTCAAACGAAGGGGCAGTACCCGGCCCCGATTTCAGGCTTGAATGTCATGGTCGGGGCCGCGCGGCAAGAGATCGATGCTGCCTGTCAGGCCGAAGCCGAGGCGATGGCCGACTTGTTCGGCACGCCGATCAATCGCGCCCTGATCAACGTCTTCTTCTTGATGGATCGCAACAAGAAGGACACCGGCATCGATCGCGCCGACGTCAAGCCGGCCGAAATCAAGAATGTCGGCGTGTACGGCGCCGGCATCATGGGGTCGGGCATCGCGGCGGCAGCCGTGCGTCGCAAGCTGCCGGTGGCGCTCAACGATGCGATCCCCGCGGCGCTGGCCAAGGGCGTCCGCAACATTCTCGAAGAAGTCTCGTACGACAAGGCGCTCAAGGGACCAAATCCGGCCAAGATGCTGGAGAACGCGGCGCTGGTCAACGGCACCACGGTCGACGACGAAGTCGCCCATTGCGACCTCGTGATCGAGGCGGTGATCGAAAACCCCGAGGCCAAGAAAGAGCTTTACGCCCGCATCGAGCCCAAGCTAGGCTCGAACGCGATTCTGGCGTCGAACACGTCGACAATTCCGATCACGCGGCTGGCCGAGGGGCTGAAGCGTCCGGAGAAGTTCGTCGGCATTCACTTCTTCAACCCCGTGCGGCAGATGCCGCTGGTCGAGGTGATTCGCGGCGCCAAGACGAGCGACGAGACGGTCGCCACGGCCGTCGCCTTTGTCAAGGCGATTGGCAAGTCGCCGATCGTCTGCAACGACGGCCCCGGGTTTCTCGTCAATCGCCTGTTGTTGCCCTACATGAACGAGGCGCTCGAACTGCTGCAAGACGGCGCCGAGATGAAGCAGGTGGAAAAGGCCGCCACGAGCTTCGGCATGCCGATGGGCCCCCTCACCTTGTACGACGTGGTCGGCATCGACACGGCCTATCACGCCGGGCGGATCATGCGCGACGCCTTCCCCGATCGCGTCGCCGAGTCGGCCCTGATCCACATGATGTACGAAGCCAAGCGCTGGGGGCAGAAGACCGGCGCCGGTTTCTATTCCTACGGCGGCAAGAAGGGCAAAGGCACGCCCGACCCGGCCGTCGACGCGATCATTGCCCCGCTGGTCCGCAAGCAGGAAAAGTTCAGCACCGAGCAGATCCAGCACCGGCTCTTCCTGCCGATGGTGCTCGAGGCGACGCGCATTCTCGAAGAGAAGGTCGTTCGCGACCCGCGCGACGTCGACCTGGGGCTGATCTTCGGCACCGGCTTCCCGCCGTTCAAGGGTGGGTTGCTCTACTGGGCCGATACGATCGGGGCCGCCAAGATCATCGAACTGCTCAAGCCACTCGAGTCGCTCGGCGGGCGGGCCAAGCCCACCCCGATGCTGCAGGAGATGGCCGCCAAGGGTCGCAAGTTCTACGACTAAGCCGTTAACGGAACTACCATGAAAACTGCCGTGATTGTCGACTGCGTCCGCACCCCGGTCGGGCGCGCCCACAAAGACAAGGGTGTCTATCGCGACGTCCGCTCCGACGACCTGGCCGTGACCGTCGTCAAGGCGCTGGTCGAACGCACCGGCATCGATCCGGCGCACATCGAAGACGTGGTTTTGGGCAACACCCAGCAGGTCGGCGAGCAAGGGATGAACGCCGCCCGCTGCATCGGACTGATGGCCGGCATGCCGATCGAAAGCGGCGGCACCACGGTCAATCGCTTGTGCGGTTCGAGCTTGCAGGCTCTCAACCAGGCCGCTCATGCCGTGATGGTCGGTTCCGAAGACGTGCAGGTCGTCGGCGGGCTGGAGCACATGCTGCACTTTCCGATGGATGCCGGGGCCGATCCCAATCCCAAGCTCTTTCATCGCACCTCGAAAGCGGCGCTGGGCATGGGCTACACCGCCGAGTTTCTGGCCATGTCGCAAGGCATCTCCCGGCAGGAGCAAGACGCTTTCGCGCTGCGGAGCCATCTGCGGGCGGCCGAAGCGCACGCCAAGGGGCAGTTCAAGCCCGAGATCGTTCCCTGTTGGGGGCGCGACGAAAACGGCGAGCGTGTGCTGGTCGAATTCGATCAATGCGTGCGGCCCGATTGCAGCGCCGAATCGTTGGCCTCGCTCAAGCCCGCCTTCGTGCCGAACATGGGGACCGTGACAGCCGGCAATTCGAGCCCGCTGAACGACGGCGCCGCCGCCATGCTGATCATGTCGGAAGAAAAGGCCAAGTCGCTGGGGCTGAAGCCCAAGGTCCGCATCAAGGCGACCGCCATCGCTGGGGTTGATCCGGCGGTGATGGGGACCGGCCCCGTGCCGGCCACGAAGAAAGCGCTCGAGCGGGCTGGCATGAAACTCGAAGACATCGACTTGATCGAGCTCAACGAAGCATTCGCGGCGCAGGCCCTGGCTTGCATCCGCATGCTCAAGCTCGACGAAGAAAAGGTCAACGTCCGTGGCGGCGCCATCGCGATCGGCCACCCCTTGGGGGCCAGCGGCGCTCGCATCGCCACGACGCTGATCGGCAACATGATCGACCGCGGGGCCAGCACCGGTCTGGCAACCATGTGCATCGGGGTCGGCCAGGGGATCGCCACGATATTCGAACGAGTGTAAGAGGATCGAACCGCGCGGAGCCGCGGCCGGCGAACACCAGCGCCCGGCCGTTGCGTCCCCCAACGCCTCGGAGCCTGCCGTCGGCCCCGTGGCACGCACCTTTTTTCCCAGAGGGTTTGCTGCGATGAACACGCAAACGGCCGAAGCCGATCTCAAGCAACAAAACGCCAACGGCGCCGGTAGCAACGGCGCCGGGCACGACGACAAGGAGTCGTTCGCCGAGACGGTGCTCAAGCTAGGCGGCAAGAGCGCCGACGAAGCCCGCCGCACAGGCGCCATCGACAAGGCCGACGACCAGGTCGAAGCCTTCTTCAAGTACAAGACGACGGCCAGCCCCGTGCACCGCGCCATCTGGGACGACGAGTGCCCCGTCGACTTGTTCACCACGCAGCCGGTCAAGGCGCCGCCGCAAGTCGAAACGGTGATGAACGCCTCGATGGACGTCGTCCGCCGCCACAAGGCGGCCGGCACCTTGTACAACCACGAAGGCAAAATCGACGAGCAAGTGCTGGGCGACCTCGGCCCCGCCGGCTACTGGGGGTTGCTGGTCGATCCCAAGTACGGCGGTTCGGGCGCGCCGTTCTCCGTCTTCGCCCCGTTCTTAACCAAGATGGGAATGCTCGAAGCAACCGTGGCCGGCATGGCTTCGGTGCACGGCTGCATCGGCGCGGTCGATCCGGTTCGCACCTTCGGCAACGAAGAGCAGCAGCAGCGCTTTCTGCCCAAGCTGGCCAGCGGCGAGCGGCTCTCGGCCTTCGCGCTGACCGAGCCCGGTGCCGGGTCCGACCTCACACAGTTGCGCACCCGCGCGGAAAAGCGGGGGGATCACTACGTGGTCAACGGCGAAAAGCTGTTCATCACCAACGTCACCCCCGGCCGCACGATCGGCCTGGTCTGCTTGATCGAGAATCGCCCGGCGGTGCTCATCGTCGATCTCCCCGAACAGGAGAACGACAACTTCCAATTGAAGAAGTACGGGCTGTACGCCATCCGCGGCGCCTACAACCGCGGCATCATCTTCAAAGATTTTGTGGTGCCGGCCGAGAACCTGCTGGTGCCCAGCTCGGGCGACGGCCTGACAATCGCCTACCACGGCTTGAACCTCGGCCGCGTGGCGTTGTGCGCCAACGCCGCCGGCGCGATGCGGATGATGCTCATCGGCATGGTTCCCTGGGCGAACTTCCGCAAGACGTACGGCCAGTTGATTTCGCGCCGCGAGCTGGTGCAGAAGCGGCTCGGTTCGCTGGCCGGCATGATCGTTTCGGCCGACGCCACGGTGCAGTGGTGCTCGCGCCTGCTCGACGAAGGCTACCGCGGCGAGATGGAGTGCATCATCGCCAAGATCTACGGCAGCGAAGCTCAGAAGCATGCCGCGATCGAGTACTTCATGAAGACGCACGGCGGCCGTTCGTTCTTGCACGGCCATTTGTTCGGCGACATGGTGCACGAGTTCCTCGCCCCCTGCATCTACGAGGGTGAAGGCGAAATGCTCGGCATGGCGTTCCTCAAGTCGTTGATCAAGCAGCACGGCTCGCAGTTCTTCGAACCACTGGGCCGGGCCATGATGGCTGCCGGCATCGCCAAGCCCAACCCCGCCAACCCGGCGCATGCCTGGGCGGTGCGCGGGCCGATGGGCAACTACGGCAAGTGGTGGCTCAAGCAGAAGTTCCGCCGCGTTTCGGCGAGCAATCTGCCCCCCATGCCCGGCAAGCTCAAGGCGCACGCCGAGTACGCGGTCGAGTACCTGCAGACCCGCCCGTTGGCGCTCAGCGGCACGCTCTTCAAGCATCAGTTGGCGTTGGCCGATCGGCAGTGCCGGATGGCCGATATGTCGCAGCGCGTGCAAGACGCGGTGACCATGCTGGTCACGGCCCTGTACGGCGCCCGCCAGCAGTCGGAAGTGCTTCGCGACGCTGCCGACGTGGCCTGCCAGGAGCTCGAGCGCAAGATCACCGGCAAGCTGCCGACCGACGGCTACTTCCGTGCGGTTACCAAGCTCGGCGAGAAGGTGGCCGAAGGGGGCTGGCAGGACTTCTGCCCGATCTCCGACTACGCGCCGCAAGACATCATGATGTCGTACAAGAACGACTAACTGAGTCGTTCGGTCGCGAGCTTCGCCGAAGTTTTGCGACGATCGCAAACCCGAGCCCAGGGGTGGCAACCCCTGGGCTTTTTGTTAGACCTGGTTTCTCCCGACCGCGGGCCACCCCGTGGCCCAGCGCAGACCGGCAACTTCGGACATTCCGCCCATGAAGATCATCGCCACGATCAAACGCACTCCGCAGCGCGATACGCGGATGCGGCTCACGCCCGACGGCGGCCTGGTGACCGACGGGCTACAGCACGAGGTCAATCCGTTCGACGAGTTGGCGGTCGAAGAGGCGCTGCGCATTCGCGACGCCAAGGGGGGCGAAGTGGTCGCCCTGGCGGTCGGCCCGGCTGGTGTCGCCGAGCAGTTGCAAACGGCCCTGGCCATGGGGGCCGACCGGGCGCTCCGCGTCGAAAGCGATCAGCCGCTCGACCCGTTGCAAACTGCTCATGCCCTGGCTGCCGCGGTGCGCAAAGAGTCGCCTGACCTGGTGCTGATGGGCAAGCTGGCGATCGACGCCGAGAATGGCCAGGTGCCTTTGATGCTGGCCGAATTGCTCGACTGGCCGCACGCCTCGTTCGCTTCGAAAGTCGAGATCGACGCCGCCGGCAAATCGGCCCGCGTCACTTGCGAAGTCGACGGCGGGCTGGAGGTGGTCGATGTCGAGCTGCCGGCCGTGATCACGACCGACCTGCGCCTGAACGAACCGCGCTATGCGTCGCTCCCCGGCATCTTGAAGGCCAAGAAGAAGCCGTCGGCGGTGATTCCGCTGGCCGAAGTGCAGGGATTGCCGACCGCGCAGGTCCGCGTCGCCGCGTACCGCGCGCTGCCGGCTCGGCAGAAAGGGGAGATGGTCGAATCGGCCGAAGTGCTCGCCGAACGGCTGCTGGCCAAGAACCTGGTCTAGACCGCGGATGAGTTGACCACGGATTACACGGATAGCACGGATTCGTAGACAACGCACCGTCGCGCGAGTCAACTCATTCAAGTGATTTTTGTTATTCGTGCAATCCGTGGTCGAAATTGTTGATTGATCGCAAACCCTAACGAAATTCGTGGTTGACGATGTCGGATTCGCTGATTGCACTCGTGCCTTCGGGGCCGCAAGCTTCTCGTAGCGATTTGGCCGCGATCGGGTTCGGCCGCGCCGTGGCCGACAAACTCGGCGGCGCGTGCGACGTGCTGTTGTTGGGTCCACACGCCGGCGCGGCGACCGAAAGCCTCAAGTCCAGCGGTGCCCGCCGGCTCATCGTCGCCGAACACGCGGACCTGGCGCAACCGACGGGCGAGGCCCTGGCCGCCGCCATCGCCGCGGTCGCCAAGGCTGGCGGTTATCGGCTCGTCGGCGGAGTGGCGAACACCACCACGCGCGACAGCTTCCCGCGCGTGGCGGCCCGGCTCGGCGCGCCGATGGTTTCCGACGTCGTCGAATTCCGCGCGGCCGATGCCGACAAGCTCAGCTTCACCAAGCCCTGCTTCTCGGGCAACCTGCTGGCCGAAGTCGAGGCGGCCGGTCCCGCGGTCGTCGCGGCGTGCCGGGCATCAGCGTTCGAGCCTGTCGCGGGCAGCCAGCCGGCGACGGTCGAGGCCGCGACCCTGCCCGAACGGCTCGCCCATCCGCGCAAGAAGTTCGTCGAGGTCCAGCGAACCGAGCTGACGCGTCCCGAATTGACCGAAGCCGATACGATTGTCTCCGGCGGTCGCGGCACCAAGGGAGATTTCAAACTGATCGAAGAGCTGGCCGACCTGCTGGGGGCCGCGGTTGGCGCCAGCCGTGCGGTAGTCGACTCCGGCTGGATGCCCAACGATTTTCAAGTCGGCCAGACCGGCAAGGTCGTGGCGCCCAAACTCTACATCGCTTGTGGCTTGTCGGGGGCGATTCAGCACCTGGCCGGCATGCGCAACAGCAAGACGATCGTGGCGATCAACAAGGATTCCGGCGCGCCGATCTTCGAAGTGGCCGACTACGGCCTCGTGGCCGATCTGTTCGAGGCCATCCCGCAACTGATCGCGGCGATCAAGCAAGGGCGCAAATAACGCCGCAGCTCTGCAGCACGCCATTACTTCGCAGCGGGCGAAACAGTAAAGCTCTCCGGCAAGCCACGCAGCAAATGCCGCACGCACTTGTCGAGCAAGTCCCAATCAGCGGGCGGATTGCAGCCGGCCGCAACCACGACCCTCGTCGGCGTACCTTCGATCGACAATCCGTGTGCGACTAGCCCTTCTTCGCAGTCCCATCGCACGTCGGCGGTGCGCTCTACCGAGATCTCGAACGGTCTGCCACCGATCCTAGCGGACCAGACCCTTCCCTTTCGTGTCGGCATCAGCTCATCACAATTTGTCACGAGCAGCGCGTCGAGGCCTCGGAGCAACACGTCGTCGAGCACTGTGCTGAGGTAAACCGCCTGCGTAGGTCCCATTCGACACCGTTATATCGGACAAAGGGGGACAGGTGCGAATCGGTTGGAAGCCGTGCCAAGGAGACCGGCAATTTGGCGGGAGATAAATAAAACAAATAGTGCTCATGTTAAATGTTGACAAAACGAAAAATCAGGCTTATTATACTGCGAAAAGTGAAGCACACGGCATGAGCGAAGCCCCCCGACCGCTGAGCAACGATTGCCCGTTTTGCGGTACCGCCATGGCGGTCACCGAAATGACGTGCGGGGGATGTCGCGTGGCGATTGCGGGGGACTTCCCGATGTCGCGGATCGCCGGCCTGCCGGTCGAGCATCAGCGATTCATCGAGATCTTCGTATTGGCCGGGGGCAATCTCAAGGAGATCGCCGAACAAGTCGGGGTGTCGTACCCCACGATTCGCAACCGTCTCGACAAAGTGATCGAAGCGCTCCGCGCCGAGATCGGCAAGACGCAGCGGGTGCGCGGCACGCTGCTCGACGCCGTCGAGCCGGGCAAAACCATGGCCGCTGACGCGGCCCGCCTGATCAAACGCATTTGACGGTCTTCGCCGTGGCGCCGTGGTGCGCCGGGGCAATGAAACCTACGTAACAGAACCGCGCCCGCGGTGCGCGCCCGCCGCGCCGCAGCAAGTGGAGGAAGCAATCGATGGCTCCGCACAAGTCGTCCACAGCGCCGGCCGCGAATTCCAGTGGAGCGCCTTCGCCGGCCGAGCAAGCTCGCCTCGACGACGCGATGCGCCGCGCCGATCAATTGCTAGTCACCAGTTTGCAGTCCGACGAGCGCCGCCGCGGGCGGCGCCGCACCAGGTTCGTTTGGGGAGGAATTCTGATGTTCACCACTATCGGTGTGCTAGTGGCGGCCGTGAGCTTCATGGCGGTTTCCGATCGCGACAAGGCCGTGCCGCTGGCCGACGAGGGCTGGAAGCTCTGGCAGGCCCAGCAATACGAGCAGGCGGCCGCCAAGTTCGAGGAAGCGGTCAAGCTCGATCCGAAGAACTCCAGTGCCTGGAACGGCCTGGGCTGGGCACGGTTCAACGGCGGTCTGCGCGAGGAGGCCGTCAAGGCGTTCCAGCGCGTAATCAAGCTCGAGCCCAAGCATCCGGCCGCGCTCAACGGGCTCGGCCAGACGGCGCTCATGCAGCGGGATTATCAGAACGCGGAGAAGTATCTGCTCAAAGCGGCCCCCAATGCACCGGCGGCCTGGTACGGTCTGGCGCGCGTCTACTTGCTGACCGGCGAGTACGACAAAGCCAAGAAGTGGATCGACAAGATCGCCAACTCGGGGGATAGCGACCCCGCCATCGCCGAAATGCGCGCAGCCGCCGAAGCGAAACAACTGCCCGACGCGCTGCGCCAGCAGATCGAGCCGCCGGCAGTCGAGGAGTACGCCGCCGGTCAATCGCCCGGCCGCGCCTGGCAACTGATGAACCAGGGGCGCCGTGACGAGGCGATCGAGATCTATCAGGCCATTCTCGCCAAGCGCCCGACGGATGCGGTCGCGCTCAACGGGCTGGGTTGGTGCTACTTGTTCGCCGGCGACGACGAACAGGCGAAGCCCTACTTCGAGAAGGCGTTGGCGGCCGATCCGAAAGCTTCGGGTTCGATGAACGGCCTGGCCCGCTGCCTGAATGCTCAAGGCGACGCGGCCGGCGCCATCAAGATCTGGGAGCAAATGGTCAAGGAGATTCCCGGCCCGCACGCTGGGACCGCGGGCCTGGCCGACGCTTACCTCGATCAGGGCGAATTCGACAAAGCGATTCCGCTGTTGGAAGAACTGCTCAAGGCCGACCCCGCCAAGGAGCAACTCAAGAACAAGCTGGCCCGGGCCAAAGAGCAGGCCGGCAAATAGCGTGGCTGCTGCCGGGGGCAAGCAGCAGCACGTTGCGGCGACGGGCGCGAGATGCACGACGTCTCGCGCCCGTTTTTGTTTTTGCGCTCGAACGTCGGCCGAAAACGCGCCTGTTTTCCGCGGCGCGAGTCGCTTATTCTGACGTCTCACGACCCCTGCCCCGCCGCAGGCTCCTTCCGCACCGCAACGTCGAGACGCCATGCCTGAAGTCACCCGCGAGATCTTCTGGAACGTCGGCCCGCTCACCAAGGTTTCGATGTACGTGCTGGCCGCCGTGGCGACGGGCGTGGCCGGTTACGGTTTCTATCGCCGCTGGCGCGTTTGGCGTCGCGGCACACGGGCGGGGGGATTCAAGCTGGCCCCGCTCGGTCAGATCGCCCGGCACGTCTTCTTGCAGGTGCGGATTGCCCGCATCCCGCTGGCCTGGCTAAGCCACATGGCGATTTTCTACGGCTTCATCGTGCTGTTCATCGGCACCGTGATCGTGGCCCTGGAAGACTACGGCATCTTCGGCCTGGTTGGCATTCAGTGGACGGGACGGTTCTACACCAGCTCATCGTTCTTGCTGGACTTATTCGGGTTGGGCTTTGTCGTGGCGCTCCCCGTGGCGATGGCCCGCCGTGGCGGTTTGACGCGGGTGCGTCCCAGCTCGAAGCCGATCGACGCGGCCATCCTCTGGCTGCTATTGGTGATCGGCGTCAGCGGCTTCGTCACCGAGGCGCTACGGATCGCGTTCAGTTTTCCGCCGTTCGAGCAGAACGTGTCGTTCGTGGCCTGGATCATGGCTCGCGGCTTCGAGCGCCTGGGCCTGGCCGGCGAGGCGGTGCGCCCCTGGCACCTGGGCGCCTGGTGGCTGCACATGGTCACGGCGCTCGGTTTCCTGGCGCTGATTCCGTACACGAAGATGTTGCACGTTTTGATCGCTCCGGCGCAAATCGCCGTGGCCGAAGCGCGCAACTCGGGCCATCTGCGCACGGTGAGCATGGAAGAAGTCGAAGCTACCGGCAAAGTCGGCGTGGCCGAAGTGCCCGACTTCACCCGGGGGCAATTGTTAAGCTTCGACGCGTGCACGCAATGCCGGCGCTGCGAGTCGGCCTGCCCCGCCTGGAACACGCGCAAACCTCTCTCGCCGATGAAGGTGGTGCTCGATATCGCGGCCAACGGCCACCGCGAAGGTTCGCTGCACGGCGACGTGATCTCGGCCGAAACCCTGTGGGCCTGCACCACGTGCGGCGCCTGCGTTCATAACTGTCCGGTGCTGATCGACCAGATGGGGGCGATCGTCGACCTGCGCCGCCACCTGGTGGGCGAAGGGCAGGTCGTCGGCAGCAGTCAGCAGGCGCTGCGCACAATCGCCGCGCGCGGCAATCCCTGGGGACTCCCGCCGGAGGAACGCGACGCTTGGGCCGAGGGGCTCGACGTACCGCGGATCGAAGACAATCCCACGCCCGACGTGCTGCTGTGGGTGGGCTGCGCGGGGAGCTACGATCGGCGCAATCAGCAAGTGACGCGGTCGCTGGTGAAGATCCTCAAGGCGGCCGGCGTCAACTACGCCATTCTCGGCAAGAGCGAAACTTGCACCGGCGACCCCGCGCGCCGGCTGGGGGACGATTTTACCTTTCAGGCGCAGGCCGAAACCAACGTCGCCACGCTCAACGAGTTGGGCGTGAAGCGGATCGTCACGCAATGTGCCCATTGCTTCAACACGCTGGCCAACGAATACCCCGACTTCGGCGGCCGTTACGAAGTCACGCATCATACGGCGTTCATCCAGCAATTAGTCGACAGCGGCAAGTTGAAGCTGAATGATTGTGGTGCAGCGGGTGCCGCTGCGGGCATGTCCAGCGGTGCCGCGGCCCCTGGCCCCGTCGCGTTTCACGATCCCTGCTACTTGTCGCGGCACAACGATGGCTCAGCTCCGCCACGTGCCGACCTGGCGGCCGCCGGCCTGTCGATCGTCGAACCAGAGGCGACTGGCTGCAACACGTTCTGCTGCGGCGCCGGTGGCGGCCGCATGTGGATGGAAGAAGATATCGACAAGCGGGTGAACCTCGCCCGCTGGGAGCAGCTTAAAGCGACGGGTGCCAAGCAAGTGGCGGTTGGCTGCCCGTTCTGTATGACGATGTTGGACGACGCCGCCAAGCAAGACACCGAGGCCGGCATCAGCGTGCAGGACGTGGCCGAACTGGTTGCGGCGCGGCTGGTCGAATAAACAGAGTCTCGTGTAGGGGAGAGGGATCGAGCGATGTCCAAGTTCGCCGTCATTTTGCCCGCGGCCGGTCGCAGCTCGCGCTTCAACGACAAGCACTACAAGAAGCCCTTCGCGCCGCTGGCCAATCGCGCGGTCTGGATTCACAGCGCCGAGCGCTTCCTGAATCGCGACGACGTGGTGCAAGTGATCCTGGTGATTTCGCCCGAGGACCGCGAGGATTTCAATTTCAAGTTCGCCGCCAACGTGCAGATTCTGGGGATTCAGGTCGTTGAAGGAGGCGCCGAGCGGGCCGACTCGGTCGGCAAGGCCCTGGCCCGCGTCAAGCCCGAGGCCGAGTACGTCTGCGTGCACGACGCGGCCCGACCGCTCTTGGCCGCCGAATGGATCGACAAAGTCTTCGCCGCCGCCGAGCGCACGGGGGCGGCCATCCTGGCGATCCCCGTCGCCGGCACGCTCAAGCGCGTGGGGGGCAATCACCTCATTCAAGAAACGGTTTCGCGCGAAGGGCTCTGGGAGGCGCAAACCCCGCAGGTCTTCCGCCGCCAGACGCTGCTCGATGCCTACGCCAAGCGTGGCGATTTCGTGCCGACCGACGAAGCGTCGCTCGTCGAACGGATCGGGCAAGAAGTGACCGTCGTCCCCGGCTCGCCGATCAATCTCAAGATCACCACGCAAGAAGATCTAAAGCTGGCCGAGCAGGCGCTCAAGGCGCTCCCCAAGCCCAAGCTGATGGGCCCGGCTCATCCCTTCGCCGGCGACGATCTCTGGCGGTAACCAGGCTTGAGGGATGAGGCCACAGGCCTGAGGCAGGCTGACGTACGCCGGCCAGTGGGCAGCGCGCAGCGGCGCCTTTGCGGCTCTACTCCGGCGTGCCGAGCGTCGGCGCGCGTTGGCTCATCGCCGATAGCTCGGTGTGCATGATGTTCAACAGCGCCTGCAAAAACGCCACGGCCATCGGGCCGACGAAGATGCCGATCAGCCCCATGGCGCGTACTCCGCCGAGCACGCTCAACAGCGCCAAGAGCGGATGCAATTTCGATTGGCCGTGCAACACGACCGGCTTGATGACGTTGTCGGCCATCGAGATCACGCCGACGCCATAGATGGCCAGCATCACCGCCGCCCACAGGCGTTCTTCGTAAAACAGCAACCACAAGCTGCACGCCCCCCACACGGCAGCCGCCCCGACGAACGGCACCAGCGCCATGACCATCGTCAGCACGGTCAAGAGCACGACCGCGTTGATGCCGGCCACGTAAAACCCGATGCCCGCCAGCAGCCCTTGCACGACCGCCGACAACAAAGTCGCCAGCACCACCGCACGGCTGATACGGTCGAACTCTTCGAGCAACTGGCGCTGATAGCGCACGTCGAGCGGCAACAACCGCATCACGGCAGCCACCATCGCGGGCCCGTCGGCCAGAAAGTAATACAGCGAGATCACCAGCACGGCCAGGCCGATCAACAGCCGGGCCAACACACCCCCCACGACTTGTCCGGTGCTTAAGACGTACGAGCCGAGCCATTGTTGAATGCTTTGGCGCGTTTCCTTGATGTCGTCCCCGGTGGGATTGGCTTGCAACTTGAGCCCCTCGACGAGCGGTCCTCCGACGACGCGCGCGCGAAAATCGGCGTAGAGCTCTTGCAGGGCGCTCACGTCGCGCTCGAGCGCCGATTCGACGGTGGCGTCCGCCGCCGGCGTGGGCGCGGGGGGGGCTACTGACTCGCTCTGCAAGTCGTCCTTGATCCGCCGCAGCAGCGCGAGCATTTCGTCGAGTTGCCGCTGCGATTCGTGGAATTCGGGGGTCGAGGCGATGCCGCGTTCTTCCTCGGGGTGATGGACCAGATCGCGGCGCAAGGTCTGCAAGGCGTGCTCCAACTCCGTCGCTTCGGCGACGCCATCGAGATCGAGCCCCTCGCGGGGGCCGACGATCGAGCGGGCTTCGAGTCGCGACAGCAACTCTTCGACTCCCGGCAAGGTGTTGCGAATATCCTCGACGGGGAGCCCCAAATCCAACCCCAGCCGATGGCGCAACTTGGTTACCTTCGAGAGTAGCACTTCGGAGTTCAATTGCGCCACTAGCCCGTAAGCGTCGGCGGCCGCCAGGGCGACGATCGACACCAAGGCCAGCACGATCAGTACGATGCCAGCCGTGGTGAGCCCGGCCGTGATGCGCACGTGCCCCCCCAGGCGCTCGGCGAGCCACTGATGCATGGGGCGAAACATGACGACCAACGTCACGGCGACGAAGATCGGCAGCAAGAAGGGGGCCACGACCTGAAAGAACAGCACGCCGAAGATGACGACGATCGCCGCCAGCACGATGAACGAAACCAGGCGAGCCACTTAGCATCACTCCTTTGGGCCATGGCGGCGGACGGCGCGGAGCCCAATTGTAGCAGATGCCAGTTGTTCGCCCAGACGGCTCGTGTCTTGCCCTGTCGCTGCAAGCTCAGCACAATGTGACCTTCGGCCGCGGCAGCGTCTGCTCGGTCGCAGCTTGTACGGCAGCGCGCCACGAAAGTTTCTCGCAGCGGGGGTTCGCGGTTTGGCAAGCGATCGACGCACCGCGACTCGCTGGCTCGTTCGCCTGCTGAAAGTTGCCATCATCGTCGGCATCCTCTTCGGCTTGCGCGGCACGCTCTCGCGCGCCTATGCCGACCTGCAGCAGCACGAGTGGACCATCCATTGGTCGTGGCTCGTCTTGGCAGGCGGGTTTCTGATCGTCGGCTTTCTGCCCTGCGGATTATATTGGTGGTTGGTGCTGCGCCGTTTGGGGCAACCCGTCTCGCTGTGGATTGCGATGCGGGCCTATCTGGTCGGCCATGTCGGCAAATACGCCCCCGGCAAAGGGATGGTGATCGTGATTCGCACGGCCCTGCTCGCGGGTCACTATCGCGACATCCCGGCCGCCGTGATTGCCGTGTTCTTCGAGACCCTGACGCTCACCGGTGCCGCCTGCGTTGTCGCCGCGGTCGCGCTGCGTTGGGCCTTTGACATCACGGGCGTGCCGGTTTGGGGTGTGGCCGCCTTGGCGCTCCCCTTCGTCGCGGCGACGACCCCGCCGCTGTTGGCGTTCTTTATTCACCGCATTCCGATCGCGTCGGTTCGTGCGGCATCTCAAGACCTGGCAGCGCGGCTCCGCGCGATTCCCGCCCGCACCCTTTTCGCTGGCTGGGCGCTATCCGTGCTGAGTTGGTGCGCGCTGGGGCTGAGCCTGTGGAGCGTGGTGCGCGGATTGTCGTCGGCCAGCGATGCCCCGCTGTCGCAGTTTCCGTTTTATCTCGGCTCGATCGCGATCGCGTTCGTGGCCGGGTTCTTGTCGTTTCTGCCCGGCGGAGCCGTGGCCCGCGAAGCCGTGCTGATTAAACTGCTCAGCACGCGCTACGACGAGGGTACGGCCGTCGCCGCGGCCCTGTTGCTGAGGTTTGTCTGGGTGGTGGCGGAAGTCGGTCTATCGGCTATTCTTTACTTGGTGCCCGTCCCTGGTCCTCGGTCTTCTGATTGATTCGGCAAGCGGCATGCTATCGGCCGTCATTCCTGTCTTCAACGAGCGCGAAAGCCTGCCGGTTTTGCACGCCGAATTGCGCCAGGTGGCTCACAGCGCGGGCTACGAACTCGAGTGCATTTTCGTCGACGACGGCTCGACCGACGGCTCCTGGCAGGTCATTCAGGATCTTTGTCAGCAAGATCCGCTCACGCAGGGGATTCGTTTTCGCCACAACCGCGGCAAAGCGGCGGCGCTGGCCGCCGGTTTTGCGGTTTCCAGCGGTCAGGTCATCGCGACGCTCGACGCCGATTTGCAGGACAACCCTCACGAATTGCCTCACCTGATGGCGGCCCTAGATGCCGGGGTCGACCTGGTGGTGGGCTGGAAACAGGTGCGTCACGATCCCTGGCACAAGGTGTTTCCCTCGCGGGTCTTCAATGCGCTCGTGGGCTGGATGACCGGCGTGCGGTTGCACGACGTCAATTGTGGGCTGAAGCTGATGCGCCGCGACGTGGTCGACTCGGTACCGCTTTACGGCGAGTTGCATCGCTTTGTGCCGGTGCTGGCCGCGTCGCGCGGCTTTCGCGTCGGCGAAGTCGTTGTGGAACATCGGCCACGGCGGTTCGGTCACTCGAAATACGGCATGCGCCGCTTTCTCAAGGGGCTCTTCGATCTGGCGACCGTCAAGTTCGTGACAACGTACGGCGAGCGACCGCAACATCTGTTCGGTACCGCCGGGCTGGTGTCGGCGATCGTCGGCCTGGGGCTCCTGGCCTGGAGTCGGATCAGCGCCGGCGACCTTTGGCAGCGCGTCGACGTGCGCGACTTGCTCGGCCTGGCCCTGCTGCTTTTCGGCGCCCAGTTGTTTGTCACCGGCATGGTGGCCGAGTTGGTCGTCGCCGGGCTGCGCGGCCGACGCCGCACTCGCCGCGCCGCGCTCGATTTCGTCGTCGAAACGACCTTCGACGAGCCAGAGCTTACCGGAGAGGATGTAGCGCATCAGCCAGACTCGCCGCGACGCCTTCGCGAAGATCACATCGCACGGATGAACGTGCCGTGAGCGCCGCCGCCGACCGTGACGCCGCGCCAGACGCTGTCGACCACGCCCCCGAGCGAGATCGCCTGGCCGCCTTGCGGCGCGGAGCGTACGCCCTGCTGGCCGTGCTGGCCTTGGGCGCCGTGGCAGGCCGGATCGTGGCGGTCAACTCTGTCGATCGGCAGGAGCTCGACAAGCAGCGCGTCAAGCAAGGCAAGCCCCCGCACGCCACGCAGCGCCCCTTCTTGAGCGCGAACGACCGCAGCCGCTGGTGCACGATTCGCGCGCTGGTCGAGTTGGGGACTTACGAGATTGACGAGATCGTAGCCCAGCCCAACTGGGATACGATCGACATGGTCAAGCATGAGGACCCGCGCACCGGCGAGGCCCACCTGTATTCGAGTAAGCCACCGCTGCTGCCGACTTTGCTGGCGGGCGAGTATTGGATCATCCATGGCCTGACCGGGCAGACGCTGGGAACGCACCCCTACGAAATCGGTCGGCTGATGCTGCTGCTGACCAATGGGCTGGGGTTGATGTTGTATTTCGTCTTGCTCGCGCGCGTGGTCGAGCGCTACGGCACGACCGACTGGGGGCGGCTGTTTGCCTTCGCGGCCGCGGCCGGCGGAACGTTTTTGACCACCTTCGCCAATGTGCTGAACAATCATCTCATCGCGGCGATCGCAGCCATGGTGGCGCTCGAAGCGGCACTGGCCATCACGGTCGATGGTTCGCGCAGCCCGCTGCGATTTGTCGTCGCCGGCCTGGCGGCGGCCTTCGCGGCATCGTGCGAGTTGCCGGCCCTGGCGTTTACCGCGCTCGTCGGACTCTGGCTGGCGAAGCACGATTGGCGTCGCACGCTGGCCGCCTATCTGCCGGCGGCTTTACTCGTGGCGGTCGCAGCGCTGGGTACCAACTACGCCGCGCACGGCACAATCGTGCCGGCTTACGGCAAGAAGGAGTGGTACGACTATACCTACGTCCGCAACGGTGAAGTCAAAGAGAGCTACTGGCGCAACCGCTCTGGCATCGATCGCGGCGAAAAGAGCCGAGGCGCGTATGCCTTGCACACGTTGGTCGGGCATCACGGCATTTTTTCGCTGACGCCGGTCTGGCTGCTCAGTGCCGGTGGAGCCATGGCGCTGGCCTTGCGACGCCGCGCGCCGCTGCACGAGCTGGCCTGGTTGGTCGTCGTGGCGAGCGTCGTCTGTTGGGGGTTCTACGTCTTCGGCCGACCGACCGAGGATCGCAACTACGGCGGCATGACCAGCGGCCTGCGGTGGATGTTCTGGTTCGCGCCGCTGTGGCTCGTCGCGATGCTGCCGGCGACCGACTGGTTGGCCCGCAGCCGAATCGGCCGTGGTAGCGCACTGTTGCTGCTAGGGCTTTCGGCCCTGTCGGCGAGTTACCCGACTTGGAACCCCTGGACGCACCCTTGGCTGACCAACCTGATGGTCTATCTGGATTGGGTACGTTTCGACTGAAGTTGGGCGGGTCTGGGCCACCTAACCTGGCGGAGTGGCCGTCTCGCCGAAAAAGTTTTCTCCACGCCCGGCCAAGATCGCCCAACAAAAGGCGTATCTTCCACGTAAACGGGAAGAAGTGGCCCAATCGCCACGAATGAATCGACAAACCGCGCTCCATCCGCTCGGGGGGCCGCGGCTAGGGTCGCTGGTCGGCTCGCGGCGGTCGACGCCTTGCCAGTCGAGCGTGACCCTCTGCTACACTGGACGCTGGTCATCGGAGATTTGCCCATATGACGGCCGACAACAACCAGCGCACCACCGGATCACCCGCCCAAAAGGCCGCCGCGAAACAGGCATCGGGGAGCGTCCCCCCCGCAAGCTCGTCGGACAGCGGCTCCGATGCGCCGACGGTCGATCACCAGATTGCCGGCGGGGCGATCCACGAGACGCTCGGTCACGAACCGGGCGCTCCCCAGATCGCGGCGGGTGGCGGCGCTGGTGCCAGTTCGCCAGCAATGCCACAGCAATCGGCCCCACGAACCGATCGCCCCTTGGTCCCGCCAGTCAGCGCGTCGGGCTCTGCGCCGACTCCGCTCCAGCAAAAACCAGCCGCTGCTGGCTCACCCCCCGTCAGTGAGTCAGGCGCAGCGAATCCGCTGGTGGGCGGTCCCGCGGCTGCCAGTGGTCCTCCGGTAAGTGCCGGCGATCCACCTTCCAGGCCACCGGCGTCGCCGGCAGCCACGCTCTCGCAATCACAAGATGCAGGCGATTCGCTGTCGATCGAGAGTTTTCTCGATTGCCTTTCGCAAAGCGGGCTGCTGACCGAAGCTGAGTTGAGCCAGATTCGCGAAGAAGCCTCCTCCGGAGACGTCGGCCGAGATGCGTCGTCGCTGGCCGCCGAGCTCGTCCGCCGGCAACGCTTGACCGAGTATCAGGCGCAATTCCTCTGCCAGGGAAAAGCCCGCGGACTGACTTTGGGTAACTACGTCGTGCTCGACGAAATCGGTGCCGGCGGCATGGGCGTGGTCTTCAAGGCCGAACATCGCCGCATGAAGCGCTTGGTGGCGGTCAAACTCTTGCCACCGACGCTGACGAATTCGCCCAACGCCATCAGTCGCTTTCACCGCGAGGTGGAAGCCGCGGCCAAGCTGACCCATCCGAATATCGTCGCGGCCTACGATGCCGACGAGGCGGCCGGCGCGCATTTCCTCGTCATGGAATATGTCGCTGGCACCGACTTGTCGCGGTATGTCCGTTCGCGCGGACCGGTCGATATCCCCACTGCGGTCGACTTGATCACGCAGGTCGCGCGCGGGCTCGATCACGCGCATCGGCGCGGCGTGGTGCATCGCGATATCAAGCCGGGCAACCTGCTGCTGGACGAGCAGGGCGTCGTCAAGATTCTTGACATGGGCCTGGCCCGCGTCGTCGAAACCGACATGCCGCAGGAAGAGCTAACGCAAAGCGGGCGGCTGATGGGGACCGTCGACTACATGGCTCCCGAGCAGGCGCTCGACGTTAAACGGGCCGACCAGCGGGCCGACATTTACAGCCTGGGCTGCACGCTTTACTTCTTGCTCGTCGGCCGCGCCATCGCTCCCGACGGCACGATGACCACCAAGTTGCTGTGGCATCAATCGCACGCGGTTCCAAGCCTGCTCGAGGTTGCCCCCGATGCGCCGGAGGCGCTCGACGAATTGTTCCTTCGGATGCTGGCCAAGCGCCCCGAGGATCGGCCGCAGTCGATGACCGAGGTGTTGCAGGCGCTCGAGCCGATTCGTCGCGAACTGGGGTTGAGCAGTGAGAGCGACGCCCCTTGGTTGCGGCCCGCCGCGCAGGGCGCCGATGGTTTGCCGCGCGCCATGGCCGACGCCGAAACGATGGCCGCGCCCGTCCCCAGCACGCTCGGCGGTCATGCCGCCGCGGCGACTCGTCCCGAAACCGTGGCGGGCAAAATGACGCCCGCCCGCAGCGCGGCGCCGGCGAAACCGGCCGCGGCCGCTCCGCCGCGGGGTCGCACTCCTTGGGCGCTGTTCGCGGTTGCCGGCGTTGGCCTGGTCGCCGCAATTGGCGGCGCCGGTTGGTGGCTCCTCGGCGGTGGCGCCGCAGTCCCACCTCCCCAGCGCAACGGCGCGACCGAAGTCGCTTCGTCGAACTCCGCCCCAGGCACCCCGGGCACGGTCAGTAACGTTGCGGCAACGCCGAACACCGCTGGGCCAGAAGGTGTGCCGCCAGCGGTTGGCGTGCCAGCCGCCCCGACGATGAGCCGGGCCGATCTCGCCCGCCAGGCGGCGATGCGTTGGATTCTCGAACTTGGCGGCGTGGCCACGATCACCAGTGGCCCGGCTGCCGCAACGACGCAAATCCATCGTGCTGAAGATGTGCCTGACGGCGCTTGGACCTGGAAAGAGCTGTCGTTCGCCGACACGCCGTTGCGCGACGCCGATCTGGCAGAGATGCCGCAGTTGCCGGGGCTCAAAAGTCTGTCGCTGCGCAAAACGGCCGTCGGCGACGCCGGGCTGGTGAATGTCGGCCGGCTCACCGATCTGGCCACGCTCGATTTGTCGGGCACGCGCGTGACCGATGCTGGGTTGACGGCGCTCGAGTCGCTGGTCGATCTGCGCGACTTGAACATCCGCGACACGGCCATCACCGACGAAGGGCTCCAACGCGTGGCCTCTTTGACGCGGCTCGAAAAGCTCTATGTCGGCGATAACCGCGTGACCGATGCCGGCCTGGCCGCGATCAAACCGCTCGTTCGCTTGCGGCAATTGGAGCTCGAAGGAACGCAGGTCACGCAGCCCGCCGTGTCGCAGCTCACCGCCGCGCTGCCTGAACTTGCTTTGATCTGGACGCCGCCGGCCCCCGATCGGCAAGTCGCGCGGACCGTGCTCGATCAAGGAGGCAACGTCGACGTGCGATTGCCCGGCCAGGACGCCGCCGTCGAAGTTCGCCGCTTGGCCGATCTGCCCGCGGCCGATTTCAAAGTGACCACCGTCCGTCTGACAGGCGTGCGCGAGCTTTCGGCGCCGATGCTCGCGGGCTTGAGCGAGCTCGCCGACCTGCAAAAGCTCGACCTGGCCGGCAGCGGCGCGTCGACCCCCACGCTCGACGCGGTCGAGCCGCTGAAGCAACTGCGCGAATTGGCCCTGGGGCAATTGGACCTCGATCCGTTGCGCGTCGAAGCGCTGCGCGGGGCGCTCCCCGATTGCCGCATTACCTGGGATCGTTCGAGCGATCGCGACGTGGCCGCTTGGGTGTGCCAGCGCGGTGGCTGGGTTTCGGTGGCGCTGCCTAACGGCGAGTTGCAGTCGCAGCTCAAGGAAGGGGAGCCGCTCCCGGCCGGTCCCTTCACGTTGCGGGCGATTTCGTTGCGCGACACCGCCGATCTGGCCGACGACGAGCTCACGCGGATGGCCGGCCTGGCCCAGCTCGAATCGCTCGATCTGTCGGGCACGCCGATCAGCGACGCGGGGATCGAGCACCTGGGCGATTGCCGCGGCCTGCGTGAATTGAATCTCTCTCAAACCAAAGTGACCGATGCCGGCATGCCGGCCCTGGCCCCGCTGGTGTCGCTACGCAGCTTGCAATTGGCCGGCACCGGCCTCACCGACGATGGCGTGGGCCCGCTGCGATCGCTCGTCGATCTCGAACAGCTCTCGCTGGCGGGGACCGCCGTGACCGACGCCACGGCCGGCGTGCTATCGCGCTTTCCGCGGCTGGCCTGGTTGAGCCTGGCCAACACGTCGATCTCCGACTCGGCGGTGCCGCAACTGGTGAAGCTGACGGACTTGACCGACTTGCGCGTCGATGGCACCCAGATCAGCGACGCGGGTAGCGAAGAGCTGCAGCGCGCTTTGCGGCGCACGCGGATCGTCGCCAACCCCGCGCAGCCGCAGCGCGTCGCCGCCCGCTGGGTGCTCGAGCAGGGGGGCGTGCTCGTGCTCGATTCGGGCGAAGTCAGCAGCCGCTCGAACTTGCCGCGCGGGGCCTGCGTTGTCCGCAAGGTCGATCTGACCGACGCGCGCGGACCGCTGGGCGACGGTCTGGCGACGCTGGCGGCTTGCAACGAACTGTCGGAGCTCGTGCTCAAAGGCACGCGTGTCGGCGACGCAGATCTCGCGCACCTCACTGGGCTAGTGCAGTTGACCAGCATTGACCTGTCGCAGACCGCGGTGACCGATGCCGGGCTCGAGGCTTTGGCTCCGCTGGCCAAACTGGTGAACCTCGATCTCGCGGGGACCAAGGTGACCGGCAAAGGGCTCGCCGCGCTAGCCGACAGTGTGCCGCTCGAGCGCTTGCTACTGGGCGAGTCGCACGTCGATGCGGCTGGCCTGACGGTCGTCGCCCGCTTCAAGACGCTGACCGCGCTCGATTTGGGTTACAACGCCGATGTCGGTAACGAAGCCGTCGCGGCCCTGGCGCCGTTGGTCGAACTTCGCGAGCTGATTCTGCGGGGCACGCAGGTCGGCGATGCCGGCCTTGCGCCCATCGCCCGCATGCGCAAGCTGCGCCGGATCGACTTGGGGAGCACCACCGTGGGAGACGCCGGCGTGGCACAAATCGCGCGGCTCCCCGACGTCGAGTGGTTGCAGCTTTACAACACGCAGTTGACCAACGGCGGGCTGAGCTCGTTCGGCTCGATGCGCAACCTGCGCACGCTCAACATCACCAAGACGCAGACCACGCGCGAGGCAGTCGAGCAGCTACAACAGCAGATGCCCGAGTGCCGCATCTCGCGGTAAGCCGCCGATGGCTACGGCAGCACCGGCACGAGGTAGATATCGCGTTCGACGTAGCGTCGCTTGGCGGCCGTCGCTTCGCGCTTGTAGACCTCGAAAGCGCGGGGGGTCGAGCCAGTTGCGCGGTACTCGGACCACAATTCGTCGAGCCGCCGCACGTAGGCGTTGTAGTTCCGCTCGCGGGCTTCGTCGTCGGGGCGGCGCTCGAAGCGACGAATCACCGGCGCGCCGCTATGCCAGGGCTGGGCATGGTTCTGCGGCTGCTGGCCGGCCGGCACCATCAAAGCGGCCGCCGCAATCAACGTGGTCAGTTCCATAACGCGCGATCCTCGACGTGTTGAAGATTCGCCACGGCACCGGTGGTTGCCGCGCGAAGGTTGCTAATCTGCAACGTTCAGTGAAAACGTAGCACACGCCAGCGACCCGTAGAGCGTGCACGGCATCCCATACGCTTGGTGGACGTGGCGCAGTTGTGCCGAATCTGGCGACGGCGCCGACTATGCCGATGAGCGATCGGCCGCCGGCGTTAATTCCAAGGCCTGCCACTCGGTCGACGGTGGAACCACGACGGTGATCATTTCGCGAGTCAGCGGATGACCGAATGCCAACGATCGGCCGTGCAGCGCGATCGCCGTCCGGCTCTTGTCGTCGCTCGCCGGACCGAATGGGATCTCGCAACCGTAGAGCTTGTCTCCCAGCACAGGCCAGCCGCGCGACGCCGCCTGGATGCGGATCTGATGCATGCGGCCTGTTTCCAGTCGCACTTCGAGCCAGGAGCCGAAACGCGTGCGCCCCAGCGTGCGGTAGTGCAGCACCGCCGATTTGGCGTCGGGCATGTCGGCCGTGGTGATCTCGGCCCGCGCTTCGTATGGCACCTTGCGGACGATATCGCGCCACGTGCCGGCGGCCGGCTCGACCACGCCGGCGACCGCGACCCAGTAGACCTTTTCCACCGTGCGTCGCTCGAACTGCTTGGAAAGCCGTCGGGCCGCGCGGCGGGTGAGCGCGAAGACGACCGGCCCCGAGACCGGCCGATCGAGGCGATGCGGCACGCCAAGGTAATCTCGGCGGTGGGCCGGCACGGCGACCTCACCGGCCGGACGCTCGGCGGAATCGGCCGCATCGGCGCGCCTTCGCAACAGCGCTTTGACCCTCAGCTCAAGACTGTCGAACGCCTGCGGGGCCTGCGTCGAAAGCCCTGCCGGCTTCAGCGCGACCAGGCAAGGGCCATCCTCGTAGAGGATTGTCAGGTCGCCGGCAGGCGCACTGCCGGACACGCCAGCGGCCCCCGCGACGGCAGCAACTCCCCTCGCCCCGGGCGGGAGAGGGGTAGGGGATGGAGGTCGGTCGTCGCTGCCTGTCAATCCGGCGTTCACACCTGTCCGGCGGCCGGCACGACGAACGGCGCGCGATACTCGCGCGTCAGCAACGCGTCGGCCCGGCTGTTGTCCTTGAACTGCTCGCTCTCGGGATTGAAGGCCAGGTCGGCGCCGCATTGCAGCTTGACCTCGTCGAGGTTCACGCCGTTGCTCTCGAGGTGCGCCTTGGTGCGCTCGTAGGTGTCGAGGTCGTCGGCGTTGCCTCCCAACTGTGCCTTGACGTCGGCGGCCGCCAATTGTTCGCCCAACCGATACGACACGTTGCTCAAGTGGCACAGCGCGCTCGAGAGGTGCCCTTCGAGGATGTCGGCCGACAGGTCCTCGTGCTTACGGCTGCGCACCGCGTCGACGAAGTTGGCATAGTGATCGCCGCCCCCGCCGAATTCGCGGATCTGCTTGCCGCCCGGGTCGAACGCGGCGCCATGGCTGTAGCTGGTCATCACCAGGTAGCCGTCGCTGCCGTAGAAGATATTGCCGACGCCGGCCCCCATCAGCGGTTCGGTTTGCAAGCCGCGCACCTCGAAGACCAGGCGCTTGTCGCCGAAGTCCATGATGCCGACTTGCGTGTTAGCGGTGTCGCCAGCGTCTTCGTAGCCGAGTCGCCCGCCGTAGCTGAACACCCGGTTGCAAAGTTGACCGACACCCAGACCCCAGCGGGCGATGTCCATCTGGTGAATGCCCTGGTTCCCCAGGTCGCCGTTGCCGTAATCCCAGACCCAGTGCCAATCGTAGTGCAGGTTGCGGCGCGTCAGCGGCTTGAGCTCGGCCGGTCCCGACCACAAATCGTAGTTGACGCTTTCCGGCGGCTTGTAGTCGCCGCGCGGACCGATTGAACCACGCCGCTTATAGCACAGGCCGCGGGCGAGCTTCACGTCGCCGAGCTTGCCCGAGTGGATGTAGTCGATGGCTTCTTGCATGCCGCGGTTGGAGCGCGACTGCGTGCCGGTCTGGCAGATGCGTTGGTGCTTGCGAGCGGTTTCGACGATCCGCCGCCCCTCGCTGACGTTGTGGCTGACCGGCTTTTCGACGTAGACGTCTTTACCGGCTTGCATCGCCCAGATGGCGCACAAGGCGTGCCAGTGATTCGGCGTGGCCGTGGTGACGATGTCGACGGCCGGGTCCTCGAACACCTTGCGCATGTCCTCGACATACTGCGGCTCGCGTCCCGACTGGTTCTTGACGCGGCTGGCCCGGTTGCGGCCGATCTTTTCGTCGGCGTCGCAGACATAGAGCACTTCGCAATCGCTGCGCTGCGAGAAGGCCTTGAGGTGATCGCCGCCGCGGCCACCGACGCCGATGCAGGCGACCCCCAGCCGCTCGTTGGGGCTGGTGCTTTCGGGCGTGGAGTCGGCCGCCCGAGCCCGAGTCCAAGGGGCGGCCGCCAAAGCGGCCGTGGTGGCCAGCATCGATTTTTCGAGGAAAAGGCGCCGCGACAGCTCGCGCTTCGACTGCTCGGACATGAGGGGGCTCCCGAGTGTGGAGAACGTCGTTTTTCTGCGCAGCAAGGCGCACCAAATCAAGCCGCCAAAGCGGCTCGCCAACGGCGTTCGATCATAGCAGATGGCCCGGGCGGTTGGCCAGCAAATGCCTGGGCAGCGAAGCGATACCACCTGCCTGATTTCGGGTGACCGGCTCAGCCAGTGCTCGCTTGCGGGCGATCTCGGCTGGACCTAGAGCGCCTCTAACGCCCGCGCTGCACGCTATATCCCTCGGCGATCTGTTCGTCGTAGCTCTCGCGCAGCCGGGCCAGCAATTCCCCCTGCGTGTAGATGCGCCCCGTGCGGCTGTTGAAGTGTTTGCCCTTGGGGGCTCGCGACACCATCTCTCCCAGGTTGTGCCCTCCCGGCGAGATCGTCAGATAGGCGATGTACTTCCAGCCGGCCGGGTTGTAGATCAGCCCCGACAACTGCGTCAGGCCGTGTGGCATCCGGCACATGCGGTCGACCTTGTCGAAGCCGGCCGGGTAGCGGCCGACTTGCCGGGCGAAGCGCTGCCCCGCCTTCGAAGAGCGCAGCTCGACTACCCAGGGCTCGTCGTTGGCCGGGACCATCTTGAGAATTTCATCGGGATCGGGCACCTGCCAGCCGGCGGCTTTGATCTTGGCGAACACCGGCTTGACGTCGTCTTGCGTGACGAGATCGCGCGGGTCCATGTCGAGCCCTTCGAAGTGCCCTTCGACCACGGCCTCGATGTCGGCAAAGCGCGGCAGCTTGTTGCGCCCCTGGGAGTCGAAGCCCGGGTCGGCCGCCAAGGCCAGTTGCAACCCGCAGCCGGCTAAGAAGATCGCAGCCGCCAGGCTGGCCTCGAGAATCTGTCGGCGGGTGATTCGGCTGTTGGTCGTCGCCATGGTCTTGGGTCCTTTCGACTAATGCGGCGCGCCACTCCCGGCCGGGGAGCACGTGCCCTATGATCGTCATTCGGCGCTATCCGACCGCGTCGATAAGTCGGACATCGCCATCTGTCACGGAGTTTGCCTCATGCCGGTTCTCGTTGTCGCGGTCGATCGCCCCGAAATCCCGCCGTGCGAGATGCCCGACCGCTTTCGACACGACGTTGCCTACTTCATGAGCGTGCCGGGCGAAGGGGGAGTTCCGGCTTTGCCCGAGGGAGAATACTGGATCGACCTGTCGCGTGCCCGCACCTGGCTCGACGACGGTGTGTTCAGCGTCGTCTCGCCGTTGGATAGCGCCAGTCGGACCGAAGTCGAGCTCACCGACGAGCAAGAGTCGTGGCTCAACTGGCTGGTGGCCCACAACGTCGAGCGGGTGCGGCTAACGCGCTAACGGCGCCGGCCGTGGTCGCGGTCGCGGCCAAGAAAAGTCTAGCTTAGCGCCGTCGAGGGGGACGGGACTCGCGGCATTACCACTTCCAGCCTTCGCGGATCGTCGGATTCACGACGCAGCCATCGGGCCAATCGCCGCGGTAGAGCCGCGCGATGCACTCGCCCGCCATCCGGCTCATGGCAACTTCGCTCTCGTGGTCGAGCCCCCCCATGTGAGGCGAAAAGACCACGTTGTCCAACTTGAGCAACGGGCTGTCGAGCGGCAGCGGCTCGATGGCGAACGCATCGAGCCCGGCGCCGAGCAAATGCCCGGCGGCCATTGCCTCGGCCAACGCCTGCTCGTCGACGAGGCTCCCTCGCGCCGTGTTGATCAGCACCGCGCTGGGCTTCATCATCGCCAAGGTGCGGCGATTGATGAGCTGATGCGTTTCGGCCGAGGCGGGCGAGTGCAAGCTGACGATGTCGGCCGTGGCCAACAGTTCGTCGAGCGGACAGGTTCGCACGCTATGCGTTTGGCAGAACGTGGCGTCGGGGCAGGGTTCGGTGGCGATCACTCGCAGCCCCAGCCCCAAGGCCCGCGGCACGACCGCCCGCCCGATGCGCCCCAAACCGACGATGCCCAACGTTTTGCCGGCGATCCGCGGCAGGCTCTTGCGCCGCCAGATGCCGCTGCGAACTTCAACGTCGCGGGCAGCCACGGCGCGATAAACCCCGAACAATAGCCCCAGCGCCTGCTCGGCGACCGAAACCTCGTTCGTCCCCGGCGTGATGCAGACGGCGATGCGACGATCGGTCGCCGCCGGCACGTCGATAGCATCGTAGCCGACCCCCATGCGGGCAATCACCCGCAACCGGCTGCCCGCCAGCACGTCGCGCGTGAAGGGTTCCATACCGGCCAACGCAGCGTCGACCCCCTCGATTTCGCGGGCCAGCGCGGCCGGATCGGCCAGCGCCGCGGTGCCATCGACGGGATAAACCACTTCGAGCCCGGCAGCCTCGAGGGCGTCGCGATACGGCCCGGGGGCGTTATGCAGCATGAACGGGAAGACGAGTACGCGGGGCATATCGCTACCAGACGGGCGCAGGCGGGTTTAATTGTCGGGGCGGGTGCCGGGCCTGCGACGCCAGTGGCCCGGTGAGGCGCGGTCGCGGGGCGAATAATCGGCGCGGCCCGCGACGAACTTGTATCGCAGCGCACCATCAGCCGCAAGTAGCCGCCCGGAACCGGCTTCCGCGAAGTTGCCCGCTTCGCTCTCGGGGGCCGCACCTGCCCTCGCAGACGCGGCGCCAGACAGCCGACCGTGGCAGGTCATTTGCCGCTTCAGCTCGCTTCTCGCATAATCAAAAGTAGTTGACAGGGCATAAGTTGCGAATCGCAAGTCGTGGGCGTCGGCGCCACGGCAAACAGGGCCGGTTAATCGCGGATGGACGATAGTTTCGACCCGTATCTCAAATGGCTCGGCATCCGCTCCCCCGAGCGGCCCCCGAATCATTACGCGCTACTGGGTCTGTCGCTCTTCGAAGACGACCCCGAAGTGGTTTCGAACGCCGCCGACCGGCAGATGTCGCACGTGCGCACGTTTCAGGTCGGGCCCCATTCGCACTGGTCGCAGCGGCTCTTGAACGAACTGGCCGCGGCCAAGCTCTGCTTGCTGAAGGCCGAGCGCAAGGCCGCCTACGACGCGAACCTTGGCGAGCAACTGGCGGCCGCCGAAGCCGCGGCCGCAGCGACCGCTGCTGCATCGGCCGCCGAAACGTCGGCCGTGGTCGAACCGAGCGAAATACCGCCGGTCGTCGATGTCACGCCGACCAGCGCCGAGTTTGTCGCGGTCCCGGAATATGGCGCGGAACACGGCGACGCGGCGTACTACGCCGATGCCGAAGACAACCCAACGTACGCCGGCGAAGCGAACGCTCCGCCGATCGCTGGCCCGCCGGTCGTTGCACCTAGTCCCACGCCCATCGGCGAGCCACCGCTGGCGGCTCCGCCTCCCGACGCCTTCGACTTCGCCCGGCGCAGCGCGCCAATGTCGTTCGGCCCTCCGTCGGTCAACGAGCCGACCGTGCCGCCGCCGGCCGGTCTGGTCGATCACGTCGCCGGCAACGGCTTTCCCGCGCAGGCGGCAGTCTACGGTGCCGCGCCTGCCCAGGCGCAACCGCCAGCCACGGCGGGCCCGCCCGAATTGCCGCACGTGGCCGTATTCAATTCCGCGCGGCCGACCACGACCGCGGCGCGGGTGCGGTTGCAGCGACGCCGCTCGTCTCCGTTGGGCATCTACGTTTTTCTGGCCGGGCTGTTGTTGGTGGCCGTCGTGCTCGGCAAGGTCGTGTCGAATCAGCGCGAGGCGTTCGAACGCGAAGATGCTGCCCGCCGTGCCGCGGCGTCGGCCCAGCGCGAAGCAGCCGCGGCGGCCGCCGCCAAGCCGAAGCGTCGCGTGGTCCGCGAGCGACCGGCGCCGTCGGTCAACGCTCATCGCCCTCGCTCCAGTGCGCCCGACGATCGAGTGCCGCTGCGGCAGCGCACCCCCGGCGAAGCGGGCGCGCCGGCCAGCTACGTCGATCCCCTCCTGCAAGAAGCCGAAGGCCCGCCGGGCGCACCGTAAAGCTCGCCCCTCAGCGACTGGCCGGTGCCAGGTCGTAGATCGCGTAGCTCGGGTTAGCGTATAGCCGCGGCAGCTCGATCGGCAGTTCGGCTTCGACCAACAGATAGCGCGCGCCGTACTTCGCCCCGATCGCCCGCAACTCGGCGGGCGTGCGCTCGTTGAGCGATTCGAGTCGCCAGGCGTTCGTCCAGGCGTTTTCTGGCTCCGCCTCGAGACCATAAAGCTCGACCAGCCGGCGATACCATTCGACGATTCCCTGCGCGTCTTGGGGCATGTCCTTCCAGGTCGCCACCTCGGATCGCTGCGCCCGCCACTTGAAGGTCTGCGTCGACTTCGGAGTAATGAACAGGGCGTCGGGCGGCGAATTGTCGCGAGCCCAATCGCAAGCGGCGCACCAGTCGCCGAAGTCGAGCACCTTCGTCGTACTATCGCCGCGAGGCTGCTCGGCCGAGACAACCTGCACGCCGTGCGAAACCAGGTAGCCCGCGCTGACCGAGACCGCCAGCGCCAGGCCGGCAACCGCCGCGCCGCGGGCCGCGTGGCGGGTTAGCGAAACGTCGCGCAACAGCACGCTCATCAGCCAGCCGAGCGACGCGAACGCGGCCCCCAGCGGCAAGAGCACGTCGGCCATGCGGAACCAGTAATACCGCAGAACCGCCGAGATCAGCACCGGCCGCGACCAGCCAAGCCAGCTCAACAACACGCCGCAACCGACCAACAGCAGGCTGCCGAGGACGAAACGCCGCAGCCGCGCCTGCTCCAACGCGCACTGTTCCAGCTCGTCGTCGTCGTCGAGCGTTTCGTTCTCGCGCTGCGACCACCAGCAGACGCCTCCCCAGAACATCACCAGCAGCGTGAACCGCAGCATCGGCCAGGCGCCGAACGCTTGCGGCAACAAGTGATGCGGGGCGCGATGAAAGACGTAAATCTCGTTGGCCTCGGCAACAACATTGCCCGGCACGCTCCAGTTCATCAGCGCCGCCGGCACCACGCCAGGCAACGCCAGCACGCCGTAGAGCGCCACGGCCAGCAACAGCCGGCGCAGCAGCGGGCGATCGGTTCGGCGCGAAAGCCAGGTCCACAGCACGAGCAACGCCGTCCACGCGCCGACGACCGGATGAAACGCCGTGGCCAGTCCGGCCCAGACGAGCGAGCGCGTGCGGCGTCCCGCCACGAGCTGCTCGATCGCCAGCAGCACGAAGATGTAAGCCAGCGGCTTGGCTTCGAAGCCGCCGATAACCCATTCGCCCGCCATCTGGCACCAGCGGCTGGCAGCCACGAACAACGCGGCCGACAAACCGGCCAGCCAGGGAGCGATCTGCTCCGAGCCGGGCAACAGCGCCCGGCTCAAGCGTTGCCAGGCGTAGGCCAGGCCCAGCCAACTCAGCACGCGCCCGGCAAGTGCCATCTGCCCGAGCGTGAGCAGCCGGCTCCACCAGCCGCAAGTGACAAAGAACACCAGGTGGCTCTCGCGCAGCCGCCGCCACGGACCAGCGTGCGGCGCGTCGAGAAAGAAATCACCGGGGATCCAACGCGGTTGCCAGTAGTGCTGCGCCTTGCCCAGGTAGTGCGGCTCGTTGACGTCGGGAATGGGCCACGAGCCCTCGATCGCAAAGACCGCAAAGACCAGCAGCGTGGCCAACAGCGTCAGGACCGGCTTGCGCATGCGATGTGAGCCGTGGGGCGGAAACCAATGCCGATCAGCCGCCGAGCACGGCCGCGATCCGCGCGGTCGTCACCGGCTCGATAATGCCGCGCTCGCAGATGATCGCGCGGATCAGGCGGGCCGGCGTGACGTCGAACGCTGGGTTGTAGACTTTCACCCCCTCGGGAGCGGTCTGGCGGCCGAAGCCGTGCGTCACTTCGCGCGGATCGCGCTGCTCGATCGGAATCTCGTCCCCCGACGGCAGCGACAGGTCGAACGTGCTCGACGGCGCCGCGACATAGAACGGAATGCCGTGCGCGGCCGCCAGCACCGCCACGCCATAGGTGCCGATCTTGTTGGCGGCGTCGCCATTGGCGGCAATCCGATCGGCGCCGGTGACGACCGCCTGCACGCGCCCTTCGCGCATCACTTGCGCGGCCATCGAATCGCAAATCACCGTCACGTCGATGCCGTGCTGCGCCAATTCCCAGGCCGTGAGCCGCGCCCCTTGCAAGAGCGGGCGCGTTTCGTCGGCGAACACCGTTAGCCGCTTGCCCGACTCGTGCGCGGCGAAAATCACGGCCAGCGCCGTGCCGTATTCGGCCGTGGCCAGCCCGCCGGCGTTGCAGTGGGTGAGCACCCCCTCGCCGTCGGCCAGCAACTGCGCGCCGAACCGACCGATCGCGTGGCACATCTGGCGATCTTCGTCGTGGATGGCGCGGGCCTCGGCCAGCAGCGTGGCGCGCAGCTCGTCGGGCGATTGCGTCGGGCAAACTTCGAGCGCGCGGCGGCGCATGCGTTCCAAGGCCCAGAACAAATTGACCGCCGTGGGGCGGCTGGCCGCCAACTGCTCGACGAGTGCATCGAACGCCGCGGGCCAGGCGTCGCTGTCCGACGGCGGCAGCGACTGCAACCCCAGGCATACGCCGTACGCCGCGGCAATGCCGATCGCCGGCGCGCCCCGCACTTGCAGCGTGCGAATCGCGTGGATCACGCTCTCCGGCGTGCGGCATGCGATGACTTCGCAGTGGACCGGCAACTGCGTCTGATCGATCAACTCGAGATGGCCGTCGATCTCCCCCACCCAGCGCAGTGTCGGGGGCGCCGCCACGGCATCGCCGGCGGCGGGGGTCGATCTCGGCAGGGGGCTGGCTGCGGACCTGGTCATTGCTGGGCGTCTTGCTCCACCTTACTCCACTCGAAACCGCGCCACGCACGGCAAACCGAAGGTCTCGGCCACGGCTTCGTTGGTTATCTGATGATCGAAAATGTTGATCGCCCGCGCCAGCGGCCGGCTGCGCTCGGCGGCCGCCACGATGCCCGCCTTGGCGATCTTCAGCACCCAGGGGAGCGTGACGTTGCACAGCGCGTAGGTGCTGGTGCGGCCCACCGCCCCCGGCATGTTGGTGACGCAGTAGTGGACCACCCCTTCAATGATATAGGTTGGCTCGCTGTGCGTCGTCGGCCGGCTCGTGGCCACGCAGCCTCCCTGATCGATGGCCACGTCGATGATCACGGCGCCGTTCTTCATCAATTTGAGATCGTCGTACTCGATCAGCCGCGGCGCCTTGGCCCCGGGGATCAGCACGGCGCCGATCACCAGGTCGGCGCGGGCGATCTGCTCGCGGATCGTGTGGCGATCGCTGTACAGGCAATCGACGTTGGCCGGCATGATGTCGTCGAGGTAGCGGAGCCGGTCCATGTTGATGTCCAATAGCCCGACGTTGGCCCCGAAGCCGGCCGCCACCTTGGCCGCGTTGGCCCCCACGACCCCGCCGCCGAGCACCGTGATCGTGGCCGGCGCCACGCCCGGCACTCCTCCGAGCAAAATGCCGCGCCCCATCTGCGGTCGTTCGAGGTACTTGGCCCCCTCCTGAATGCTCATCCGCCCGGCGACTTCGCTCATGGGCGTTAGCAGCGGCAGCCGCCCCTGGTCGTCGGCCAGGGTTTCGTAGGCCACGGCCGTGCAGCCCGAGGCCAACACGGCATCGGTCAAGTGCCGGTCGGCGGCGAAATGAAAGTACGTGAAGACGATTTGCCCGGGGCGCAGCAACGGCCATTCGGCCGGCATCGGCTCCTTGACCTTGACGATCAGCTCGGCCTCGGCGAACAACTCGCGCGGGTCGTCGACCAGCCGAGCCCCTTGAGCGGCGTATTCTTCGTCGGCGATGCCCGACCCCAGCCCCGCGCCGCGCTCGACGAGCACCTCGTGCCCGGCGCGCGTGAGCTCTTCGACCCCCACGGGCAACATGGCGACGCGGTACTCGTCGCGTTTGATTTCTTGCGGGACGCCGACAATCACGGGTGGTGGGTTCCTCGTCAGGGGGGCGGTGCCGGGGCGAGTGCCGCGCTGCGAGTGTACGGCAATTCGGCCGCTAGCGGCAGAGCAGCCTGTTGGCTGGCGCCGCCAGGACCGGTGTCGCCCGGGGACTGTTCCATTTTTCGGCGTGTGGCCTCGCGCTCACCAGCCAGCGACGCCCGAAAATGGGACTGTACCCCTCGGTAGCTTGTGCGACGCAGGCTGGCGGGCCTGGGGAGTCTCCCGCTGGCGGGAAGGTCGACGCTGCACATAACGGTTAAATTGCTGCATCCACCGTGGGTGGCGCCGGCGGCGCCCACGGCTACGCGCTCACGCCACTTCGCGGCTGCCCTTCGCGAATCGGCGAGCGCAGTCTTGAAAAATGTACAAAATTGTGTACTAATAATTCCGCGAGCGCTGAGGCTGCTCGCACAGCCGAACCCAAGTTAGGAGTCAGAATCGATCGTGACGCTGGTCGTGCGCTCATCCCGCACGGTCACGCCACGCTTGGGCGCGGACCGTCGCCACGCAATCCGATCGGCAGCCACAAATCCGGGACGCAAACCGGCTACCTAGGACGCAAATAGGACGCAAAAGTTTTATTTTGCGTCCTAAAATAAGTTCTTACGTGGTAACTACTTCATTGCCACCACCAGCGGCCTAGGACGGTAAGGACGCAAAAATACCACGATGGAGCGAGAGAAGGGTTACGCCCTTGAAGCTTGGCGAACTCCGCGTGAGCCGATCCGAATCTGGGGGCCGCGCCAATAGCGATAACCAGGAATTCGTAACCACGGATAGCACGGATGACACCAGATCAATGGTTCGGTGACGTGGCCGCTTTCCCCATCTGCGTCAATCGGCGAAATCTGCGGACAACAAAGCCGCATTTCTTTGCGTTTTGGCGCCTTGGCGCGAGATCCACGTTTCCTAACGAGGTGAAATGTCGCCGCCGCGCGGCTTCGCTGGTTCGACAGCGACCCGTTCCTGGGCGCCCACGGCTAAGCGCAGCCGCCGCTGGCGCGGCGAGATCGGCCTCTGTCGCTGCTGCCCATACCCCAACACACCCGAGCGGCGGCAATCCGGCCCCGTGTTGTGCCCTCTATTCGAGTTCGGGTCCAATATCAAAACACGCGGACGCACCCGGACGCAAAATTACAGACCTGCTTATGTCGTGGGGGGTGGTCCCTGACGACTGGCCGCCTGGCCCCCGACGACTACTCGCCACCGCCGTCGTCCGGCGTGGGGGTCAACTCGTCGGTATCCAGATTGTCCGCATCCAGATCGTCGGCGCCCTGTTCATCAGCGGCGTAGTCGCTGTCAAGGTGTTGGTCGGCCTCGCCGCCGGGGCCACGCACACCCGACTCGCGCTTCCGCAGGTAGAGCTTGATCGGCACTTCGGAGAAAGGGAGGTGATCGCGAAACGTCGTCAACAGATAGCGGCGGTAGTCGGCGCCGATCGACCGCGGACTGCTGCAGAACAGCACGATCGTCGGCGGCTGGATGCCCACCTGCGTGGCGTAGTAGATCTTCGGCCGGTGGCCACGATCGACCGGCGGGGCGTTGCGCTCGACCGCCGCCCGCACCAGGCGATTCAGGTCGGAAGTGCCGACGCGCATCCGCGACTGTTTGAAGAGCATTTGCGCGTGGTTCAACAGCGCCTTCATGTTCTTGCCGGTCTGCCCGGTGACGAAGGCGATGGGAGCGTAGCGCATGGTGCGGAAGGTGTCGTGCAGGTAGTTGGCCCATTTCTCGGTCGGCATGGTGCCGTAGAGCAGGTCCCACTTGTTCACCACGAAGATGCAGGGCTTGTACTCATGATCGATGTACTGGCAGAGCTGTTTGTCGACCTTGCTGATCCGTTGCGAGGCGTCGAAGAACAGCAGCACGACGTCGGCCCGCCGCACGCTGCGTTGGGCCCGGTGGATGCTGTAGAACTCCAGGTCGTTGGCCAGGCTCTTCATCCGCTTCAGGCCCGGCGTGTCGATCGCCACGAAGCTCTTGCCGTCGAGCTCGAAGCGGACATCGACGCTGTCGCGCGTGGTGCCCGGCACTTCGCTGACGATCACGCGTTCGGCCTGGGCGAGCGAATTGACGAACGTGCTTTTGCCGACGTTGCGGCGGCCGACAATCGCCACCTTCATCAGCGGGTCGCCGGGTGGCTCGTCGCCGGTCTCGGGCGCGGGGAGCCGCTCGACGATCCGCTCGAGCAGCTCTTCGCGGCCGATGTTCTGGTGCGCGCTGGTCCGCACCAGTTTGCCGCGCCCCAGGCGGTAGAACTCGTCGGCCGTGGCGTTAAGGCTTTCGGCATCGGTCTTGTTGGCGACGCAGATGATCGGCTTGTCGACGTAGCGCAATCGCTTGGAAATCTCTTCGTCGAGCGGCACGAGCCCCGCCCGCGTGTCAACGACAAACAAGATCACGGCGGCCGCGTCGATGGCGGCGTCGATTTGCCGCTGGATGTGGGCGGTGAGATTGTCGGCGTCTTCGAAGCCCATGCCGCCGGTGTCGACCAGCTCGAAGTAGCGGCCGTCGACATCCATCAGGTAATTGAGGCGGTCGCGGGTGACGCCGGCCGTACCCTCGACGATCGCCAGCCGTTTGCCGGCGAGCCAATTGAAGAGGCTCGACTTGCCGACATTCGGCCGTCCGACGATCACTACCTGTGGAACACCCATAATGTGGTGGACTGCTGGATTGTGGCCGCTGGCGGAGCGTCTTGCACACGCCCGCTCGCGGCAAAGGGGCCCCCAGAGAAGCATGGGCCCGCACGGGTCGCCGCCGTGGGCAGACCCTGTCGCAGCCGCATCCAATGCATCATAGATCAGGGGACTGGCCGGCAACAATCGACGGCCAAGGCCTTCGCCGAGAGGATTTCTTCCTTCTGCGGAGTGACCATGCGGGAAACGCTGGCTACTAACCAAACACGGGCATACTGGTCGGGCCGCGCGCCGGCCTAGGCCGGCCACTGGGCCGCTAGTTTCGGAACATTCGCGCAACCCGTGGGACGATCGCAATAACGACGGCCCGGGTGCCGAATAACGATAGGCGGCGACAGCGGCCTACTAGGGAAACAATCTCGCTTGGTTCGGCGCTAAGAGCCATAGCCAGTGCGGCTCGTGGCATCTGAGTTGCCGCGCGACGCGGTCGCCGGGGGTGGTGGCGCCCGCGCCGCTAGCCCGCGGCGGCGGCATGTCTACCTCGTTGGCGAGTATAAGGTTATGTTAACAGGCGTCGAGTTGGGTCCTGCGGGGGCCGCTCGGCCAAGCGCAATCCTCTCCCGGCGAGCCACCGCCGCCGGCCTGATAGGGGTCTCCGCCGTGCAAGGTTCTAAAGACGACTACAACCTGCTGCGGGCGTTTGTTCGCAACTGCCGCCGCAGCATGCGCCGCCCGAAGGTCGCCGATACGTCAGGCACTCCGGAGATGACGGGCGGCTCGCTGTTGATGCGGTCGCTGATCTTCAAGCGACTGCTAGAGCGCGAGATTCTGGCGCCCGATGAGAAGTTCGTCGGCCTGCTGTTGCCGCCGTCGATCGGCGGCGTGCTGGCCAACGTGGCGCTGCCGCTGGCCCACCGCGTGGCGGTCAACCTGAACTACACGGCTTCTTCGGAAATCCTCAATTCGTGCATTGCCCAGTGCGGCATTCGCCAGGTGCTCACCAGCCGGCGCGTAATGCAGAAGTTGAAGGTTAAGCTCGATGCCAAGCTCGTCTACCTCGAAGACTTCCGCGAGAAAGTCACGCTGTCGGACAAGCTGACGGCCGCCGTGCAGGCCTACGCCACGCCGGTCGGCATTCTCGAGCGCTGGCTGGGAATCAATCGGATCAAGCCCGACGATTTGCTGACCGTGTTGTTCACTTCGGGTTCGACCGGCGAGCCTAAGGGCGTGATGCTCAGCCACGCCAACGTCGGCTCGAACGTGGACTCGATCAATCAAGTCGTTCACCTGACCGACAACGACGTGGCGGTCGGCGTGTTGCCGTTTTTCCACTCATACGGCTATACGGCGACCTTGTGGACGATGCTGGCCCTCAAGCCCAAGGGCATTTATCACTTCACGCCGCTCGAGGCCCAGGTCGTCGGCGACTTGGCGCGGAAGCACCGCGCCACGATCCTGATGGCCACGCCGACGTTCTTGCGCAACTTCCTCAAGCGCTGCGAGCCCGAGGATTTTGCCGCGGTCGACGTGGTATTCGCCAGCGCCGAGCGGCTGCCCAGCGAGTTGTCGGACGCCTTCGAGAAGAAGTTCGGCGTGCGGCCAGTCGAAGCCTACGGCGCCACGGAGCTCGCCCCACTGGTGGCGGTCAACGTTCCTGAAAGCCGCTCGCCCAGCAAAGATCGCAGCGGCGTGCGCGAGGGGACGGTCGGGCGGCCGATCCCAGGCGTGCGGGCCAAGGTCGTGCATCCGGAGAGCTTCGAACCGCTGCCCCCCGGCGAGCCGGGCATGCTGCTGATCACTGGCCCGAACGTCATGCAAGGCTATCTGAAGCGACCCGATCTGACGGCCGAAGTGATTCGCGACGGCTGGTACGTCACGGGCGACATTGCCTTCATCGACGACGACGGCTTCATCAAGATCACCGGCCGCGAGAGCCGGTTCTCGAAGATCGGCGGCGAAATGGTGCCGCACATCAAGATCGAAGAGACTTTGCAGCGTGTGCTGGCCTGCGACGAGGACGAGGTCAAGGCCGTGGTGACGGCCGTCCCCGACGCGCGTCGCGGCGAACGGATCGTCGTGCTCCACACGCATCTCGACCGTTCGGTGGACGAGATCTGCCGTAAATTGTTGGAGGCAGGCTTGCCGAATCTGTGGATTCCCTCGCCCGACAGCTTCGTCGAGGTGGCCGAAATTCCAGTGCTGGGAACGGGCAAGCTCGACCTGAAGGCGATGAAAGATCGCGCTGCCGAGCACTTCATGCCGGCGACGGTCAGCCGCTAGCGCTACCCGGCACAAAGGGCGGCGCTGCCGGAGTTGCGCTTGCCGGTGGTGGCCGGTCCGCTGGCCATTTAGCGACTACGTGGCGAATCCTGGTAGCCGGCTCGGCGGACCGGCGGTTCGAGGCGGGCCACGCCTTCGCGCTGGCGGGCACGCCGTGCCACGCGCTCGGTCACCAGGATGAACTGGTCGCGAACCTCGGGGTCGACAGTTTCCAATCGCGTGGCGAGCCGTGCCAGGCCCGGTCCGTTGGTTTCCGCGGTTTGCGAAAGCGTTTCGATGAAACCGCAGGTGGCCACGAAATTGTAGTCCGCCACGCGGCTCACCAGCGGCTGAAAGGTCTTGGCGAGGAAGTCGAGCCCCACGTGGTGCAACTGCACGAAGACGTCGAGTTGCGTGGTGATGTAGTAGTGCCCGTCGGGCTCCCGGCTATAGGCACTGCGCATCATCAGGACGCAGTTGCCGGTGATCGGTTGCGAAAAGAGCGGGCCGTCGTACGATCCGCCCGCGTACACCAGGCAGGTGTCGTGGTTGCGGTAGAGGACTTCGACGTCGCCGCGCGTTCCTTCGCCGTCGTCGGCTCGAAATGTCGTCGGGCTAGTGCGCTCGAGCACGATGTCCTCGATCCCCAGCAACTGCCAGATATTAGCCAGCACTTCGGGACGATCAACGATAAACTGGAACAACTCGGGATCGCAGCGCATCACCTGGCTCGGCAGCCGGCGGTAAACGCTCGTGTGCTTGAGCACTTCGATCACGCGCTGGCGATCCGCCTCGTCGAGCTTGTCGAGCGGTAGATCGCGAATGGCCGACTTGCGGACGGACGCGCTGCTGGTCCCTTGCGGCACCGGTTGGGCGCCGGTAGCGCCCGCGACGAGGACCAACCCCGTCAGCATGACCATGGAATAACGCATCGCCAGAACGCGAGGCGCCTTCGATTGAATCCAATTGGCGCGAGCATCGAACTCGCGCCGCATCGCGCCGCGGGCGCGCCAGCATGACAGCATTGGTTTCCCCCCAACTGGGCACGCAGCCCACGCGATCGCACTCGTTCCCGTCGGCCAGCGTTTGCACGACGCGATGGGATGTGCGGATCGCAACGACCCTGTTGAATATTCGGATCGTCACAGCCGCTTCCGCCATTGAAAGTCGGCGGATCGAAACGAGGAGCCTTGCCCAGATTGCCGCAGCTCGCGGCGCGAGCTGCAGTCCGCGGCGTTGGTGTGTTACACCGGCGGTTTGGCGCGACGGTAGCTCAAATCCAGAAGATCGATGGGGTGCGCGATCCAGAGCGGTTCGCGACGTTGTCGAGCCTCGCGAGCGATCTGCAGCAGGCAGCCGGCGTTGCCGGTCAGCACGGCCCGCGCGCCGGTGCGCAGGATGTTGTCGAGCTTGCGGCGGCTGAGTCGTCCGGCCATCTCAGGTTCGGTGAGGTTGTAGGTCCCGGCGGCACCGCAACAGATCTCGGTCTCGGGCAAATCGACGAGCTTCAACTCGGGCACTTTGGCCAGCAGCCGGCGCGGCGCTTCGCGCACGCGCTGGGCGTGCCCCAGGTGGCAGGCATCGTGATAGGTGGCGACCAGCGGCATCGGCCCCTCGGGCGCGATCAGACCCAAATGATCGAGAAACTCGCTGATATCGCGGATGTTGTCAGCCAGCGCAGCGCGGCGTTCGGTCCCCTCGTCGTGCCAGTGATGACCGTAGTCTTTCAGCATCGAGCCGCAGCCGGCGACATTGACGATCACCGCGTCAACGGCCGCCGGATCGAAGGCCGCCGAGTTGCGGTCGGCCAGTTCGCGGGCCGGCTCGCTCGAGCCCGCATGAAAGTGGATCGCACCGCAACATTCCTGATCTTGCGGCACGACGACATCGCATCCGTTCTCTTGCAAGACGCGAGCCGTGGCCCAATGCGTGCCGCGAAACATCACGTCGGCAACGCACCCCGTGAACAGCGCGACGCGGGCCCGGCGGCGACCCTTGGCCGGCAAAAACGGCGGCAACGCCCGCTGCGGCCGCGACGGCGGAGGGAGCATCGTCACCAATTGCCGCAGACGCCCAGGCAGCAGCCGCAACAGGCCAAGCGACTCCGCTACGCGCAACAAACCCAGCCGCTGCGCCACGCGCGCCGGGGCAAGTGCCTTTCGCAGCCGCGCAGGATTCGTGAACAAGCCAAACAGGATCAGACGGTGAAACCAATCGTCGGTCTTGCTCGGTTCGTCGGATTGCGATTCGAGCGCCACGCGAAACGGCTCGATCAGCTTGCCGTACTGAACGCCCGACGGACAGGCCGTCTCGCAGGCCCGACAATCGAGGCACAGCTCCAAATGCCGGCGAACCGCGGGCGTTGGGGCCAGCCGGCCGTCGGTCACCGAGCGCATCAGGTAGATGCGGCCGCGGGGGCTGTCGTTCTCGTCGCCGAGTTCCAGATACGTCGGGCACGATGCCGTGCACAATCCACAGTGGACGCAATCGAGAAACAGTTCGTAGTCGATCCCCGCGCCGGGGTTGGCGGCCGGCGCGCGCTGGGCTCGATCGGCCGCGCCGGAATGCGCCTGCGTATCCGAGGGCGTCGGCATTCCTGCTTCGCGCGCGCTGGAACCGACAACCGCCGGATGGACCGCGCCGCCGGGAGTTGCGGCTGACTCGTCGCGCGGCGTTGCCGTAGTGGCGGTTGCGTTTTTGGAGTTGATCGATGAAGTGCTCATGCCGAGCCGTATACGAACCGTCCAGGATTCAAAATGTCGTGCGGATCGAACTGCCGCTTGACCGCCAGTTGCAACCTGGCGTCGTCACGCGGCACACCCCATACAACTTGACGTGTAAACTCGCCCGGTTCGCGGGTGCCTAGCAGCACGACGTTGCCCCGCGCGGCACGTGCTGCCGGCTGCCAGTTTCGCACGATCGCTGCCGCGAGACCACCCGCTGGTGCGTCACTCAGCCGCACGAGCACGATCCCGCTACCAGCATGGCAAACGATCGACGCCGCCGGTGCGTCGCGACGGATGGTCTCGATCAAGCTGGCGACAGCGCTGGGGAGAACGTTGAACTTGAGAACCGCGTGATGGAGGCGTTCGCCGGCGGCGCCCATGTCGGTGACGGCAAAGTCGGTGAGCCGGCACCAAACCTTGTCGACCGTTTCTGGATCATCAGTTGCATGAACGGTTACGTTCGCGGCTCTCCCTTCGTCGGCCAGGCGCCCGAGTTGCCAGGCGACTTCGACCGCAGCCCCTTCGAAACCGACCAGCACGCGGGCGGGAGCGTCGCTGGCGAGCGGGCCGTCGACGTCGAGCGGCGGACCGACGATGAGTTCGATGGCGACGGGTGTTGTCGCACTCGTCGCCAGTGCCGCGAGCAACTCGTCGGCCGCCGCCAGCGATGGCAAATCGCACCAGGCCCAACCCGATGCCTGCGGACGGGGCTTAATCTTCAGCGTTGCTTGCGTGATCACAGCCAACGTACCGAACGATCCACAGAGCAATTTGCAGAAGTCGTAACCTGCGACGTTCTTGACGACCCGGCCGCCGGCTTTAAAGACCACACCGCGGCCGTCGACCGCACGGACGCCGATAACATAGTCGCGAATCGTCCCCTGCCCGAAGCGGCGTGGGCCGCTGGAGTTCGTGGCGATGACGCCGCCAATCGTAGCGCGATCCGTCTGTGGAACATCGACCGGCAGCCATTGATTCTCGGCGGCCAACGCGCTTGTTAGCTCGGCGATCGAGAGCCCCGCCTCGGCGGTGATCGTCATATCGCGCGACGGATAGTCGACGATGCGATTTAGGCCGCCCAACGAGAGCCCAATGCCCGGCCGTCGACCGGGTAACCCGACATCGAGACTTGTCTGCCCGCCGAGCGGGTAAACCGCGCGACCGGCTGCCGCGCAATCGCGAACGACGTCGGCCAGGGCGGCCTCCTCCGCCGGCGCGAGCGTCTCATCGAGCGGCAGCGAGTTGGCGACGGCAGTCGGCATACGTTGGCTTTGTGTTGACGGGATCCTAAAGGGCCGCGCGGCGCCCTGGCGCGCGCTGTTCGATGCCACAGGCTCCGGCGGTCGGGAGCATTTTGTGTGGACTCAGGCGGCCGTCGGGATTGAACGCCTGACGCAGGCGTTCCATTGCCGCCAGATCGTCGGCCGTGAAGAGCTTGCGCATGAATTCGAGCTTCTCGACTCCGATGCCATGCTCGCCGGTGACACTGCCTCCGCAGGCGATGCACTCGTCGAGGATTTCGCCGCTGGCCGCCAGCACGCGACGGATTTCGTCGGCGTTGCGCTCGTCGAATAACACAATGGGATGCAAATTGCCATCACCGGCATGGAACACGTTGACGATCCGCACGCGATGGGCGGCGCCAATCTCATAAATCCGTCGCAGCATGTGGGGCAACTTGGTCCGCGGCACCACGCCATCCTGGGTGCAGTAGCTCGGGCTCAATCGCCCCACGGCGCCAAACGCCTGCTTGCGGCACTTCCACAGTTTCTGTCGCTCGGCGGAGTCAACCGCCTGTCGCACTTCGCGAGCCTGGCAGCGCTGGCAGATCTCGATGACGCGATCGCGCTGTTCGTCGAGCCCTGCTTCGAGCCCGTCGACTTCGATGAGCAAGATCGCCTGGGCGTCGAGCGGGAAGCCGAATTGAAACGCCTCTTCGAGCGCGACCAGGATCCCCTGATCCATCATCTCGAGTGCCGCCGGCACGATGCCCGCCGCGATGATCTCGCTGATGGCGGTGGTCGCGTCGTCGACCGATTCGAAGACGCCGAGCAGGGTGCGATAGCCCTGCGGATCGCGGGTCAAACGCACCCAGATCTTGGTGGCGATCGCCAGCGTGCCTTCGCTGCCGACGAGCACGCCGGTGAGGTCGAGCCCAGGTGCGTCCTCGGCGGGGCCGCCAATCTCGACGATCGAGCCGTCGGCAAGCACGGCTTCGAGCCCGAGCACATGATTGACGGTCACGCCGTACTTGAGCGTGTGGGGTCCTCCGGAGTTGGTTGCCAGGTTGCCGCCGATCGTGCAAGCACCTTGGCTCGACGGGTCGGGGGCATAATGATAGCCGGTTCCTTTCAGCGCTTGCGTAAGCCAGACGTTCACCACGCCAGGCTCGACGAGCGCCACGCGATTGCGCAAGTCGATCTCGAGGATCCGCTTCATCCGCGTCAGCGACAGCACAATGCCGCCGCCGACCGGCAGGCAGCCGCCGGCCAAGCTCGTGCCGGCGCCGCGTGGCAAGCAAGGCACGTCGTATTCATTGGCCAGCCGGACCACGGCGGCCACGTCGGCAGTCGACCGAGGAAAGACGACGACGTCCGGCGAGTTCTTCTCGATGACGAAGCCGTCGCACTCGTAGACCAAAAGGTCTGATTGATTTGCCAATACGCCGTCGCTACCTACCGCCCGTCGCAGGTCTTCGATCAAGCTGGGCAGGCGCTGAGCGATCATCGCACGGCAGAGTGATAGCGGCGGTCGATAGCTCCCTCGAGCAAAACGTGGGCAACTTCCCTTCCTGCAATTGATTATAGAGTGCGGCTGAACCGTTGAAAGCCGCCATACGCTTGCTTGCATTCAACTTGCCTGGCACCGCTCGCACCGATTGCGATGCGGGGCCTCGGCGCTGATCCGCTGGTCGCCTCGAATTGGGCGTGGCCAACACACGAGGTTTGGGTACGGCACAGCCAAATTCGTGCGACCGGCTCCTCTGGTCTGCGAATTGCCAAATCGCTACAGTAGGCCGCTTTTCACGGCCGGCTCGATGGTCTAGAGACGCGAGCCCATTGCCGGGCGGATCAATCGCCCGCGCGGCCCTCGTTCGATTTCATGGTTTCCTGTCTGGGTTGATTGCCGCGCGTCCGGCCGCGCGGACCTGTCATGCCACGTGCGCGAAGTGCAACTCCCGTCGCAATCCGAAACGCATTGCCGACGCTCCTAGTCGGTCGCGCGATTCGCCGCCTTGCGCGCGGCGTGCGTCTGACGGCGCGCGCGGCATTGAGCATGTTCGCCACGCTCGCGTTGGCCGCTGGTATCAGCGGATTTGCCTGGCCGGCGTCGACCGGGCATGCCCAACAGTTGCGGCTGGGACCACCGCAGTCGGCCTACGGCGACACCGTCGGCGTGCCAGGGGTTGTCGTTCCACAATACGACGGCGGGATGTCGACGATGATGCACGCGCCGGCGGGGCCCGCTGGTCCCGAATACGCCGCGCCGCCAGCCGCCGCGCCGGGATCGATCACACTCGACTATGGCGGCAAGCAATACGCGCCAATTCGCTACGAGTACTGCCCTCCTTGGCGCTGGCAAATACTGCCCGAGGGGCTGATCTATCGGTCGTACCTCGCCGGCCCGCGCGAGCCGCGGCTGGGTTCGGTGGTCAACTGGCGGCAGAACGGTTCGCAATTCTGGGATCTCACGCTCGGCGGTCGCGTCGGCCTGTTGCGATACGGCAGCGGGACCGGACCGCGCCCCGATGGCTTTCAGCTCGACATCGAGGGAGCCGCTTTCCCGCGGCTCGATCTGGCCAACGACTGGGACTTGAACGACGCTGACTTTCGCGGTGGCGTGCCCCTTACCTACGGCTATGGCCCTTGGGAGTTCAAGCTCGCCTACTACCATATCAGCTCGCATTTGGGGGACGAACTGTTGATCCGCAACCCGGCGCTGTTGGCAACGCGTCGCAACTACGTCCGCGACGCGGTCGTCGGCGGCGTGGCCTATCGCGTGGTGCCAGCGCTGCGTCTTTACGGCGAGGCGGGCTACGCCTTCCATCGCGACGGCGGTGCCGAGCCGTGGGAGTTTCAGTTCGGCGTCGATCTGAGCAGCCTGAATCCGACCGGCATCTGGGGCTTGCCGTTTCTGGCGGTCAACGGATACCTGCGGCAGGAAGTCAACTTCGGCGGCAGCCTGAACGCCCAACTCGGCTGGCAATGGCGCGGTGAAGGCCCCGGCCACCTGCTGCGCACCGGCGTGCAGTACTTCAACGGCAAGACCGTCGACTTCTCGTTCTTTCCGAACTGGGAACAGCAACTCGGCCTCGGATTGTGGTACGACTACTGATCGCTCGCTCGCACGTCGGCCCTAATTCTCTCGCTCCACTGCCGTAATTTTGCGTCCTTACCGTCCTAAGTCGGTGTTACAGGCAGTTAAGTTCTTGTCTCATTGGTGCTTATTTTTGGACGCAAAATAAAACTTTTGCGTCCTATTTGCGTCCTAGGGAGCCGGTTTGCGTCCTAACACGCGGAGACGCGGAGCTCGTGGAGCCAACAGGGGCCCCCTATCTCTCTCCATGGCCGAAAATTTGCGTCCAAACCGTCCAAAGACCCTGTAACAAGTGGCTAAGCCTCTATCGCATTGCGACTTATTCTTGGACGCAAATTGAAGTCGTTTGCGTCCAAGTTGCGTCCAAGTTGCGTCCAAAACAGGGTTTTCGCGTCCACGCGGCCCGAGGCGTCGCGGCACGGACCCGGTGATTTCGCGCCACGGCTCGGCGCACGCCATTCGCGATCCGCAGATTTCGCAGATTGCCGAGTCGTTGGCTTGGCACCCTTCTCTCGCTCCACGGCCGAAATTTTGCGTCCGGTGCGTCCGGGTGTTTTGATATTGGACCCGAACTCGAATAGACGAAACAGCTTGGGGCGTGTAACAATCCGCGATTTTGCGTCCGGGTTTGCGTCCGATTTGCGTCCGGGTGGGGCATTTTGCGTCCGGGGGGGAGTAGGGGTCAGGGGCCAGGGATTTGGGGTCAGGGAGGGCAGCTATCCCGCAAGCCGCCTGCTGGCTCTGCGATCTTGCTTACCCCGCAGCCGAGCCATGCGCAGCGAGCGTCATCCGCAGCGAGCGGCTCCTCGCAGTATAATTAGCACATACTTGTGTCCATTATTCAAGCCGACAAAACTGGCCGGTCGTGCAAGGCCGCGATTGATCGACCCGAAGCGAACGCGCTTTACCAGGTCGTGCGAACGGCGGTACTGTATTTCTGCTGGTTTCGTCGGGAGTCGTGAAGGGCCTGAGCGTATCCGACTAGGAATCGCTGTCGTCTATCCTCGAGCGGTGGTCTTCGATCACCACGGCTGACCGAGCGACCCCTGCGGGGTCGAAGGGCAATGAGCGGCCCTTGCAGGGCCGGGGGATGATGCGACGAGAACCGAGGGTTGACACCCTCGGCTGGAAGAGCGACCCCTGCGGGGTCGAAGTGGCAATGAGCGGCCCCTACCCCGGCCCCACCGTCGCTTCGACGTGCACCGCCGGTAGCTCGATCGTGAAGCGGCTCCCCGCGCCCGGCGTGCTGTCGACCACGATCCGCCCGCCATGCTCCTGCATGATCTTGTTGCTGACCGGCAGGCCCAACCCCGTGCCGCGCCCCCCTTTCTTCGACATGAAAAGGGTGAAGATCTTGTCGCGATCCTCGGGCGAGATGCCGCGGCCGCTATCCTCGACGACCACGCGGGCGACACGCCCCGGACCGTCGTACTCGGTGCGCACGCGAACGTGAGCGGGGGGATGCTCCTCTTCGTCCTGCCAATCGCAGGCGTCGATGGCATTGGTGATGATGTTCAGGATCGCCCGGTGCAAACCCTCGGGGTCGAAGGTGAGCGAGGGCATGTTATGCGCCGGCTCGTAAGTGAGCGAGACGTCGAAATCGGCCGCCCGCGATTGCATCAGTTCGACGACGTCGGCAGTGATCTCGTTGAGGTTGGCGGTTTTCAGCTCGGGCTCGCGCTCCTTGCTGAAGGTGAGCATGTCCATCACCAGGGTGGAGATGCGCCCCTGGTTCTTTTCGACGATGTCCCATCCTTTGCGGATGATCTTTTCGTCGTGCTGCGAGAGCCCCATGTCGATCAGGTAGCTTCCGCCACGGATGCCTTGCAGGATGTTCTTGATGTGGTGCGAGAGCATGGCGATCGTCTGCCCGATGGCCGCCAGGCGTTCGGCCTGCACCAGGGCCGAGTAGTGGCGCGTGTCTTCGACGGCCAGCGCCGCCTGGTGGGCGATGGCGATCATCAGCTTGAGGTGCTCGTCGGTGAACCGCGTCGGCTTGCGCCCCGACTTGATCAACTGCTCGGGGGGGAGATAGGTGTCGATGTAGATCACGCCGACGACGTCGTAACGGCCGCGCATCGGCACGCAGATCGCCTCGCGAATGCTCTGCGCCAGGATGCTGGCCGCCGGGTTCCAGCGGGTGTCTTCGCGGGCGTTGCTGGTGAGCACCCCTTCGTTGTGCTCGAGCACGTAGTCGAGAATCGTCTGGCTGATGCTGAGGCGGTCTTGCGATTCGCCCGGGCGACGATCGCGGCGCACCTTGGGCACGAGCTGCTTGGTCTCGGCGTCGATGAGCATCAGGCAGCCGCGATCGGCCTCGACCCACTCGAAGATCAGCTCCATGATGCGGCCGAGCAACTGGTCGATGTCGAGCGTGTGGCTCACGGCCAGCGCCGTGCGATACATGATTTGCAAGTTGCTGCGGGCCCGGGCCAGCCAGGGGCTTTCGGAGACCACGGCCTGCGAATCGAAGATGCTGCTCCCTTCGTCGTGCCGCATCGAGCGAACGATGTGCGAGCTGTCGCCTGAAGTCTTGCCGCCGATGATGTCGATGCGCGAGGCGGCCGCGCGGCTCGAATCTTCGTCGGGGGCGGTGAACAACAAGAGCGTGCTCCCCAACTGAAGCTGATCGCCGCTGGCCAGCGACTGCAGCGTTTCGACGCGGTGACCGTTGACGAACGTGCCGTTGGAGCTGCCGAGATCGGCGATCGAAAGCGTGCGGCCGTCGCGGCGCAGTTCGGCGTGGCGGCGCGACACCTCGGTGTCGTGGAGCTGGATGCCGTTGGTCGAGTCGCGGCCGACCGTGAGCACGTCGCTTTCGAGCTCGAAGCGCGTTCCCTGGTCATTGCCGCGGATGACAAACAGCGACGGCACCGTGGAGCACTCCCTGCGCGGGGAGCCGGCCGGGACAAACACGCGGTTCGCGTAGAGACGTTTCGATACGCTCGATCGTGTGTGGTTGGGTGCCGCCTGCTCGTCCGGCGTGGCCAGTTCAAAACCACTCACTGCCGGGCAAAGCCTGCCGTGGCACCCAAACCCTAGCGCGCGAACGCACTCTACGCGGCGTCGGCCAGCAATTGCTCGATTTTACGAATCAGCGGCGCGTAGTGGTAGGGTTTCTGCACGAACTCCCCTTCGGGAGCCGCCGTGCGCCGCACGCGAGCGGTACCTAATAAGATGAGCGGAGTTTGTCGGTCGTGCGACGTGGCGGCAAAGCTGGCCGACACTTGTTGAGCTGCGCCGTGCTGGAGCTCCAGATCCAAGACGATCAGGTCGGGATGTTCGCAACGCGCCAGGGCGAGCCCCTCGTCGGCGCGATCGGCTTCGAGGATCTGCATGCCTTGGCTCTGCAACACTTCGCGAAGCACCTGGCGGGTTTCGTTCGATTCGTCGACGATCAACACACGCGGCGAAGCGGACAACGGTGTACCTCCTTGCGCGCCGAAACGCCTGCCCAATGGGCCGACCCTTCGGCCCGGAGCCAATCCCTTGGTCCGGTAGATCCCCCCCGTCGTACGGTCGCCACCGTTGAAACCGTTTTGTCCGGCGGCGTAGAGCGTCGTCGCCAGAGCCTGCCAATCAGCGTGTGTTGGCGGGTTATTCGGTTCCTGCAGCGGGCCGCAGAGCATAACGAGGGGGCACGGCCGTCTCAAGAGCGAATTAAGAGTTGATTCTGGCTGCCTAAGTGCTAAGAATACAGCGACTTAAGCAAGTGACTGCGCCGCGCGAGTTTGCGGCGCGCGGCGAGAGTTTGACGGCTCGAACCGCGGGCCGGCCCGCCTAGCCTTGCACGCCTCCCCAACTTCTCGCCAGGGATTGCCCAACCCACAGGAAAACGCCACGCATGAGAGCCTGCCCTGGAAACACTCCCCGCGACCGTAGCACGACTTCGTCGACGGGTTTGGTTCGAGGACGAACCACCCTTTGTTTTGCACTTCTGCTCACCGCGGCGCTCGGTCTGGCCGGCTATCGCCATGCCGTGTCGGCCGAAGGGGCCAATGCCACGGCCGAGAGCGAGTCGCGACTGTCGAGCGACGTCACGTTTTTAGCGGCCGACGCACAAGAAGGGCGCGGCATCGGCACTTCGGGGCTCGATCGGGCGGCCGAGTACATCGCCGAACAATTCGCCGCCGCGGGGCTCGAGACCAAGCTGTACGACGGCGCTCCGTTTCAACGCTTCAGCATGCGGGTCGGCGCGCGGCTCGGTGAAGGGAATAAGCTAGCGTTTGCCCGCGTTGCGAACGACGGCGCCGAACCCGAAACGATCGACGCGACTGCCGAGAGCGATTTCATCCCACTGGCTCTGGGTGGCTCGGGCGATCTCGACCTGCCCTTGGTGTTCGTGGGCTATGGCATCACGGCCAAGGACCTCGACTACGACGACTACGCTGGCATCGACGCGACCGGCAAGGCCGTGATCGTGATGCGTCACGAGCCGCAGCAGAGCAACCCGCACAGCACGTTCGATGGCACCCGGCACTCGGAGCATGCGCCGCTGGCCCGCAAGGTGTCGAACGCCTACGAGCACGGCGCCGCGGCCGTGATCTTTGTCTCGACTGAAGAAGGAGCGATCAAGGAGCTGCGCGCTCCGCTGAAGCGGTGGCAAGAGTCGCTCGATGAATTGACGGCCGCCCAGACTGCGTTCGCCAAGATCGAGCAACCGACGCTGGAACAAGTCAAGAAGCATCAAGCCAAGATCGACGAGTTGCTCGCCAGCCTCAAGGAGCGCGGCGACAAGCTGCGCGGCGAAACCGATGCGCTGTTGGATTTCAAGCGCTCGGCGGGGGAAGATGGCGGACGCGATTTTCCGGTCGTGCATTGTCGGCGCGACGTGATCGACAAAGTGCTGCAGACGGCGCTCGGCAAGTCGCTCGCCGAACTCGAGGCCGAGATCGACAACGGGCCGAAGCCACAGTCGGCTGACTTGGCCGGCTGGCGCGTGCAAGGTCAGATTCGCATCGAGCGCGAGGACGCCGAAGTGAAGAACGTCGTCGCCGTGTTGCCGGGCGAAGGCCCGCACGCCGAAGAGACGATCGTCATCGGCGCGCATTACGACCACCTGGGCGACGGCGGGCCCGGTTCGCTGGCCCCTGGAGTCAAGGAAATCCATAACGGCGCCGACGACAATGGTTCGGGCACGGCGGCGTTGCTCGAAGTGGCGAGGCGGTTGGCGTCACGTCCACAGAAGCTGCCCCGGCGGATCGTGTTCATCGCGTTCACCGGCGAAGAACGCGGGCTGATCGGCAGTGCCCGCTACGTTCGCGATCCGCTGGTGCCGCTCGACAAAACGATTGCCATGCTGAACATGGACATGGTCGGCCGATTGGACGACGACAAATTGATTATTTACGGCACCGGCACGGCCGATTTGCTCGAGCAGACGGTCGACAACCTCAACGAACATTACGGCTTCAAAATCACCAAGCAGCCGGGTGGGTTTGGGCCGAGCGATCAGTCTTCGTTTTATGCCAAGAAGATTCCGGTGCTGCACTTCTTCACCGGCACGCACGCCGACTATCACCGCCCGAGTGACGATGCGGACAAGATCAACGTGCCGGGCATGCGGCGGGTGGCCGAGATGGTGGTCGAAACCGCCGTAGCGCTGGCCGAAGCGGAGAAAGTCCCCGAGTACAAGGCGACCGGTCGCCAGGCTTCGCTGGGCGGGGGTGGCGATCGCCCCTACTTCGGCAGCATTCCCGACTTCAGTCAGGAGCGTCCCGGCTATGCACTCTCGGGCGTGACGAAAGACGGGCCCGCCGAGAAGGCCGGTATGCAGGCGGGGGACATCATCATCCAACTGGGCGAGAGCAAGGTGGGCAATCTCGAAGATTTCGACAGTGCCCTGCGCAAGTTCAAAGCAGGCGATCGCGTCAAGGTGGTCGTCGAACGGGGAGATAAGAAGATCGAACTCGAGGTGACGCTCGACCCGCCGAAGTAGGCCGAGAGCGCGGCGTCGCCGAATTTACGCCAGGTCTGCGCTCCGCGCAGTTGACGCACGAGGTGCGCCGCACGATGCCGCCATCGTTTTCCCACGACGTCGAATTCTGCAAGCTGCTCGCAGGTCGCGACGACGTGGGGCTGATCGACCTGATGCTCGAGCTGGCCGCCGATGCCGAGCCGGGGCTCGACGCCGCCGATTGCCGCCGTGTGTTGCGCGAATTGGGGGACAAAGCGCGTCGGCGCATCGATGCGCTTTCGCCCGCTGCGTCGCTGCACGACAAGTTGACCGCGATCAGCCGGCTGCTGTATGTCGACGAAGGCTTCTGCGGCAATCGCGACGAGTACTACGATCCCCGCAACAGCCTGCTCAACGAGGTGCTCGAGCGGCGGATGGGCATCCCGATCACGCTGGCGATCGTGTACCAGGCCGTGGCCGCAGCGGCCGGAGTTGACGTGCAGGGGGTTGGCGCTCCCGGCCATTTCGTGCTGCGCGGCGAAGACGATCTCGCGAGCTGGTATGTCGACCCGTTCGAGCGCGGCGACGTCCTCGAAGCATCGGCCTGCCGGCAGCGCATCGAAGAGCTGACGGGCCAGGTTTGCGCGGTGGGGCCGGAGGAATTCCCCCCTGCCTCGACGATCGAAATCGTGGTGCGCGTGTTGCGCAATCTCAAGGCGGCCTACGCGCTGGAAGAGCAATGGTGCGAGGCGCTGGCCGTGCAAGAACGGCTGGTGCTGCTGCTCCCCGATGCCCCGCTGGAAGTGCGCGATCTGGGGCTCGTTTACTTGCGCAGCGGCCGGCCGCATCAGGCGCTTTGCAAGCTGGAAGAGTTTACGCGCGACTGCGGACCGCAGGAAGCCCGGCATCTAGCGCCGTATCTGCGCACGGCGCGGCGGATGGCGGCCGAGATGAACTGATCGGTTGCCACATGGACGCCACGGAAGGCCGACGATGAGTGACTTTTCTGGTTTGCGCGTGACGGTGCTCGGTTTGGGCCGACACGGTGGAGGCATCGGCGCCGCACGCTTCTTGGCACGGCGCGGCGCCCGCGTGACGATCAGCGATCAGCTCTCGGCCGACGAGTTGGCCGGATCGCTGGCGGCGCTGGCCGACGTGCCGATCGAGCGCTTCTCGTTGGGGGGCCACCGAGAGTGCGACGTGCGCGAGGCCGATCTGGTCGTCGTCAATCCGGCCGTGCGGCCCAGTAGCCCTGTTTTATCAGCAGCGGCTGCACAGGGCATTCAGTTGACGAGCGAAATCGAGCTTTTCTTGCGCCATTGTCCTGCCCGGGTCATTGGTGTCACCGGCACCAACGGCAAATCGACGACTGCGACGCTAAGCGCCGCCATGTTGCGGGCCGCCGGACAGCGCTGCTGGTTGGGGGGCAATCTCGGCGGCAGTCTGCTCGACTCGGTCGATGCGATCGGGGCCGACGATTGGGTCGTACTCGAAGTGAGCAGCTTTCAACTCGCGCGGCTCGCCAACGATTGCCCCGGACCGGCGAATGCCATCGTGACCAATTGCACGCCGAACCATCTCGACTGGCACGGCAAATGGTCGGAGTACGTCGCCGCCAAGCAGCGGCTGCTGCAAATGCAGCCGGCTACGGGCATGGCGTTCGTTGGCCCAGTTGACGAACTCGATCGATGGCGGGCCTGCGTCCGAGGCAGTTTCTACACAGCGAAAGAGTTGCCGGACGCTCCGCAGACCGGCTCGTGGCCACACCATCTTCGCCTGAACGCGAAACTGGCGGCGGCTGCGGCTGCGGCAGCCGGCGTTGGACAGTCGGCGATCGAACAGGCTTTGACGCAATTCCAGCCACTCGATCATCGGCAGCAGGCGATCGCCGACGTCGCGGGTCGAACGTTTGTCGACGATTCGAAGGCCACCACGCCCGAGGCCACGATCGCGGCGTTGGCCTCCTTGAAGCGATCGGAACCGCGGAGGCGGGTTTGGCTGTTGGCCGGAGGCTCAGACAAACAATGCGACTTTGCGCCACTAGGCAGTGCGATTGCTCGGGGCCTCGGTGGTGTGGCTTGCTACGGAGCGGTCGGCAGGCGGCTGTCCGTACAACTGGCCGCAGCAGCCCCCGACACTACGCTCGTCGTCTGCAAGACGCTCGACGAAGCGCTGGCGTGGTGTTGGAGAAACTCAGCGGCGGGCGACACCGTATTGCTGTCGCCGGCGTGCGCGAGCCACGATCAGTATGCCGACTACGTGGCGCGTGCCGGGCATTTCCGGCAGTTGGTCGACGGTCTTGCCAAGTCGCACAATGCGGCCGTTTCGCCGGCGGCGGTCTCCTGACGAGCGCCGATCGTTCCGGCTATAATTGGCCCCGATGTTTGGCAAGCGCGAACGCTTTAACCCGTTCTATGTGCTGTTGATCGGCGCGGGGATCGTCTTCTCCGTGACCGCCTGCGCCTACGGCTTGATGGCGTTCCGCGCGCTGCGGATGGGCGCACCGCAGGTCGAGGCCGCCGGCCAAGGCGGGTTGCTGGTCTTTTTGGATCAGCATGGTGGGCTGGTGATGGGGATCGAGTTGGCGGTGCTGGCCGTGTTCACATTTAGCGCGATGGCGCTGGACAGCGCGCGCAGCCGACACGAGCAGGCCAAAGGCACGAGCGCTTCGGGTGAGCCTGGCGAGCAACGATAGCGACGTTTTCTCAATCCGGTCAAGAAGCCCGACGAGCGATCATGAGCGACGATGCGCGGCGGATCGAGAAGTTGCGCGACCAGATTCGCCATCACAATCGTAAATACTACGTCGAGGCAGCCCCGGAAATCTCCGACCTCGAATACGATCGGTTGCTGGCCGAGCTGAAGTCGCTTGAAGCCAAACACCCCGAGCTGGTGACGAGCGACAGCCCAACGCAGCGCGTCGGCGAAGAGCCGGTCGAGGGACTCGAACCGGTCGAGCATCGCGTGCCGATGCTCTCGATCGAGAATACGTACGATCTCGACGAGCTGCGCGCGTTTGGCCGCCGCGTCGACAAGCTGCTCCCCGACGAGCCGGTCGCCTGGGTGGTCGAGCTCAAGATCGACGGCGCCGCGGCCGCCATCCTCTTCGAGCAGGGGCGGTTGATCCGCGCCGCCAGTCGCGGCAACGGGCAAGTCGGCGATGACATCACGCACAACGTCCGCACCTTGGAAGACGTGCCGCTGGTGCTTTTGGGCAAGCACGTTCCGCCGGTGCTCGAAGTGCGGGGGGAAGTCTATCTCACGAATTCCGAATTGGTGCGCATCAACGAGCAACAGGCCGCGCGAGGGGAAGATCCGTTTGCCAACTCGCGCAACCTGGCCGCCAGCAGCATTCGCTTGTTGGATCCACGGCTGTGCGCCGAGCGGCATTTGCGGTTCTTCTGCCACGGAGTCGGTTACGTCGATGGGCTTGCCGCCAAGACGCACATGGAGTTCTTGCACGCGGTCGCCGAGTGGGGGCTCGTTCCCACGCCACACGCCGAGTGTTTCGCCGATCTCGACGCGGCCATCGCGCATTGCGAGCAGTTGATTGAGCGATTGCACGAATTGGATTTCGAGATCGATGGCCTGGTGCTCAAGGTCAACGATTTCGCGCAGCGCGCGCGGCTGGGGAACACGTCAAAAAGCCCGCGTTGGGCCGTGGCCTACAAGTTCGAAAAGTACGAGGCAGTCACGCGACTGGAAGGCATCCGCGTGCAGGTGGGCAAAACCGGCGCCATCACTCCCGTCGCGGATCTGGCGCCAGTCGAGTTGGCGGGCACGGTCGTGCGCCGCGCCAGCCTGCACAACGCCGACGAGCTCGAGCGCAAGGACGTGCGCCCCGGCGACGTCGTGGTGGTCGAGAAGGCGGGCAAAGTCATCCCGCATGTCGTCCGCGTCGAGAAGCACTTGCGCGAAGGGGAATTGGCTAAGTTCGATTTTCCGACGAAGTGCCCGGTGTGCGGCACGCCGGTGGTCAAGGACGAAGGGGGCGTTTACATCCGCTGCCCCAATCCGCAGTGCCCTGCGCAGATCAAGGAACGGATTCGCTATTTTGCCACCCGCAACGCCATGGATATCGAAGGCCTGGGAGACAAACTGGTCGAGCAACTCGTCGACGACGGCCTGGTGCAAAAGTACGGCGACTTGTATCGCCTGACCGTCGATCAGTTGACCAAGCTCGAACGGATGGGGCAGCGTTCGTCGCAAAATCTGATCGAGGGGATCGAGGCGAGCAAGTCGCGCGGGCTCGCCCGCTTGCTCAAAGCCTTGTCGATTCGTCACGTCGGCACGCGCGTGGCGACGGTGCTGGCCGACAACTTTTCCTCGATGGTCAAACATCGCGAGGCCGACGTCGACGAACTGAGCGAAATCAACGAGATCGGGCCGATCATCGCCCAGTCGGTTTACGACTTCGTGCACAGCGAGTATGGCCAGCAGATTGTCGACGACCTGGCAGCGTTGGGGGTGAACATGGAATCGCCGCGTGCCAAGAGCGCGGCGGTCGAAGGGGCCCCGGCCGGGGCGCTGGCAGGCAAGACGTTGGTTGTGACTGGCACGTTGCCGCGCCGCTCGCGCGACGATATCGAGGAATTGATCACGCAACTTGGCGGGCGCCCCGCTTCGAGCGTTTCGAAGAAGACCGACTACGTCGTGGCCGGCGAGAAGGCTGGCACCAAGCTCGAAAAGGCCCGCAAACTGGGAGTACCGGTGATTAGCGAAGACGAGTTTGACGCCCTGATCGCCGATGGAGGTGCCGCGTGACGGCCGCAGGTGATTGTGTGCCGGGGCCCGAGCGCCTGTCGACCGGTGATCCCGCGCTCGACGAACGCTTGGGGGGCGGGCTGTTGCCGGGAACCCTCACGCTGCTGGTCGGCGCGACCGGAATTGGCAAAACCCAGTTGGGATTGCGCTTCGCCGACGCCGGACTGAAACAAGAGGGAAGGCGCGGAATCCTGTTCGACATGACGCAGCGGGGGGACGCGCAGGGGCACACTGCCTACGCCGCGCGGTTGTGCGACTGGCAGTTGCGCCCGGCGCCCGTGGACTATCGGCCGGAGCCTGCGGCGCTCTTCGACACAGCTGAGCAGCCCCCCGATTATCTGCACGTTTTCGACTATCGCGGGCCGAAGTTCGATTCCGGAGCGCACGCCTTCGATGAGTACCATACCTGGCGGCAAGAACTGGTCGCCAAGCTCGACGTGGCGATTGCCTTCTTTTATGCCAACTTCTGCCGCGGGGTGCGTCGCGCGGTGATCGACGGCATCGATCCCACGCACGTGCCGGCCGAGTCGATTCAGTTCGCGCTGTTCGAGTATGTCTATCAACAGATTCTGCGCAAGGAGAGCGCGTGGGTCGCCCGCGATCTGCTGCGGCAGGATTTTCTGCGACATCAGCCCGCGGTCGAAGCCGTGCGCTACGAGCACGAGCGGATCGGCTGCGCGATGCTGTATACGTCGAGCGAGACGATGCTCGACGCCCTGGTCGAGCGGCAACTGGTGCCGGGAGACTGGCTGGCCAACGCCAACACGGTGATTTACCTGGGACGCATCCGCGAAGGGAACCGCGTGGGGCGGGCGCTGTACATCGCCAAGCATCGCGGCAGCTACGCGGCCGACGAGATTCTACCGTACGAGATCACCGAGCGCGGGTTACGCTTGACGTGATCGCGCGGGGAGGCGTCGCCGCGGGCGAGTGATCGGCGATTGCGCCGGCGAGCGTTTTAGCGTTTTTCTTCGCCGAAGCCGAGATTGGCGAGCACGTCGTTGGCGGCGTCGCGAAGGTGGTCGGCCGTAGAATCGCCGAGGATATACGATTTGTCGGCTTTGACGATAGCCGTCACGAGCGACTTGTGTTCGTTCCAGTCGCTGGGGGTGAACTGGCGGACGTCGACGTACGACTCGCTAAAGCCCGACGTCAGCTTGGGCACCAGCTCGAAACCTTGATTGGTATTCACGATGTGGTACTTGAGCGTCGTGAAGACCACGGCACCGCCGACGACAAAGCCCATGACGAAGGTTCCCGCTCGTCCCATCGATAGTGCTCCGCTTCAAGGTGCTGTTCTCTAGTCGCCGGCGGCTGCCCCGGCGAGGCGTCGCCAGCATGCCAGCAGGGTCGTGCTAGCGCGATGAGTTTCCATGACTCGCGAAGGTCAGTTGCGGGGCGAATCGTAGCCGATGCCGTGGCAGCCGAACAAGCCGACTTTGCGACTTGCCATGTCGGTGCGATTGACCCTCGCGACCTGGCTGGCTAGAGTCCTCGCCGCGCGGGGCTACGCGCTTTCTTTTTGTCATTCGCATCGGTCCCCCTTTTCTTGGTCATCACCTCCGGTGGGCCTATGAGCCAGAGCAATCGCCGGATCGTCGCCCTGGGCTGGCAACTCGAGGCGTTCGAAATCGCGCCGCTGGCTGTCACCGTCGACGACGACCGCGGGGTGGAGATCGTCGCCGAGGCGATCGGCACTGCCGGCGCCGTCCTGCTATCGTGCGCCGCCATCAGCCGGATTTGGGATCGGGCGGTCGGCGAATCTCCGCGGTTTCGCTCGGCGGTGCACGAGGAAGAATCGTGGCGCCGACTGGTGCGACTGCTCTCCGCCCTCAGGCAACTGCTCGATCGCGGCGGAGCGCTCGTCTGTCGGCTCGATTTGCCGTCGCCGGCCTGTAGTGTCGCCCGGCCGCTCGAGCATCCGCTCTTTCCGCAGCGCGAACGAATAGATTGCTACGACGCCTTGGCGGTGGTTCATCCGTTGCTGGCGGAACTGGCGAAGCAGCGTGTGGCGATTGCCGAGGGCGGAATCGAACTGGGCGATGTCGGGCACGCGGCGAGCCGTTACCTGGCGGAGTTTCACTGGAGCATCGCACCGGCAATCGGCTGGCAGGATGCTCCATCGGTTGGCCAAGCCCTGGCGCATACACCCGGGGGCCTGCCCGTGGCGGTGGTCGCCGAGCAACTGGTTTTGTTGCCTCGCTTGGGGCGGCAGGATCCGGCGGTGGAGGCGATCACGCTTTTGGAAATGCTCGATTCGCTGGCGATTCCAGCGGCACCGCGCCCCACAGTTCCCACGGCGCGAAAGAGCTCTGATCGCCGGTCCGCGATACCCAAGGCGCTGGGAGTGCCACGCTTCGAGGCGCTGGTTCGTCAGGAAGCCGAACTGGCGGAAAGAATTGCCGCGCTCGAAACGAAACGTGCCGCCCTGGCAACACGCCGCGAGTTGGCCGAACGCTTCTGGCTCGACCCTGCGCCATCGGACGAGGGCCAGACGCTCGTCGAACGCGTAGAACGGCTGATGTCGGTCTTGGGATTCCTGGGCCCTCAAGGGCGCCCGCTGTGGACGATTGACTCGCCTGGCGACTCCGCAGGGGACCCGCCCGGCGCGCAGCAACACGGTGAAGCGGCCGACCCGCCGTTTACTGCCGGTTCGATTTCCGTCGATACCGATCGGCCACTGCCGGTGGTTTGGTTCAACCTCACGGCGCCGCACGGCGGCAGCACGCCCGATGACGAGGCGATGCTGCTAGCCGCGCGAAACCTGGCCGCCAAGGTGGACGGAATCGTCGTGCCTGTAACCGAGTTGGGGCGCGCCGCGGCCGCCCTGCTGCTGGCCGGCGGCAACGAGGAGGTCGCTCGGGCAATTCGCCGATCACTGGCAAACGCCCAGGGCGTCTTTCGGTTCTCGCCGGGGGCCACGCTGCTTACTAGCGCCGAGCGCAAATTGCTGGCGGCCTAGCGGTCGCCGCGCAACGCGTCTAGGGCGCAGCTTCGGTCGGCGCCTCCGGCTCGGCCGCAGGCGTATCGTCCTGCGCGGCCGACGCTGACTCGCCGGGTGCGACAGGTTCCTCACCGCTGAAGAGGCCGCGCAGTCGTTTCGCCAATTCATCCTGAGGAGCGAACTTGATCAACTGATCGAGCTTCTTCACGGCTGGCTCGGGATAACCAAGAAATCCATAGTGGTAGCCCAGCAGGAACAAGTCTGCCGGGTTGTCAGTCTGTTGCTTGGCATCCTTTTCGAGCTCCTTGAGCTGTGCGGCATAGTCGCTCGAACGGCCGTACAGCTCCTTGTAATTGCCGACGACCACGTTCCATTGATCCTCGGGAAGCATCGCCAGGCCTTGTTGAGCGGCACCGGCGGCCTCGTCAAACTGCCCGTCGGCGAATAGCGCCTGCGAGAGCATCAACACGAGCACGCCATTCTGCGGGTCGTCGACGAGTGCGTGTCGCCACGACTGGATGGCCGCCTTGTATTGGCCGGCTCGAAACTGAGCCTCGCCCTCGATTGCGAACTGGCCGCTGGCGGTAGTCGTCGAGGGTTGCTCGGCCGCCGGCTGTTGAACCGGTTGTTGAACGATGGCGGTCGTCGATCCGCCCGTGCCATATCCATAGCCATAGGGGGAGTAACCGTACCCACCGTAGCCCAGGCCGCCATAGCCGAATCCGCGATATCCGAGTCCGCCCAGACCGAAGCCCAGGTAGGGGAAGATGCGCCGATACCCAAATCCGTAATAGGGATAGCCAAGGCCAAAGCCGCGACCATAGCCACCGTAGCCATAGCGGTTGCCGTAGCCATAGCCATAGCGATTCAAACCGAACTGGCTGTATCCCAGGAACGGAATACCGAGACCACCCAAGAACGGAGAGAAGACACTTACCGAGCGGTTGGCTCCGCCGCGCGAAAAATTCCAGGCGGGATACTGATGATTCGTCGCGAATCCGCCGGTTCGCCCGACGCGCGTGTTGAGGCCCGATTGAAAGCCGATGTTGCCGCCAGGCGTTCGCCCTGGGGCGCGTCCGGCGTTCAAGTTCGCCCCCACATTCGCATTGGGACCGCTGAGGTTTGGGCGATAGGCAGTATGAGCGTGTCGACCCAAGAACGAAGCGCCTCCGCTCGCGTCACCGCGTGCCGCCACGTTGCCCGCTGAGGCCGATCCGCGGTTGGGACCGCGGCTACTACTGGCCCCCACGTTGGCTCCCACGCTCGTGCGTGGGCTGACGTTACCATGTCGGGCCGAAAAACTCGAACCGCCGTTGGCCCCCGGGCCGCCACGGCTCGATCCGCGCGAGAGACCTGCCGCGGCGCCGGAATTCAAGCTGCCACGACTTCCGCCACGGTACTGGCCGCTATGACGCGCCGTGAAACCACCACTTGCTGTACCGCCGAGGTTTCCGCGACTCACGCCGGCACTACCACGTCCGGAGTAGCCGCCGCTGATGCTCGGGCTTCTCCCGCCTGAGAAACTTCGACTGCCCGAGAATCCCCCCGACGAGCGACCAGAATAGCCTCCCATCGAACGTCCGCCCCCGAAGTTGCCACCCCCCTGGAAACCGCTCCCACGTCCACCGCCCTGATATCCGCCTCCACGTCCGCCACCGTGCCCTCCGCCATGCCCGCCACCGTGCCCTCCGCCATGCCCTCCTCCAGGCCCGCGTGCCACGACGAACGACGGGGTCGCCAGTAACACGGCAACCGCCAGTAACAATTTCGTGAACTTACCGCTGAACATGACAGTCCCTTTGGTTTGTGGACCGCCCCCTTGATTCATTCTAGAAACTCACCGACCCCAGACTCGTGCTGAGCAGCCTGCATTTGCAAACCTGACGAACTTGTCATCTGTCTGCTTTGACGGGCCGCTCGTATTAGGCGCGGACCTGCGCGCCCGCCGCGTTGGTCGCCCCATTTATCGGGGCCGAGAGCTTGCGATCGAGTAGAGAACGCCGGAGTAGACAACGCAAAGTGCGCACCATTCCTGTTGATGGGCGCCAAATGCGCTTTCCGTGCGGAATTCCGCGGAACGACTCGCGCTGAGGTGGTTTTGGGCGCCGCTTGGGCGATGGCGCGCGATCAGAATGACTTCGCACGGCTGGGCGCTCGTCGATCGCAGATCGACCAGCCTGAACCGCAGGACACTAAGAGTCGGCCCGGGTGATTGCCTCGCCCAGCAGCTCGGTCAGACGCGGAGACTCGCGCAGGTCGGCCGCCACGCGCGGATGGGCGAAGACGCGCACGCGCTTCACGTAGTCGTCGAACTGTTCCTTGGCCAAGGCCCGCACCACCGGCGAGACATCGCCTAGCTTCCGGTAGCGGTTTTCCTTGGCGTAATAGACGTCGACGTTGAACTCGACCTCGCGCTCGATCGGCGGCGCGTCGAGCAATACTTCGTGCGGCGCCACGACGCGCCCCAGCGACGTGCTGGCCAATGTCGCAAACTCCGCGGCACAGCGGGCCAACCAGGGGAAGGGGCGCCGCGTCAGTCGCTGATAAAGCTCGCTCCCTTCGAACAGACTGAACTGCGCGACACGTTTGTAGAGCCGCCGCGTGGGGCCGAACAAACCGGCCAGCAGATCGCGCGCCGGCCCGTGACGCGCTGCTCGCTGCAGCTCGTCGACGAGCGGTCCGTCGCCCAAGCGGAACAGCGAGTCGAGATCGAGATCTTCGTAGAGCAAGTAAAAGGCCCGTTGCAGCATGGCGGTTGCCGCCCGCACGGCATGATGCCAGTAGACTTCGCTGAACATCACGTAGCGGGCGAAGACCAGTAGCTCGGCGGCGGTCTTTCCTTTCTCGGTGATTGCCAGCCCGTCGCCAGCCGCGTTCAGGCACAGGCTGGCGATCAGACGTCCTTGATCGAAATTGCGCCCGTACGGCACGCCGGCGTGCAGGCTGTCGCGGGCCAGATAATCGACCTTGTCGATGTCGATCGGGCCCGAAAGGATGCTCGCCAGCACGCGGCCGCGGGCGTCGCGCGGGCGTTCGCTCAATAGCGCCACGACGTCGCGCGGCTGGATACCCCAGTCGGTCCGCAAAACGTCGGCGATTTCCCCCTCCAGCAGAAAGCTGTTGGCGAACAGCTCGTGGCGCGGCACGCGCTCGAGCCGAATGTCTTCGATCGGATGGCAAAACGGCCAGTGGCCGAGATCGTGCACCAGCGACGCGACCAGCAGCAGCTCGGCATCATCCGGCTGGATCGTGGCGGCGAACCGCTCGTCGTACGACAGCCGCCGCAGGTACAACAGCGCCAGGCGATAGACCCCCAGCGAGTGCTCGAAGCGGGTGTGAATCGCCGCGGGATAAACCAGCGACACCAAACCCAACTGGCTGACGCGCGCCAACCGGCGAAACTCCGCGGTATCGACGATCGCCCGCACCCGCGGCGTGAGGGGCACGTCGGTCTCGGGCGGAATCCGCAGCAGGCTCGATTGCCCATCGAGGCCGGCCACTTCAGGAAGATCGCGAATCGAGGTCATAGAACGTGCAAAGAGGGACGGAGTTCGTCTCTGAGAGGTACGTGATCAAATTGAGGGTCGTTGTCCAGAAACGACTCCCGTCCCCGGAACTCGCCGCGCGCCCCCGTGTGCGAGTGATACCCGGTTTTCATCCGTCGCGAATAGCTCGACGATCCAATCGGCCAACGGCTCGGCGGGCCGATCGACGCCGAGCGTTGCAAATCGTTGCCAGAACTGCTCCCCGGCGGCCAGCACGCGCGCCAGCCGCGGCGGCACGGGCCACTCGAAGTCGGCGTCGCACGCCAGCGAGTCGATCTGCCGTTGCAGGCAAGCAGTCAACTGCTCGAGTTGTTCACATGCGGTGAATTCGGTCTGGCCGATCACCAGCGGGTTGTCGCGGCCAGCGATCGCCGAGCGGACATCTTCTTTGTAGATCACGACCGGTTTGCCGACCATCCAGGCCATGGTCATTTCGGCCACGCCCCCTTCGTCGGGAGTACGGCCATTGAGGTTGAAGACCAGCGACCCGCAGCCGGCCAGCACGTGGTAAACGTCGAGCGCGAAGATCGCCTCGTGCAAGAGCCGGCCGGCCGCGGCGTGAAGCCAGCCGCGGCGCTCGAGCTCGGGGAGCACTTGAGAGAACTCCAGTCCGTCGGCGTGCGGCAGAAAGGGGTCGAAGCCGCCGGCCGCCAATGCGTCGGCAATCTCGTGCATCTCGCGGCGCTCGGCGGCGTTGAACAACGGGCCGGCGCAGTAGACACGCCGCAGATTCTTAAACGGTTTGATTGTTGTCATCTTGATCGTTGTCATCGCCGGCAAAGTAGCGGCAACGGCAAAAAGGTGCAAGCACCGCGGTGTTTCGAACCGTTTCCGGCACTGCGCCTTGGGCGAACGAATCAGCTCGCTTGCTAAGTCATCCCGAACGCGCGCGTCACAAAACGATAGCCGACGAAGACCGCGGCCAGTCCCAGCACGCAACTGGCCAGCATGTAGACCAGTGCCATGCGACCGTGCCCCGCGTTCGTCAAGCCGAAGGCGTCGAGGCCGAACGTCGAGAAGGTGGTGAAGCCGCCGAGCATGCCCACGGTCAGCCCGACGCGATACTCTTCGCGCAATGGCCACGGCCCGGCGAACAACCCGGCCAGGATGCCGATCGCCAGGCAGCCGATGGCGTTGACCGCCAGCGTACCAAAGGGAAAGACGGCGCTGGAGCTTAGCGGCCAGGTTGTATCGACCCAGCGCTGCACCGAACCGTGCAAGGCGTGTCGCAGCAGCGAGCCGACCGCGCCGCCGAGGGCAATCAGAGCGAGTTTCAGCATGCGGGCATTATCGTGCGACCGTGCCCAAGAACACCAGCCCGAAGCGCAGCGAGGGCAGGCCGATCAGACCTTTCAACCTTCTTTACGCCGCGTCGGAGCGAGCAGCAACGGCTGCCACGGGCTCGTCCACGACAGAATGTGTCTGATTCTTCAAACGTGCCCGTCGACGACTGATATGCGAGGCAACCATCGCCAGCACGGCGGAGGCAAACATCTGCAGCCAGAAGACAACAACGACTTCCTCGCGAGTAAATCGTGGTAAGTCGTGGTAGCGCGAGTACCAATACCAGTCGTCATTGACGCTCAAGAGATTGACTGGCAAATAAGCGATCGTGGCGATCACCTCGATAATCATGCTGACGACGTCTAAGACTGGGGCGAATAGGTAGTTGCCGTACGGCCACTCCAAAATCACGGACGTTATGAACATCAAGGCGATTAGCGCTGTTCCGATCAGTTGTGCGCGAAACGGCATTGCTCTCAGGATCAAATAGACCACCAACATGATCGCGGCCGTCGAGCCAGCCACGACCCCGAGCACAGGGATCACCGCGAACGCGAGCGAACTACACGCGAGCATCAAGAGTAGCGAGCGCACGCTGAACTGCCATCGTCCGTAGCGCATCGCGCTCATGGTCTTGCCCAGAGATGCCTGCTAGTCCTCGCAAGCCATTGTACGCAACACCACTTGCGGAAGGGCACTGGCGGAGCCAGTGGCACCCGACGTTGTCGTCTCAATGGCCTCCAGCGCTACTTCGGCGCGGCCTTGAACGCCGCGATCAGGGCGCCGTCTGCCACGTTCCACACCCGCACTTCGCCGTCGTAGCTGCCGGTCGCCAACCGCTTGCTGCCGTCGTGATAGGCCAGGGCATAGACCCAGTCGTTGTGGCCGCTGAAGACCCGCACTTCGTTGCGCTTTTCGAGACCATGTTGCCGGGCCGACTTGTCGGCCGAGCAACTGAAGATCTGCCCGGCCTGCACCAGCACGCCAAAGACGTCGAGCCCGAAGCCGCCGATTTGGGCGAGCGCCTTGGCATCGGTCGCCTGCCACTGGTGGATTTTGCGGTCGCGCCCCGCCGAGTAGACCTGCGCCCCGTCGGGGCCGAAGGCGGCCGCATAAACCGGTTCGCCATGTCCTGAATAGGTGATGACCGCGTCGCCGGTCTTGGCGTCGAAGACCTTCGAGGTCTTGTCGCGGCTGGCCGACACGAGCTTGCTGCCGTCGGGGCTCCAGGCGATGCCCATCACCCAATCGGCATGATCTTCGATCAGCACTTCCTCGGCGCCGGTCGCCACGTCGAAGACGCGGATCGAGCGATCGGCAGCCGCGGCGGCCAGCTTAGTGCCGTCGGGGCTGAACGCGACATCGCAGGCGACATCGGCCAGGCTGACCAGGTGCCGCACCAAGGAGCCATCGGCCGGGTTATACAGCCGCACTTCGCCCAGCGCGCCCGGCACACCGGAAGCGGCCGCCAGCAGTTTGCCGTCGGGGCTGTAGTCCAGCCCATAGGTGCGCTCGGCCACGTTCTTGATCCGCGACAGCAGCGCGCCGTCGGTCGGGTTCCAAAGCGTGATCTCGCGATAACCACCGACGGCCAGCACATTGCCGTCGGGGCTGAAGGCCAGGGCAGTGATTGGCACCGCCGTGGGGTACGCGGCTGGCGGATCGGCATGCACGCGGGCCGGCAGCAGCGAGGCCAGCGGCGCCTTGGGATCGGGACCGTCGAACGGCGCGCCAGCTGCCACCCAGCGACGCACCAGCGCGATCTCGTCGGCGGTCAACGGCTCGGCCTCTTTGGGCATGCGCTCGTCGGCGTCGTCCGACTCGATCAACCGCACCAGCTCGGTGTCGTCGGGCTGGCCGGCGACCATGGCCGAGCCGCTGGCGCCCCCTTTCATCAGCGATTCGTAGTTGTGGAGCTGATACTCCCCTTTCGGTTCCTGCTGGCCGTGGCAGGCCATGCAGCGGGCGACGAAGATCGGCGCGATCTCGTTCTTGAAGCTGGGCGCGGGGGGCGCGGCCTCGGCTGATTGGTCCGAAGCTGGCTGGTCGGCAGCCGATTCCGCGGCTGGTTCGGCCGGTTGCTTGGCGGGCGGGTCCTCGGCGCGCAGTGCTTCGGTCTGCGCCGCCAGGAATACGCACACCCCGACGAGCAGAATCGCGACGAGGCGAAGTGCTCGAGTTACGTTGTAAGGAAGTCGCGGAGCTTGCGCCCTGAGCCGTGGGGACTCGATCGGGGCACTGCTGGACAAGCCAGCAGTGGCACCCAGATGCGCGGCTGGATCGTGAATCCGCGCGTTTGGCGACGCGATGGACGGAGCATTCTGCATCGTTGCAAGTCCTGATAAGGGAAGGTGCAACGGCAAGTATGCAAGCTGACCCGACGTGCCGCAAGCTGTGGCGCGAGATTCGGGGGAGCAACCAGAACGGACCGACGCAGAGGCTATTTCTTGCGGTGGCGGATGCGAGCGCGCATGCGGCGCTTCTTGCGGCCTAGCTTCCGTCGACCTTTGCCCGTCTTCTTAACTCCCACGCGCTCACTCCGTCACTAAACAACAAGAGACCTTGAGAAACCACCAGGGGTCGTCGCGCCCCACAAGCTCGCGGAGAGAGAACCGCGCGCCGCGCGACTCGAACATCGTAGCAGCCGCAAGTTTCGTCCACAAGCGATCCGCAGGCCCGCCCGAACCCCTTGCGGCGGCACTTCACGCGCGGCGCGGCAGCCGCAAGGTCGGCGCGACTTCGGCATCGAGCGGGGCGATCAGACCCGCGCGCAACCGTTCGATGGCCAGCGCCCCCATCACGGCGTTGTCGGTCGAAAGCTGCGCGGGGGCCAGCAGCAGCTCGGCGCCGGCGGCTGCCGTCTCGGCGATCATTCGCTCTCGCAGCCGGGCGTTGGCGGCCACACCCCCTCCGATGGCCAGCCGCGGCAAACGGGTTTGGGCCAAGGCGGCCAGCGATTTTTCGACCAGCACATCGACGATCGCTTCTTGAAAACTGGCTGCCAGATCGGAAAGTTCGCGCGGCGAGAGCGGCGGACGGGGCGGCCCCGACGGCGGAAACAACAGGTAGCGCACGGCGGTTTTCAAGCCGCTGAAGCTGAAATCGAGCCGCGTGGGATCGCCCCGAAACGATCGCGGCAGTTGATAGGCGCGCGGGTTTCCGCCCTGGGCGGCGGCGGCGATCGCGGGCCCGCCGGGATAAGACAGCCCCAGCAGGCTGGCGACTTTGTCGAAGGCTTCGCCGGCGGCGTCGTCGAGGGTGCCGCCCAGCCGGTGGAAGTCGAGGGGATCGCGCACCAGGTACAGGCTGGTGTGCCCGCCGCTGGCGACCAACCCCACGCAAGGGAAGATATCGCGACCGGCGGCAATCCGGCAGGCAAAGATGTGGGCCTCGACGTGATTGACCGTGGCCAGCGGTTTGTCGAGGGCGACGGCCAACGCCTTGGCGGCCGACAGCCCGACCAACAGCGATCCGGCCAGCCCCGGCGTGTTGGCTACGGCCACGGCATCGAGATCGGCCAACGCGACGCCGGCCTGCCGCAGGGTTTCGTCGATTACCGGCAGCAGTCGTTCGAGGTGGGCTCGCGAGGCGAGCTCTGGCACCACACCGCCGAAGCGCTCGTGCAACTCATGCTGCGACGCGACGACCGACCCGAGCACCTGGTATTGATCGTCGACGACCGCGGCGGCCGTTTCGTCGCAAGTGGTCTCGAGGCAGAGAACCTTCATGGGTGCGGCGTGACGATTACGACTGCGGCGCGAGTTGCTCGCGAATGTATTCGAGCGCCTTCTCGAGCTGGCGATCGACAAATACGGCGTCGGGATCGGCAGCGTCATCGCTTTCGGCCTCCCCCTCGCGCGAGTCTTCGTCGGAGGCGGGCTCGTCGTCGGAGGCGGGCTCGTCGTCGGAGGCGCTGTCGTCAGTGGCGCTGTCGTCAGTGGCGCTGTCGTCGGCGGGCTCGGCGTCGTTTGATTCAGCGTCGGCGGGCTTTTCGCTGTCGGGCTCGTCGTCGGCCGAGTTGTCAGCCGGCGCGTCATCGCCAGCGTCGGCATCGGACGCGGCCGCCTGCGGCGAACTCTCGGCTTGCGGCGCGGCGTCACTTTTCGGCGCGGCGTCCGCGTCCGCCGGTTTCGATTCCGGCTCTGCGGCGGCCGGTTCGGCGGGTTTCTGTTCGTCGGACTTGGAGTCGTGGGGCTTGGAGTCGTCGGGCTTCGAGTCGTCCGAGTTGCTTTCGTCGGACTCTGACGCGGCGGGTTTCTCGGCGCCTTCGGGCGTGGCAACCTGCGTTTCGGCCGGCTTGCGATCGTGCACCGGGAGCACGTCGCGCAGGCGGCGCGTGGCGACCAGCTCGCGCAACTCACTCTGCCGGAGCTTGACGTCGAAACCTTCGTTGGGCATCACGCCCCATTCGTCGCTCTCCTTGGCATCGGGAAAGCGATGGATGTTCTTGCCGCTGGGGCGCATGTAACTGGCCGTGGTGAGCTTCAGCGCGCTGCGGCCCCCTTCGAGCTCGATGACGTTCTGTACGCTCCCTTTACCCCAAGTTCGCTCGCCGACGATGATCGCCCGCCCGTGATCCTGCAGGCAGGCCGCGACGATTTCGCTCGAGCTGGCGCTGAAGTGATTGACCAGCACCGCCATTGGGAAGCCCTCGAAAGTCCCTTCGGCGTGAGCTTCCCAGACGCGGGCTTCGCTGTTGCGCCCCGCGGTGCTGACGATCTTGCCCGACGAAATGAACAAGTCGCTCACTTCGATGGCGGCGGTGAGGAGCCCGCCGGGGTTGAAGCGGAGATCGAGAATCAGCCCCTTCATGCCGTCGGCCTGCAGTTGCACCAGGGCGCGGCGCAATTCGTCGACCGTGTCGCGGCTGAAGGTCGAGACGCGGATGTAGCCGATTTTGGCCTCGGGATCGAGCATGAAGTTCCAGCGATCGTCGGCCGAGTGCGTGTCGCCCAGCACGGTTTCGAGGTGGACGATCTCGCGAGTCAGCTCGACCTGCCGCGGCTCGGTCTGGCCGGCATGCACGATCGTCACCGTGACCGTGGTGCCGACTTCGCCCTTGAGTTTCCCGACGGCTTCTTCGAGCGTCATGTCGGCGGTCGGTTTGCCTTCGATCTCAGCGATCGTATCGCCCGACTGCAAGCCGGCGCGATAAGCTGGGCTGCCGACCAGCGGGCTGAGGACCTTGAGTTTGCCGTCTTCGACGGTGATCTGGATGCCGATGCCGCCGAACTGGCTTTCGACGCTGGTGCGAAAGCGGGCGACTTCGTCGGGCGCGATGTAATTGGAATAGGGATCGAGCTTCGAGAGCGCGCCGTGGATCGCCGCTTCGATCAATTCGCGGCGGCTGATTGGCTTGACGTAGTTGCGCTCGATCTGGTCGAGCGTGTCGACCAGCACGCTGAAGAGCTCGTAGTATTCGTCTGTTTGGGGATCGGCCGGCTCGATGGTCGCCGGCGGAGGAGTGTCGGCGGCTGCCTCGTCCGTTTCGGCGGGCTCGGATGTTTCCGACGGTGCTTCGTCTGTGGCCGGCGCTTCATCGGCAGCCGGTGCTTCGGGCGCGGCGGGGTCCGCTGATTCCGCTGAGGGTGTGGGTTCAGCGGCAGAGCTAGCCGGGTCGGCCGGCGCGGCGGGATCTTCGGCCAACACGGCCGCCATCCGCCCAAAGACGAGCCCCAGCGCGAGCACACCGATCCAAACGAGTCCGCGACGCTGCATGATTGCAATCCTTTTTGGAGCGAAGCCGCGCGCAAGTTCGGACAACTGCGCGACTTGAGCAAGTATAGGTAAAGCCTGCAGCGGCAGCAACAAAGCAGGGGCTGGCGGGCAGTGAGCAGTGGCTGGAAGGGTGAAACTAACGAGGGCTACTGGCGAGATTCGGGCGTGCTATTTGGCGTCCGCTGCACCTCGTCCTAACCACTAGTCACTGGCCACTAACCACCCCACTAACCAGTACTCCGCACAGGCCGGGCGTGGTGGACCCAGGCGGGGGGGAGGTTGGCCAGCACCAGTTCGCTGCGCACGCGATGCTCGCCGAGCCAGCGCGACAGCACTCGGTCGACGCCGTGCAGCCGGCGGCGTTCATGATCGCGGCTTAGCAATGTTTTCGCCCGCCGCACGGCCGCGTATTCAAAGAACGACACCACTCCGCCCGGGCGAATCAGCCGGCCGAACGTCTCCAGAATGCGCGCCACGTCGTGCCGATGGAAGTTGTTCAACGGCAAGCCCGACACGATCAAGTCGTAGGTGCCCGCTTCGGCGACGTCTTCGACTTTGCCGTGCAGCACGCGGACGCGGCCGGCCCCCGGTCGAAAGTGGGGATCGCTGGCCAGCCGGCCATTGAGCACGTCGACGAAGGCCGAGTTGAATTCGACCAGCACCAGAGCGTCGTCGGGCGCCAGCGCCGAGATCAACTGCCGGGTGACCGCGCCAGTGCCGGGGCCTGCTTCGAGAATGCGCCGCGGCGCCCCGTTGTGAGGAGGGTGGCGCACGTAGCGGGCCAGCTCGAAACCGAGCGCGCGGCCGCTGGGCAGAATCGCCCCCGTGGTGCGAAAGTTCCGGCGGAACTCGCGAAAGAACAAACGCTCGTGTTGCAGGCGGGGCATAGGGCTCCGTGGCTGGCGGGGGGTACGCGGCGCTTACGCGCGGTGCGGCGGTCTTCAACTTACCGCGGACCGGCCGCTTGGCAACAGTCGGGGTGGGCGTTGCCAGGTCTTCAAGAAGAACTTCGCCGCGGCGAAGAGAGTATTGAGTGCCAGCGATGGAGAGCCACGATGGAAGCCCCGGCGATGATGGTGTTCTTTTTGCTCTGCTGGATCGGCGATTTGCTCGTGGCCGTTCCGGCCGCCCGACGCAGGCAAGGACCCATCCCGCTTCTCATCTTGCCAAGAATCCCGTTGGTGCTGGTTGCCGTCACGATGATTCGCATCTTCATTATCGGCGGGGCCTCGACCATTGCCCAACTGGGGGCAGGTTCTTTGAAGCTCATGGATCTCTGGTCCGATTGGTCCCAGCTATGGCCCATCTACTTGCTCATTACGGCCGCTGCTGCCGCGGTCTACTTAACGGCGACGATCGTTTGCCTTTGTCGACAAGACTGGCGACGCAACGTGTGGCCGAACCTGACGGGACTTGTGTCCTCGGGCACGGCTTTCTTCGCCGTGGGCATGAACTTTCCGAGCGCCTAATCGATCGTAGTTCAGAAGGTTCGGCTTGTCGGATAGTACCTGCGCAAGACAACGTGTCGCAGCCAAACCAGAGCGAGCAGATTCACCCCCTTGGCCAGGATCAGCCAGGTTTGCAGCGAGACAGCTTCGCGGAAGTCGCTGAAGCCGAAGCTCAGAAACGCCGCCGCGTACAGCAATTCGATCGCGCCATGGCGATGCCGAGCGAAGCGCACCGCGACCAACAGAGCCAGCACGCACCAGATCGAGCCTTCGACCAGGTTGATGCCGCGATAGATTTGCGAGAAGGCCGACTGCGGCGCGGCGTCAAACTGCCACCAAGTGTGGCCTAGCCAGTCGAACATGTCGGCAGGTGGTGTTGGTAGCTGCGCGTTAGTTGACCCGACTCGAACGCTGTTAACCGGGGCGTCCGCCCTTCCGCTGGTCGGCCGGTTCACTTCTCAGCGCAGCGATGAATTCTAACCGTGCGACTGCTGCAGGAACGCCGCCTTCACGTCGTTCTGCAACAAGATCACCAGCCCCCAAATGCCGATCGGCACGCCGACCAGGCAGCAGCAGTTGCCGACGTTGATCATCGCCAGGATGGTCGCGGTCATGGCGAGCGTGTAGGCCTTGAGCCGCAGCATTTGAATGCCGCCGGCGATGATCAGACCGTTGAGCACCAGGAAAATGGCCTGAATGGCCAGGGCCATCGGCCCAAACCCGCCCTGCATGAATTGCTGCACCATGGGGGGCATGTTCGGGTCGACGGGTGGCGGCGTGGCGACCATCGACCAGACACAGCTAAAGATCGCCGCGCAGAGCCCCACGCTGCCGACGACCAACAGGCCGATGGCCGGAGCCATCACCTTCCCCTTGGTGAAGGTCGCGCCGGCGGGGTGGCCACCTGCCTGAAAACCGGGGCTGGCGTAAGGATTGATCTGCGTGGGATCGCCCCCCGACGGATCGATCGGCGCTTGCCCTTCGAAAGGCGATGCCGCCGGCACCTGCATGATGTGGCCAGCCGGGCAGCGGACGCGCATGCCCGCCTGTTCTTCCTTGGCGAGATACTGCTTGCCGCATTCCTGACAAAAGACCGTGATCGGCATGCGGGTGGCCCCCGGTGATGAGCGACAGGATTGGCGCGTCGCGCGGCATCGAGTCGCCGGTCGCGGCGAGTTGACAGTTGATAAGAGTAAGGTCCTAGGCGAGCGGATGCCAGAGAGCTTTCAGGGAATCAAACCCGGGGGCGTTGCCTCGCCGGTCAGCTTGGCCAATCGTGCTCCCCAGGCGGCGACGATCGCGCCGACCACGCTCCCACCCACGACATCACCCACGAAGTGGTAGTTCATCAAGACCAGGGCTACGAGCAGCGGGGGACACACCACCAGGCAAATCGCGCGACTGCGTGGCACGGCGAGCCACCAGACCGCGGCAAAACCAACGACGCGAGCCGCATGCCCCGACGGAAAGCTCCCCACGTCGTCGCCCGCTTGCCAGGGATGGAAGCCGTACGCGCCGGTACCGATGAACGACGGATTATGGTCGAACCAGGTCTCGGGCCAGTAGCGGCCGCACAAGTCGCCGATCGATTCTCGAAACTCGTCGGCCACGATCAAGCACAGGCAGGCGACTAGCAGGGTCAGCTCCCAGCGAGCGAACGGGCGCCAAGCTCGCAGCACCACGAGCATAGCTAATACCAGTGGGCAGAAGCGTTCGATCACTGGCGGGGGCTCGGTCAGCAGCTTGAAAATCGCGATCTGGTTGGTGCCGTAGCGCTCGACGGCCAGCGCCACCGGGCGGTCGACCCATTGATAGCAAACGGCCACGGCCAGCGAGCCAGCAGCGATGGCGCCAATCGAGCGGGCGAGCAAGCGGCGGTAATCAGATTCCGAATCAGGCAGCATCAACCTCACCCCGAAATGCACGTTGTACTTAGTCGGCTGGAGTGCGGGGCAAACCGCGTTGACTTTTCCGCTTCGGTACTCGGCGAAGATCTCGGTGTCTTTAGGCCCCGGGCTGGTTCCGTGAGACCGGCGCGATCGCTACGTCCGAAACTACCCCTAGAAGCGATAAGGCAAACGTGAATCGTTTTTTACGTCATTGCCGGCCAGGTCGATGCCCGAGGCACCGGCTGGCAACTTCGCAGGCTGGGCCGCTGGGCGAAAGATCTATCTGGGGGATTCGCCGTGAATCGTCGCAACCTCGTTGCTGTGGGTGTACTCGGGCTGGGGCTTTCGCTGGCGGTTGGGCCGATGGCCGACCGTGTTCGGGCGGGCAATTGCTGCTTTCGCTGCGGCTGTCACGACAACTGCTGCAAGGTTTGCCGTCCGGTGCCCGACGTCAAGGAATTCAAAGAAGTCTGTTGGGATGTGAAGTGCGAAGACTTTTGCGTCCCCGGCCCGAGCTGCTGCTGCGGCAAAGTCGAAAAGCACGACGACTGCGGTTGCTGGAGCTACAAGATCTGGAAGCCCAACTGCGGACATATCCGCACGCGGCGGACGCTGGTGAAAAACGAAGTCACCCGCAAAGTGCCGACGACCAAATGGGTGGTTGAAGACGTGTGCGCTCGCTGCAAGTCGACGTGTGACGTAGAGCTGCCGGCCGATGGCATGCCACCGGCGCTGCACGGCGAGCAGCCGCCCGTGATCGAGGCTCCGGTCGTTCCGCAGGACGTGCCAATGCCCGGAGCGCACGATCCTCCGCCTGCCAGCACGCCCGACGGCGCGTCATTGCGTCGCGGGTATGGTGCTCCGGTACTTCGCGCGGCGCACGCTCAGCCGGTGCACGGGGCCGCGTGGCCCTCGCCCGCGCGTCCGCTGCCGCAACCTCAGATTCTGCAGCAACCTGTTGCTGGCGGCTATCCGACCGTCGGTCCGACAAGCTTCGCGGCGCCGTCGCCATTGCCTGGCCTGCAACCGTAGCAGCCAGTTGAATAGTGGCGACTGGCTGCCCCGAGGCCCGAGCTTAGCTATGTCGTCGGCGCGCTGCCGGGTGACCTGGCTCGACTGCCGCGTGCGCCACGAAACAGAGCCACGGCAACTACTCCGACGCCCGCGAGCATCATCAAGCCGGTGGCCGGTTCGGGCACGACCAGGTACACGGCGCCGCCGGTGCCATCGATGATATAGAGCTCTTTGTTGGCGTCTTCGGCGAACGAATAGACATTGCCCAGCGCGAAGCCGGTCCCGTCGAACAAGTCGTTAGTGATATCGGTGAAATTGCTGGCCGTGGTGCCGTCGTAATCGAGCGAAAAAATGCGCCCCGTTCCGCCACCGCCATTGGGTCCGAGGAAATCGCCGAAGATGTACTTGCCGTAGAGATCGGCGATCTGTCCGCCGCGATAGACGTAACCGCCGATCACGGTGCGGCCGACGTCGCGATCGTAATCCAGGATCGGCCCGACGTAGCCGGAGGGCGCCGCTCCGCCGACGGGCGGATTGCCACCGTCGGTCGGCTCGCTCCCTTCGAATAGCCGCCAGCCGAAGTTCTCGCCGCCGTTGAGAAGTTTCTGCACGTCGATCTCCTCGAACGCGCCTTGGCCGACGTCGCCGATGAACATGTTGCCCGACACCTGATCGAAACTGGCGCGAAACGGATTGCGCAGACCCAGGGCAAAAATCTCGTCGCCGAATGGATTGCCCGCGGGAATGGAATACTCGGCGCCGGGCGCCGGCGTGGCGACATTGATCCGCAGGATTTTGCCCAGCAGCGAGTCGAGGCTCTGGGCGTTGCCGCCAGGTTCGATGTGACCGCTTCCCTGGTCGAACGAACCGCCGCCGTCGCCGGTCGCGATGTACAGGTTGCCGGCGTCGCCGGCGCGCGGACTGAAGCCGATCCAACCGCCGTTGTGGTTCGACTGCGGCTGATCGATCGTCAGCAGATTGGTCGCCGTGGTGTTGGCGACGTTTGGGTTGCCAGAAACCGTGAAGCGGTCGATGCGCGTGTCGCCGCTGCCATCAGTGTAGTTGAGGTAGAAGCGACCGTTGGTGGCGTAGTTCGGATCGAATGCCATGCCCAGCAGCCCGCTCTCGCCGCCGGTCGCGATGCCCGTGAGCGTCAGAAAGGGGGTCGCCTCGAGGGTGTTGTTCCCCAGATTGAGGATCTTGATGCTTGCATCGCCGCCGGCCCCTTGCTCGACAATGAACAGCCGGCCGGTATCCCCCGGCGCCGCCGTGGCATAGATCGGGTTGGTCAGTCCGCTAGCAACCTGACGCACCTTGAGGTCTTGGGCCGGCGCGGCCGTGGCCAGCGCCAAGCAGGTGAAGACAACGAGCGAACCGCCGGCAAAACGGAACAGCCAGCGGCAGTGCAGATAGTCGACAAGAATCATGCGAGCCTTTCGGTGAGAGCGAAGTCGAGTGGTCGCTTCCCCTGTCGATCACACGACGCGGGCGAGGCGTAGTGCGAATCGGCCGGCGCTGCGCACGACTTGCGATCGTGCGCCACCGCGCAGTTCCGGTTAACACCACGAAATGTCGCCCATGCGTCTGTGGGCGCCGACGCTGCCACGAACGTGCTGCGCCGGCGACTGGCCCGCGAACGAATGCAAATCGCGTAAGTTGGGAGCAATGCGTGTGCCGCGGTTCTGGCGATCGTCGGCGCGCCACTAATTGGCGGCCAACCGGCGCGGCCGAGCTTCTGCAAGCCAGTGGCGGGCAGTACAGCCGCTAACCGCAGTGCCAGAACGAGCACCTATGGATAGCTGCGCGGCAAATGAACCGACTTGATCGCTTGCGGCCAGGGCGTTCGGCCTTCCGCTGGTCGGCCGGGTTCATTCTTTGCGCAGCGGTGAATAAGATGTGGCGTCAGTAGCGGTCCGATCCGCGAATCGATGGTGCCACCTGTTGGACTGGCCAGCTCATTGCCGACGATATCAGAATGGCGCGACCGTTCAACGCCGTGGTTAAAGATCGCTCACGCGGAGCGCGCCGCGAGCAGTCGACGGACGCGAATCTTCGGCCGCCAAGCGCTGCTGTCAATCGCCGATCTCAGGCGATCAGCGGCGATGAACAAGAAGTGCGGGAAACAGGACTTGAACCTGCACGGTGTTGCCACCACTAGGCCCTCAACCTAGCGCGTCTGCCAATTCCGCCATTCCCGCGCGGATTCTGGTTGTCGGCCGCATCTCCACGCCGCATCCCCCGCGCCGTCGAGTCGCCGCCGCTACGTTCGCCTGCGACCACCAGCGCCGCCCGATCACAGCCGACAGCTACTCGGCCACGTACGGCAGCAGGGCCATGTAGCGGGCACGCTTGATGGCCAACGTCACGGCGTGCTGGCTGACGGCCGTGCAACCGCTCTTGCGGCGGCTGACCAGGCGGCCATGCCGGCTGATGAGCTTGCTCAATAGCTCCAAGTCCTTGTAGTCGACATACATCGGCCGCGGCCGCTTGCCATCGACAAAGATCGGATCCTTCTTCTTGCTGCGCGAACCCGATCGCGAGCGCTTCTTCGGGGCCATTCGCATAGATAATCAGACACGGTTCGGGGAAGGGCCGGTTCGCCGGCCGAGAGGTAGTTTCGACGAAACCACGAATGTAACCCGAATGCAGGCAATGGAAAAGGGCCAGCCGGCGGCGACGTCCAGGATTGCCACAATCGGCCGTCCCCGTGCTCGGGGAGCACCCCGGTGCCACGCCCCCCCCACGACCTAAGATGGCCCGTAATTTTGCGTCCCGACCGTCCCGGACGTGTGTTACCGGCAGTTAAGTGGTTGCTCGGCGGCAGCTTGCGTCGGGACGCAAAACGGCGGCGTTTGCGTCCCGCTTGCGTCCCGAAGCCGTTTTGCGTCCCGGCCGTGGTCGCACCTCGCCGGCGCAGAGAACCGGCCCCCCACGGGGCGAACGTCAATAGCCACGCGGCGACACCCGCTGTGACGCGCATCATGGAGTCACCAATTGCAACGGCGCATCGGCGAGGGGGACGGGTTCGACCATCGTTCGTCGTGACGACGCCGACGACGTAGGATAAACGCCTATGGACGGGAAGCGTGATCCAAATCAACGCCGCGTGGACCCCTTTCCCCTCAAGGCGACTTATGTTTCGCTTGCTCTCTACTTTGTACTCAGCAGACTCCTGGCTCACGACTGCCGGCCGCCACTGTTTGTCATGATGCACAGGACTTGCGAACCAGTATCGATGGGATACCACAGGCTCCGTTCTCTACACCGCGCTGGATTCTGGCGACGTCGATCCGCATCGAACACGTCTGCTGGCCCGCTCTCGCCCTGGCCGCCTTCCTCGCCTGGAAAGCCGGATGGGCCGTGGCCGAACGGTGGCGCGCCGGCCCCGCCTAGAAGAATTTTTCAAACGGCATTCGGAAGCGCCCGCTGGATTCGACTCGTCTTTCCCAGACACGCCAGCGGGCTCTTTTTTTGCGCTCGCCGGGCAGCCGCGGATCTCGGCGCGCGGATAGAATCATCCGACATGGAGGAGAATCCGTACGAGCCGCCTGCAGCCTTCAGGCCACATCGATTGCCCCGTCCGCAGCTCAAAAGCTGGCGGCAGGCCTGTCGTACTAGCCTGTTGACGAGTCTCGCCGGCTTCGCCGCATTCGCGCTAATGGTGCTAGCCGACGCCACGTTTAACCCGAATGGCTGGTTGCGGAAAATCGAAGTTGTATTAACGCTATTGAGCATGTCCGTCGCTGTTGTCGGTGCCGCTGTCACGGTCATCGCCGCCATCGGCTGGTTCATAGCACGCGCGCTGTGGTGAGCTGCTGGGCGACAACGTCAGGCACTCTTGCGCCTCGCAGCAGGAAAGTGCATTGGCATGATTTTCATGCGCGGGGTGCATGACCCGCGTGACTGCGCGGCGCCGAGGGGGACGGGAGTCGTTTCCGGCCTACGTTGTTGACTAGTTGATGAACTATGCCCTGAAACGACTCCCGTCCCCTTGGGACGGCATGATGCGGCGACCCGAAAAATGTACCAGTCTCCGACTTGGCAGTTCTTTTGTCGCTCTGGCCCCGTTCTCTTGTCGGCCAGCTAGCGCCTGACTTATCATGCAAGGCGGCATGAGGTTGCGAGCCAAATTTGGGGTGGCGGCCGGCCGCCGGGGGCAGCGCGAGCCAATCCGCCTCACCGGGAGCCAGCCAACCTCATAACCGGAACAGTCAAACACGGGCCTGGTGGCAGCCAGGTTCTGGCCAGTTCGTCGGTGGTCGGCCTAAAGCGCCGTGGGGGAATCGCCTGCGCGGGAACGAAATGGGGAAGGTGTTCCCATGTTTCGCACGTCGTCGTGGACGATTGCCGCGAGTCCGGCGGCCGGCGAACGAAACATGCGTGGGAAAACGCGTCCCCAGCGACGTCGCCCCGCCGGCTGGCTAATCAGAACTCTCCCGCCCGTATGGACGTAAAGTAAGTCGTCGCTCCGCTTTCGAGATGCCCGCAGGTGCAGGAGTCGCCATGTCCGACGTCGTTATCGAAACCCGCAACCTGTCGAAGGTCTATCGCGACTTTTGGGGGCGGCAAAAGGTGCGGGCCCTCAAGGCGCTCGACCTCGAGGTGCATCGCGGCGAAATCTTCGGCCTGCTGGGGCCCAACGGCTCGGGCAAGACGACGACGATGAAGCTGCTGCTGGGGCTGTTGTTTCCGACCGGCGGCGAGGCGCTCGTGCTGGGCAAGCCGGCGACCGACGTCACCAAGAACGAGCGGATCGGCTATCTGCCCGAAGAGTCGTATTTGTATCGCTTCTTGAACGCCGAGGAGACGCTCGACTTTTACGGCCGGCTATTCGACATGCCGGCGCATCGCCGCCGTCGGCGGGCGGCCGAGTTGATCGAGTTGGTGGGGCTCGGTGGGGCCAAACGCCGGCAGCTTCGCGAATACTCGAAAGGGATGACGCGGCGGCTCGGCCTGGCGCAAACGCTGATCAACGACCCCGAGCTGGTGATGCTCGACGAGCCGACGAGCGGGCTCGACCCGATCGGCACCCGCGAGATGAAGGACTTGATCATCGATCTCAAAGCGCAGGGCAAGACGGTGCTACTGTCGAGCCATCAATTGGCCGACGTCGAAGACGTTTGTGATCGGATCGCGATCTTGCACCTGGGCGAATTGAAAGAGCTGGGGCGCGTCGACAGCCTGCTCAAGGTGCAAGACGAGTTGGAGATTCGCTGCACGGGCTTGAGCGACGCCGCGCGACAGGAAGTGGGGGACCTCATTCGCCGGCACAACGGCACGGTCATGAGCATGGAAAGCCCGACCATGACCTTGGAGGAGTTGTTCTTGAAGATCGTCACGGAGAGCGAAGCCCACCCGGGTCGGCGCGTGGTTGGTACTCATGGTTCTTGAAACCGAACCGATTCCCTTCTGGACCTGGCTGGGTGGCGCCGCCGACGAGTGGTGGAAGGTCATCTTTGGTCTGACGTTGTTGGGCCTGGGGCTAGCGCTGTTGGTGCGCTCGGTCCGCTACGGACCGCTTGACGCCGCGGCGACGGTCTACCGCGGCGTGCGCGAGGCGCTCGTCGATCTGACGCACATTTCGCCGCGCCGCGTGCTGGCCTTGGCCTGGCTGGCGCGGCGCGAGGCCCTGCACCGCTGGGTGTTGATGGCCTTCGTGCTGTTCAGCCTGGTGCTGTTGTTCGGGGCGTGGTTTCTCGACGAGTTGACCAAGGACCCGTCGCGCTTGTATTTGGCCTTCGTGCTCGAGATGTCGCGCGGGCTGTTGTTGCTGCTGGCGCTGGTGCTCAGCGTCGCCAGCATTCCGGCCGACATGGCGCAGCGCACGATCTTCACGGTCGTCACCAAGCCGGTGCGCGCCAGCGAGCTGGTGCTGGGGCGGCTGGTCGGCTTCTGGATGGTCGGCACGGCGATGCTGGTGATGTTCGGCCTGGTCGGCTACGTGGTGGTGATGCGCGGCTTAACGCACACGCACGAGATTCGGCCGGAGCGCGTGCGGAGCTTGTCCGAGGAGTCGGGCGAAGCGGGCCAGACGGGCGAAACCGAAACAACGCGCCGCCACCATCACTCGTTTGTCGTCGACGGCCAGGGACGCGGCCGCACCGAACCCCAGCAAGGGCATTGGCACGAAGTGCAAGTCGAGGGTACCGGCGCCGACGCCAAGTACACCGTCGGGCCGCCGCAAGGTTGGTTGCTAGCCCGCGTGCCGATCTGGGGCAAGCTGCGCTTCAAAGACCGGGCCGGCGACGATGCCGAGAGCGGCGTGAGCGTCGGCGAGGAGTGGGCCTATCGCAGCTACATCGAAGGGGGGACGCTGGCCACGGCGATCTGGCGGTTCGAGGGTCTGTCTTCGGCCGACTTTCCCGACGGTTTGCCGCTCGAACTGACGATCCGCGTATTCCGTACGTACAAGGGAGACATCGTCAGCGCCGTGCAAGGGGGGCTCCGGCTGCGCAATCCCGAGACGGGCGTAGTGAGCGCCGAGCGCACCTTTCCCGCACGCGAGTTCACGACCGACTCGCAGTTGATTCCGCTGAAGTTGTTCGATCCCGACGGCAAGCCGCTGGAGTTGTTCCGCGACCTGGTGACGCCGGCGGGCGCCCTGGAGATCGAGTTGCAGTGCGTGACGCCGAGCCAGTATTTCGGCATGGCACAACCCGACCTGTATGTGCGGGCCGCCGACGGCTCGTTCACGTTGAACTACATCAAGTGCTACGCCGGCATCTGGCTGCAGATGCTGATGCTGACGGCCGTGGGGGTGTTGTTCAGCACCTTCTTGAATTTGCCGGTGGCGCTGATGGCGACGATCGGCACGCTGTTGGGTGGCTATCAACTCCCTTACATCCGCGAGCTGGCATCGGGACAGATGGTTGGTGGCGGCCCGGTCGAGCAGACCGTGCGGTTGTTCACCGGGATGAACCAGACGACGAAGTTCGAAGAGGGGACGCAGCGCAACGTGATGAACATGGCCGACGAGGCGCTACGGTGGATGTTCCAGCGGCTGACGCACGTGCTGCCCGATTTCGGCGCGCTGAGCGATACGTCGTTCGTGGCCGACGGCTTCAACATTCCGGCCGCGCGGCTACTGGAGCACGGCCTGGCGGCGGCGGCGTTTCTGGTGCCGGTGTTCGTGGCCAGCTATTTACTGTTTCGCACGCGTGAGGTGGCACGATGAGAGGGCGCCAGCAATTCGTTCGCAAGATCGTCTACCTGGCCGTGTTGGCCGGCTTGCTGCTGCCGTTGTCGTGGTTGAGCCAGCCGGCGTCGGTCGACGCCAGCGGCGCGCCGCAGGCGGGGGGCAAGCTCGCCCAACTACGCGACGACTACAGCCTGAGCCAGGCGCGGCTGGGCGATATCGACCCGGTCAGCGAGACGATGAAGCTGGCCACGCTGGGCATGCGCGGCCCGGCCGCCAACTTGCTGTGGAGCAAGGCGCTCTATTACCAGAAGGTCAAGGACTTCACGAGCCTGTCGGCCACGCTCGAGCAGATCACAAAGTTGCAGCCGAACTTCATTCGCGTCTGGATCTTTCAGGGCTGGAACCTGTCGTACAACGTGTCGGTCGAGTTCGACGACTACCGCGATCGCTACTTCTGGGTGATTCGCGGCATTCGCTTCACGCAAGAGGGGCTCGAATACAACCGTGACGAGCCGACGCTGCTGCGCGAGGTCGGTCGGGTGATTTCGCGCAAGATGGGGCAATCGGATGAGCACGTGCAATTCCGCAAGCTGTTTCGCGCCGACGACGACTTCCACGGTTCCACGGCCATGGCGGAGCGCGATAGCTGGCTGGTCGGCAAGCGCTGGTTCGAGCGCTGCGTGGAAGTCATCAAATCGACCGGCCGGCAGCCGAAAGGGACTTCCGAAGGGGGCGAAGCTTCGCCGCTGATGTACCTTTCCGAGGCGCCGCTTTGTCAGCTCTATTACGCGGCCACGATCGAAGAAGAGGGGACCTTCGGCGAGGCTGCTCGCGCCGCCTGGGCCGAAGCGCAGCACGATTGGGAAGCGTACGGCGAACACGATATTCCGATCGGCAACGAGTTGACCGTCAAGCTGGGCGAGGCCAACTACCGCTTCTACATCGATCGAGTCAACGACCTGGCCCGCCAACTCGACGAAGCGGCACCCGGCGCCCGCGAGCGGTTGCTGGCCGAGAAGCAGGCCAGTCTGACGCCGGAAGAAACCGCCTTGCTCGAGATGCCAGTCTCGCAGCGCACCGAGGCCCAGCACGCTCTGGCGGCCAAGGTTTATCCCAAGCTGTTTGTCACCCACGTCGACGTGGCGAACTCGCTGCCGGCCGGCGAGCAGCGCAACAAAGCGCTGCAGCTCGCCGCGTCGTTGACCAACTACGAAGTCTGGAAGAGCGAGGTTGAGTTCCACCGCACGACGGTCAACTACGGCTACTGGCAACTGAGGGCCGAAGCCGAGCAAGAACCCGAAGCGCTGGCCGCCCACGAGCTGATCTATCAAGCGCAACAGGCGCATCGCGAGGTCGAACTCGAGAAGGCGGCCAAGCTGTATGCCGCGGGCTTTCAGAAATGGGCCGAACTGCTCGACAAGACCGTCAAGGGAGAAAAGAAGTACGCACGGTTGGTCGACGATGGAATCACCGGCGATCAGATGGTGGCCGACATCCGTAAGTATCGCGCCTGCTTGAAGCAGCTCGACGCGCCGTTTCCCGAAGACTTTCCGCTGGCCGAAACGCTTAGGCTGCACGATCAGTCGCAACTGACGCAGCCGGCCAGCGATCGCTCGGAGCAGTCTACCCAAGCGAAGGAAGATGCCACGCCCGAGGCTGGTTAGATCTTCGCGCGTTCACGCCGCCTGACCGCCGAGCTACCCCGCGTGTGGCTCGGCGGCGATTTCCAGCGAGTCGGGCAAGCTATCGATCCAGGCGATGATGTCGCTCGTGGCGTCGCCCGGCTCCCATACCGAGCGCCCGAGGCGCAGCGCGCCGTTGGTCAGTTCGGCGCCCAGCGATCGCAGCCGCTGTGCGGAGGTGGTCAGCAGCGCTGCGGTTTCGTCAGTAGGTAGTTCGCGGCGCAGCAGCTCCACCGCCGAGGCCGTGCGGTGGCGCTCCAAGGCGAAGAGCTGGCCGCGCTCGGCGACAAGCATCTGACCGTCGAGATAGGCGCGGCGCAGGGCGTGTTGCGAATTGAAGTGCAGGGCGCAGTCGGGCGAGAAGTAGACGCTCGCCGCGCCGTTGGCTCGAAAGCCGACCACGATGTTCGGCCGCCCGGCGTCGCTGGGTAGCAACTCGGCGCGGCGGACCAGCGCGGTTGCTTCAGCGAGCAAGTCTTCGCGATCGTGCGATTGCCGCGCCATGCGTTTCGGCAAGCCAGAGGAATCGTTTCGCCGCCGCGATCACTCTGCGGCCGTCGCGGCGCGCCGTATGATTTAGCTGCGCAGGCGGCTGCGGTAGCGGGCACTGACGCGATTGAGCAGCGCGCGGTCCTCGGGCGACAGCCCGTCGATGCCGTAGCGATGCAACTGGGCGAGCACGTCGTCCATCCGCGCGTCTTCCTGGTCTTCGAGCTCCTGCTGGCGACGGAGCCGATTCTCGCGGCGCTCTTCGAGCCAATTCCAGAGGGGGGCCAACCGCGAACGTCGCCGCTTAGGCTCGACCGCGCGTTCCAGGCTCGTGTAACCTTGCGAAAAGTCGTAACCGAACAGGCTGTCGTCGGTTTCCTGGTCTTGCAAGCGATCGGATTCCTGGCGGGCGGCGAAATACAAGAACGTGGCCAGCACCAGCAACGGGACCGTGGCAAAGGCCACCGGCCCCTTGTCGTAAAGTACCAGCGCCACCACGGCCAGCACGAAGGCCGTGATCTTGGCGAACCAGGCCGTTTGCAGCATCGCGGTGCGATAGCCGAAGTGGGGCCAGAGCATCGCTCGAAGCACTTGCGCGCCGTCGAGCGGAAACGCCGGCAGCAAGTTCACCAGCACCAACATCCAGTTGAACCAGAAGACCAACCCCAGCAGCAGCGGCCAGGTGAAGGTCGCTTCCGGTGGCGGGGGCAGCAGGGGGTTCAAGCTGAGCTCGTCGAGTTGCCGCGCCGCCAACAACACGGCGAAACTGACCACGCAGACCAGAAAATTGGCCAGCATGCCGGCCGCCGCCGTGGCCCATTCGTGCTGTGGATCGTGCGCGCAAGGGCAAGGCTCCAGCCCGCCGAATGGCCACAAGATAATGCGTTCCGGTCCGTAACCGAGCTTGCGCGAAGCGAAGCAGTGGCCTAGTTCGTGCCAGAGCACCGAGACCAGCAGCACGGCCACGCACGCCGCGCGGTAGGCCAGGGGGATTTCATTCGGGCCGGCCAGAATCATCACGGCCAGCAGCAGAAAAAAAACGTGCAAACGAACCTGAACGCCGCGAACGGGGCCCAGGTAAAAGTTCCAGCTCAAAAAATCGCGCATGGCTCGTACGCGTTGTCGGTCGCCAGGGGAGTGGTGCGGCGCAATGCTGTTGGAACCGTTTCCATCTTAGCGACCGCCCACAGCACGGGCAAGCAAATGGAGTGCCGCGAAGCTGCGATCGACCAGCAATACGCGAGCCTTTATTGGGCCGGGAAAGCCACTTGCGATCAGCGAGCTGCGTTGCGCGAAACCCGCTGCCAGCGGCACTGGCAACAGCGCCGAAGCGACCCAACTTGCAAGATTTGCAAGGCGCTGCGACGTTGACGCTTCCCGGGGAGTTCTTCGCCCGACTGCACGCCGAGCCACCACTATGGAACCCGACCGAACACTTTTGCACACGTCGCGGTTCGACGTGGTCGAGCGGACGTACGCCGCGCCCGATGGCAGCACCCACCGCCGCGCAATCGTGCAGCACCCTGGTGCCGTAACGATCGTGCCGCTCTTGGACGACGGACGAATTTGCCTGATCCGCAACTTTCGCGCGGCGGTCGGCCAAGAGCTGTTCGAGCTGCCCGCAGGCACGCTCGAACCGGGCGAAGCGCCGTTGGCCACGGCCTATCGCGAACTGGAGGAAGAAACCGGCTATGCGGCGACGCAGATCGAGCCGCTATGCGCCTTCTGGATGTCGCCTGGCATACTCAGCGAACGGATGCACGTCTTCGTGGCGCGTGGATTACGGCCGGGCAAAACCGAGCTCGACGCCGGCGAGATCATCGCCCCGCACGTCGTGACGCGCGATGAGGCTCTGGCCATGGCTCAGGACGGGCGCATTCAAGACGCCAAGAGCCTGGCCGGGCTGTTGTACTTCGAGCGGTTTATAGCGCGCTGAATACGAGAGAACGCGGAAGTCGATGCCGACAAGTTTTTCCAGAGCTAACTTCCGAAGCCGACGGCGTTGACGCTCGCCTGAATATTGCCCCACATGCCTCCGGTTTGGGTGCCGACCGAACCGATGGCGGTAATGATCGCCCCGATGATCAGGGCCAGCATCACGGCATATTCGACGGCGGTTGCCGCTTCTTCTTCGTGTAGCAATCGCCAGAGCAGGTTGAGCATGGTGCCCTCCTAGGAACCGCCGCCGGCAGATGCCAGCTCGGTTCGCCCGAATGGGCCCGAGGGATAGGACAATTCAAACGTAGGTCACGACTGGGCCGTGGTCAAACAGCGCTAAGGTCTGCGCGCGATCGGCAGTACGGCCCCCGGCCAGGGGAGTTCGTCAGCGCCGATCCCCGGCGGCACGTTCGTTCCGATCGGCGCGATCGTTTCGCTGAGCAACGACGCCGCGGGCCCGCCGCCTGGTGGACCGGCGAATTCGATCAGTCCGCGCGCCAGTCCGACCACCGCCAACTCGTCGTCGCCGATGATCTCGGCAGGTCCGTCGTCATAGAACCACTGCACCAGCGGGGCCTCGACCGGGACGAGCGATCCGCTCCCCCGCCAGAGAATTCGCTCCAGCAGCGGATCGGGGTCGGGCCGCCCCAATAGTTGCACGAGCGCCCCGCCGCTTCGTGGCGCCAGTACGCAGTCGCGCGCGGTAACGGTCAGCGGACCGACGCCGCGTCGGGGCGTCTCGAATTCGTAGTCGATCAGCGAATCGACGTCGCGCAGGGTGCAGCGCTCCAGCGCGATGCTCAGTGGCTCGTCGGAACGCCGCAAACGGTCGAGCCGGACGATTGGCCCCGTGTCGACCAGCAGGCAGTCGACCGCGTCGATCCGCAGAGCGCCGTCGCGCTGGGCATCGATCAACAAGCCCAGCCGCAGGGCCGAACACGCGGAGAAGATCAGGGTACCGCTGGGGAGGGGGTCGTGTTGTACCGTCGGCGAGCGTGGGGTTTGCCAGGCGATCGCCGCGACGTTGCTGGCCAATTCGCTGCTGGCCCCCGCAGTTTCAGCCGACGGGTTATCGGCCAATGCTGCATCGGCGATTGCGAACGTGCACCGCTCGAACGTCACACTCGGTGACGTAACGACGAGCATGGCTCCCCCGGCTACTAATGGGTGACGTCCGTCGCTGTCGATCGCGGCGCGAAAGTCGATCCCGACAAACCGCACGTCGGCTGCATCGATCAACAGCCCGCCCGGGGGGACGACCACTTGTGGGCGCCGATCGCCACTTCCGCAGACGGTTTGCCCTGCGCGGGGAGCGAGCTTTTGCAATCGCAAAGGGCGATCGGTCGGCAGCAGCAAGACGTCGGAAGGATCGAGCGTCGCGGTGTTAGCCGGATGATCGCTGGCCGCACCGGAACGACTCTCGATGTCGATCGTCGCCTGATGCGCGACCTGTGCTGTGCTTTGATCCGTCGGCTTTTCGGCGATTGCCGCCTTGGACAGTTTGTGCGCGACGTCGTTTGTCGACGCGAGGGGTTCAGCCGAGTCGAGCGGCTGTTCGGCTTGTCGCGCTGGTTGGCTCGCCGCATCGGACAGATTCGGTGCCAGTCGCGTGCTCCACATCCACGCGCCGATTCCAATCGCCGCGAGCAGCAGTGCCGCGACCAATGCACGTCGCACCGGCCGACCGCGACTCGATCGCCGCGCCGCGGGCAGTCGATTCGTTCGCCGAGTCGAAGCCAGCGTTCGCAGCACGGCGCGTCGCCCCGCGCGTGTCGGCTCGCCCAATCGCGACGCGAGCTCTCGGTACGACCGCGGACGCTCGGCATCGTCGGCCGACAGGCAGGCCAGAATCGTCGCTTCGATCTCCGCCGGCAGGTCGGGGACCAGCCGCGCGAGCGATGGCTTGTTGCCGACGCAAATCGCCCGCAGCTTCGCGAGGCTATCGGCGCCGGGGAACAGCGGGCGACCCGCGAGCATGTGCCAGGCGATGGCGCCGCAGGCATAGATATCGCTGGCGACCGTCGGAGGCGTGCCCACGCGAATCCGTTCGGGAGCGAGCGTGTCGCAGCATTCGGCGGGCAGCGAGCCGGCGGCGAACCCTTCGCTCGGTCGCGCGATCGCTCGAAGGCCGGGTGCCCACAGCGAGAGCTGACCCGTGGGAGTTAGCAGCACTCCATGCACCGACAGATCGCCGTGCACCAGGCCCGCGGTTTCGAGTTCGACGAGGGCCGCCGCGAGCTGGCGCAGGAGCTCGATCGCGACGGGTAGCGGCAGCCGCCCACGGCTCGCCAACCGCGCGGCCAACGGTTCGGCGTCGCGCCAGGCGCACACGGCCCACAAGCAGTTTGTCGATTGCCCGGCGGATTGAATCGGGGCCCAGCGCGGGTCGGCCTCGAGCGCGCGCGAGCGCTCGACGAGCCGTGCGAGTTGCGGCTCGTGATCGACCGAACGTTCGTCGGTAAACGAATAGGTGACGATGCGCAGCGGGCGGCGCGACTCGATCCCGCGACCGCGAAGTTCGGACCAGGGACCGAGTGTCGCCAGTCGGTCGACGACAATCGCCGGGCCGATACGCAGGCTGTCCCCGCGGCCGGCGGCGATTTCCGTGGCTTGATAGAGCGAGATGAACCGCGCCTGTACCAGGGCGTCGAGCCAGACCGATTCGAACAGCGGCAGCCCGCGCGCGAGCCGGCGTGCGCGTCCGGCCACGGAGCGAACCTGATCGTCGGTAGCCAGCCCGAGCCGCGCCACCAGCTCGACCAGCGCATAGGGAGGCTCGTCCCGCACACTGCTCCCCAGGAGGGCACTAGGAGAAAATCGCCGTAAACGCGGCAGTTGCTATCAAAAACGCCCGCCAGCAACAAGAGCAACCGGCGCCCTCGGGTGACCGCCGCCGCGAAATGCAACCTTGCTAGCTGCGCAAGATCCGCAACAAAGAGCTCGCCGTGGCCATTTCGGCCGTGGTCCGCGAATGCTGCTAGCAGTCGGCGACGCGCCCCGGATTGCGATAGAGCACGTCGGCCAACAACTCGCGCGAGCCAGCCCAGTCGCCGTCGCGCTCGAAGTGCCAGCGATCGCCGTCGGGCACGAAGCGCTCGTCGAGCGGCCAGGGGTCGAACGGTTCGTAGCCCAGCGCTCGCGACAGCTTGCTCGAGTCGAGGCTCACATCGCCGGCGCGGGGTGGGATCGGCCCGGCATCGCGGCGCGGGCAGCCGATCAGGTTGTGGGGGTCGTAGCCCCCCACGCGGTTGACGATCTGCGCGATCTCGTACAGGCTGAGCCGGCGCGGCCCGCCGGCGTGGTACAAGCCGGCCAGATCGCTCGCGAGGACCGCGGCGAACAAGTCGTTGAGGCAATCGGTGTACGTCGGCGTGCGGACTTCGTCGAAGTAGAGCGTCGCCGGCTTGCGCTGCTTGAAGCGCGACTGAATCCAGTCGATCGCGCCGGCGTGCCCGTTGAGGCTCGCGCCCATCGGCAGCGAGATGCGCAGCACGCAGGCGTCGGGGCGAGCCGTTTGCACGCGATCTTCGCCGACGACCATCGTGCGGCCGTACTCGGTGACGGGGTCGGTTTCATCCGGTTCGGTGTGACCGCCGCCACGTGTGCCGGAAAAGACCAGGTCGACCGACAAATGCAACAGCCGGCAAGCGTGGCCGTGCATGGCTTCGAGCAGGTTCTCGACGCCCGCGACGTTGATCCGCCAGGCCATGGCCGGGTCGAGCTCGCAGCTTTTCAGCGCGCAGTTGCCGGCGCAGTTGAGCACGCTGCGAAAGCCGAAGCGATCGAACAAACGCCTCAGCCCTTCGCCGTCTTCGGCGTCGCACGGTTCGATTCCGGCCCCGGAGAGCCGCCAGTTGTCTTGCTGGCGGATGGCGATCACCTGGCCTGGATAGCGGGCGTGAAAGTAACCAAAAGCGTTGTAGCCGGCGACCCCCGTCACGCCAGTCAACAGCATCGGCAACGGCGGAACCGTCGCGGCGCGTTGGCGATCGGCGGGCTGTCGGACCACGTCGTACATGGTGGGGGATTCTAGCGGGCTCGACGTGCTTTCACTAGGCGACTCGATGGCTGGCGAACGGTGACGAGTCCTCCTAGTTGCCGCGGCGTTCGCGCGGCCAATACCGCACGCTCAGCCCGACGAAAATGATCGCCCCGCCGGTGAGCGTCCACCAGGCTGGTCGTTCGCCCCAGGCCAGCCACACCCAGATCGGCAGCAGCACCGGTTCGACCAGAGCGATCGCGGTTGCTTCCTGGCTGGAGATCGTCCGCAGCCCGCGCGCAAACAACACGTACGACAGCGCCATCTGCACAATGCCGAACGCGGCCAGCCAGCCAAGTTGTGGTCCGCTCGGCAGCGAGTAGTTCGCGAGCACATACGGCCCCAACACGACGGCGGCCGCCAGGTGATTGAGGGCCACGAGCCAGGCGCCGTCGTGACTGCGGAGCAGCCGCATGAAGACGACGACCAGCGCATAAGAAACGCCGGCCAGCAATCCGCAGACGACTCCGGCGAGCGCTTCGCCGAAGACTTCGTTGGCCAGAATCAAGCCGATACCCGCGAGCGCGGTTGCCAACATCACCAGGTCGCGCGGGTTGGGGCGTTCGAGCCCCAGCCAGATGCCGATCAACAGCACCCACAACGGCGCGGTGCTTTGCAGCCAGATGGCGTTGGCGGCGGTCGTCAGCCCCACGGCCGACATGTAGGTGACGTTCATGGACGTAAAGGCCAGCACCATCGGCATCATCCGCCAGTTCCAGCTCAGGCGGCGCACGAAGGGCAACAGCACGGCGCCGGCGAACAAGGCTCGCCAGAAGGCCAGCATCACGCCGCGCGATTCGGGGGGCCAGTCGCCGAAGATGTCGGCTTTGGCGAAGAAGCCACCCGTGCTCCAGAGGAGTGCCGCGAGCAGAACCGTGGCGCGGGCGGCTGCCGGCGAAGGCGCTGCCGATTCGGGCGCTTGCGGGGGATCTAGGGGCGTTGCCGGCGGACGGAGCATGCCGCCTATCATCGGCGGCCCGGCGGTGACGTCTAGTGGCGGCGTCTAGTGGCGAGCTGCGGCCGGTGAGCAAAGCGCTGGTGGCGAAACGACGCGGCCCCGGCTTCAGGGCACACTGAAGCCGAGGCCGAGGTCGAACCAACAAGGGATACGCAAGGGGCCTGGAGCCGCGAGCCAGCGCAAGCGACGCTTACTCCTCGGCCTTGTCGAGCTGCCGCTGGTATTCGTCGCGCTCGCGCCGCGTGGCCTCGAGGTCGAAAACCAGGTATTTCATGTCGAGCCGCAGTTGGCTCAGGGCATCCTGCACCAGGGCCAGGATGCGGCGGCGGCGGGCCGTGCTTTCGGTGACGCGGTGCAGGTGCGGCTCGAGGGCCGCCCGGTGTTCGGCGGGGAGCTTGGCGACGGCGGCCACCAGGGCCACGACGTCGGGGGGAAGTTCTTCGACCTGAGAAGGAGAAGCGATTCGCGTTGGGCTCGACATGGATTTGCCTGCTGAGGTGCGGTGGTGAAGAGTCTGCCGGAGCTAAGAGCAGAGCGCATGCCGAAAGCCGGGAGCCAAGCCCGATAGTGCCCCAACCGTGCTAGCTGCAACAGCTTGCGGCCAAACGCCCAAGCCGTCGATTGTATGCCGCCGATGCAGAAACGACACAATCTCGCCTGGAATGTTTCCGTAAATCCCGATACAAGCTCCGCTTGCCAGCGAGAGCCGCGCGCCGGCGGCCAGCGCCAACGGGCGTTCGGCTGCGCGCCTCGTCCCCGTTCGATTGCTGGGCCATGCACTCGACCCTTCGCCATGCGATTGCCTTGTTTGCCGGCTGGCTCGCCAGCGGGGCGGCGGTGGCGGCTGCCCAGGCGTCGCTCGAAGAAGGGTTTGAAACCACGGGGCTGAAGTGGCGTCAGCCCCGTTCGGCCACCTCGTTCCGCATCGAGCGGCAGGAGCCCTCGCAGGCGCAGGTCCACGGCGGCCTGTGGAGCGAGCTGCTCGTCGTTTCGGCGGCCGCCGACGAGCCGGTTTTTGTCACCTATCCCCTCGCGGCCGCGCGCGTGATCGAAGATCTCCGCGTCAGCTTGTGGGTCAAAGGGGATCGGCCGGGCGCCAGCCTGGCGGCGCATGTGGTGCTGCCGCGCAGCGTTGACGGGCGGACGGGCAAACCGCTCACGCTCTTGGTGCGCGGACCCTATTACGATCGCGCGGGTCAATGGCAGCAGATCTGGTTAGAGCACCTGCCGGAACTCGTCGAACAACAGGCGCGATTGCTGCGGGCCGAGGGCAACCCGACGGTCGACACTCGCGAGGCATACGTAGACGAGCTGTGGCTCAACGTTTCGTCTGGGCGCGGCACGTCGACCTTGTGGACCGACGAGTTGGAAGTTGTCGGGCTGGTGCGCGGCGGCGTCGCGCAGCGCCGCGCGCAATCGGTGTCGACGCAACCTGTCGGCCGCATGACCCCCGCCGGCGAGCTCGTGCCCGCCGTGCGGCGTCCGCAGGAGCCGTTCGTGCGGCTGAGCGGCGCCATGCTGCTGGTCGAAGGGCGCCCGTTCTTTCCCCGGGTGATCGTCTACCAAGGCGAGCCGCTGACGTTTCTGCGCGATCTGGGTTTCAACGTCGTGAAGTTGGCCGCCCCACCGTCGCGCGAGCTGGCGATCGAAGCGGCGCGCACCGGCATCTGGTTTGTCTCGCCACCGCCGCTGCTGACGGCCGCGCCGCGCGACGCCGCCGACGGCACGCCGGCCCCGCCTGCGGCGTTGTTGGGCTCCGAGTACGACCGCGTGCTGGTGTGGGACCTGGGCGATCGCCTGACCGGCGCCGAGCTCGATGCCATGCGGCCGCGGGTCGAGACGCTGCGCGAAGCCGACCGGGAGCTATTGCGGCCGATCGTCAGCGGACCGATCACCGAGCTGCGCGCCTACTCGCGGCACTCCGATATTCTGCATTTGTCGCGCGGTGTACTGGGTTCGAGCATGGAAATGGCGGAGTACGCCCGCTGGCTGCGCGAACGTCCTCGCTTGGCGCGCCCCGGCACGCCGATCTGGGCGGGCGTGCAGACCGAACCGCTCGCCGACCTGGTCGAACAGACGCGCCTGCTGTCGCGCGGGCGGAGCACGCCGGCGATTCAGAGCGAACAACTGCGGCTGCTCGTCTTCACGGCTTTGGCCGGCGGCGCGCGCGGCCTGGTGTTCGACAGTCGCACGCGACTGGACGGCAAGGCGCCGGCCACGCGGCTGCGGGCGATGATGCTCGAACTGGTGAATCTGGAGCTGTCGTTGATCGAGCCCTGGGCCGCCGCGGCGAGCTACCTGGAGTCGACCCCCGGGAGCGACCCCGAAGTGAGCGCGGCGGTCATGCAGAGCGATCGCTCGCGGTTGGTGCTGCCGCTGTGGAGCGGTCGCGGGGCGCAGTTCGTGGCCGGGCAATCGGCCGGAGCGAACTTGTCGTTGACCGTGCCGGCGACCAGCGAGTCGTTCCAGGCGTTCGAAGTCACGCCGGCCGATCTGCCCCGACCGCGTCACAAGCAAGTTGCCGGCGGCACCCGGTTGATGCTCGACGAATTCGGCCTGACGTCGACCATCCTGCTGACGTCCGACGCCGTGGCGATCGGTCATTTGTCGCGGCGGCTGGCGGCCATCACCGAACGCGCCGCGCGATTGGCGCGAGCCATCGCCGGGCAGCGGCTGCAGCTCATTTCCGAGATCGATCGCCAGCTCGTTTCGCTCGGTCATCCACTGCCGCGCTCTGCTGAGTGGCTCGGCCTGGCGCAGGCCGGGTTGCAACGCTGCGATGGGATGTTGCAAGCGCGCAACTTCTCCGCCGCCTACCTCGAAGCGGCGCGCGCGATGCGGCCGGCGCGGATGGTCGAACGCGGCCATTGGGAGGCCGCGACCGCCGAGCTCCCCTCGCCGTTGACCAGTCCGCTGGCGACGTCGTTCGTGACGCTCCCGTACGAAGTGACTTTCGCCGGGCGGCTGACGCAGTCGCAATTTGTCGGCACCGACGCACTGGGTGGCGAATTCGAATCGGTCGTCGCGCTCGAACAGACCGGCTGGCACCATCAGCGCTACACCGAGCCAGGTGTGCGCTCCGACGCGGAGATCTCGCCGGTGTCGCCCCACTTTGGTCGCGGCAGTTTGCGGCTGCGAGCACGGCCGGCCGATGCCGAGCAACCGCCAGGGCTCGTCGAATCGCCGCCGATCTGGGTCACCAGCCCCGACACCTACGTGGCGGCTGGCGAGTTAGTACGCATCAGCGGCTGGGTGCGGGTGCCGGTCGAACCGGCCGGCAGCGTCGATGGCGTGCTGGTCTTCGATTCGCTCGGTGGCGTGGAGTTGGCCGTCCGGCTGCACCAGGCCGAAGGCTGGCAACGGCTGGTGCTGTATCGCGTGGCGCCACGGGCCGGCAACGTTCACGTCACAATCGCGCTGACCGGCATGGCCGAAGTGTGGATCGACGACTTCGCCATCGAACGCTTGCGCTCGCCACGCGACGCCGTCGGGCCACGACCTGCCACGCCGGGCGCACCGCCGCCGCCACCGGGCGTGGCACGAGCGATTCCGCGCCGGTAAGGGCGAACTTAGTTGCCCGGCGAACCGTCCTACGTATCCTAGAAGTAGAACGCGCGGCGAACCGGGTGATCGCCGGCGGTCGTCGGGGGCGCACGGCAACGTGTCGCCCGCGGTCGATCGCGGGAGGAAAGTCCGGGCTCCGCAGGACACGGTGGTGGGTAACGCCCACCGGCCGCAAGGTCAGGGAAAGTGCAACAGAAAGCAAACCGCCACGTCGCCGCCTGCCTGGTGGCGACGCGGTAAGGGTGAAACGGTGAGGTAAGAGCTCACCAGCAGGCTGGGCGACCAGTCTGGCTAGGTAAACCCCACCGGGAGCAAGGCCAAACAGGAGGGACGAGCCGTGGCGCTTCGGCTGCCGCGGCTCGACGGTTCGGTCCGGGCCGTTACCACTTCCGGGTAGGCCGCTGGAGGCGTCGAGCAATCGCCGTCCTAGAGGAATGATCACCCCGCGGCGCGGCATGCCGGTTAAGCGCGACCCCTTGTGTCGCAGCAAGATCCGGCGCGCTGTGCCGCGGACAGAACCCGGCTTACAGGTTCGCTGCGCGTTCTTCTCTTTCGATCACTATTCTAAGAAATGCGCCGATGGCTAAGCCCGCTCGTCTGATCGCCATTGGCGACGTTCACGGCTGCATTCATGCGCTCGACGCGCTGGTCGACGCGATCGGGCCCACGGCAGGTGACACGCTCGTCTTTTTGGGGGATCTCATCGACCGGGGGCGCGACAGCCGCGCGGTTCTCGAGCGGGTGATCGAGCTCCAGCGGCGGTGCCGCGTCGTGCTGATCGAAGGCAACCACGAGGAGATGCTGCTGGCCGCCCGCGAAAACGAAAAAGCTCTACGCTACTGGGAAAACTGCGGCGGGATCGCGACGTTGGCCTCGTACCGTTTTTGCGGCACGTTGAAAGATATTCCCCCGGCGCACTGGGAGTTGCTCGGCAGGGCCAGACCCTACTACGAAACCGACGAATTCATCTTCACGCACGCGAGCTATCTGCCGGACTTGCCGATGCCCGAGCAACCCGACTATCAACTGCGATGGGCGCTGTTGGATGTTGCCGAAGGGCGGCCACACAACTCGGGCAAGCCGGTTGTCGTGGGACACTGGGAGCAGCCGGACTCGGAAGTGCTCGACCTGGGTTTCGCGATTTGCATCGACACGGCCTGTTGGCGCTACGGTTGGCTGACGGCGCTGGATCTGCCAAGCAAGCAGATTTGGCAAGCGAGCCGCTGGGGGATGCTGCGCGAGGCCGACGAGGCGCCGCAGCGCGGCCGGCTGCCGCAGTTGGCCGGCGCGGTGTAAGGGATCGCATCGCGTGCCGCTGAACAGTTCCGGGCGGCCAGCCCTCAATCTTGACGGCAACGAAATTGCAGAAGGCGCCGACACCAAACGGCTAGAACTGCCGTTAGGAACGCGCCGCCGCCGAGAAGCCAACTCGATGGTTCAGGAACGATTGTCACGTAGCTACCTGACGCACCAATCGTCACCGTCGTTAGCACGTCTAACTCAAAAGATTGCTGCGGGAAGCTGTAACTGATCGTCGAGGGAGTGACAATCAAGGTGCCTTGGAGCTCGATTTGGTTCAGAGAGTCCAGTGTCAATTGAACGTTCGTGGGCGTGTCGAACAGCAGCATGTTTTCGAAGAAAGCGCCCATCGTAAACTGCATGACAATGGGCACGGGAACCCCGACCGTCCCCTGAATGACCCCGCCCCCCGGCTTGGAAATCACACCAGAGGCCGAATAGGTCGATACGTCGGCCACCGAGGGCGGGAAGTTCCCCAACAGATGGGTAATTGTTCCCTGTCCCGTGACGGAGTTGTGGACCGAGGCTCCAGTGAAATGTTCGATCCAGGAAGGAAACAATGAAAACGTGCTTCCCGAGATCGGGCTGTTTTCAAAGATAAACGCCGCCGAATACGGGTCGTCGAATGGGCCGCTATATGTTTGGCTGAGCAACGCGGTAAAAGTCGCGCCGAGCGTCAGTTGGTTCCAGAAGACGCTTGAGCCGTTACTGGTCTCGACGTATTCGATGAAATCAGCGTTGGCTGACTTGGCGCCGTGAATTACCGCAAGCAAGAACACGAGAAGGCACCATCGTAGTGGGCTCACGATATTTCGGTATTTCATTAGCGACTTCTTCGCACCCGTTGGTTTCAAAACTGGCGAACAAGACTTCGAATGTGTCCAGCAATCACGTCAGGCGTAGCATTGAGACGTTCCTGCGTTCCGGAAGCACAACAATCTAACCAGACCATTGGAGGATTCAATCCCTGGCAGATGTTGTGTCAAGAGATTTGGCGCGCCGGCGCTGCTTCTTTTTCTTCTTCTCCTTTTGAGGAGCCGCGTCGGTGCCGTCGTTCTTCGTCGGCATGGGAGCGGCGATCGCTTCTCGCCAAGACGCCAGTCGGGCATGCAGCTCGCGCGCTTTGTCCGGTTGTTCCTCAGCAAGGTTCTTGCTCTCGCCGATGTCGTCGCGAAGGTTGTAAAGCTCGAGGTGCCCATCTTCCAAGTATTCGAGCAGCTTCCAGTCGCCGCTCTGGATCAGGCTCACCGGCGTGGTGCGCCAGGCGTTCGGCCCCGCGCCGAGATAGCCGGGAAAGTGTTGAAAGATCGCGTCGCGCTGGAGCTGGCCCGCCGGATCGCGCAAGAGCGGCACCAGGCTTTCGCCATCGAGCGGCTGATCGGGGTTGGTCCCCGCGCCGATCTCGACGAGGGTGGGGAGAAAGTCGACGTGGATCGTCGGCGTGTCGCAGTTCGAACCCGCGCGCGTGACGCCGGGCCAGCGAACAATCAGCGGCACGCGCGTCCCGCCTTCGTAAAGGCTTCCCTTGCCGCTGCGCAGCGGCGCGTTGTCGGTGATTTCTGAGTTCTTCTTGAGCCCTTCGCGGCGATATCCGCCGACGCCCCCGTTGTCGCTGGTAAAGATGAGCACGGTGTTGTCGGCCAGATCGAGCTCCTCGAGCACTTGCGCGATGCGCCCCACACTTTCGTCGACGCTGGCGATCATCGCGGCGTAAACCGGGCTCTTATGTCCGCCGACGGGCGACTTGTCGGCAAAGCGGTCGATGAGCGGCTGCTTGGCTTCGTGCGGCGAGTGGACGCCAAAGTGCGGCAAGTAGAGGAAGAACGGGCCATCCTTGTGCCGGCGGATGAAATCGACGGCCCGATCGGTCAAGAAATCGGCCAGGTACTCGTCCGCGGGATGGTCGACCGAGGGTGTGGTCTTGAAATTGAAGTGCCTGCCCGCCGAAACGATCGCTTCGTCGAAGCCGCGGCTGGCCGGATGGTGCTTGCCGTCGTCGCCCAGATGCCACTTGCCGAACATGCCGGTCGCGTAGCCGGCCGGCTTGAGCAACTGCGGAATGATCGCGCGATCGAGCGGCAAGTCGACGACATTATCGACCGGTCGCAGCGGCCGCATCGACCAGTCGAAGCGATTGATGCTGCCGACGGTGTAGGTACCGGTGCGCGGTCCGTATTGGCCGGTCATCAGCGCGGCCCGCGTGGGGGCGCAATTCTGGCAGTGATGATGGTTGAGGAACCGTGTTCCTTGCTCGGCGAGGCGGTCGATGTTCGGCGTTTCGTAGTACCGGCTGCCGTAGCAGGCGACGTCGGTGTAACCGAGATCGTCGGCCATGATGAAGATGATGTTGGGGGGCGCCGACCGCAGCGCTTGAGCGCCGGGGAACAAAGCGAGCAGCAAGGCCGCGATTGCGAACATGTGGCGTGTCATCGGGTGGATTGGCCTTTTGATATCTTGGTGGTAGGAGACTTGGTGGCCGCGCGTAACGTGTCCTGACGCGCGAGCTTTTGAACGCGTTCGAGCGGTCGTTCGCCCCTTCGGCTGGATTGCCGTCGGCGCAGCGGGTTGGCCACGTGGCGGCGAAGAGAGCCGCGCCGGAGACCCCCCGAGGCTATTGAACGCGTGGCGTTGCTGCCAGGGCCGGTCGCTGGGAAAAAAAGGCCGAAAACCCGGGGGGCTGCCATACCCTCGGCGGCCAATTCGCCGGTCCAGCGGGCCCGGGCGGGCGCGGTTGACCCTGCAATCGGGCATTCGGCACCCGCCCACGACCCGCCCCGTGGTTGACGCTACTAGGGTGGCCCGTTAGATTTACGTGCTTCCCAGCAGGGATCAGGCAGCACTGCTGCCGTTTGGGCGGCTGAACCGGCCGGGCGGACTGGTTTTGCTATCGCCGGGCATGTGCCCTGGCGCCGACCGCATGCGTTGCCCAGCGGTCACCTTAGATACACGACCACGCTAGATTCACGACGCGGCTACCTACCAACCTCGCGGCGAATGATGCCGCCGTGGTGAGGGTGCCTTTGAGCAGGAGTTTCGAGTCTTGTCGACCGTGCTTGTTAAGGAGCTGATCGAGGCGGGCGTCCACTTTGGCCATCGGGCCAGCCGGTGGAACCCGAAGATGCGCCCCTATATCTACGCTCGGCGGAACCTCATCCACATCATTGATGTGCGCGAGACGATCCGCGGCTTGATCCGGGCCAAAAAGTATCTGACCAACGTCGTGTCGCACGGCAGCCTGGTGCTGTTTGTCGGCACCAAGAAGCAGGCGGCCGAAACGATCGAGCGCGAGGCGCAGCGTTGCCGGATGCCCTACGTCAGCGAGCGCTGGCTGGGGGGCACCCTCACCAACTTTCGCACGATCCGCAGCCGGCTCACTCGCCTGGAAGAGCTCGACAAGCTGATTCCCAGCGACGATCTGAATTCGTACTCGAAGAAGATGCAGTCGACGCTGCGGCGCGAGTATCGCAAGATGTCGCGCAACCTCAACGGCATCCGGCTGCTGAACCGCTTGCCCGAGTGCCTGGTGGTGGTCGATCCTCGCAAGGAAGGCAACGCGGTCAAGGAAGCGCGGCGGTTGGGCATTACAACGTTGGCGCTGATCGACACCGACAGCGATCCGGACCAGATCGATCTTCCGATTCCGGGCAACGACGACAGCGTGCGGTCGATCGAACTGGTGATGCGGCAATTGGCCGACGCGGTGCTCGAGGGAACCGCTTCGGCGGCGTCGGCCGTCTCGGTCGGTAAGGACGACGAGCCGGCGAAGGATTAAGGTCGCGGTCCGCCGCGCCGGTGGACGGCGCGTTTTTGGCGTCGCTCGTGGCCGTTGGGTTGGCCGCCGATGAGCGCGGTCAGTTCGGCACCAGCGGCGGTTGCGACCGCTCGGCGTGCTGGCGTGTTTTTTGCCCGCGACGGCGCTCTAGTCGCAATGCCCAGGGTGTTGGGCGTCGTACGCGAATCGTTCATCAGCAGTAGTCATTTTTTGGCGGAGAGATCAACGTGGTTGAGATTTCGGCATCGGCAGTCAAGGCCCTGCGGGATCAGACGGGCCTGCCCATGATGGAATGCAAGCAAGCCCTGGTCGAAACCGGCGGCGACCAAGAAGCGGCCATCAAGCACCTGCGCGAGAAGGGCAAGAAGACCATGGCCGCGCGGGCCGATCGTGGCACCGACTTCGGGCGCATGGGCATCTATACCGATCTGGCCAAGGGGGCGGCCGCCATGGTCGAGCTGCGCTGCGAGAGCGCGCCGGTCGTGGGGAACGAAGACTTCGTCCGGCTGGCGAACGATCTCGCCCAGCAACTGGCGACCGGCCCCGGCGCCGCCACGCCCGAGGAGTTGCTCAAGCAACCTTCGCCGTCGAACCCCAAGCAAACGCTGGCCGATCAAAAGGACGAGCTGAGCAATCGCATTCGCGAGGTGTTCAACGTCGGCCGCATGACCCGCATTCTGGCCCCGGCCGGCGCCTACGCGCACCATACCGGCGAATATGGCGTGCTGGTCGAATTGGCCGCTGCCGGCGGCAAGCCGATCGATCCGCAGGTGGCCAAAGACATCGCCATGCACATCGCCGCCAAGAACCCCCAGGCGGTCAGCAAGGAAGATCTCGATCCCGAATTGGTGAGCAAGGAACGCGAGATTCTTTCCGAGGCAGCCCGCAAAGAGGGAAAGCCCGAAAACATCATCGCCAAGATGGTCGAAGGCCGGCTGCGGAACTTCTTTGCCGAAATGGTGCTGGCCGAGCAGCCGTTCATCAAGGACGAAGCCAAAACGGTCGGCGCGCTGGCCAAGGAAAATGGCGTGACCGTCAAGAAGTTCGTCTACTGGCGTCTCGGCAAGGAGTAACCGCCGCGCTGCGCACGGGCGGACCATGGCGGTTAGGCTCAGCGGCTCCCGCCCGCGGGCTTAGGTTCAAGGAACACAGATGAACGCGAATCCGCGAGACAAGTCAGCCGCGCGCCCACGACGCGTCGTGCTCAAGGTGTCGGGGCAGAGCTTTTGCCGCGCGGGCGAACGGGGCATCAGCATGGACGAGGTCGTCCATCTGGCCGAGCAGACGTCGCGGGCCGCCGACCGCGGCGTGCAGATTGCCATCGTCATGGGGGGCGGGAACATTCTCCGCGGCGCCCAATTCACCTCGGGCAACGCGGCCATCGAGGAAGCGACCGCCCACTACATGGGGATGCTGGCCACGGTGATGAACGGCCTGGCGCTGCAAGACGCGCTGGAGTCGCTGGGGTGCGAGACGCGGCTGCTCACGGCCATTCGCATGGAAGCGGTCGCCGAACCGTATATTCGCCGCCGCGCTCGCCGGCACCTCGAGAAAGGGCGGATCGTGCTGTTGGCCGCCGGCACGGGGAGCCCGTTCGTCACGACCGATACGGCTGCCGCGCAGCGGGCCCTGGAGCTCGAGGCCGACGTACTCTTGAAAGCCACGCGGGTCGACGGCGTCTACAGCGACGATCCCGAAAAGAACGCGCACGCCGTGCTCTACAGCGAGCTGACCTATCACCAGGTGCAGCAGCAGAATCTGCGAGTGATGGACCCGACGGCCATCGCCCAGTGCATGGAGCACGACATGCCGATTCTGGTCTTCAATTACCTTAAAGTTGGCAATATCGAGCGGGCCGTGCAGGGGGACAAGGTTGGCACGCTGATCAGCAGCCGCGAGCGGAGCGCGGCGTTTTCCGAGGGGACCAAGTCATGAGCGCCGACGATATTCTGCTCGACGTCGAAGAGCGAATGGAAAAAGCAACCGCCGTGCTGAAGCAATCGCTGATCGGCGTGCGCACGGGGCGCGCGAATCCGGGCCTGGTCGACTCGGTGCGCGTGACGGCCTATGGCTCGCCCACGCCGCTCAAGCAATTGGCCTCGGTCGGCGTCTCGCCCGAAGGCAACCAGATCGTCGTTCGCCCATTCGACCCCGGTACGCTGAAAGATATCGAGAAGGGGATCCTGGCGAGCGACCTGGGCTTTACGCCGCTGAATGACGGGCGCGTGGTGCGGATCAATGTGCCGCCGCTGTCGACCGAAACGCGCCGCAAGCTCGTGGGGCGGATCAAGGAACTGGCCGAGGAGGCCAAGGTCGCGATCCGCAATGTCCGCCGCGACGGCAACAAAGTCGCCGATCAGCAGCAGAAGGACAAGGAGTTGACCGAGGACGACCGCGACCAGGTCAAAGAACAGATTCAAGAGCTCACCAAATCGTACGAGAACCAAGTCACCGAGTTGGCCAGCCACAAAGAGGCCGAGGTGATGGAGGACTAGCGATGGCCAAGCGGCGCGCGGCCCCTGAGCGGCGAGTCGTTGGTGCGGGGTTGCGTTTGCTGGTCGCGGCTCTTTTTTGGCTCCTCGCGGCAGCGCCTGGCTTCGCCGCGGAGCCTGCCGAGGCGGAAGCTCCGGTGGCCGCCAGCGGCCGAACGCTGGCCGCCGACCTCATCGCACAGCCGCGTGTGCTGGTGATCGCCCACCGCGGCGCCAGCGCCGATGCTCCCGAGAATACGTTGCCGGCATTCCAAACCGCGCTCGACGCCAACAGCGATCTCGTCGAATTGGACTATGTCCACACGGCCGACGGCGTGCCATTGGTGATCCACGACGACACGCTCGATCGCACGACCAACGCCGTCGAAGTGTACGGCGGACGCGACATCACGGTGGTCAGCAAGCCGCTGGCCGAGTTGCTTAAGCTCGACGCCGGCCGCTGGTTCGATCCGCGCTTTGCCGGCACGCCCCTCCCCACGCTCGAGGAGTCGCTCGATCTGATTCAGGCTGGTTCGGTCACGCTCGTCGAGCGCAAAGCGGGAGATGCCAAGACTTGTGTCGCGTTGCTCGAGCGTAAGAAGCTGGTCCCCTACGTGGTCGTGCAATCGTTCGACTGGGATTTCCTGGCCGATTGTCATCGCTTGTCGCCACGGTTGACGCTCGGCGCGCTCGGCTCGAAGGAGCTAACCGACAAGCGGCTAGCCGACATCGCTCGCTGCGGCGCCAAAGTCGTGGGCTGGCACCATGAGCACCTCGATCGAAAGTCGATCGAGCGCTTGCACAGCGCCGGCTACCGTGTCTGGGCCTGGACTGTCGACGATCGCCGCCGGGCCGCGGCCCTGGTCGACGCCGGAGTCGACGGCATCATCAGCGACGTTCCGGGCCGTATGCGGGCCTGGGTCGACAACCCACGGTGAACTCGGCTGGTTGCCGCGGTCTATTTTGCAGGTTTGCCAGGACCTGCCGGGCGCCGAATCCTGGCGGTGCGGAAGCTCGGTGCCCGAAACCTAAGGCACGTTGCCATAGCCATTTGTGCTTCGACGACAGCGATCGTGTGCCCGGCAGGTAGAAGTTTCTGACCAGAATTGCTTGGAGCGAAGTTGAGTTTTCCTGAGGAAAATAGAATTTTTGCTTGCCACGCCGGACAATCGGATTAGTCTAAGTGGGTACCTCGATCCCCCCTGAATTGCGGGATCGATTTCGCAGGCTGCCAGGGAACGCTAGTGACGGTGAGCTGAAAAGCCGCTCCAAACTCGACGTAATTCTCTGGCTGCGCGTGCGTGCCCGTCAGGTACGCCGCCAGCGCATCGGCAGCCGTGCAGTGCTTCCGGCTCTTCCCGGAAGCAAGGCAAACGCCAGAGTTGAGTACCCCTCGCACGACGCAACGTCGAACGATCACTCCGCGGCCCATTCAGGCAGCTATTGACGACGCACACGGCCTGCGGGCTGTCGATTCGCGTCGTGATTCGTCAGCCAACCGATTCCGCGCGACAATCTGCCACTTCCGCGTCGCGTCGCCGGTTGATCGGGTGAATCGAAGGCACGGTGTCGCGTGCGGCCGCCTGAAGTCCTCCGTGGAACCGATTCTTCCCTTGCTATTTGGGCACGGCACAGCAGCTCATCGTCATCAGGCATCTCTGGGCGCAGCCGGCGAATGGCGGTCAGGACGACCGCAACGTCGCGGTGTTGTCGTCGTCAATCGCGGTGGCGTTGCCTTGAGCAGCGCGGCCGCCAACTTCCTAGATCAGGAGAGATGCCAGTGCAAAGCTTCCGCAGTTCCGTTTTCAGGGGCGCACGTGTTGCGCGAACGTCGAGCCGCATGCTCATCGCGGCGACCGTCGTCGGCCTGTTGTTGGCCGCGGCCACTTCGACTCAGGCTGGACCGCTCAATCTCGCGGTCGACTCCAATCTCAGCTCCTTCTCGGCTCAATTGCAGTTTGTCGGCGCGGTGCCGTTGCTGCCGCCGATCGTGCTCAATACGCCGGCGCTGGGGGCCACGCTCAGCGGCGCCGCTCCGGGGTTCGCCACGATTCCGCCCGCCACGACCGGCTACCTCGGCAAGGTCGCGATTGCCGGGTCGTTGCCCGGCACGCCCGGCACGCTGGAAAACTATGGTGGTGGCTTCGACTTCACAAATATCGTCGAAACGCTCGATGGCCCGGATATCCCGATTATTGGTTCCGGCAGCGTGACCTTGAAGCTCACGGCCCCGCACGTCGACATCGTTCCGGGTGGCCCGTATCCGGCGATCACGCCTCTAGTCGGAACCGCCGACTACGACTTCAGCGGGTTGGAACTCGACGTCAGTGGTGGCTCGTTCAGCTACAGTTCGTCGGGGTATCTCGACTTCCTGGGCAGCGACACGATCAACTTCCTGCCGAGCCTGTTCAGCGTGAATCTGCCGGCAGGTTCGATCGGTTCGATCCAACTTGGCGCTGGCCCGCCGAGCAACCAGCTCGTCACGTTGACGATTCCGCTGGCGATGACGGTGCCGCTGTACGACGTCGGCAACACCCACCTGGGCGCGACCATCAATGCGATCTTTTCGGGTGAACTGGTGCTCACCGGCATCAGCGTCCCTGAGCCGGGCACCGTCGTGCTACTGGGTATCGGCATCGTTAGCGCGATCCCCGTGGTGCGTCGCCGGATGAAGCGGCGGGCAGCCTAGCTGCTGATCGGAAGGGTGCGGCCCCAGAGCAGGGCCGCGCCGCTGTTCGAAGAATCGACTGAAGCTTTAGCGAAAGCACTCTCGAGCGTGTCGAGTGCCGATAGCCAGCATGGCCTGGCTGCGGCGCTCGGCATGCTTTTTTTGTTGGTCGGCTGTTACCAGGCAAACGTTAGCTCTGGGCTTCGCAGCAGCACAACCCGAAACGGCGGTTGAACCGTTGCGCCCGGTGCATCGCGTACCAAGTTCGTTGAGCACGGTTGAGGCTATGGCGGCGTTTGCGTTTTCCGTCCGGCATGGCTGGCTCCCCCGCGTGCGAAAGTGACTTGCCTCAGTAGTTGTTACGGCCAGGGGAGCTGCTTCTGACTTCCCCCTGTTCTTAAAAGCGTCCGCCGTGCGCAGGCGTTACACGGTGGCGCCGGCTCAATCGGCTGATGTCGCGGGGGGCCGCCGGGCGATGGATAGGGATACGACGCGACACGGTGCGTTCCCGCACCCGTCGTCCCTGGGCCGACGAATGGCCAGGCGACGGTGAGCGTTGAGCTCTGCTTTGGCCGGTTAATCGAACTCCCCCGCGGCACTCGCCCCTACCCGATCGATGGTTTCACCCGGTAAATACGACGCGATTGTGATCGGCGGCGGCCACAACGGGCTGGTGACCGCGGCCTACCTGGCGCGCGCCAAGCGCCGCGTGCTGGTCCTCGAGCGGCGCCACGTTCTGGGAGGCTGCGCGACGACCGAAGAGCTCTGGCCGGGCTATCGCGTCTCGACGGCGGCCTACGTCATCAGCCTGCTGCTCCCCGAGATCAGCCGCGACCTGCGGCTAGGCGACTACGGGCTGCGCGTGCTGCCGCGGAGCCCGTCGTCGTTCACGCCGTTGCCCGACGGTCGCAGCCTGACCATGGGGCCCGACGCAGCGCTCAACCGGCGCGAGATCGCCAAATTCAGCGCCCGCGACGCCGAGGCTTTCCCGCGCTACGAGGCGCTGCTGGAGCGCGTTGCCCGCACGCTCGAGCCCACGCTGAGTCAGCCGGCCCCCGATTTGCTCCCCTTGCCCAACGCTTGGCGCCGACGAGGTTGGCGAAAGAAGCTGCGCGACGCCAAGCTCGGCTATGGGCTCTACCAGGCGTTGAGCAAACTCGGCGCCGAGATGCCCGCAGCCATCGAGTTGCTGGTTGGCCCGGCGCGGACGATTCTCGATCGCTGGTTCGAGGCCGAGGCGCTAAAAGCCACCTTGGCGACCGACGCGATCATCGGCGCATTCGCGGCCCCGTCGACTCCGGGCAGTGCCTACGTGCTGTTGCACCATGTGATGGGCGAAGCGGGCGGTGCGCGCGGCGTCTGGGGTTACGTGCAAGGTGGTATGGGGAGCCTGGCCACGGCGCTGGCGGCCGCCGGCCGCGATTTGGGGGTCGAGGTTCGCCGTGAAGCCGAAGTCGCCCGCATCGTGGTCGATCGTGGTCGCGTGCGCGGCGTGGAACTGATCGATGGCACCGTGTTCGAAGCTCCGAGCGTGGCTTCGAGCATCGATCCGCGCTGGACGTTCGAGCATTTCATCCAGGCCGAACAACTGCCGGCCGATTTTCTCGCGGCCGTCGAGCGGATCGACTACCAGTCGGCGTCGATGAAGATCAATGTCGCGCTGTCCGAGCCGCCGAACTTCACCTGTTTGCCAAGCAGTGGGGTGATGCCGCATCACCGGGGCACGATGCATATCGGCCCGACCGTCGACTACATCGAGCGCGGTTACGACGAAGCCCGCGCGGGGCGCCCCAGTAGCGAGCCGGTGCTCGAGCTGACGATGGCCACGAGCGTCGACGACACATTGGCCCCCCCGGGGCGCCACATCCTGTCGATGTTCGTGCAGTACGCGCCGTATCGGCTCGCCGAGGGCTCGTGGGATGACGTCAAAGAGGCCTTCGCCGACCGCTGCATCGCCAAGCTCGCCGAGTACGCGCCGAATGTGCCCGGCGCCGTGTTGCACCGGCAAGTTCTTAGCCCGCTGGATCTGGAGCGCACGTTCCGGCTCACCGGCGGGAACATCTTTCAAGGGTCGATGAGCCTGGGTCAACTGTTCAGCTTGCGCCCCGTGCCCGGCTGGGCCGATTATCGCACGCCGATCAGCGGGCTTTATCTCTGCGGCGCGGCGGCCCATCCCGGCGGCGGGGTGATGGGGGCCTGCGGTCGCAATGCGGCGATCGAAATGCTGCGCGACGGCGTGTAAGCCAGTAATTAAAATTCACCTGGCAACGTGCGCGAACAGTTCGCCGCGCACGGCCGGGTTGCTAATCTTCCAGATGCAGCCGTCGACGAAGTAATGGTGCACGTTGACGGCCGCCGCGACGAGCACCGCTAGCGCGACTCCATCGTTGCCTCCCAGCAGATAGGGGCTGGCGAACGTCAGCAATCCGGCTGCCAGCAGCGCGCCGTAATAGAGCCCGACGTAGCCGGCGCGGGGGAGCCATCGCGACGGACGCGACTTCTGCCGCCGCTCGCGGCGATTCAATTCGACGCGCAGCGGAAATTCGAGGTATTGCAGCGCGTGGGCCAATTGCAGCCAAACGAACGAGTTGGGGACGATCGGCAGCATGGCGTACCAGACGTACATCGAGCCCCAGGGGACCACGGTCCGCATGCCGGGCGGGCACCGCGTCCTGCGCCAGGCGATCACGAAGCCGGCGATCCCCAGCGGAATCGTCAGCGCCGCGGCCAGCAGCGTCCACGGCTGCACGGCAGTGACCTGCGCGCGAATCTCGGGCGAAAGTTCATCGAGACCAGCCAGCACCGCGACGACGTGGACGACGAGCAAAGCGCGAAATCCAATCCGCACCAGGTGCCGCTCGCGCGGCTCGAATCGCAGGCCTTGCAGATACGCAAATGATGCGCACATCCCCCAGCCTTGCCCGGTATAGTGCCAGGCCAGGTAGAACAGGTTGACGACGAACAGGGCCCGCAGCATCGTGGGATCGACGAGTTGTGGCGCGTGCTCGGCCGCGGCGGGCATGCTCGTCGCGGCAACGGCTGCCGCGGGAGCGGTTGCGTTCGTCGCGACCGACGCCTGTTGTGACGAGGGTTCCGCCTGCGATGGCGAAGTTGTCATCCGTGGTACGACCATCGCCGCCAGGCAATAGGCGACCAGCAGCGCCGGCAGGATCACACTCGCCCAAGGATAGCGCCGCCGTGTCTCGGGCGAGCCATACAACAACCGGTAAGAGGCCATGAAGTGCGGCCAGTTCACCAGGGCCGTGGCCAAGAGCAAGTAGCCTTGCAGTTGCGGACTGCTGAAGCTGAAGTTCCAGACGAGCGCCGCCGTGATCATCGCGCTAAAGAGAAGGAGTGACAGACCGCCGGTGCAGAGCGCGTCGATTGCCGGCGAGAGGATGGCCGCCGTGCGGCGGGATGTCGGCGCGCTGCGTCGGTCGCTCGTCGGCGGCGCATCGACGGGGGCGACTTTCGTCATGCAAGCATCCTCGGCAAGCGGCCGACGAAGCGGTCGTTCGTCGAATGTACAACGTTGCCGCCCACGATAGCCTGCTGGGCAGCGGCCGTAAACGCGGGGGCCAACGGCTCGGCGTATGTACTGGATTCACCAAGCCGTGGCCGCGGCGTCGCGCGGCACATTGACGCTGGTGGACCTGCGCCGGAAGAGTGACCTACGCTTGCTCGAATGATCGCAGGCCCGCGATGAACTTGGGCAGGGTGCCCATCGCGTGTGGTTGGATCGTGCACCCGATAGCAACACCCTGGCCGACTGCCACGGAGACGAATCAATGAACGCCGCACAAGCGACCGCCGCTGCTCCGATTTATTCGACGCTGGCCAACGACCGCGAGCTGGCCGATCTCGTGGAGCTGTTTGTCGACGAGTTGCCGCGGAGAGTCGCGTTCTTGCGCTCGTTGTTCGCGGCGGGCGATCGTGACGAGCTGGAACGCATGGCTCACCAGCTCAAGGGCGCCGCGGGGAGCTACGGTTTCGAGGCGATCACGCCTGCGGCGGCTCGCGTCGAGCAAACGGTTGCCTGCGGCGAGCCGTTTGCCGAAATCGCCGAGGCGCTCGAAGAATTGATCGCGTTGTGCGAGGCGGCTCGCGCCGGAGCGCCGCGTTAACCTGCACTAGTCTCGGCCGGCTGCCATCGCCAGCGCCACCAGGTAGGGGACCGGCTCGCTCCCCAACGCGTTGAGCACCGTTCCGCCGGCCGTGAAAACGTGCGTCACCCAGTCGGGTTGGCCGTACTTCTCCAGGGCGGTCCCCCCTTCGCCGCCGCCGATGTAGACCTCGATGCCGGCCTCCTTCATGCGCTGGAGCTCGGACATGAAACGTTTTGTCCCCCCCTCGAAGCGCGGATCTTCGAACATGCCGAAGACGCCGTTGTAGAAGGCCACGGCTGCCGGCCGCCGATCACGCGTGGCGTCGATGAATTCGCCGATCCGCTCGTGCAGCATCGCGCTCGTCTGGGGGCCGACGTCGAATTGTTGATCGCCGGGGGCGAGCTTGTCGGCCACGCTTCCATCGGCCAGCACGAAGTCGATCGGCAGCACGAACTCGACGCCGTGCTCGCGCCCTGCTTCGATCATACGGCGCGCCTGGGCGACGCGCTCGGCCGGAATGAAGTACGGCTTGTCGGCGTGGGCCGGGTCTTCGGCCACGCCCAGGCAAAAGTCACCGCCGTCGAGCTGCGCGGCGGCCTTCTTCAGCGCCATGGCCAGCGAACCGGCGGCAATCACCACGCGGATCGTGCCGCGGTCGATCATCGCCTGCAAGTCGTCGAGCTTGTCAATCTTCAGTCCGCTGAAGACGACCAACTCGGTCGCCAGGCAGCGGCGCATCGGGCCGGAGAATTCTTCGGCGACGTAATCGCCCAACACGGCCCATTGCATGCCGGCGGGGACGACGGTCGTCGACGTATCGAGGCTGCCGGCGCTCAGCGCTTCGTTGACGTAGTGTTTGGCGACCCGCTCGGCCAACGATGTGGTGAAGGTGGCCAGCCGCGGGGCCAGCTTCGGCAAGTCGTCGGCCTTGGCTTTCCAGAGCACTCGCTCAATGTCGTAGCGGCGCGTGTTGTCGAGCACAAGCACGCTGCCGTTCGGGCTGTCGGCGATCTGTTTGGCGACCTCGGGCCGGACTTCGAGCGTGGCCTCATCGAGCCAATCGGTCACGAGCGGCACCGGCGACTTCAGGAGTTCGGAAAGCCGCGCGGCGACCCCCTTGAGCGAGCCTTCGGGCTTGCGGCCGATGTGACCGAAAATGATCTGCTTCCAGCCGCGGCTGCGGCCATGTTCGAGCGTGGGGATCATCGACCGCAGCCGGATGTCCCCTTCGCCGATCGTCGGGCCGGGCTTGGCGTCGACGTCGCCGCGCACCAGCACCGGAGTGCCGGCCGGCAGTTCGTCGAGCGCCGCTAGTCGCGGGATGGCCGCCAGATAATCTTCGAGCGTGAGCTCGGGGCGCGGCTCGAACCCCAACAACTTGCGGCACCAGACCAACATCGATTCGGCGTTGACGGTCATCGCGGCAATCCTCTGCAGGCGTTTCGTGTTGCTCGTGTGTGCCCACACAAGATAGCAAAACGCGCGCGGGCGCAAAGGCGGCGGCGCGAACATGAATCTGGCGTGAAGCGCGTTACTCGCCAGACGTCGGCGGCTCGACGCGCGGCTGCTTGCGAATCTTCGCCCAGGCTTTTCCGGCGCCTGTGCAGGTGCCGCGCCAAATGCGGCCGAAGAACCGCCCGGTGACGAGGTCCTCGGTCCAGGTCTCGCGATCGTGCGCGTAGTTGTGCCAGACCGCTTCGATGTAGGGCCCGCTCACTTGGGCCAGCGTGGCATAGACGCCCCGCGCGCGGATGTCGGCCAGCGCCGTCTCGTAATGATCGATCACGTGACGGTTGAACAGCCCGCCGCTGACGCGCAAGCCCGACAGCGCGCCGCGGCCGACCAGCGTCAACTTGTCGAGCGCGTGCAAGGTCATGGTGCCGGAGAGCTCGAGCAGTCCGACGTTCTCGCGCCGGGCGACGTCGCGCATCTGGGCCCACAACCGTTCGAGCTCGGCCTGCGGCAGCACTTGCCGCGGATCGACCTTCGCGATGGCCTGGCGAGTTTCGTCGACGGTTTGTCGCAAACTGTCGATCGACAGCGGGGGCGTGTCGAGCACCGACGACGTTTGACCGGCTGCGCCACCGACGGCTTTCAAGAAGTCGTCGAGCGAGTCGATCGTCGAGCGCTCGTCGATCAACCCTTCGCGTTTGAGTTCGGCCGCCAACTCGCGCAAGAAGGCTCCCGAGCCATAGGCCGCGTCGCTGACGATGGCCAGCAACGTGATCGGCGAGATGTGCAGCGTGGCCAGGCTGGCCATCTCGGCGAAATTGCCGACCGCCTTGCGCGCGATGAAGTTCTCGACGCCGGGCGATTTTTCTTCCCCCGCTGCCGTGCGGACGCCGCCGATCCCTTCGACCAGGTAATCAAGCATCTGCCGCACCAGCACCGAGTAGGTGCGCGAATTCTGAAACGCCTGCGGCACCAGGAGCGACGAGCTTTCGCGCACGGCCCCGCCGACCATGCCCACGCCGGTGCGAATCGTGCGCTCGGGCAGGCTGAGCGTATAGAGCAGATACTTGCGCACGGCGGCGTAGCCAGGGTCGGGCTGTTGCGCCGGGACAAGCGGTTTGTCGTCGACTGGCTCGGTCATTCTGTTGCGAATCCGTATCTCTCTAGTTGATTCGCTCGTCAGTCGGGAAGCTTGATAATCAGCCCTGCCCACACGGCCTGCGGTTCGCTGCCGACGTAGCCGATGACGTTTTCGCCCGGTTCGGCCACGATGCTCCCCAGCACCATCGCCAGATCGCCGCGATTGGCGATCGACCCTCGCGGACTGAGTATCGTGACCTGCTGCGACAGACGTGGCACGCTCAGGTGCATGACGTACAACTTGCCCGATGGCTCGATTTTCTCGACCTGGCCGACGAGCAAAATGCCGGCGTCTGGGCGCGGAGGACTGCTCAATCTTTCCGGCGAGAGCCTGGCGATCTCGCGGACATTGCCAGCCGTGCCGACGCGCAGCACCAATCGACGCAGGGCGTCGCGCCGCGAGGCGACGTTTTTCTCCGGCTCGTCGGGGGACAACAAGGCGATCACTTCGGCGACGTCGCACCATTGCTCATAGGTGTTGGGCGTGAGCGCCGGTGGCGGACCGCTGGCGGCCGCGCCGGCTCCGGTGCCTCCCGCCAGTTCGTTGGCGCGGACGAGCGCTTCGGCTAGATCGGCGGCGTCGTAAAGATCGTGGCGCCGCGGTCCAACGTAGTCGGGCGGATATTGTTCGACCGGTTCGCTGGGGGGCGTCGGTTCGGTCGAGGGCATCGTAGGACCGTCGGGGACCGGCGGCTGTGCCGGAATGTTAGCCGCGCCATCGCCCGGCGGTGGTTGCTCGGGGCCGTCGGCCGTGGCGCCCTTGGCTTCTGCGCCGTCGCGCTGGGTATGCGGGATGCCGGGGAGTGGAATCTTCAGCCAGTTGAAGCTGGGGCCGCCGAGATAGTTCAACAGATAGTAGCCGATTGCCAGCCCCATCAGGCCGCCACCGATGACGCCGATCATCTGACCAGCGGCGTTACCGCGACGCGCGCGGCGAGAATCGGAAGCAAGCTGGTTCCGTCGTACGTGCATGATGCGCGCCCAATCCGTTTGGCAGGGTCAACACGGTTCCGAAGCTGCCGCGGTTTAGTTTACTCCGTACAGCGGGCCGAATTTGCGACGGAAGTGCCGCATCAGGGGCTCGTGCGACAGCGGGTGACCCGTCACGCGCTCGACCAGATCCGCGGCCGAGTAGCGCCGACCATGGCGATGAATGTGCTCGACGAGCCACTCGAGTAGCGGTGCGAATTTGCCGTTGCGAAACAGCGCGTCGAGCGAACCGAGATCGGCCTCCGCCTGTTCGAAGAATTGTGCCGCGTACAGATTACCGAGCGAGTATGTCGGGAAGTACCCGATCGCTCCGGCGCTCCAATGAATGTCTTGCAGCACGCCTTCGGCATGATTCTGCGGCGCCACGCCAAGGTACTGCTGATAGCGATCGTGCCAGGCATCGGGCAGGTCGGCCACTTGCAGGTCGTCGGCCAAAAGCTCTTGCTCGAGTTCGAAGCGCACCAGGATGTGCAAGTTGTAGGTCACCTCGTCCGATTCAATGCGCACCAGCGACGGCCGCACCTGGTTGATCAGCCGATAGAACCGTTCTTCGTCGACGACGGACAGGGCCGCGGGGAACGCGCGCTGCGCACGCGGGTACATCCACTTCCAATACGAGCGGCTGCGGCCCACCAGGTTTTCCCATAACCGCGACTGCGATTCGTGAATGCCCAGCGAAATCGCCTCGCCCAGCGGCAGTCCGAAATGTTCGGCGGGTAACCCTTGCTGATAAAGCCCGTGTCCTACTTCGTGCAGCGTGCTGAAGAGGGCCTCGGCCATGTCGCGCTGGTTGTAGCGCGTGGTGAGGCGATGATCGAGCGGACCCAACTGAGTGCAGAAGGGGTGTGCCGAAACGTCGAGTCGACCGGCCTGGAAGTCGAAGCCGACTTGTTCGGCCGCTTGCCGGCCGAAGGCGGCTTGCACGTCGAGCGGAAAGTCGCCGTCGAGCGCGTCGCGGTTCAGCTCGTCGAACCGCGGAGCATTGACGATCGTCGCCAGGAAGGGGACGAGCTCTTCGCGCAGCCCGGCCAGCACGCGCGAGACTTCGGCCGTGCTGGCGGCAGGCTCGTAGTCGTCGAGCAGGGGATCGTAGGCCGACTCGACAAAGCCGTAGGCGGCCGCTTCTTCGCGCTTCAGATCGACGATCCGCTCGAGCAGCGGACGAAACCCGGCGAAGTCGTTCGCCTCTCGGGCGACGACCCAGGCCTGCTGACCGAGCACGGCGGCGCGCGACAATTCTTCGACGAGCGCTTGGGGAAGCCGCACTTTCTTGTCGTAGTGGCGGCGCAATTCGCGGACCGTCACGGCGGCGTCGCTCTGGGGGTCGGCGGCCAAAGGGCTGCCGGCCAACTCGGCGAGCCAGTCGGCCATCCGCGCGTCGGTCCAAAGCTGATGGATGCGGCCCGCCAGGTAGCTCATCTGATCGGCTCGATAAGGACCGGCGGCCGCGGGGAGCCCCGTGCGCTCGTCCCATTCGAGCAAGCCTTCGATCGATTGCAGCAGCGCGATCTCGCGGACGTGTTCGCAGAGCCGCGAATAGGTGTGATCCGGCACGGTTTTCATGCGCAGCGGTCGGATATTGAGAAGAAAAAAGGCCCAGCAACTCCGTGCGCAAAGCTACCACGTTCTAGACAGAGGGGAAAGTCGCGCTGGTGATCCGCGCGGGCGCGACCGTGCCGCTTACAGGTACATCTGAAAACCGACGAGCACGAGGTTCGAGTGCTGTTTGGCTCGCCAGCGTTCGACGGGGCGGTCGTTCTCGAGCATGATCACGTGGAAGAACTCGACGCGGCGCGACAGCCGCCAGCCCCCTTTGAGATAGCCGCGGCGAATCGGCTGATCGTGATACGGGTCGCCAATCTGCTCGGGATAATATTCGCCGTAGTTGAAGTCAAACCGCACGAGCGGCATCGTCCAGCCCAGGTTCAGATACCAGCCGAGGCCATAGATGCCGCGGTCGTGCCCCGGCCAGATGTCGCGGTAGTAGATGCTGCGCCCCCAGAAGATGTCGTCGGGGCTGTACTCGTTGCCGCGGCGCAGGCCGTACTGATCGTAGATCGCCTCGCCCGAGATATCGAAGGCGCCGTACCGCACCAGGCCGTCGACGCCGACGTGGTTGTTGAACGTCTTTTGTTGCTCCGAGCCGAAACCATCTTGGGCTTTGACCGAGGCGCCGCAAGAGAAGTGGGGCGTCTGCAGGCCGATCCGCCCGACAAACGCCTTGGACGAATTGGTATCGCGGTCGGGCGTGCCGTTGGTGATCGCGGCGTCGAAGACGAAGATGCTTGGCGTGTAGTGCAGGAACAATCCGGTTTCGACCCAGCGAATGGCCTCGGTGCGAATGAACGGCGCGTCGAGATGTGCATTCGAATAGATCGGAAAGTAGTAGCGACCGAACGGCGTGGTGTCTTTGCCGATGGTCATCGTCAGCGCGCCGCGCTGCACCTTCAGGTTCAACTGCCAGATCTGGAAGGGATCGGGTCGGAAGTTCTCCAGGTACGACTTGCGCATGTTGTCGGTGAGCAAGTTCTTGTCGAACGGCTGATTGAAGTAGAACGTGCTGTTGGCCGTGAACAGCCAATTGCCCGACGCATGAAAGGCATGCGGGCTGAGCTGCCCTTCGACGCCAAACGTTTCTTCCTGACCGCTCCACTGAATGCGCTGGTCGTTGATGTAATTGGCGCGGGCGAGACCGCCAACCCAGAAGCCGGTGAGCTGTCCGCCATCTTCACCCCAGACACGGCCGAGCCCCATCGGCGCACGGGGCGCCATGAACGGCGTGACGAAGCCGCGCGGATAGCCGCCGTTGCGAATCCAGGCCCAGGCGGTGCTCTGCAAGGCATCGCCCCCCGAGGTGAACCAAACGTCGTCGAGACCGCCGTAGGTCGACCAACTGGGAGCCGGCGTTCCCGGCGGCAGCCACCGCGATCGCCAAGCGCAAGAGTCGCAGCTGCAATCGGGTGGGCAACAACCCTCGGCGCAAGGCGAGGAATAGCCGGCGGAACGGGTGGAACGCGCGGCCAACAGCTCGGGACCTTCCGCGATGGGCGGCAACGGCTCGAGCGATGGTGTCGCGGCTGGACCGGCTACGCGAGGGGATGGCGCGGACTGCGCTGCGACCGGAATCGCCGCCACGACCGGCGCAGCACCCGCGGTCACGACCGGCGGAGTGTTTGCGGTGACAGTCGGCAATGGCGCCGGCGCTTGCTGTGCGTGCAACGCAGTCGCAGCGTGGACTACCAGCGCCAGGGCGAAAGCGTGGAACGCAGCTCGCGAGTGCAGTGAGCGTTTCTTCATGAAGTCTCGCGCGGCGGGAAGTCAGGCGGGCCAATCACAGGATGCGGGATAACGAGTTGCGCTCGGAAGGCGCGCAATGACCGAAACGCACGATGCTCTGGCGCCGGTCGAAAGCCAAAGCCACGCCCGGCGGCTGGGTCTTGTCGCGCCGGGGCGTGGTCGGGCGGTGGCCCGCACAACCGGTATCGAATGTCCTGGCCGGCAAATCGAGTACAAGCGGAACGAGTGGCAAAAGGTCCGCAGCTTCCGCGGCTTCGCTAATCGGAATCGCCGGCATGGCGGGGTCGAGTCCCCCAATCCCGGGTGAAGAGTGGTGCGATGCGCGGGGGCGCGTGCCAGCAGGCGTGGTGCTAGCAGCGCGCTGCTTCTATCTTTAGGAAGAAGTGGGCGCTCGGCCGATTGGCCATCGATCCCAAGGCCGGGACTCTGTCTTGCCAATAGCGAGGAGCTTTGCGTGCTCGACGTGCTAGTAGTGGCGCCGCATCCGGATGACGCCGAGCTCGGCCTGGCCGGCACGATCATGAAGCTGCAGGACGAAGGTTACCGGGTCGGCGTGCTCGACCTGACCAGCGGCGAACCGACCCCGCGCGGGAGCCTCGCCATCCGGGCTCGCGAAACGGCGGCCGCCACCAAGATTCTCGGGCTCGCCTGGCGCGAGAATCTGGGGCTGCCCAATCGCAGTCTCGAAGCCAATCTCGAGGCCCGTCGGCGCTTGGCCGAAGTGGTCCGCCGCGTCCGGCCGCGAGTGCTGTTCGCACCCTATTGGGAGGATGCGCATCCCGATCATGTGGCGGCGACTCAATTGGTCGAGGCCGCCCGGTTCTGGGCCAAGCTTTCGAAAAGCGACCTGGCGGGGGAACCGTTCCATCCCCAGCGGGTCCTCTATTACTACTGCGTGCATCTCCGCTTGCTGGCGCGGCCGGCCGTCGTGGTCGACATCAGCCCGTACTGGGAGCGCAAGCGGGCGGCGATCGCCTGCTACGAAAGCCAGTTTGCCACCCGCAGCGACGACGGCGCGCCCACGCTGCTCGACCAGCTCCGCGACCAGGCGGCCTATTGGGGATGGTCGATCGGCGCAGCGTACGGCGAGCCGATCGCCAGTCGCGAGGCGATTGGCGTCAGCCAGTTGCGCGGGATTATCTGACCGCCGTTGGAATCAAAGGCAGCCAAGCGCCACCCCGGATAGGCCTCCGTGCCAGGGTGGCGCTTGGGCTGCACTAAGATCGTTGCGCGGTCGTGCTAGCCAAGCTCTGTAGCCAGGGTCTGTTTCTGTAGCCGGGGTCTGTGACCCCGGATTCGTCCTGAATCTCCGGCCTCACAGAGGCCGGCTACAGCGTCAGCGATTCGGCGGCAGCCAGCCGTCAGGCTTCGACTGCCACAAGCTCGCCGTCGATCACCTGCAGTAGCTTGGTGATGCAGAGCCGATTCATGCTGGTCCGTCGCTCGTGGGCCTCGGTCCTGAGGGCGTCGTGCAGACTCTTGGGGAGCCGGACCGTGATCACTCGCGTGGGCTCGTTGGCGACCGGCTTGTTACGGCTCCGCTCGCGGACCCGCGCCAGCATGTTTTGGAGTTGAGCGTATTCCTTGCTCTTCTCAAAAGCGGCGAACTCTTCGGGCGTGTTGAAGATTCGACGGACAGCCCCTTCGACCCCCAGGACCTCGCGGAAGAAAGTGACCCAATCGGGGTCCTGGGTCATCAGGTTCTGAGCGATACGCAAGACTTCCTCGTGCTTCTCGACCATGTCGGTCTCCTTACTCGGTCTGGTGCTCTCGATTCGCGGTCCGCAGTGGCCCGCGTTTGAGCCAAGTTTCGAGTGCAGTCAAGGGCTGGTTGCATGTCATTGCTATCGCAGCAGTTGTGGCAATCGAGTCAAGCTGCCTGCAAGTCGAGCAGGGCTGCCAGAAACCGTGCAGCGATGGTTGTGCCTAGTTCTTGCGCACTAGCAAAAGTTCCATTTGCCAAAGTGTCCATCAAAAATGCTGTCAAATAGTAAACGGGGTAAGCTGCTCGCGCGGCAAAGACGGATCGAAGGAACCTGAGAGCGCCGATTTCACGATCCAAGACATCGATCCCAGGTTAGGCGGACCATCGTCGATGGGGATGGCAACGACCGCGGGCCGTCTAACCTGGGCTTGGTATCAACCGCGCCGGTGCTGCATCACACCACTGCGGCGCAATTGTTTGCGGTTAGCCGCTTTGCTATATTCGACGGCTTGTCGACGGGCCGCAAAAGTCTCCCTGCGCGGGGAGAGCGCCCGCTTGAATCGTCTCGACGCCAACCCTTAACCCACCGCTTCGGCTAAACAACCAGCACTATGGTCAACCGTAATCTGATTCGCGAGTTCGACGTCACAGAGGAAGATTGGAAAGAAACGCTCTCGGCCGCCTTGGAGGGGGCCGATGTCGACGAGGTCGACTGGAACGAAGACATCGATTGGGGCGCCGAAGCGGTCAACGTCAACTCGATCGTCGAAGGCAAGGTCCTCCGCATCGAGGGGGACAATGTCCTGGTCGACGTGGGCTACAAGAGTGAGGGGGTCATCCCGCTCTACGAGTGGGGTGAAGGGGAAGAACCGCCCGAGCCGGGCCAACGCCTCAAAGTACTGATTGAAGAGGTCGAGGACGTCTACGGCGAGACCGACGACTCGGCCGGCATGCTCTCGCTCTCGAAGCGCAAGGCCGAGAAGATCGAGGCCTGGCTCAAGGTCATGGAGACGGTCCACGAGAACGACGTGGTGACCGGCACCGTGACTCGCAAGATCAAGGGGGGCCTGCTGGTCGATATCGGCGTCAATGTGTTTCTGCCGGCCAGCCAGGTCGATATCCGCCGGCCATCGGACATCGGCGACTACATTGGCCGCACGATTCAGTGCCTGGTGCTCAAAATCGACGAGGCCCGGCGCAATATCGTGGTCAGCCGCCGCGCCCTGATCGAAGCCGAACGGGCCGAAAAGAAACAACAGCTCCTCAGCACGCTGGCCGTTGGTCAGCAGCGCAAGGGGATCGTCAAAAACATCGCCGACTTCGGCGCGTTCGTCGACCTGGGGGGCATCGACGGCCTGTTGCACATCACCGACATGAGCTGGGGCCGCATCGGTCACCCCTCGGAGATGGTCTCGATCGACCAGGAGATCGAGGTCCAGGTGCTGCACATCGACCGCGAACGCGAGAAGATCGCGTTGGGCCTGAAGCAGAAGACTCCCAGCCCGTGGGAAGATATCGGCACCAAGTTCCCCGTGGGCGCGGTCGTCAAGGGGGAAGTGGTCAACGTGATGAGCTACGGGGCCTTCGTCAAACTTGAGGAAGGGATCGAAGGCCTGGTCCATATCAGCGAGATGTCGTGGACCAAGCGCATCAATCATCCCAGCGAGTTGGTGCAGATCGGCGACGAGATCGACGTCGTCGTGCTCGGCATCAACAAGGACAAGCAAGAGATCTCGCTGGGCATGAAGCAGACCCAGACCAATCCCTGGGACAAAGTCGCCGAACGCTATCCCCCCGGAACCGTTGTCACCGGCACGGTCCGCAATCTCACCAACTACGGAGCCTTCGTCGAGATCGAAGAGGGGATCGACGGGCTGTTGCACGTCAGCGATATGTCGTGGACGCGCAAGATCAGCCATCCCAGCGAAGTGGTCGAAAAGGGTCAGCAGGTCGAGTGCAAGGTGCTCTCGGTCGAGCAGGACCGCCGCCGCATCGCGTTGGGCCTGAAGCAACTCCAGGAAGACCCCTGGACGACTGACATTCCGTCGAAGTATCAGCCCGGCCAGGTTGTCACCGGCACGGTCACCAAGCTGACCAACTTTGGTGTGTTCGTCGGGCTGGAGAACGGTCTCGAAGGGCTGTTGCACATTTCGGAGCTGGCCGACCACAAGGTCGAAAGCCCCGAAGAAGTGTGCAAAGTCGGGGACCAGATCGAGGTCAAAATTCTCCGCGTCGACTCGGACGAGCGCAAGATTGGCCTGTCGCGCAAGCGCGTGGAGTGGAACGAAGAGCTCCAAGGCGGCGACGGAGAATCGCCTGACGGTTCGCCGGCTCCGCCGACTCCGAAGCCGAGCGCACCGCAGGCCGAGCTCAAGGGGGGTGTCGGCGGCGACTCGGGTCCGCTGATCAAACCCACCAACTAGAGTAAACCGCGGCACGCGAATAGACTTCGCATTGCACAAGCCTGGGGATGGCGGTCGTTCGTCATAGACAAAATGACGACTGGGCCGCCTTCCCTGGGCTTTTCTTCTGCGCCCACGCATCCTGCGCGGCGGTTGTCGTCACAGTCGTTTCAGACTTCAAAGCGGTTAACGCTGGGTGCCGCCGTCCAGTTCGTTGCACGCGGTATGCCCTTCAGCATGCTCAGAATCGGCTTACCGCGACGCTCCGGCACCGTTGTGCAGAAGCGGCGCAAGCAGCGTCGATAGTGTGTGTGTCCCGGCGGATCCCGCGGCTCGAGGAGTAGAGCCGCGCCGACGGAGTTGGCGCCGCGGTGCACAGCTTGGCATCGCAGGCTACGGCAGGAGGCCGGCCCCCACCGCACCCTGACCAGGCCGCCGCGAACCGCAAATCCGACGGCGATCCGACAACACACATGACGAAGTCGCGACGCAAAGTCTCCGTGGCCGTCCAGTCGCCACTGGAAACCTATCTCCGCGAGATCAACGAGACCTCGCTGCTCACCGCGGCCGACGAGCAGGAGCTCGCCGTGCGGATCGGGCAGGGGGACACCGCCGCCCGCGATCGCATGGTGCGAGCCAATCTGCGGCTCGTCGTCAATATCGCCCGCGGCTATACCGGCAAAGGGCTCGGCCTGCAGGACCTGATCGAAGAAGGCAACCTCGGGCTGCTGCGCGCGGTCGAAGGCTTTGACCCGGCGATGGGGACGCGCTTCAGCACCTACGCCAGCTATTGGATCAAGCAGTCGATCAAGCGGGCACTGATCAACACGGCCAAAACGATCCGCATCCCGGCCTACATGGTCGAACTGCTCAGCAAGTGGCGGCGGGCCACCACGCGGCTTTCTGAGGAACTCGGCCGCAACCCCACGCCAGAAGAGGTTGCTCGCGTCCTCGGACTGCCGCGCAACAAGCTGCCGATCATCAAGAAGGCAATCCGCATCTACAATTCGACGCCGCAGACCGATCAGCCCGAGGCCGGTTGGTCGCTCGGCGAAATGGTGATGGACGAGCGGATCAAAAATCCCGAAGACGAGATGCTCGAGAGCGACGCCCTGCGGCAGGTTCTCGGTCTGCTCGAAACGATGGACTCCCGCGAAGCGACCGTGCTGCGGATGCGCTTCGGCCTCAACGATTCGGAGCCGCACACGCTCAAGGAAATCGGCGAGTCGCTGGGGCTCACCCGCGAGCGCGTTCGGCAGATTGAGACCGAGGCGCTCAATAAGCTGTCGGATTGCCTGCAAGGCCCCGTGGCGTAGGGCGTCGCGGCTAAAAGCGCCGATTCGAACGCAAGCCCAGGGAAGGTGGTCTCTCGTCTCCGCGCATGTAGGAGGCCGTTGACCACCTTCCCTGGGCTTTCACGTGCGCTGACTCTGATCGCGCCGCTGGGCGCAAGCACAGCTAGCGCTGCATTCTTGTCACAACCGGCATCAGTCGGAGAATCAGCACGCGCCCGACAATCGGTCTAAACCGTACAACCCCGACCAGCCGAACCCAAGGAACAAGGCGACTCGGTCGCCCTTCTAGTTCAGCCACGTCCCGGGGGGGATCGGTAATGCGTGCCACTTGGTTGGCGATCGGCCTGGCGGCCTGGATCGCAAATTCTGCGTCGGCTCAATCTCCATCGCGCTCGGCGTATTCGCGCGGCTACCAGCCGCGTCCGCATGCGTCGCACGGCTACCAGGTTGATTACCAGGAGTCGGATGCATATGCCGACGATGCGGAGGCAGCAACCGACGACGCTCCGCCGGCGGAAACCGTCGATGCTCCACCGCCCGGCGGCATGACCGGCCCCGTCGAATATGGCGACGGCTATTGGGGGGACGATTGCTGCGCCGATGGCTGCTGTGCCGACGGTTGCTGCCCAACCGATTGTTGCGATCCCTGGGGGGGGCCGCGTTGCACTCCTTGCCCACCGACGCCCGGCTGCGCGCCGTGTCACACGGGCTGTTGCGACATGGCGGTGTGGGTGAATCTCGACTTCATGGCCCTGTGGCTCAAGGGAGATAAGCTGCCGCCGATCGTCACCACGAGCGATCCTGGCACGCCCCCGGAGGGGGCCGGAGTGTTGGGGCTGTCGTCGACGCACGTCCTCTTCGGCGACGGCCGCGTGAACCGCGAGTTCCGCCCCGGTGGCCGCGTGCAGATGGGGCTGTGGTTCGACGGCGAGCAGACTTTGGGCATCGACGGGCATTATTTCACGGTCGCAACCGCGGATCAGCGGTTCTATTCGCAGTCGAACTTCGCCTCGGGCGATCCGACCGCGCAAATCCTCGCGATTCCGACGATCAATGGTGCGACCGGAACCCCGACGTCGACGTTGATCGCTTATGGCACTTCACCGAGCTCATCGATCAACGGCAGCGTGTCGGCCATCGCCACGAGCGACCTGCAATCGGCCGCTGGCGGCGCGCGACTGCAACTGTGGGGCGATTGTTACGGTTGCAATCGCATTTACGGTACGGGTGGCTATCGCTTCTTCCGCCTGGACGAAGGCCTGACGCTCGAAACCAGTCGCTACGAGCTCCCCGGCACGACGGCGATTTCGACCTACGATCGCTTCCGCACGTTCAATCAGTTTCAAGGCACCTACATCGGCACGCTGGTGCAGCTCAACGCCGGCCCCTTGTGGGCTTGGGTGGCGCCGCAAATCGCCATGGGCAACATGCACCAGGTCGCCAATATCAGTGGCGCCACGGGACCGCTATACGGCACGCCGACGAGCGGTGCCGGCATCTTGACGGCGGCGTCGAACGTCGGCCATCACTGGCGCGATCACTTCGCCTACATTCCCGAGGTCGACGTGAAGATTGGCTATCAGATCACGCCCTATTTGCTGGCGACGCTGGGCTATAACTTCACGTACCTGTCGTCGGTGGTGCGTCCGGGGACGGTGATCAACCCGGCGATTGGCGGTGCGCAGCCGACCTTCGCCTACAACGCGACGAGTCTCTGGATGCAAGCGGCCACGGCGGGCTTCCAGATCCGCTTCTAAGTTCGCGAAAAATTCTCTAAAGTTTCCGTAAGTTGCGGCCGCGGTCGGAGTTTCCGGCTGTTTGGCCGCCAACTTTTTTTGGTGGTGCGGTTGCGGTCATAACTGCTGCGCCCCTGGTAACGAAAAGTGCGCGGCGGCGATTCGCTGAACCGAGCTTTGCGCCACAACGTACTTCGCGCGGGCGCTGGCCGGTGCTATCCATTACCTAGTGCCGAATCGCGACCCGATCGCTGATGGCCCGGATAACAGAATTTTTGGCAGGCGGAATCACCTTTCACACTGAGGGAGTTTTTCGATGAAGCGACTTTTCGTTTGCGCCGCCCTGGCGTGCGTTGCCGTTTCGCTCGACGCCGTGTCGGCGTCGGCCCAAATCGGCGGATTTCGCAATGCGGCCTCGAAGATCGAGGGTGAGCTCGGTCTGCACCACCGTTCGGCTTATCGCTCGGTGAGCCACGCCCGTGACTACGCCTACGACTACGGCACCTATGGTTCGACGTCGAGCGAGATCGCGACCGAACCGGCGACCGCCCACTCGGAAGGGATCAAGCACAACATCGACACGGCCAAGAAGCACTATGCCAAGGCCAAGAAGGCTCACGCCGCCGACAAAGACACCGTCGCCGCGCTCGACGCCATCCTCGAGCACCTGGCCGCCGCCGAGAAGGCCCACGAGAAACTCCACGCGACCAGCACCAAGGGTGAGATCGACGAAGCGACCGCCAAGAAGGAAATCGAAGCCGTCACCGCCGAACTGGAAAAGGCCGTGAAGGCTCACGAAGACCTGGTCAAGAAGCTCTCGGAGAAGAAGAGCTAACCAACCGTTCCTCGCAGCGGCGCGCCGCTTGTGATAGATTGACGGCCCGTTTCGTCAGCTATCCGCGCGGACTCGCCCGACGAGAATACCAAGGCAGCCCTGGCCGCGGCGGTCGCACCGCGTAGCCGGGGCTGTTTTTTTATTGACCTTCCAGCAAACGGATTTGAACATGGCCGCGCTTGACCTCAAGCAGTTCGTTCGGAGCATTCCCGATTTTCCCAAGCCGGGAATCATGTTTCGCGACATTACGCCGCTGCTGGCCAGTCCCGCGGCGTTCGGCGAGTCGATCAAGCAGATGGCCGACCATTATCGCGATCACCAGGTCGCCGCCGTGGCGGCCGCCGAAGCGCGGGGCTTCATTTTCGCCGCGCCGTTGGCTTTGGAACTCGGGGCCGCCTTCGTGCCGGTGCGCAAGCCGGGCAAGCTCCCCTTCGAGACGCACGCCTTTCACTATGAGCTCGAGTACGGTTCCGACACCCTCGAGATGCACCGCGACGGCGTCCAGCCCGATCAGCGTGTGCTGTTGGTCGACGATCTGCTGGCCACTGGCGGCACGATCGAAGCCTGCTGCCGGCTGATCGAGCAAAGTGGCGCTCAGGTGATCGGCTGCGCGTTCTTGATCGAGTTGGCCGAACTGGGAGGCGCCAAGCGGATCGCCCCCTACGAGTGCTACAGCCTGATCAAATACTAAGCGGGCGCGATTGGCAGAGATTTCGCCGGACGTCGACCCGCTTACCGCGCCAGGCCCACGCTGAAGTTGAAAATCTGCTGGCGATCGCCGGGGGCGTGATGCACCGGCACGGCAAAGTCCAACGCGATCGGCGCCGGTCCCATCATCGGGATGGCTAGCCGCAAGCCCAAGCCGGGGGCGACGCGGTAGTTCTCGCCTTTGAGCTGGGTGACCGTTTCGACCGTACCGAAGTCGCAGAAGACCACCCCCTTGATGGCGTCGTCGGCCTTGATCGGGAACATGTATTCGACGGTGTTGATCCACTGGAAGCGACCACCCACGATCGTGCCCATATCGACCGGCGACGCTCCACGGAAGTAGAAACCACGGAGAGTACCGTAACCGCCCGCGAAGAAGTTCTCGAAGATCGGCGTGTCGCTGCCGGTGAAGCCCAGCATGGTGATCAGCGCCAAGGTGTGGCGTCCGGTGCCGTCGGCCCGCTGGCGCAACAGGAAGTACTGGCTGGCTTCGAGTTCCCCGCGCGGGAACGAGAAGGTGCCGAAGGCCTGTTCGTAGGCCATCATGATGCGGTGCCCCGACGTCGGCAGGAATGGATGATCGCGGGTGTCGTGCGTCAGCGACCAACGAGCCGTGTATAAGCCGTTGTTGCCCAAGACGTCGATCAACGACTGCGGAGCGGGCAAGGGGCGCGGATTCGAGATATTGACGTTCTCCATCCGCAGCGCCATGGCGACCGCCAGGTCGGGCGCCAACTGCCGACCGACCGAAATCCGCCCGCCCAAACGTTCTTCGGTCCAGTTCTGGAAGAAGCGCTGATAGAAGAACCCGCTCAGCCCCAAGCTATTCTGCGTATCGAACAGGTAGGGCTCGGTGAAGCTCACCATGTAGCGCTGCACTTGCGTGCCGGGCATGGCCTCGATCCGGAAGTGCTGGCCGCCGCCGCGCCAGGCCTGACCGTTACGAATTTCGGACCAACTCCGGGGCCAGCGCCGCCAATCGAAGTTTTGTTCGTCGAGCGTGAGCTGGCCGACGAGACCGGCGTTCGAGTTGACGCCGGCGCCGAGCATCAGGCGGCCGGTCTGCGTCTCTTCAACGTAGATGTCGATCGGCACTTCGATCGTCGGCTCGCCAATCAGCGATGTCGGATCGTCGAGCGGCCCCGGCGCCGGCGGTCCCAGCCCCGGGAATAGTTCGCCCGGACCGTTGTATCCCTGCGGAGGCGGCAGAACGCCCGGCGCGGCCAGACCGGCCGGCGGTTGGGTCGTTCCACCGCTCAACCAGGCAGGCGGTCCGTTGCCCGATGTCGGCGGGGACGTAGGGCCGGCGATTGCTTGCGCCTGCGGCGGCACGGCTTGCGGGCCGGGGATATAGCGCGGTCCTGGTGGTACATACGGAGCGACGGGCGCGGGGTTCGCCACGGGTCGCGGAGCGGGCGCGACGAACGGCGCGGGAGCCGCGACCGGCGGCGGCGTTTGACGCAATCCGCCCGCTTGCGGTCGCGTGGCCGGCACCTGATTCATATCGAATGAGGGCATCTCCTCCCCCTGTCCGGCGCTGTAGCCATAGTCTTGGCCACGGATGATCGGTCGCTGCGCGCCCGAGGGTGGCGCCGGATACTGATTCCGTTGGGGCGCGACGTTAGCCGGCCGCGCGGCATAGGCCGGGGGGGGCTGCGCGGGCGAAGTCGCTGGGGCGGGCACCCTCGCGTAGCGATGGCCGGCGACCGGTTGCGCCGAGCGAGGCGCGGTGCCGCCGTCGGGCCAGACATTCTGACCGCGGACGATCGGTCGCCCAACGTTGTGCGACGGCAACGATCGCGGTGGAGTGTCGATCGGCCGCTGCGGCCCGGGCGCGGGCACTTGCCGTGCCGAATGACCACCATGCGCCGGCAGCGAGATCGCGGCCGCCCGATTAGTAGCCGCCGGCGACGACGCCGAGGGGCCGTAGCTCGCGGCGCTCGTGGCCACGGATTGCGCCGTTTGCCTGGGAAGCCGTTCGAATTCGATCGAACCATCGGCGAGCACGTGGACGATGGCTAGCTCGTCGTCGGCGTCGACCATTGTTTGATCGAGCATCGCCTCCCAAGTGCGCGGACGGCCGCGCGCTGCCTGGGGCGCGGCAAGCGATGGCAGGTCGTCGGGACTTTGGCCGCGGAACTGCCCCGGAGGGGGTTGCGGCCCGTCGGGATTCTCGGCGATCATTTCGCCCCCTTCTTCGCCTGGCGTGGGGGCCGAGAAGACAATCTTGGGCTGAGTGCCACCCGGCTGCTGTTCGGTGGTGAAGATGCCCGACGCCTTGAGCCGGCGCTCGCTGTCGCGCAGCTCGCGAATGTCGAGGATGTCTCCGGGGCGCAGCGACACGCGATTCAGCACGGCCATCCGCCGCGTGTGAGGATCGTCTCCCTGAATATGGACGTTGATCTGGCCGACGCGGCAGCGGGCTCCTTCGCTGATCTTGTAGACCAGGTCGACCAGGCCCGGCTCTTCGAGGAAGCGCGTCTCGGGCTCGATCGTCGCGAAGACATAGCCGCGTCCGCCGTAGGTTTCCTCCATCGACGTGACGTCGTGCTGCATCCGCACCTGGTCGAAGTACTCGCCGTTATCCAACTTGAACGGCTCGCGCAGTTGCTCGGTGCTGAACTTAGTGTTGCCGAGGATGGCGACGTCGCGCACGCGATAGCGAATGCCTTCGTGGATCACGAACCTGACATGTGCCCAGCGCTGATCGCGATCGAACTCGAGCTCGCGGCCGACGCGGGCCTGAAAATAGCCGAGCCGCCGGTAGTAGGAAGTCAGCTCGTCGAGGTCGTGGTCGATCTTCATCGGATCGACGAACCCCTTGATGCCGCGAAACACGCCTGGAATTCGCAACAGCGGGGGCTTCGTCTGGCAAAGCACTTGCATGCGGCCGTCGGGCGCGACGGTGTTGCCTTCAAACGAAACGCTGCTCACTTTCTGCAGCGGTCCTTCGTTGACCAGGAAGGTGACGCCTTGGTCGCCTGGCTTGTCTCCCTCGAGCGTCTTCACCGTGCACTGGGTGTGCCCCTTCTCGCGATACCAGGCCTCGATGCGGCTGCGGGCGTCTTCGACGATATAGGGATCGAGCGCGTCCCCGCGCTTGATGGCGGCTTGCTTGTTGAGCTTGCGGCCGACGACGTGCTTGTTGCCGACGTAGCGGATGTGCTTGATCAACGAGCGTTCGAGGACCTGAAACGAGACGACCACCCCCCCTTGCACGGGGCGAACGACCGGCCGCACGTCCAAGAAGAGCTTGCTGGCATGCAGACGGCGAACGTCCTCTTCGACCATGTTTTGATCGAGGGGGCGCCCCTTGCGGGTGCGCACGTGAGGACGAATCCGTTCGACGCTTGTGGCGTGATGCCCCTCGACGCGGACGTCGACGACCATGGGATGGTCGGGGCCCGGCTGCACGACCACCACTTCGGGGCCGGTCCATTTGGGCTTTTCGGGAGGGCCCGTGGGATTCAACCCGCCTGGCGCGCCGGCACTCATCTGCGCACGCGCGCAGGGGGCCGCCAGCAGCCAGAGAATCCCAGCGCAGGCCAGCACGCCGGCCCATCGCGGAGAGGTGCGGGAAAGTGAACTCATCAACGACCGTTCCGTGGTCGCGCCGACCGGCGCTAGTTTCGACGGGATGGCGGCGCTGCGGCCGCCCGTGCCCTGGAAGGGTCACCGCATGCCGATCGCGCGCGGTAGCTCGCGCGCAAACATCACGGCGACCATCTTGGGGCCGCGTAGAGATACTTGAACACCCCGGGCGCGGCAAGCCGAATTGTTACTAGACCTGGCAGACGGCGCGCGAACCGGGGCAAGAGCGGCAATCGGCGGCGCTCGTCAAACCGAAGGGCTGAACACATGTTTGCTAGCGAGAGTGCGAGCTTGCCAGCATTATTTCGCATGGGCTTCGGTTGGAGTGGTCGCCGGCTCGAGCGGGGATTCGGCGGGTCCGGCGATAACTTCGCCGGTCGGCTGGAATCGTGAGCCATGGCACGGACAGTCCCAGGTCTGTTCGGCAGAGTTCCAACGCACCAGGCAACCAAGGTGCGTGCAGACCGGCGAAACCTCGTGGAGTTGCCCGTCGTCGGTCCGTGAGCAGGCCACACGCTGGCCCTCGATTTTGAGAATCGCTCCTTCGCCCCGTTCCAGGTCCGCCGGTTGCTTGCGTTCGGGCCGGTGCAATCGATCGGCCAGCAGATAGTAGGGGAAGTCGAGATTCTCCTTGATATAGTTCCACGCGCCGCCGCGGACCTTCCGTCGATCGACCGAGAACAACTCTTGCCAGGGATTGGCGTGGCCGAGTAGCGCGTCGCGCGCCATCAGCCCAGCGATCGTGGCGAACGTATAACCGTTGCCGTTAAAGCCGGTGGCCACGAATTGTCGCGGCGCCGTTTCGCCAATCAGCGGCAGACCGTCGTTGGTCGCGATTACCTGCCCAGACCAGTGCGAATCGATTTCGACCGAGGGCAATAGCTCGCGAAGCATCTGCTCTAATTTCTCGAAGCAAGCCTCGGTGTCGGTGACCTGGCCGGTCTTGTGATCTTTGCCACCGAAGATGACCCGCGCGTGCGAGTTGCGATGATCGACGCGCAGGTAATAGTACGGGTCGCTGGTGTCCCACAGGCACAGGTCGGGGACCGATGCGAGGGGAGCCTCGCCGCTGACGACGTAGCTGGAGTAGGGGGCTAACTTCGATTGCAGCAGCGAGGCGCGAACCAACGGCGCCTTGCCCATCAACGGAACGTGCGTGCCGATCACCACATATTCGCATGACACGCGGACATCGTTGGCGACCACGACCAACGGATCGTCCTCGATCGCCGTGACGTCGGACTGCTCGTGGATGACGCTGCCGTCGCCGGCGACGAACCTCACTAAGCCGGCGAGGTAAGCCGTCGGATGGAACTTGCCTTGATCGGCGATGCGAAAACCCGGCTTGTCGACCAGCGCGACCCGCTGAACAAAGTCGGCATCGAAACCTAATGCGCGGGCCAAGCCGGCTTCGGCCCGGAGTTCGTCGGTTTCGTCGCGATGCCCTTCGAGCGAGGCGTGCATAAAGCCCGGCACCCGGCGAAAGTTGCAGGAGATTTCGTTGTCGACCACCGCCTGCTCGATCAAATCGAGCGCCGCGATGCCGGCATACCAGGTGAGGGCAGCCTGCTCGGGTCCGAAAGCCCTGACGAGACCGCGCAGTCGCATGTCGGTGACGCACGTGAGATGCGCCGTGGTGTGGCCCGAGTCTCCCTTGGTCAGTCGACCGCGCTCCAGAAGACATACCCGCTTGCCAGCCTGCTTGAGAAAGTAGGCGGCCGATAGCCCGGTGACTCCCCCGCCGATAATGACCACGTCGAAATGGTCCGGCCGCGAAAGGGGCTCGTATCGCGGCAACTGCACTTCTTCCCAAACTGGTGTCGTGTCGTGCACGGTCATGGGTGACTAGCTTCCAGGGCCTAAGTAGTTCGCACCGTACGACTGGGCAAAAGGTGTGCCGCATGTCGGCGGCGTGTGGTCGAGAACAAGCGACTTCGCTGGCACTCGGCGGTCAAACGCGTTAGCGGCGATCGGTTCGATGCAGGAGTTGGGCGACAACTGTCCATGCTGGCTGAGCACGGCTCAGCAACGCCACAAACGGGGCAGAAACAATGGGCCGCTGCAGGATTGGTCAGCCGCGATAGAATGTTGCGAGGGGGCAACCGCGGCCTCTTGTAGTCGCCTGATCGCCCGGTTGGCAACTTGCAATTCATACTTGGGGAAGGTGCGCATCGACCACTAGGTACAGCCAGCGGGCAGCCTTGCCGGTCGAGGCCGTAGAATCCGCACGCTCGCCGTGCTGCGCTGGATCGCTCCACTCGTTATCTATGTCGCGTCGTCGTACACCACCGATCGATACGCCCGATCGCCTGCCGCCCGAGCCGGATGAACCCGAGGGTGAATCCATCGACGACGGTTCGGCGACGGCCGATCTCGAGCCGCCGATTACGCCCGCCGACGAAGCGGCGATCGACGCCGCGCTCGACGAGTTGGCTGCCGGAATCGATGGCGAGCCGGAACAGTCCTCGCCTGATACCGACACCGCGGACAGCGAGATCTCCGCGGCTCGGGCTGGCCGGCTGCGCGATTTCGGCTATCGCCGCGCGGCGGCCAAGGTGCGAAAATTTCCCCGCACGCCCGGCGTCTACCTGATGAAAGACGCCGCGGGGCGAGTGATCTACGTCGGCAAGGCCAAAAGCTTGCGGTCGCGAGCCGGCAGCTATTTTTTGAAGGCCGCTTACGACGACCGCCGCACTGCCGACCTGGTTCGCGAAATCTGCGACATCGATTTTCTGGAGTGCGAGAGCGAAGTCGACGCGCTGTTGGCCGAAGCGCGGCTCGTCAAAGACATCCAGCCCAAGTTCAACGTTGAGCTGAAAGACGACAAGACCTTTCCTTACCTCGAGATTTGCACGCGCGAGGATTTCCCTCGCGTGCAGTTCACGCGGCAGCCGCACAGTCGTGGCACCAAGCTCTACGGCCCGTTCGCCAGCGCCGGCTCGCTGCGGGGCGCCATCCAGGTGCTGCAGAAGATCTTCAAGTTCCGCACGTGCACGTTGGATATCGACGACGGTGACGAAAAGTGGCGCTGGTTCCGACCCTGTTTGTTGGCGAGCATCGACCAGTGCACGGCGCCCTGCAACCTGCGCGTGTCGAAGGAGGACTACCGCCGCGACATTCGCCGGTTGCAGATGTTCCTCGAGGGGCACAAACAGAAACTACTGAACGAGCTACGCGGCGAGATGGCCGATGCGGCTGCCAATCTGCGGTTCGAGAAGGCGGCCCGCCTGCGCGACGAGCTGCACATGCTCGAAACGCTCGATCGCCGCGGGCAACTCGACGAGCATGCCCAGCCCGAGGTGTTTTACGTCGATCCCAAGAAAGGGCTGGCTGGCCTGCGCAAGGTGCTGAAGCTGACGGAAACGCCGCGCAGCATCGAGGGGATCGACATCGCGCACCTGGGGGGAGACGAAACGGTCGCCAGCCTGGTGCAGTTCATCGACGGGCTGCCGTTCAAACCGGGCTACAAGCGGTTCCGCATTCGCCAGGTGGCTGGCGTCGACGATTTTCGCAGCATTCACGAAGTCGTCGGCCGGCGCTATCAACGGCTGGCCGAAAGCGGCGAGGTCTTTCCCGATATCGTGCTCATCGACGGCGGCCGCGGGCAACTGAACGCGGCGCTGGCGGCGTTTCGCGAGCTCGAGATCGAGCCGCCGGTGCTGATCTCGCTGGCCAAGCGCGAGGAAGAAGTCTACCAGGTGAGCGCCGATGAGCCGCTGAAACTCTCGCGCCATTCGTACGCGTTGCGGCTGCTGCAATACGTGCGCGACGAAGCCCACCGATTCGCGCAGCACTACCACCACATCTTGCGGCGGAAATCGACCTTCGGCGAGTGAGGGCAACGACATCGTTACGATGCCGGCGCTCGACTACGATTCAGATTTCGACTTTAAGCATCGCTGTTGCCGTCGCAACTGATCGCGGTGCTTTTCTGCGCAGCCCTTCTCGCGACGATCCTCGGTGCGTTCGGAATTCGTGCGTGATACGGCAACGAGTTGCCAATTCTCGGCAACCTTGCGGAAGCCGTAGAACCTTACGAAACGCTGGCCATCGCGAGTCAAGAGCGTGTGGATGGCCGCCTGGGCGTGGCGCCTTGAGCGGGCCGGAATTGCGACTCGTAGCCGAGGAGAATTCGAACTGTCCTCCGGTCTGGCGAGGATGGATCGTGTCGTTGTTTGAACCGACCAATCGAATAGCGGCAATCCCATCCGTGAGTAGCCACTCCCACCATATCCGGTTGGCCAAGCGAAGCCGCCGCCGGCCGTCCACCGGGTTTGGTGAGGTCGAAGCCAATGCGAACAACAGCCGAACTCAATGTTCAGTTCGGCCGCAGGCCCGAAGAAGTCCGGGATTACGGCATACCACACAGCGCGCCACAATTCTGGATCGTCGTCACGATTGAGTCGGCCCAGAATCAATTCGTCAATTGAAGGGAGCATGATTCACCGGCGCTGAATCTAATCGGGTGGCTTGGCGACTGTCAAAGAGTTCTTGACGAACATCCCAAAAATGGAATAGTTAGGATATGGCGGGGCAAAGCGAGCCAAAACAACTGAAACCTGTTGGGTGGATCGGATCCTCACGTGCGGACTTGGCGACCTTTCCCCCACGCGTCCGGCGCGTGTTTGGGCACGCGCTTTACATGGCGCAAGCTGGCGAAAAATCACCATTAGCGAAGCCGCTGCGCGGATTTGGCGGCGGAGGAGTATTGGAAATCGTCGAGAGTTTTGATGGAAGTGCGTATCGAGTTGTCTACACCGTCAAGTTCGCCAAGGCTCTCTTCGTGTTGCACTCTTTCCAGAAGAAGGCCAAGCGTGGGGTCGCGACGCCTCAATTTGAGGTGGATTCGATAGTTAAGCGGCTGAAGGACGCCAGGGTTCGATATCAGCGACTGTATGGAGCTGAGTAACATGCCAACGTCGGTCGACAGCTACACGGGGAGCGGCAACGTTTTCGCCGACTTGAATCTCGCCGATGCTGATGAGTTGCTCACCAAGTCGGAGCTAGCGGTGCGCATCTTCAGGATCATCAAGCGCCGTCGGCTGACGCAAGCCGCGGCGGGCAAGGCCTTGGGTATCAGCCAGCCCAAAGTGTCGGCGCTTTTGAACGGGCGCCTCGACGGCTTTTCCACCGACCGGCTGTTCCGTTTCCTGAATAAGCTTGGCTGCGACGTGCAGATCACGGTGTCGTCACCACGCGCGCGACGGCAGGGACGGGTGCGTGTGGCCTGATGTTCCGCCCGAAGTGCGTTATCAGGCGGCGGTCGTGCGCCTGGTTAGCGACGCACTATTAGCGCCGCTCCAACGACGCAGCGCCACGGCCGCCAGATGCCCGCCAAAGGCCACTGAGATCTTGAGTGCGTGTTCGACTTCGCGCTGTCGCCCGACCAGCGGAATACAATCGAGCTCGCAGGCCGGATCTTGCTGCGTCAGATTGAGCGTGGGGGGGATGAATCCGTCGCGCAAGGCCAGGGCCGTGATCGCCAGTTCGACGCTCCCCGAGGCGTTGACCAGGTGCCCCAGCATCGACTTGACGGCGCTGGCACAGGCTCGATCAGCGGCCGGACCAAACGCCCGCCGGATGGCGCGCGCCTCGACCACATCGTTCTGTTGCGTGCCGGTGCCGTGCACGTTGATGTAGCCGATGTCGTTGGGTCCCAGTCGCGAGCTGTCGAGCGTGTCGTTGATCAGCCGCACGAGGGCCTCGGGATCGGCTTCGAGATCGGTGACGTGGTGGGCCTCGGCGTGCATCGAGCCCCCCAACACCTCGGCATAGATCTTGGCGCCGCGGCGCTGGGCGTGACTCAAACGCTCGACGACCATCATCGCGGCCCCTTCGCCCATCACGAAGCCGCTGCGCGCCATATCGAACGGACGGCAAGCCAGCTCGGGAACATCGTGATAAGCCAGCACACGCATCTGATGGAAGCCGGCCGCGAACAGGGGATGAAATGCCTCGCCACTGCCGGCCAGGGCAATGTCGGCCTGACCGTGACGGATCGCGCGCACCGCCGAAAGAAAGTCGATCAAGCCGCTGGCGCAGGCCGTCGAATGGCAAATCCGCGGGCCGTACAGCCCGTGCTGGTTGGCGATCGTCGAGCAGGTGGTGTTGGGCATCCACTGCTGCCACCACTCGAGGGCGCCGGGGGCGCTGGTGTCATATCCGCCGATCTCGCGCTCGAGCCAGCCGGTATCGCCGATGTGGCCACTGATCGCGCAGGCAAAGCGATCGCGATCGAAGCGGCCATGGTTCATGTTCGCAGTGTCGATCTGCGCGTCGGCCAATGCCTCGGCGGCGACCTGCTGGCAAAGCGCGGTCACTTTGAGCTGTCGCGGCAGGGCGGGTTGCAGATCGACGGGAGCGCCCAGCAGCAGCCCGTCGGGAATGCCGATCAAGCCCTGGAGAAACCGCACACCGGAGCGCCCTTCGCGGACACCTTGCCAGACGGCTTCGCGATTCAGACCGACGGAGGCAATGATGCCGATGCCGGTGATCACGACCGGGTCCGAGGCGTCGTCGTGTTGGCGCGAAGTTTGGGCCATCACACCGGGTGTAGGTTCGTTGGAATCGCGCGCACGCGGCGGCTGGGGCCGCTCGTTGCCGCCATCGCTATCGTGATGAATCCGTGGAAAGGACGTGGGACAGGCCCTCCCTGGCTCTCGTCGCTATGGTTCTCGCCAGTCGCGCTGCGCGCCTGCGGACAAGCGCCGCGGTCGGCGGATGGTTCCTGTTATTTCGGCATTGAGCGCGGCTGGCGCGCGGTTTTTTGACCTGCTGGCACCGGCGAGGGTTGCTAGCACCGCACTGTCGGCCCCGACGATCGCGTCGAACTCTTGCCCTGGCCGCCGGTTGCTTCCCCCCGGAATTGGCGGGGGAGAGTATAGGGAGCCAGGGCGATCGACCGCAATACGGGTCGCGCGGCCGAGGATTGCCTCGTAAGAATCATCTGGCGCAAGAACTTGGCGGCTGTTACGCCAGCGCCGCGCCGGTTGGTTGCAAGCTGCTTCTTGGGACCTGATTACTCCAACTCGTGTACGTCTGCTAGCACGCCGCGGGGCATGCACACCGTAAGCACCGTGAGGCGGCCGATCGCCTTGTGCTTGACGCCGCGCGGTACGTAGACGACCACCCCCGGTTTCAGCTCGATCGTGTCGTCGTCCAGCACCATCGTCCCTACACCGTCGATGACATAGTAGATCTCGTCGGTGCGGGCGTGATAGTGGAGCTTGGCGTCCTGGATTTCGACGTGGTGGTCCTCGGCGGCCGCCTGGTCGCGTTCCTCGATCAGGCAGCGAATCTGGCCGCAGGTTTCGGCCCACGGGGTCACATCGGCTGGGTCACGCCGTAACCAGGTCGATCGAGTCGTCGCGTCGCTTGCCATGCTTGTTCCCCGTTCAAGATCCGCAAGGTGTTGGACCGCGCCGAATTACGCCGGCGGCGCCTTGAAGCGCTCCGGATGGTCGCGAACCGTGACGAAGGCCAGGCGCATTTCGGTCAGTGCCTGGCCGAGCAACTTTGCTTCGTCGTCGGTGCAGTTTCCCTTGGTCTTTTCTTCGAGCACCTGCAGCAGGTCGATGATGTGCCGGGCTTCGTCCAAGAATTGATTGCGCTCGTTCCCCTCGCGTTTGAGCGACTCTTCGAGCACCATCGACGCCTGCGCAACGAGGCTCGTGATCAGGATCGTCAGCGAGGCGGGGGGTAACGGACCGTGCGGCGCGGAAGCCGCCGCGCTGGCCGCGGCTTCGGGAGCCGCCGCGGCGGGCGGAGGCGTCTCCGGTTGGGCAGGCGCGGTAGCCTGCTGCTGGGCCGCTAGCGCTTCTTTCTCGCGCTGCACCTGCGACTTCCAGTCTTCGTCGACAATGATCTTGGGTGCGGGTTCGTCGGCCATGATTGGACTTCTCCAATTAGGGCTTGCGAAGTGCCCCGTGCTGGCGAAAAGATTCGGTTAATTCGATGTCCGCGGCGGGCTGCGACAAAACAACTACGGCGCTTCGACCTCGCGCTCCTTCGCGCGTTCGCCACGAACGCTGTGCTTTTCGATTGCCGCCGCGATGAAGCCGGCGAAAAGCGGATGCGGCGCCGTGGGCTTCGACTTGAACTCGGGGTGAAACTGCACGGCCACGAACCAGGGGTGGTCCGCCAGTTCGACGATTTCGACCAGTTCGCCGCTGGGGCTGGTGCCCATGGCTTGCATGCCGTTGGCGGCAAACTGCTGTCGGTAGACGTTGTTGAATTCGTAGCGATGCCGGTGTCGCTCGTGGATCAATTGCCGGCCATAAGCGGCCGCGGCGCGGCTTTCGGCCGCCAAGCGCGCCGGATGCGATCCCAGCCGCATCGTCCCCCCCTTGTCGGTGATTGTCTTCTGCTCGTCGAGCAGGCAGATGACCGGATGGGGCGTGTCTTTGTCGAATTCCGTCGAGTGAGCGCCCGCCAGGTCCATCACGTTGCGGCCGAACTCGATCACCGCACACTGCATCCCCAGGCAGATGCCGAAAAACGGGATGCCCCGCTCGCGGGCAAAGCGAATGGCTTCGATCTTCCCCTCGATGCCGCGCTCGCCAAAGCCACCTGGCACCAGGATACCGTCGTAGCCCGACAAGAGCCGCTCGGGCCCTTCGTGTTCAATATGCTCGCTTTGAATGCGCTGAATGCGAATTTGTGCCTGCCGGGCGACGCCGGCGTGGTCGAGGGCTTCGTAAATCGACTTGTAAGCGTCGCGATGTTCGGCATATTTGCCCACGACCGCGATGCTGATCTCCTGCACGGGATTGCGCAGGCGGTGGATCAGGTCGCGCCAGTCGTCGAGATCGATCGTGCCGGCCGTCAGGTTGAGCTTGCGCACGATCAATTCGTCGAGCTCGTTGTGGACCAGGCTGAGGGGCACCTCGTAGATCGAAAAGTCCTTGTCCTTTTCCTCGATCACCGCTTCGACCGGCACGTTACAGAACAAAGCGATCTTTGCCCGATCGTCGAGATCGAGGCTGCGCTCGGTGCGACAGATCAAAATGTCGGGCTGGATACCAATTTGCCGCAACTGACCGACCGAGTGCTGAGTCGGCTTGGTCTTGAGCTCGCCGGCCGCTTTTAAATACGGCACCAAGGTCAAGTGAATGTACAGGCAGTTTTCCTTGCCGACGTCGAGCGAGAACTGGCGAATCGCTTCGAGAAACGGCTGGCTTTCGATGTCGCCGACCGTGCCGCCGATCTCGGTGATTACCACGTCGACATCGTCGGCCGCCAGCTTGCGGATCACGCCTTTGATCTCGTTGGTGATGTGCGGAATGACCTGAACCGTCTGGCCCAGGTACTCGCCGCGCCGCTCCTTTTCGATGACCGACAGGTAGATCTGGCCGGTGGTGTAATTGGAATCGCGTGTGAGCGGGCTGTTGGTGAACCGCTCGTAGTGCCCCAGGTCGAGATCAGTCTCGCTGCCGTCGTCCAGCACGTAGACTTCGCCGTGCTGGTAGGGGCTCATCGTCCCCGGGTCGACGTTGATATAGGGATCGAGCTTCTGCATGCGGACCGAAAGTCCGCGTTGCTCGAGCAACATGCCGATCGAAGCGCTGGTGAGCCCCTTGCCCAACGAGCTGACAACGCCGCCGGTTACGAAAATGTGCTTGGTCATGCCCTGGGTGCGTCCTGCTGGGGAAAACAATGGTCAAGCCCAGAGGCTCAGACCCCTGGGCTTCGCGCGCCCGGCGCGCTGGGACGCGGAAAGAGCGTGCCGAGGCGCGGCGGCCAACTGTACACGAGTTTACCGGGTTTGCTGGCGTTCGACAAACGCCTGGTAATCGTGCGGGGTGTCGATGCCGCGCGTCGGCGCGTCGACGACGGCCACGCGGATCGCAAACCCGGCGTCCAGCACGCGAAGCTGCTCGAGACATTCGATTTGCTCGAGCCGGCAAGGGGGCATGCCGGCCAGCCGCATCAGAAAATCGCGGCGGTAGGCGTACATGCCAACGTGCTGATAGAAACTGGGCGGATCGCTCGATAGTAGGGCGTCGTCCCACTGGCGTGCGTGCGGAATCGGACTGCGGCTGAAATAAAGCGCTCGGCCGGCGCGGTCAAAAACCACTTTGACGCAAGCCGGGTCTTCGAGTTGTTCGCGACTACGAATCGGCGTGGCCAGCGTCGACATCACGGCCGACGGGTCTTCTTCCAGCAGCTCGACCACCCGATCGATCGCCGCGCCCGACAGTTCGGGCTCGTCCCCCTGCACATTGACGACGATGTCGACGTCGGTCAGCCGGCGGGCCGCTTCGGCCACGCGATCGGTGCCGCTGGCGCACGCGGGGCTTGTCATGACCACGTCGCCGCCGAATGCACGCACAGCGTCGAGAATCGACTCGTGGTCGGTGGCGACCGTGACCCCTTCAGGGTGCAACGCGCGGCAGGCGGCTTCGTACGTATGTTGGATCAGCGGTCTGCCGGTGCGGTTCAGCAGCAGCTTCTGCGGCAGCCGCGTCGAAGCCAGGCGGGCGGGGATGACGATATGGCTGCGCAACCGCAGCCGGGGCGAGAAACTGGCAAGCGACATTAGTGGCCCTCCTTGGCTGGTGAGTGCAGGCATTCTAGCGTTGCAGGCCGAATATCCGGAACGGCGGATCGGTTGAAAAACGGCTGCCGTCGTCCCAAGCCCAAATGTGAATTATGCTTGCGGGAAGAGACTTTTCGGCACTCGGCGGTACAATCGGGGTACTTATCGCGCGACGTTCAGTGGCGGCCGCCCGTCGCAAACCTCCTTGTCCTGCTTTTGTTTCCATGCATGCGACGGTCGACTTGCCGTCGACCAACGTCCCCAGACCGTTCGGCGCAGCAAGCGGCTAGTGCAACTGGCGCAGGCACCCGAGCCATCAGCGGTTACGATGCACTAGTCCCCCCCATTTGGAGACCAGAGCCCTATGTGCGGCATCGTTGGTTACATCGGTCGGCAACAAGCGGCCGATCTGCTGTTGGAAGGTCTGCGCCGTCTTGAATACCGCGGCTACGATAGCGCCGGCGTGGCGACGATCGCCCCCGACCACTCGCTCGACATCCGCAAGAGCGCCGGTCGCATCGATCGCCTGGCGACGCTGCTCGAAGGGGCGCCAGTATCGGGCTCGATTGGTATCGGCCATACGCGCTGGGCCACGCATGGTCCGGCGACCGACGGAAACGCCCACCCGCACGTGGGCGGTCAAGGTGTCGTGGCGATCGCTCATAACGGCGTGATCGACAACTTCGCTGCGATCAAGGGACGATTGATTCAAGAGGGGTACCAGTTTCAATCGGCAACCGATAGCGAAGTCATCGCGCACCTGATTGCCGGTTGCCTGGAAGACGAATTGCCGACTGGCCTCAACGGTCGGACGGCCCGCGAAGTCGCCGCGGGTGGCTATGCCCCACTGGTCCGCGCGGTCTCGGCGGCACTGGCGCAGTTGCACGGCACTTATGGCCTGGTGGTGCTGTTCCGCGATTTCCCCGACGTGATTCTCGCCGCGCGGCTTGGCAGCCCGCTGGTGGTTGGCGTCGGCGACGACGAGCACTTTGTCGCCAGCGATCCTTCGCCGCTGGTTGGCCACACCGACAAGATCGTCTATCTGGCCGATCACGAATTGGCCGTGGTGACCGCCGACGATCTCAAGGTGCTGCATCGCGATCAAGGGCACGTCGATCACAACGTGCAGGTGCTCGAGTTCGAGTCGGGTGACGTCGATCGCGGCGGCTACGCCCACTACATGCTCAAGGAGATCTTTGAACAACCCGAGACGATCCGCAACACGATGCGCGGCCGCCTTAGCCGCGACGAAGCGACGGCCGTGCTCGGCGGGTTGAACGTCTCGCCGAACGAGTTGCGGGCTGTCGATCGCTTGCTGTTGACAGCCTGCGGAACGAGCTGGCACGCGGCGCTGGTCGGCGAATATCTGTGCGAGGAATTTGCTCGCCTGCCGGTCGAAGTCGATTATGCCAGCGAACTGCGCTACCGCAATCCGCCCCTGGAAAAGAACACGCTGTTGTTCGCGATCACGCAAAGCGGCGAAACGGCCGACACCCTGGCAGCCCTGCGCGAAGTCAAACGCAAGGGACATCCGACGCTGGCCATTTGCAACGTCGTGGGGAGCACCATCGCCCAAGAAGCCGCCGGCGGCATCTATCTGCACGCGGGGCCCGAGATCGGCGTCGCTTCGACCAAGGCGTTCACCTCGCAATGCGTTGCGCTCACGCTGTTGGCGCTCTATCTCGGCCGGTTGCGGCATCTGAGCTTCGGCCAGGGGCTGCAGATCATCGACCAACTGCAAGAGTTGCCCGACAAGGTGGCGCAAGCCCTGGAGGCGAACGACGCCATTCGCGACATCGCCGAAAAGTATTACCAGTGCAGCAACTTCCTGTACCTGGGGCGGCAGTACAACTTTCCCGTGGCGCTCGAAGGGGCGCTGAAGCTCAAGGAAATCAGCTACATCCACGCCGAGGGGTATCCGGCCGCCGAAATGAAGCACGGGCCAATCGCCCTGGTCGATGAAAACACGCCGAGCGTCTTCTTGATGCCGCAGGGTTTGGTCTACGAGAAGGTGATGGCCAACCTCGAAGAAATTCGCGCTCGCGGCGGGCCGGTGATCGCCGTTGTCGACGAGGGGGATACGCGCGCGGCCGAGCTGGCCGACGACGTGATCCATGTTCCCAACGTGGCCGACTTCCTGCAGCCGATCGTCTCAGTGATCCCGCTGCAATTGTTGGCCTATCACATCGCGGTGTTGCGCGGCTGCGACGTCGACCGCCCCCGCAACCTGGCCAAGAGCGTGACGGTGGAGTAGCTACCGTCAGATACGCGATCCATGGGCGAATCACGCAGTTGAGTTGCGTGGCGTGACGCCCTAACCTGTGATCCAGTTCTTGATCCCCAGCACAAAGATCACCCACAGCGCTTCGACGGCGTCAGACGTGCGAATCTTCGACTGTCCGCGCTGGCGATCGACGAAGGTGATCGGCGTTTCGCCAAAGCGGCCGCCGGCCCGCTTCACGTGCCAGAGGATCTCTTCCTGGAAGGCGTAGCCGCGCGAGCGCACCGCGTCGAGATCGAGCTTCTTGAGAGTCTCGACGCGATAACAACGATACGACCCGCTGACATCCCCCGGCGATAACCCCAACATGGTTCGCGCGTAGAAGTTCACCGACTTGCTCATTAAGTAGCGCTTCGCCGGCCAGCCCTCGACGCCGCCGCCGGCCACGTAGCGCGAGCCAATCATGCAATCGACCGCCGCGTCGCCATGCATGCCGGCCAGCAACTCGGGCAAGTTGCGCGGCGGATGGCTCATGTCGGCATCCATGTTGATCACATAGTCGTAGCCGTGATCGATCGCGTACTTCAGCCCCGCGATGATCGCCGTGCCGAGCCCTTGCTTGCCGGTGCGGTGCAGGCACTTGAGACGCGGTTCGGTCTGCCTGCGGTCTTCGCACCACTGGCCGGTGCCGTCGGGGGAGTTGTCGTCGATCACCAGCACTTCGGCCGTGGGCAATTCGCCGAGGATGGCGTCGACCATCAGCGGCACGTTTTCGATCTCGTTGTAGGTGGCCAGTGTCACCAGCACGCGACCGGTAGTGCGAACCTCGGCGGTTTGCGGCATGTCTTGCTGGCTCGAAGATGGGGGCGTCGCTGGTGGACCAAAGGCCATCGTGGGGCCGCTCGTGGTGGTGTACGAAAGTGTCTCGCTCATGAAACGGCTCCTTCCCTGGCGCTCGATTGCCGCCCGCCTCCGGCGGACGAAAGTGGCCGCACGAGCCACCCATTGGGGCGGCATCTTAACAAACCCCGGCTGCCGGTGGAGGGTCAATCGCCCGGGACCGTACGCCCGGCCATCGAGGGGACTTCGGTGCCATTTTCAGGTTAATGTTCGCGACTTCACGCGAATTGAACGACGTCGAGTATAATCCTCGCATCCCCGCCGCGAGGCTCGTCGCATTCCGAGCCCCGCGACCATCCCTCCCAGCCAGAACATGATTCGCCGCTCCAGCCCGTCGCCGCTTGCCCCCACGGTTCGCATTGCGCGCCTGCCTGCCGGGCGATCGCCTCGCCGAGAGGGTCGGACTGCAGCCGACGAAGGAGCGTACGGAGCCGACTTCTGGTTGACGTACGCCGCGAACATGTTGCTGACCACGGCCACGGCGGTGCTCTATCGCTACGGTGACTTCGTCACCTCGGTCGGCGGCACCGAGTTCAACCTCGGCCTGATTGTCGGCGTCGGCATGATCGGCAGCCTGGCGATGCGCGCGGCCCAAGGCGTGGGCATCGACGTCTACGGCGCACGAAAGATCTGGCTGCTGTCGAACATCGGTTTCACGCTCAGTTGCCTGGGGCACCTGGCCTTGTCGAACATCGACGGAGTGCCCGTCTTTGCTCTGCGCGTTTTGTATCAAAGCAGCGTGGCTGGATTTTTCGGTGCGTCGATCACCTTCATCGCTCGCCGGGCGCCGGCCAACCGCATGGCCGAGGTCGTGGGCACGCTTGGCACATCCGGCTTCCTGGGCATGGTGCTGGGAAGCTGGCTCGTCGATCGCATATATCAGTTTTCCGCCGCGGGGCACCGCGTTGACCACATGTTTGCCGCGGCCGCCGGGCTGAGCGCGGCCAGCTTCGTGTTCGGCACGCTGGCCACGCGCGGTTATCACCAGCCGCTGCGCCGCCGCCAACCGCCCGTGCTCTGGCTGTTGCGGCGCTATCACCCCGGCATGATCCTGCTTATCTCCGTAGCGATGGGCTTCGGACTGAGCTTGCCATCGACCTTCGTGCGCCCCTTCACGGCCTACATGCACATCTCGGGCATCGCCGTGTTCTTTACGGTCTATGCCGGCACGGGCTTCATCACCCGGATGTCGATCCGCAGATTCCCCGAGCGGTTTGGTTTTTCGGTGATGATTCACTGCGGCATGGCGGCGATGATCGCCAGCATGTTGCTGTTTCTGGTAGTCAGCCAACCGTGGCAGATGGCCTTGCCGGCGATCATGCTTGGCGTCTCGCATGCGCTGTTGTTTCCCGCGGTGATCGCCGGAGGCAACACCACGATGCCGCTGCGCTACCGCGGGTTGGGCACCACGTTGCTGCTGGCGATGTTCGATTTGGGGGCGATGTGCGGAGCGCCGATTGTCGGCGTGCTATTGCGTGTCTCCGGCGCGCTCGGACTGCCGAAGTACAACGTCATGTTCACGGTTGTCGCCGTCCTGATGACAATGATTGCCGTGGCCTACTGGATTTCGGAACGCCGGCAGCGGCCGCGACGACAGTTGCCCGAGAATCAGCCCACGCAGTTGTCGATGAATCTGCCGAACGCCGATGAGGTCGAGTTACCGCAAGCTGGCCGCCTGAGCGCGGGCCAGAGCCTGGTTGGCGGGCGGCCAACCGGGACGCAGGGCTAGCGCCGCCTCGCACAACGACTGCGAATCGATCGCGCGGCCTTGCTGCAAGCGGACGTCGGCCAGCCCCAGGTACGGATCGATGTAGCTGGGGTGCGAGTTGATAAGTGCCTCGAATTCCGCGGCGGCGATGTCAAGCCGCTGCTGCTGGGCGAGCGCCCGCGCTCGCTGGAACCGCGCCTGCAGGAAGCCTGGCTGACACTCGACGGCCGCGGCGAATGCCTGCTCGGCGGCCGGCCAGTCGCTGCGATCGATCGCCAATTCGCCGAGACCGTAATGCGCGGCGGCCAGGCGGGGGTCGATTTCGATCGCCTGATTGAATGCCTGCGCCGCGGCGTCGAGGTCTTGTTGTTCGCGGTTGAGGCAACCGCGCAAATACCAGGCGTCGGCCAGCTCGGGTTGCGCCGCCAACGCGGCGTCGAGCGCTTGAGTCGCGCCGGCGAAGTCGCGCCGCTGCAATTGAGCATCGGCCAAGGTGGCTTGTGCCAGCGCACAGTCGGGTTCGCGGGCGACTGCCGCGCTGAGCACGGCAACGGCCCGCTCGTAGCGCCGGGCTTCGATCAGCGCCCGCCCCAGATTGGTGGCCGTCATCACGTCGGTGGGATCGAGTTCCAAAGCCCGCTCGAAATCGCGGGCGGCGGTGTTCCACTTTCGTTGCTTCAAGTGCAACACGCCCCAATTGAACCAGGCTAGCGGGTAGTTGGGATTGGCGTGCAGTGCCGCGCGATAACTTTCGGCGGCCGTGGCCGGATCGCCATTTCGCGCGGCCGCGTGACCACGCTGCGTGAGGGCGACGAAACTGCGGCGATTGACCTCGAGCATTCGTGAAGCGACGGAAACGTCGGTGCTCCAATGGCCACACTGCACGAACGAGAGGACGCCACACACGGCCAGGCCGCCCCATGCGAGCGGCCAACGCCAATTAGTCTGTGCCGGGGGTGTCGGTTCGCTGGTATGTCGGCGCCGCTGCTGGCGCGATACCCGCGCGACCGTTTGAGTCGTCGGCTTCTGCCGTACCAGCCAGAGGGCCATCCCCAGCGCCGGCCCGAGCATCGCCAGGTAAAAATAGCGGTCGGCCACGAGCGAAATGGCTTGAAACGCCGAGGAAACGATACCGCTGGTCGGTGCGACGGCGACGAGCGTGACCAGCGCCACGGCCCACCAGCGACGGTCGATCGTTCGTCGGCGAAGCGTGAGCAGCGCGGCGGCGAGCAATGGCACAACAGACCAGGCATAGCGCCATTGCGGCGACGCCATGACCGGGGTCCGCCATCCATAGTCGGGGGCCAGATCGACGGGCAAGCACAGTTTGCCCAGGTAAAAACCGGTGCCGGCCAAGGCCGCGAATGGTCGAACGTACCAGGGGAGCGACGTCGACAGCGCCACGTGATGTTGAAGATGAGATGTGCCGATGGCGAAACTCAGGCCAATCGTCGTCCAAACCAGCAACAGCGCGATCCAACTCCAACCGAGTCGCCGCATGCCGGCGATGACACTTCCGAGCGCTGTATCCGACGCGTCGCCCGCCGGATCATCTAAATGGTCGTGGCGGTAGAGTCGCGGCCACGCCCAGGCAATCACCAGCAACAGGGCCGGCACGACGACCGCGGTCGGCTTGCTGCATAGCGCGGCCAGGTAGCAGGCGGTCGCCAATCCCCAGCGAAGTCCGCTGCGCCAACGCGATTGGTCGAGTCGATGGAGGTCGGCGCCCGGCAGCATGATTAAGATCGCCAGCAGCCCGAACAATGCGCTGAGCAGGCCGCGCGTCTCCGAGATCCAGGCGACAGCTTCGACCTGCAGCGGATGCGAGGCAAAGAGTGCCGCGCCGGCGGCCGCCGGCCAGGTCTGGCCAACCATGCGCCGCAACAGCCGATAGACCAACAGCGAATTGATGGCATGCAGCATCACGCTGCCGAGATGAAAGACCCACGGCTGTAAACCCGAGCTGTCAGCTGCACCGGGCAGCCACCCGCTAACGAGCGATTCAGCGGCGAACGCTGTGTAGGCCACGGGGGCGTACAGGCCGAAGTAAGGCTGCTTCCAAAGATGCGCGAGCCCCGTCGTTGACGGTGGGTTGAGCCAGGGATTCTGCGTGACGTGGTAGCCGTCGTCCCAACTGAGAAAATCGAAGTTCGCCGTCCGACCGTAGACGACCGCGACCAGCGCGACGAGCAACCAGGCCGCCCACTTCGTGGCGGAATCGCGCCGTGACGGCGCGGCAGGCGCGCTGGTGCCGGCAGGCGCCTGGATGGATGCCTGCTCCCGGTTGGAAGTCGCGCCGGCTTCGCGCTGATGGCGCGCGGCGCTGCGACTGGGCGTGGACTTGCGCCACGAGGCCATGGGCGTGCTCGCTGAAGGAAACGAGAGGGGCCAGATCGGCGCGGATCGTCGCGCCGGCGGGCGGACCGTAGCCGCCGAGCCTGCCAGGCGTCAAGAGAAGTGCCCGCCGGCCGTCGGTGCTGCTAGCAGGTTGAGAAGCTACCGCGAAGGGTGGTTACTGCGTCTCGCGGCGGAGCTTGGCGAAAAGCTGCTCGTACTCCATGCGGCGGGCGGCGCCCCGCATAATGCCGTGCCGACCGCCGTCGTGCGCCTCTTCGTCGATGACGATCAGATCGCTATCGTCGATTGCTAGCACCTCGTCGGGCGTATCGTCGTCCGCTTCGTCGATGGTGTCGGTCCAGGCGTTCGCCGGCGCGGCATGGCAATGGCCACAACACCCATGGTCGTGATCGCCACAACTCCCGCTTTCTGGTTGGGCAACGTACGAAGCCTGCGGAGCCAGGTCCGGCGCGTCTGGCGGCGCCACGATGCGGATGTGGTCGTACGTTTCGGCCTGCACGAACGGCTGCAGCAGATCGCCGAGAATGCGGCCTTCGATGCTCTCAACCCGCGGCCGGCGCCCCAATCCGCTGCTCTCGAGGCGGGCATAGCGATCGACCACCACTTCTTCTTGCTCGAACTGATAATGCTTGGCGTGCACCGGATCGACGAGCTCGATCGTGGCGACGGCCGCCGCACTTGTCGCCCCATGAGCATGGCCATTCGACGCACTACGGGCTGGCGTCGATGCGAGCACGAGCTCGGACTCATCCTCGTCGTCCAACGTGCCGAATTCGATCGTCGCCGTCGCGCCCCCCTGGCCGGAACCGAAATTCGCGGCACCCGAATCGACGGCCGAGCGAATGGCCGTCGCCGACACGGGCGAAAGCGTTGGATTGGATGCCAGACCACGCGCCGACGGGAACTGCTGCAGGTCGGCCCAGGCCTCGGCGATCGCGTCGGCGTCGAGTGGCGATCGCCGCGCGGCCGCCCCCAACACCAGGGCATGATCGCAAAGCTGGTTCACCAGCCGCGGCACGCCATCGGTCGCCTGCTGAATGCGGCGTACCGCGTCGTCGTCAAACAAGCGCTCGAGCTGCCCATTGCAGGCGGCCAACCGCGCCGCCAGGTAGCCGCGCGTTTCGGCTTGCGTAAAGGGGGCCAGGTAACAGCGGGCCGCCAACCGCTGATTGAACGACTCGAGCTTGGGGCTGGCGAACCGTTCTTCGATCTCCTGGTTGCCGGCCAGCACCAGGTGTACGCACGGCTGCTCGTAGCGCACCAGGTTCGTCAACAGCCGTAGTTCTTCCAACAGCGGAATGTCGAGCAACTGGGCTTCGTCAATCACCAGCACCAGCCCTGTCGCCGGCAACGAATAGCCGCTGATGTAGTCGATCAGGGCCAGGCGCAGTTCCCCTTCCTCCATCCGGAACGGGCGGCCGAGTCGATGCAGAATCGTCTGCAAGAGGGCTCGCCGACTGACGCACTCGCCGCCGGCCAACGTCACCACCTGGTGCGTCGGGCGCAAGTGCTGCGCGATCATGCTGCAGAAAATCGACTTGCCGATGCCGACTCCGCCGACCACCAGCACCGCCCCTTCGCTGCGACGCACACAGCGCAACGTGGTCTCGCGGGCGGCTTCGCTACTGGCGGTGCGAAAGTAATGCCCGGCCAGCGCCGTGGCGACGAACGGCCGGCCGTTCAGTTGATAGAACGCTTCGTACATACGACTAATGCTCTTTCAACTCGGCGCTGCGGTGCCTGGATGCCGTCGCGAACTTTTCGCACTGGGCAGACTGCGTGGTTGCGAACCCTAATACCATTCGGCCGTTGCGCGGGGAGTTCTGCACCCTTGTTGCCTGCCAGCGAGCGTGCTAGCAAGTAAGATGAACGTGGCGGAAGAGTCGCCGCCGGCTAGGAGGGCCAAGCTACGGAGAGCACCGAGCGAAGATTAGCCACAGAGGACACGGAGGGCACAGAGAATGAGTGCAACTCGGCGGCTGTGCCACGCTAAGTTCTTTTAGGAAGACTGCCCCGAACGCAGCCCTAGCCCAATTTATGCAGCGGTTTTGTGTTGCGAGATTGAATCTAATCTTGAAATTCCTCTGTGAACTCTGTGCCCTCTGTGGCTTTCCAATCCCCTCTTGAACTTCGCGGCTAACACCGCAATCCGTGGCAAGATGTTTCGCATCAAGATCTGTGGCATTACGAACCTCGACGACGCGCAGGCCGCTGTCGACGCGGGGGCCGACGCCGTCGGCTTCAACTTCTGCACCCGCAGTCCGCGATTCATCGAACCGTTGGCGGCGCGCGATATCGCCGCGCGGCTGCCTGCCGGCATCGCCAAGGTCGGGGTGTTCGTGAACGGCACCACGGGGGCAATCGTGGCAGCGGCCGAACAGGTCGGGCTCGACATCATTCAATTGCACGGCGATGAACCGCCGGAAGACGTGCTAGCGCTCGCGCCGCGCAGCGTGATGCGAGCGATCCGCGCCACGACGAAGAGCCTTGCCGAAGTCTCGCGCTATCTCGAGCGTTGCCGCAAGGCGGGGGTCGAACTGTTGGCCGTGATGGCCGACGCGGCGGTGCCCGGGCAATATGGCGGTACCGGCGAGCGCGCCGACTGGGACGCCTGGTCGCGTTATGCCAGCAAGCCGCGCGTGCCGCCATTGGTGCTGGCCGGCGGGCTCACACCCGAGAACGTCGCCGAGGCGATCGCCCAGGTGCGCCCGGCGGCGGTCGACGTGGCCAGCGGCGTCGAGAGCGAGCCGGGACTCAAGGACGCCGAGCGAGTGCGGGCGTTTGTCGACGCAGCTCGCGAGGCATTTTCGCGGCTCGATTGATTCGCAACTACTCCGACGGTTTCTTGTGACGCCGCAGCCAGAAGCCAATCGCGTACAGCCCGCCGATCACGATGACACACACTGCCATCGTCGAGGCCACCGTATGGTCGTCGGGCGGGAGCAAACTGGGCGCGAGAATATGAACCAGCGTTCCACCGCCAGAGCAAATCAGCATCAACGTCGCAAAGGTGAAAAGTGCCGTGGAAACGATGCGGTTGAGAATCGGAAGTTCTGGAGGACGCGAAGGCTTGGCGTCCGCGGGAATGTCGGGCGCGGCATATGGGTTATCGTCTGACTCGATCATGTCTCCTAGTATTGCCCAACGCGCTAGCAATCAGGGTAAGCTATGCAGCAACAACCGGCCGGAGTCCAGCGACTTGTCAATTGCCCCCCCGGGCACTTAACATAGTCACGTGCCGCGATGAGCCCTGCCACGGCCGCGAACCGCGATCGTGGCAGGAGTGCCAGCTGGCAAGTCGTTGCTGTGTAAGCACTTCGGCAGCCAACCCCGCCCCGCTAAGGAGAATCCCCAGTGGCCCAGGTCGAAACCCGCAAGTTGCCGTACAAAGTCGCGGACCTGTCGTTGGCCGATTGGGGCCGCCGCGAGATCGAGCTGGCCGAAAACGAAATGCCCGGCTTGATGGCCTTGCGCGAGCGCTACGGCAAGTCGAAGCCGCTGGCGGGTTCCCGCATCGCCGGCTGCCTGCACATGACGATTCAAACGGCCGTGCTGATCGAGACACTCACCGAGTTGGGGGCCGACGTCACCTGGAGCAGTTGCAACATCTTCTCGACCCAGGACCATGCGGCGGCCGCCATCGCCAAGACGGGCGTGCCGGTCTACGCCTGGAAGGGGATGACGAACGACGAGTTCGACTGGTGCATCGAGCAGACCTTGCACTTTCCCGACGGTCAGCCGCTGAACCTGATTCTCGACGACGGCGGTGACCTGACCGCCATGGTGCACCACAAGTTTCCCGAGTTGCTCGGCGGCATTCGCGGGCTGTCGGAAGAGACGACGACCGGCGTACACCGCTTGTATCAGATGCACTCGACCGGCGAGTTGCGCGTGCCGGCGATCAACGTCAACGACTCGGTGACCAAGAGCAAGTTCGACAACCTTTATGGCTGTCGCGAATCGCTGGCCGACGGCATCAAGCGGGCGACCGACGTGATGGTGGCCGGCAAAGTCGCGGTCGTTTGCGGCTATGGCGACGTCGGCAAGGGGTGTGCCCACTCGCTGCGTTCGTACGGCGCGCGGGTGATCGTCACCGAAATCGATCCGATCTGCGCCCTGCAGGCGGCCATGGAAGGCTTCGAGGTGACCACGCTCGAAGAGGCGGCGCCGCGCGGCAACATCTTTGTCACGGCGACCGGCTGCCGAGACGTCGTGCTCGGCGAGCATCTGGCGAGGATGCCGCACGATGCGATCGTTTGCAACATCGGCCACTTCGATCTCGAGATCGACGTCGCCTGGCTGAATGCCGAGGTCAAGGCGGGCCGCGGCACGAAGGTCGAGATCAAGCCGCAGGTCGATCGCTACACGCTGGCGAGCGGCCGCTCGCTGATCGTGCTAGCAGAAGGGCGGCTCGTCAATCTTGGCTGCGCCACGGGGCATCCCTCGTTCGTGATGTCCAATTCGTTCACCAACCAGGTGATGGCGCAGATCGCCTTGTGGACCGAGTCGGAGAACTACCCGGTCGGCGTCCATCGCCTGCCGAAGCATCTCGACGAAGAGGTCGCCCGGCTGCACCTCGAGAAGCTGGGGGTCAAGCTCACCAAGCTGACCAAGAAGCAGGCCGCCTATCTGCACGTGCCGGTCGAAGGGCCGTTCAAGCCCGACTACTACCGGTACTAGAACAGCGGCCGCTGAGCGAGTCGTCGGCCAGCGCGCGATCGGGTCTTGCCACGCGCTGCGCTGGCACCCACTGGTGCGTCTTGTGCACCTGATGGCATGGCTACGGCGTTGCGCCAACGCGTCTCGCCTGGCATGACCGGGCATGTTTCACGTGGCACGTGTGACGCCGCACCGCGCGCGTCGAGCTGGAATCGCCAGCGTATTGTTGGTCCGATTCGCGCGCCCTACATTACAGGCCGCGAATGTCTGACCACTTGCCTTTGACCCCCGACCACCAGCCATGCCTGAGATCCGCCCCTTCCGCGCCGTGCGTTACGACCTGGCCCACGTCGGTCCGTTGTCGGCCGTCGTCGCTCCGCCCTACGACGTCATCGGACCCGACCTGCAAGACAAGCTCTACAAGCAGCACCCGGCCAACGTCGTGCGGCTGATCCTCAATCGCGAGGAACCCGGCGACGACGAGCAGCACAACAAGTACGTGCGCGCCGCCCGCTTCTTCCGCAACTGGCAGAGCGAAGGGGTGCTGTTCACCGACTCGGCCCCGGCCCTGTACGTCTACCATCAAACGTTCGAGCACGACGGGCAGCAGCATACGCGGCGCGGATTCATGTGCCGAGTGCGGCTCGAGCGGTTCGGTACCGGGCGGATCTACCCGCACGAAGAGACCATGAGTGGTCCCAAGCAAGACCGCCTGCTGCTCACGCGAGCGTGCCGGGCGAATCTGAGCCAGGTGTTCGGGCTCTATCCCGACCCTGAGAACCGCGCCCAGGACCTTCTCGAAAAGGCGGTCGCCGGTCAACCGCCGATCGAAGCGACCGATCATCTCGGCGTGGTGCACCGTATGTGGCTGGTGACCGATCCAGCTACGATCGCGGCGGCCGCCGGAGCGATGGGGCCGCTGCCGGTGTTCATCGCCGACGGCCATCACCGCTACGAGACGGCTTGCAACTACCGCGACGAAATCGCAACGGCCGCCGGCGGGCAGCTCGATGCCGAGCATCCGGCCAATTTCGTGCTGATGACCTGCATCAGCATGAACGATCCGGGGATGGTCGTGCTCCCCACGCATCGCTTGTTCCGTGGCTTGCCGCAACTCGACGCCGAGGGGCTCAAGCAGAAGCTCGGCGCGGCCTTCACCTGCCGCATCGCCGGCGAGGGGAGCGACCTGGCCGAAACGGTGTGGGGCGAAATCGAAAGCGACGATCAGCAAGGGACGATGGCCTTCTTCACCCAGGCCGACGAGCGCTGGACCATCGCCCGCCTGGCAGACGCCGGCCGCACGCGGATGGCCGAGATCGCCGCCGAGCACAGCGAACCTTGGCGCGGACTGGGAGTGAGCCTGCTGCACAAACTGGTCGTCGAAGGCTTACTGGGGGCGCGCGACCTGCCGAAGCCCACTTACGTGCACCTCGTCAGCGAGGTAGTCGACGAACTCGAATCGGGTGACTACCCGCTGGCGGCACTGGTGATGCCGGCCACGCTCGAACACATTCGCGAAATCAGCCAAAGCGGCGAGCGGATGCCGGCCAAGAGCACCTATTTCTATCCCAAGCTGCTCAGCGGACTGGTGATCAATCCGCTCGAGTAGCTTCGCGGCTCAGATGCGGCCGACAACCAGCAATCGGGCCGAGTTGGAATTACCTCGGTTTGGCCGCTTGCCTGGCCTCGCGCCAGTCCAGATGTGTTTCACGTGAAACAGTCGGCAACGCTGACGCAGTTGGCAAGGTTTCACGTGAAACGTGCGCGCGGGCTCACGTAAAAAAGCTCACTTTCGCTAAAGAGGTTGCCGCGAGAATGCCGATATTCTCGACTTTCTTGGCTCGTGGCGGCTACTTTCTGGCCACCTGCGTCGCTAGCATTCGCTGCCGGCAGCAAGTCTGCCAGCACGCCCCCACTGGACGGCGTAACTGACATTCCGGCAGCGGCGCGGTGACGGTTAGAATCCGGCCCGCACTCATCGGCATTTCTGCGTTCCACTCGCGCTCGGCCTGGCGGTTACTTATCCGTGACGCGCATTCTCTGCATCGCGAACCAGAAGGGAGGCGTCGGCAAGACGACCACGGCGGTCAATCTTGCCGTCGGCTTGGCCAAGGCGGGCAATCGCACGCTGCTGGTCGACCTCGATCCGCAGTGCAATGCAACGACCGGACTGGGGCAATCGCCCAGCGCCCGACATCCGCTCGTCTCGCTAGCACCGCTAGCAGATTCGCTCTGCGCGCCGGGTACGGAGAATCTCGAACTTCTCCCCGGCAGCCGCAGTTTCGAAGACGTCGACGCGCTGGCGACCAGCGGCGACGAACAAGCTGCCACGCTGCGACAGCATTTGGCGGCGGGGCTCACGTCGTACGACTTCGTGCTGATCGATTGCCCGCCGTCGCTGGGGCCGCTCACCCGCATCGCCCTGGCCAGTTCGACCGAAGTGTTCATCCCGATCCAGTGCGAGTACTTCGCCATGGAAGGGTTGGCCCAGATGATCGAGGTGATCCGCGACGTGATGAACACGCAGACCAGCCGGCTGGCCTTCGGCGGCATCGTGCTGACGATGTACGACCCGCGGCTGGAGCTCACCGCCGAAGTCGACGACGAGGTCCGCGAATTCTTCGGCGACATTGTCTTCCGCAACCCAATCCCGCGCGACGTGGCCGTGGCCGAGGCCCCCAGCCATGGCTGTGCGGTGCTCGACTATGCGCCCCGCTCGCGGGGGGCACGCGCTTACATCGAACTCTGCATGGAGGTACTCGAACGTGACTAAAGAACGACGACTCGGCCGCGGACTCGAGGCCCTCTTGGGGCGCGGGCCCGATGCGAATACAGGCAGCTTTGGCGACGATCCGGTGGGGGCCGCCGCCTCGCCACGTTTGCCGCATCAACCGCTGGGCGTTGTCGTGGTTGACGATGGCCTGCCTTCCGAGGCGAAGCCTGGCCAGACCTCGCCGATCGCGATCTCGTCGATCGACCCCAATCCGTATCAGCCGCGTGCCGAGTTCGATGCCGACGAATTGGCGTCGCTGGTCGAAAGCCTGAAGAGCAACGGCCTGCTGCAACCGGTCGTGGTTCGCCGCGTTGATGACCGCTATCAGTTGATCGCCGGCGAGCGTCGCTGGCGTGCCGCCCAGGAGGCGGGCTGGCAAACCTTGCCGGCCATGATCCTCGATGCCGACGATCAGCAGATGGCCGAGCTGGCGCTGGTCGAGAACCTGCATCGCACCGATCTGAACGCCATCGACAAGGGGATCTCGTTCCAGCGCTACCTGGAAAAGTTCTCTGCCACCCACGAAGAGCTGGCCCGCCGTGTGAACGTCGACCGAACAACCGTCAGTAACTTGATCCGTTTGCTGGAGTTGCCGGCAGTCGTGCAGGCTGCCGTGCGGGCGGAACGAATCAGCTCGGGGCACGCCCGCGCGCTACTCCCCTTGGAAACAGAAGAACAGCAAGTTCAGGTATGCGAACGAACGATCGCCCAGGGCTTGAGCGTGCGGGCGGTCGAAGCGCTCGTGCAGGAGATGCTAGCAGCCGCCGACGGGGCGCCGGTGCCGGCAACCGCTGGTTCGCAGGCGATGCCGACCACGCGTGGCCGGCGCCCGCCGCAGGTCGTGGCGCTCGAGCTCGAGTTGCGGCAGGCCCTGGGGACCAAGGTCGATCTGCGCGTCAACGCCCGACAACGGGGGAAGATCGTGGTCCACTTCGCGAATCAGGACGAATTCGACCGGCTGCACGAGTTGCTCTTGTCGCAGGGAGCGGCGCAGCGCCAGCAGGCGGGGTGATGCGATGCGTCGACTAGCTCAGGCACTGCTGTTGGGATTGCTGCTCGGCTGTTGCGGCTGTCAGGTCGAGGAGTTGATCACCTCGCTGCTGGGTGGCCGCAACTCGAACGAGGCCAACCTCAAGAGCATCGATTCGCGCAACGCCGTCCTCTTCTATCCGAATTCGACGATGCCCCCCGGCAACAAACCCTAGCCTAGCCTGGGCGACACCCGTAGCCGTGGGACTTTGGCCGGAAATTCGCCTCGGTGCTGGCGTCGCGGGCCACGACGTTTCCTGAACCGCGAGTTTGGCGGTCGTTCAAACGTCGGGCTGCCGCGAACCGTTTGCCGCGGGGCCGTGTCTGAACCAACACCCGTTTTTAGCCACGAGATGGTCCCCGACATGTCGATCGAAGTGCGCATCCTCTGCGCCGACGAAGCGGGCGTGCTGACCAACGTGGCCGACGACGTGTTCGACCATGATGTGCGGCCCGAGTTGGCCGCCGAGTACCTGGCCGATCCCAGGTTTCACCTGGCCGTGGCGCTCGACGGAGAGCAAGTCGTCGGCATGGCCTCGGCCATCGACTACGTGCATCCCGACAAGCCTTCGCAGTGGTTTATCAACGAGGTTGGGGTGGCGCCGAGTCATCAGCGGCGCGGACTGGGCCGTCGCTTGCTCGCCGCCCTGCTGGCGCACGCCCGGGCCCGGGGCGGCGTCGAAGCCTGGGTGGCGACCGAGGTCGACAACTCGGCCGCCCGAGCGCTGTATGCTGACAGCGGAGGTATCGAGGACCCGCAGCGGGCGGTGGTGTACACCTTCCGGCTTGAGTGAAGCGGGGGCCCGCTGGTGGCGTGCGGGCGGAACGTGGCCGGTTTTCGCCCGAGCGGCCGGACGCTATGATTTGAGAGCGAATGCGGAGCGTAGCTCAGCCTGGCTAGAGCACCTGCTTTGGGAGCAGGGGGTCGGAGGTTCAAATCCTCTCGCTCCGATTTGATTCGAGCCGCTGAAAACCTCGGTTTTTGCGGCGTTTATTGCCGAATCGGCCATTTCTGCGACCTTCTCTGTCGCGGCGCCTTTCTTGCCTATCTTCTCAGTTCTACGCTCAGATTCTCTCGTTTTCTCAGTTGCTGGGGCAATCTCTAGGGCAATCTGAGAATTGCCAATCGTGGCAGCGGACTGAGGGTTGATGGCAGGTTCGCTGGCCAATGGCAGTTCCGGGAGTACGTCCAGAGCCGCGCCCACGTCTAGCAGCTTGGGGTCCGTGTAGACGTTCATCGTGAGGTCTAGGGTCGAATGTCGCATGGCCGCCTGAGCCGTACGAGGGGCCACGCCGCCCTTGCTCAGTAGGGTACCGAACGAGTGCCGCAAGGCGTGTACGTCGAGCGTGCGGCCTCGCTCGTCGCGCTTCGGAATCCCGGCCGCCCGTAGGTCGCGATCCATGACGTGAATCAGCTTGTCAGGGATGGCAAAGAGCTTCGTTCCGGCCGGCAAAGGTCCGCCGCGTTCGGCCGCCAAATCGGACAGCCAAGCTCGCAGGTCGGCCACCAGGTCAGCCCGTAGTGGGATGGCGGAGCCTTCGCGGTTCTTTTCATCGCGTGGCGCTAGATCGGCGTACGGTTGCGGTTCGTCGACCATGAGCTGGCCGACCGTGAGCGAGGCTAGCTCGCCTTGTCGGAGGCCGGTCAGAACGAGCATCTTGTAGATCAAGGCGCGCTCGCGGCCGCGACGCTTGAGCTTGGCCACAAGGGGGGGATTGTCTTTCAGCCGATCCAACCCGCGGGCCAACGCATCATCGAAGTTCTCTGCGTCTAACGGTTGCGGATACCAGCCGTCTCGCTTGGCTTTCTTCTCGCTCGCCGGTTTGCGTACCGTCAAGCGGCCCCGCTCAGCAATCGGCCGCCAGGTAGCGACGTGTAGCAACCGCATTAGCTCGGTCTCGTTCATGGCGCGTCGCTTGCGTCGCGCGTCGGAATTCTCATCAGCACGGGCGACTTTGGCGAACGGGTTCGCAATTAAGCGATTGGTTTCGACGCACCAATTGCAGAACCACACCCAGGCGTCGCGATAGGCGTTGCGCGTGCGGGCGGCTATCGGGGTAACACCTGGCGATGGCGACTTAGCCATCTCGGCTAACCACGATTCAAGCTGGTCGCGATGCAGATCGGCAAGCGAGGTGAAACCGCAATCCTTGGCAATGCGGTCCAGATAACGCCGCACGTCCTGGCGATGCGTCTTGGTAGTTTCTTGAGCCTCAAGCGACTTAATGTAGGCGTCGAAGTGCTTGTCGATCAGCGTCGCTTGATGGCTTACGACCGCATCCTCCCCACCAGTGCGAATGCCTGAGCGTACCTTGTCGGCGCGCTGTTCAAGGTCCGACAGAATCTTGCGAGCTGCCGTTTCGTCCTTGCAGCCGGTCGCGACCTCGCGCACATCTCCCGAGCCATCGCGGTATTTGGCATACCACGTCGACGACTCGATATAGAGTCGTAGCTGCCCAGCGTTCGCGCCAGATTCGACCCTGCGTACGGGTTGCGTGTACGTTCGGCCGCGGCTATCGGTCCACTTGGCGAATTGCCGCATTTCGCCGCGTACCTTCTTCGCAACGATCTCGGCGCCTTCGGGGATCGGTTTCGTCTGTAGCTTGCGGAACACACGACCCATCGCACACGCTCCTAGCGTTTCTTTTTGTCCGTCAATTCGAGGCCAAGATACCTGGCCAGCGTGTCGACGTTTCGCAGACGCATCGACAGCTCCCCGTTGACCAGCCGACGCAAGGCGTCACGCGAAACGCCGGCCTCGCGCTCAATGCGCTTATGGGGGATTCCGCTCGCGATAAGACGCTGGCGAAGAATCTGAGAAAGTGTTGTCGGCTTGGGCATGCGCACAGTTGCGCACAATGAATCGCCGCCGTCAAGCTTTCTTGACTGGCGGCCGGCAACCAGACGCGATCCAGGCGACGATAGCGGCTCGATTCCAACGGTTCGCACGGCCAACTTTGAGCGGGCGTGGCATCTTGCCGGCATCGCACAAGCGATAGATATGCGGCGCCGAAATAGCGCACAATCGGCCGACTTCTCGCACGTCGATCAACAGCGGCGGGGATTCGGATTCGATCAAGGCAACCACAACTTGCGGTCCTTTCTGAACAAAATGCTTAGCATGCGAACTTAAAAATAGAGAGTTGCATACCGTGACTGTTCCCGGAGGCGTAGGGAGGAGGGGTGCCCCGGAAGGACCCGCGAGCAGAGTTTTTGGGTCCTTCCCAGCGACCTTAGCCCCTACCCCACAGGGAACAGTCGCGAAACCGTACTTCCTTCCCTTTACGGTCTAATCGCGGACGCGGCACTCTGGCCATTGCTTCACCAGCTCGGGCGGAATGACGTAGCCGGCGTCGCTAGGCCACCTGGCGAAGTACAGGATGCCGCCGCGGCCGAAGCTGGCCCCGATCAAGTGGCGCTTGGTGAGCGTTTCGAGTCGGCAATCGAGCACGGCAACCTTGTCGCGTAGGGTCGCGTACAGCTCGTGCGCGGACACTAGACCAGCCTGGCGGATGTACCGTAGGACGGTTGCCTCGTCGGGATGAATGTCGGCTTCGGCTTCGACGGCCGGCGGAGCGAACTGCTGTACGAGGTAATCCCGCGACTCCTGAACGTAGCTCAGAAGCGCTGGCACGCTGGATTCGTCCTGAGTCCAATCGTGGGCCTCAGGCGTGGCACGGGCGACGTAGAGCGTCCCGAACGCTCGTCTCGACACGTCGACCCCAACGTCAACGTACCCGAGCATATAGAGCCCGTAGAGCGCTTCTCGGCGCTCGCTGGGGTCGAGTCCGGCAGTTCTGCCGCAGCCGTTGATCTTGCGACGCCCGGTCAGGGGAAGCGATTGCAGAAGCTTGGATTCGTTGTCGGTCAGGTCGCGTGGCTTGTGGTCGAGGCGAGGCGTTGGCTGGGGGGCCGGTTCGATCGTGGTTGGCATGGAAATCGGCATGGAAATCTGTACCTTAGGGGTAGAGTAATAAGGTCTAACTTCACTAACTTCTAAACTTCTGCCCATTGCCACGCGCTTTTTTTACCCTTGCACAGGCAATAAGTTAGGAAGTTAGAGAAGTTAGAAACTTAGGCGGCCACGTAGATTCGCTTGGGGCGGCCGGCACGCGGCACTTCGATTACGATCAACTCGCCGGATTCAATCAGGGTCGCGACCGCTTCCTCGCGTTCCCGTCGGCGCAGCCATTGCGTCGCCCGCGTGAGTGCCGTGCCGTCGATGCCCTCTGCGTGCTCGGCGATGATCCGCAGAACCCGCTTGGTGTCGCTTTCGACTTGGTTGTCGGAGACCCAACGGCTGGCCAGGTAGATCAACCGGCGAGTCAGGTACTCGCTGAGCCGGCAGGCCCAAGTCGCCGCGTCGACGGTCACGACCGGCCGTTGCGGATTCGCGGAACACGCATACAGCAGCGCGAGCTTACGGGCCTTCTCGACCGCGCGAGTCCAGAGCGTGCCGTACGGAGCGCCAAGAGTTTTCTTTTCTAGCCGCTCCAGCTCTTGCAGTTGTGCAATTACGTGCTCGGCGCCGGCATCGTAGGGCACCGTCGCCGGCCTCGGATGCTCGTTTCGCAGGTTGCCGGAACCGGCGTCGAATCGAAGCCACCCTTTGGCGGCGTCGATCAGCTCGGCGGGCACGTCCTGCGCAATGGGGCTTTGCGGATCGGGGTCGGAATCGGCCGACTCGAAGATCATCATCCGCGAGACAAGCCCATCGGTCAGATTCTCTTTCGTGAACGCCTCAAAGAGCGATTGCGGGACCGTTGTCCCGTAGAGGCTGACGTTTGGCTGATCGATCTCAACCGTCTTACGTTCGTCCGCGTAGCACGCTCCCGTGTAGACGCTCCGCGAGGCCGTAAAGAACTCCATTAGGATGGTTGGTATCTCGAATAGATGCGGCGTACGACGGTCGCCCGTGGTCTTGAGTACGCGGCCGATCTCGTCGACCAGCAACAGAATTGACGGCTTGCGACTGACGGCCGACACAAGCCCCGCGCTGCTCGCGATACGCTCGGGGCCAAGTAGTTCTTTCGCAGCGCCAGCACCGAACAAAAGCTCTTTGCAAACTTCGCGCGCTCGCTCTTTACCGGCCCCGCTATCGGCGACGCCGATCGTGTAAATGTTCGTCCGCGTGCCGTACGGATCGGCGACTTTGCGTCCGGCGAGCGAGCCAAGCAATGGCAGCGACGCGCCGAGCGCAAGCACCGGCTGCGGCTTGTAGGCAGTCGCGACCGTGAAACGGATGAACTCGCCGAGCAAGCCTGGCACGATCAGCAAATCGGCCGGAAATGGCCCCGGATCGGTCGGACCGCTCACCGCGGGAGCCAACAGGCCATCTTGTCCGGCGTGATCCTCGACGATGGCCACGGTCAAGGCGTCCGGCTCGTAGCGAGCAACTGACCAGGCGATTGTCTTGACCTCATCGTCCGGCAACGGCGGATTGCAGCGCGTGCGGTTCGTGACAAGTAGCGCTGCCTCGATTTCGCCCTGACTCATACCTTGGCGCCGCAGCACGCCGGCCAGACGGGTTAGCGTGCCGTTCCGTTGCCCGCTCGGAATGGCGTTTGCTTCACCTGGCGTCTCGCTGCGGCTCGATTCGAGATTGCCACGCGGCTTGTCGAGGGCATCCAGCAACCAAGCCGGCGGTTCGGCCAGTTGTTCGGGCCGACAGTCAAGCTCCGAACCGGGCACCCAAGCGTATGGCTTGCCGTCGACGACGGACGGCGCGACGACGATATATGAGCCGTCCGCCCGCGTGTCGACGTGCGGCGCGAGCTGTCCAATCGTTGGGCCGTAGCTCTTGCCGACAGGTTGCCGAAAGACATAGTGCCGGCCACCGCGCGGCGTTGCGGAAATTGCCGCGGATGCTAACTCAGCAAACTTGTCGGGATCGTTCGGCCAGGGGTTCGCCGTGCCATCTGGCAATACGTCCGCATCGACGACAAGCAGGCCATCTGTGCGGATGGCGACGTTTGCATCAGGCTCTCGTTGCCACCATTGTTCAACTTTGGCTTGGTCAGTCGAGGCATCCAATAATCCATGCCGAAGAAGAGGAGGGGCCTTAGCGCCGGTCTTGATCGGCAAGACTGGATAGCCCAATTCGGCGTAGTCGAGAGCGGAGCGAATCATGTTAAATGGCGTCGTTTTGCCGATTGTTGATGGTCGTAACTGGGACGGAATCAAGTGCGACGTTTGCCATTGCGAGTTTGACGCCTACGATCGGCGCGAGCATGCGGATATGTCGCGATTGGAGCTAGAGTGTATGTTTTGCGACACACCGCTAATCGTCACCAGAACCGTCAAGACGGTCGTAGCCGCGCAAATCGATAGCCAGACTTCTAAATGACGATGAGCGCCAAACAACCAAAAAAGAAAGTCCGCACGGCCATAGTCGGGGCTGCCTCCCCAACTACAACCGGCGGACTTTGTTTCGAGAGACTCGCGAAGAGGCAGCCGCGAGGATCGAACTGATTTGAAAAGCGGGCCGCTATGTTACTTCCACGAAAAGCCGCCTCTCGCAGTGACACGTCTTGCGGTCCTGCGCGATGGCCTTTAGTGCAGGGAACGGCGTATGCCGCTTGATGCGTTTGACCTTTTCGTACGCCTCTTGTGCCCTGGGGCCGTCGTTCATTCGCATCCAGTATTCCCAATCCGTTTCAGCCGCGGCCATGGCGATAATTCTCTCGACCTCAAGCCGATCGCTTAGTCGCTCCGCGACATTAAGAATCGATTGAGTTGACGTTGGCGATATTGAAAAGTTGCCGCTCGCACGAATCTCGACCGCGCGTCGCAAGTCCTCAATCTCTTGGGCCAAGCCAGGCGTGATCTCGAATGGCAACGGTTCGTCAAGGACGGCTTTCAGTTCCATTAGTTTTTGTTTACCTGCATCGATTAGAGGAAAAGCGACCGGAGCGTCTCGCCCCACGGAGGCGGTTACGAAACGCCGCCGGCCGCAACTCATTCGCGCATGGACATCCCACCTGCGCGCGAGCGTGGTCAAAAGAACCCGGCGGACACCACGTCGGGCAACATGGCGCGCCACCGGGTCGAGACGCTCAATCGCGAAACCCTAGTCTCGCGCGAGCGCTAAGAACTACAGGCCAGCTACGGCACGGTCGCGGTATCGTTCCAGCTCGCCCTGGAGCTTGGCCAACTGCTTTTCGTTTTCTTGGCGATTGTCGCCGTTGTCGTACGATTGGCGGTCGAGGAGCGCGGAGTAAGCAGCGCAGGCGAGTGGGTGACGCCGCGCCATCTTCTCAAGTTGGGGATCATCGCTCGCATAGCCAATGCGGATCAAATCAGACTGGACCCTTTCCAGTACGGTGCCGTTCTCGGCAAGCGCGGTGTTAACGGCTGCCAACTTCTCTTCCATCATCAACACCAGGTAGAAGCTCGCCCCCAAATTGCGAATCTTGATCGCTTCGACGAGAAGCTGACGCTTCTTGTTCCGCAGCCTCGTGGCCGCAGTGTCGTCGGAATCCGACCAGGCGGCTGCGCTCGTGCCCTGGAGAGTGGCGATCTGCTCCGTAACTTCGGCCATCTTGGCGTTGTGATCTTCGATCGACTTGCGCAACTCGCGTTGCGTCCGTCCGGCCTCTCCCGAAATGGGAAAGGGCACATCGAGTGCTAACGTGACTTCGTACATTCATTGGCCTCCGAATGGGGAAAAACAATCTGCCGTGTCCGCGAAGTGCGGACGCTACGGCTTACTTGGGCAGCTTGATCGACGAGGCGAAACGCGCCATGTTTTCGCTGCCGAGGTTGATTGCGAGACGCCGATCAATTGGCGGACGAGCAAACAGCCCGTCGCGATTGGCCGCCGGGATTTCACAGAAGTCGACTGCAACCAACTCGGCCAGTCGTATATGCGGGAGATTCGAGACGTTGCGCGCGTCGGGGCTGCGGAAGGCAGCTTTGCCGTGTTGCTCGACGAACTTCCGCTCGGCGGTCAGGTCGCGAGTCGAATAGATCGAGCAGCCCATCGACCGAGGATTGAAGTTCGCCCTCAGCAGAATTGACGACGCCAGGTCCGGCCTTTCATCGCTTTCCGGCATTGGAACGAAATGCGCGTCGGCCCGCAGGACCTCGCCATCAATTCGGGCTGCCTTCGTCGTGGCCACGTACCCGGCGAGCGCGTCTGCCTCCCCCTCGGGGTGGCTCGCCCGCATCGGCTTTCCTTCGGTGCTGCCGTTGATTGCCTCGGACAACTGGCCCAGGAATACGGCATCGATCCAAAGGTCACGGCCACTAACGACGCCGATTGTGGCCACGGCGTACCCGCGGATAAGACCGGCGCCATAGTCGCCGCCGCGCAGCTCCACGCGCGATTTGTCGACCGCGCTCATTTGAGAGAACAGTTTCGTGTGGTCTCGTGCGACCAGTGCTTTGAGAATCAAGGGACTACCTTTGAATGACTTGTGTTAATGCTGCCCGACCAATAATCGCGGGAACGGCCGTCAACTCCCGATTCCAAGTTGCGCGAAGTTGCTCGTGTCGAGAACATCCTCGACATACGCGCCAAACGGCCGCTGGTTTATCATTCGAGCGTTTTCGTCAAGATCGTCCTTGTAGGAAAACCAGAGGTATTGCCAGGCTTTCTTCTCGATGAGGTAGATGTCGCCAGTGGTGAAAGTTGTGTGTACGCCAACCTCGAATTGGAAATCCACTGACACAATTCCGTCATCTTGCGACTGGCCAGTCGCGCCGAGGGTGAGTCTCGATGAACTTGAGCGAGGGGATTGGCACGTCGACCCCCTCGACGCCATCCTTGCGGGCGCCGATTGCGCCATTGAGGTTCGGTGCAAGGATTTCCTGTAACGCATACTTCAATGCCGTGTATCGCCGGGTCTTTTTCGATTGCGTGATATGAGCAGTCGCGCCCGTGATGTCGAACGAGAAGGCGATCGAATTGTTGTCGTCGCCGCTGCCACCGTTGCCGGGCTCCGGCGTCGTGTAGCCGACCGTGCATTCCCACAACTCGTGGTCGATCTGCTCGATCTCGTGCGTCGCTCGAATCAGCAGCCGGCCGTAGAGGTTGTCGGCATACGTGGCAAACGCCGTGTCGAGCAGTTTCGACCGAACGATTTCCTCGTCGTTGGTTCCCTCAACCTGCCACTTGGTTTCCATGCTGGCGGAAACCGCCTTATCGTCCGCCGTGTAGCGGCGACTTCCCATGATCTCGTAGCATTCAACGGACATTGTTGGTCTCTATAGAGTGGGTGAACGTGAAGCAGGTGTGATAACGATCTATCCGCGGCCGGCGACGAGGCGGCGCGGCCAGCGACGCGGCCGGCGAGGGGTCGCGGGCATGATGCCGGTTGCCACCATTCGCTTGGTTACGATCCATGAACCTTGCCCGTACGCTTGCGTTGGGAGCCAGGTCTGCGGATGCACTACGTCGCTCCACATCCCCGTAGAGCTGAGCGTGTTGGGATACGTCGACGGGTTGGCCGCCATATCGGCATCGATATCACTCAATCGCACCAGGCCAGCCCGTTGCTTGGCTCGCACGAGGTAACGAATGTGAGCATTGACGGCCTGGCGGAACGTTTCTTGATTGGTCGACAGCGGCTCGACTACTGGCGCGACGAGCGAAGGCGTGGAATAATTCACGTCCACGTCGAATGTATTCGTCGTGATTGAGCTAGTGATTACGTCAAGTCCCGGCGAGTTGTCGATACCGGCAATGCCGGTCCCGCCAGTGATCCGCGGATAGTAGGTGTCAACCGGAACGCCGTGACTGGCCGCCGTGATTCGACACTTACCGGAACCATTGTCGTCGATTGCCGTGACCGTCGCTCGGCGATTACGCTTGAGCACGGTGCTCATCCAGATCGCGTTGTCGCCGGCCAACAGCAGGTCGAACATTTCGGACAGCGAACGCTTACAGGCGTTGATTTGCGTTGTGGGGTTGCCAGTCGGCGTGACGGTCGACGCGAAAATATCGTTGATTGCCCCGCCGTCAAAACACAGGAATTCGCAGCCGCGGGTGTAGGCTAGTTGCTGCATCATGTTGAGCGACCAGCTTCGCCGCGTGAGACCCCCTTGGCCGCAAGTGGTCGTGATATGCCGGCGATTGAGGCCGTCCTCGCGATGGTTCCAATAACCGCCGGGCAGGCACTGCCGCTCCTCAAGCGTCGCCCAGGCACCTCCGCAGGTGTAGGGAATGCGGATATCCGGGTTTGGCGTCGCGTAGTTCGTGGTCGAGATCGAATCGAGTAAGGCAATCGTCGGGCGCGAAGCTACGATCAGACTGCCAAAGTCGATGGCTGTCGTGTTGAAGATGAATGAGAGAGAACACTTGCCAAGAGTTTGCGGCGTCCAGTCCGGCAGAGGTCCGCTCCAAGCGCCGCGCGTCGAAACAAGACTTGTCGTGCGATCGAGAATCGTCCACGTAGCGCGGCCATCGCGGTTCAAATGGATCAACAGTGAATACCGGACAGCGGCCGTCAGACCAGTGAGCAAGTAGCTTGCGTTGCCGGCCGAATCGAGCATGTAAGCGTCGATCGTAGTGCTGTACGCCAAGACAAACCGCATGAGGTTGACATTGTTGGCGGCGTTTTTCAGCGCGATGGTGACACTGCCACCAGGAATCGAGAAATCAGGAAAGACCAACGTGGCCCAGCCTTGTTCGTTGTAAGGCAGCGCGCCCAGATTATGGCAGGTTGTCGCGACTGGCGTTCCGCTCGTGCAGGTGAAAATCCGCCTCCGCTCGCTGCCCGTGGAGTTGGCATACTCGGTCGACAGCGCTAGGCCGGCGCCGTTCCATTGCCAGTCGAGCCCGTTAGGCGAGTTGCTGTCCGCGTTCGCGAACGCCGGCATGAGAATCTTGGTCACTGGTTGATTCGCGTCGGCATCGTACAGCGGCGTGATAACGATATCGGTCCCGTCCCAGGCTTCAAAGTCGGTGACCGACCATTGCACGCCCGACCATTGCGGGAACAACACGTAAAGGTTCTGTGCTGACCAGGTGATTACGCTGTCTGTGTCACTCCCTGTGATCGTCGATACCTTGCGGCCGTTGATGAACAGCTCGGCATAGCCGCTTGTCGAGGCGGCCCGATGGAAATGAATCGTGGCCTCGTGCCATTGTCCGAACGTCATCAGCGGCGACTTGGTGCCGTTCGTGTCCCAAAGGTTCGTCGCGCTGCCGCCGACGGAACCGCCCGGCGCGCAACTGAAACCGAAACCTGGGGCGCCGGGCGCCGAGCCGTTGTTTAGCAGCCAGTTCCAAATCAGCGTGTTGGAGCTGGTGACAATGCCACACCAGTTCTTGCCGTCGTCGCCTGGGAGCGCAGCACCTGTCAGTGATCCGCGGAAGCGAAACCGCAGGTAGTAATCGTCGCCCGTATTCGGGCAGGCCGTGCCTTGGGCCTCAACTTGCAAGTAACACTGCTGGCCAACCGTCGATTCGAGGTAGCCGTTGGCATCGGTGCCGGCGAGGATCGGGTGCGCCAGATCGGCGTCCGTCAGTGCGCGAAAGGTCCAATTTGGGCCGCCGCTGCTGGCGACACTGAATCGGTTGCCTGACGCGCTACCCGAGTTGCTGCCGTTGGATGCAAGTTGTGTACCGGCGAGCGCGGCCCAGCCGCCAGTCAATGAGCTACCGTCGATCGTTTTGCGTAGGGACATAGACAGAACCTTGCAGGGGGGAAAGTGCGGCTGCCAGAAGTGGCAAAGAGGGCGACGCCCGGTCGCTACTTGTTGCGGGCCTGAATCGTGGCCCCGGTCAAACTGCTGCCGGCGAGCGCGACTTGCACGGCCACCAAGGCATGCAAGTTGCCGTCGCAATCGACCTCGGCCGCCTCGGTGTAGCTGTACGTGCTGTCTTGCACGTCATTCGCGGCGTCGGCCGAAAGCGTCAAATCGTGAACGCCATCCACGTCGACCAGACGTTGCGGCGAATCGTTGCGATCGCGGCCAAAGACTTGCACGACGGGCGAGGTCGTGACGCTCCCGGCGGTCGGATACTTGAGCCGCACTTGAAGCGTCGAGCCGACGCCGCCGAGATCGAGCCAGCGCTCGATCGAAAGAGGATCGAGCACCACGCCGCCGCCGTTGTCGGCGGTCGCTGGCGTCGAGCATACGTCGACCCAATCGCTTGTGGCCGACACGGGCACGCAGCGCTGCGAATTGCCGAGCGGTTCGGCACCTTGAGCGGAGAATTGAGCTTGAGTCACAGGGTTGATTCCTTCGGATAGGTGAACGGTCTGCGCGGGGAGGGTCGGCAGGCCGTTAGATGCGGAAGGTGAGCGAGGCGGTCGCGGCCGAACAGTCGCCAGCGCCGGCCGATACCGTACACCGAAGTCGAATGAACCGTTCGACGTTGTTCGGCAGGCCAAAGCCGTGCGAAGCGGCCGCAGCACCAGCGCCGCCGGCGCCAACCTGCTCGAAGCTGCACAGCATCGTCGGCGAGCCAAACGACTCGTCGGCGTCGGTCTCGACCGTAATCGTCGAGGTCTCGCCGTTCGGAAGTTGGGTCACGTTCAGTGCCGGCAAGGCCAGCTCGAATTCGATCGGAGCGACGAAGCTACCGCGGGCCGACTGGCCCGTCGCGATCGCATCGCTGTAGCTGGGGGCCGCGGAGCTAGCGGCAAGGGCAACTGAGGGCGACAGCAGGGCGTCGCTGATTCCTCGGGGCATTGGATGGTTCCTTTGTGGAGTGAGCCGGCAGCGTGCCGGGTGACAATCAGAAGGCCGCGACGATGCGTGTTACTCGGCAGATTCCGTGGGCAGGCGGAGCACAACCGCGAGCTGCGACAAGTACGACTCGGGGATCAGCCGGCGATTTGCGACGATCGGACAAAGGGCATCGTTCAGTTCGCGACGGTAAAAGGCGTCGCTGATCTTTCGAGGCGCGACGCCGAGTCGACGCGCGGCCTCTGACACAGACAGGTATCCCATGGTCGAATACCTCACGGGTTCGTATGTTGGCCAACAACGCAAAGCTGGCCAAAAGAAACGCGGCAGCATGCCGCGGGAGAATGCAAACTGGCGGGACGGGACTTAGCCGTCTACCCTAATAAGTGGCCGCAACGTGCGACTTTTTAACGCTATACCCTAGGAAATAGGCACGGACACGCCAAATTCTTCGCTCACCCTAATAAGTGGCCGGATTGGCGCGATTTTCTTCGCCACACCCTAAGAAATAGGCACGGACCGGGTTTTTTACACACCTAGGCCGCGCAACATTTTGGTCGTCACCCTAAGAAGTGGCCGGACCGACTGGGATTTAGACACGAAAGCGGAAAGTTTCGGCTACACCCTGATAAGTGGCCGGACCGAGGCCAATTTACACAACTGCTCACGAAATAATAAGTGGCCGGGAAGTCGCCCATTTAGACAACCGGCAAGCATTTTTCCTCAAACTAAGAAATGGCCTCCGAAGCGGCCATTTACACAGCTAGTTTCCCTAAAGTTCGCCGCTGGACCAGCCGAGCGGCCCCTGGGGTAGGGGGGGATTGCGGGAAGGACCCGCACCCAATCGCTTACGTACTAGGAAATATGCACGCGACGGCAATTTTGGACACTGGCCGCAATTTTTTTGGCAGAATCCATGGAGCGACCTACGTAGCTGACCTGTCAACACTTGAGGCTAAATTTTGAATCTGTCCACATTTTCTCTTACCAGCAGATTGTACACTTACGTGGTGTGGAATTTAGTTGCATTCCGCGAAAGCGTCCCTGTACGCTATGGCAACGATTTCCACGCATTTTCAAGGGAGGCAGACCCATGCGCTACGCGGTTGCGATTCTATGTCTTTGCGCATCGACTACGTTTGCTCAAGATTTTCAGCCGCTAATAGACGACGAGGCGCCACCTGCAGGCCCGCAAGTCGTAACCGTTGGGCCGCCGATTCGCTGCGCGTATCACGGTCGATGGGGCACGTTCCACTTGACCGGACCTACAGGCACGGCGGGCTATACGTTCAAAGGTGTCAAATGGGTGGCCAACCTTGGTTTCGTTCGTGAGGACGGCAGCTTCTATTACTACCGGCAAAGCGCTAGCGGCGATCCAACCATTCAGCTTTTCGCATTTTCAAAATCAAAAGGCGCCGATGGGCGCTATCCTGTTTGGCGGCGCACGCCCGGCGGTTGGCGTATCTATGAATGTACCGAACGTTGGGGGGAATTCAGGACAGGGGAGGTTCGAGTGTCGTTGAGTGACGAGGCGCGATTCGACGCGATCAATGAAGCGTTGCGATTGCACGACGAACGAATATCGGAACTCGAAAGAGCAAAGCAACGGCCCTAGTCGTCGGGCATTTTCGATTCGGCCGATTTGCATTCCTCAAGCGTGATTACTAGAGGTGCCTCGACGCCATCGCCGATTTGTCCCGAAAAAGTAATCTCAGTTTCTTCCAGAATCGTCGCATCAAATCCCGCTGTAAAAACGGCCATAATCTGCGGAACGTCACCGCTGATAGCAGGCGTCGGCACTACGACGTAATACGGTCGGTTGTTCCGATCATTGATATGCTTAATGATGCCGGTCCAATTGTCGAACGGGCGGCCTTTGTGACGATCGATAAAGTCACGAACCTTACCCTGTGCTTTGGCTGCAATTAGCTCCTGAGTGAATTGCAAGAATGTGCGATCGTACTTCGGCGGATCATCCGCAGGCCAGACCGCGCGAAGCAAGTTGATGCAAAGGCCGATAAGCAAAAGTGCGATTGCGAACGTTACAACCGACCGGCGCGAAAATACACGCGAAGCGAAGTACACCTGCAATAATTGGCAAGCGAATGCGCTTGCTGCCGCTGCCGCCGCCTCTTGCGAACCACTCGCGTCGGCCTCTGATTTGCCTTCAATCAGGTCTGAAATTCCACGAATAACAATGGCACGTACATCGTGATTAACATAGGTCGCTTCTAGGAATCCGCGCCCCTCCATTTCAACGGCGAGAATCTGACTATAGTGCGCTTTCAGAAACTCGAACGTGGCGGAACGGTTTGAAGCGACGACTTTCTCGCCAGCGCCGATCGAGCCGACGAACGCGTGTGGCGGTTTTTGCCGCCTCGGGTCATGCTCCGGAAACCACTGCTCCCAGCCTTTATTTCTCGCAACGGACTTACCTACTTGAACCAATGCAGAGGCTGGTTTTCCCATCGACCCTCGTGTCAGGAATCGTTCGCTTTCGTCTTTGCCAGACTCGTATCCGATAACGTCGGTTGAACAGACCACGTCGCCAAGGTTTACATCTTTCACGCCGCCTGCGACTCCTACGAATAGAGCGCAATGCGGTTTGAAGAAACTAATCGCCCTTTCCGTTTCTGCCGCGGTCGGAACATTGCCTGGACCACTCTCAGCAAGCGCAACTCTAATTCGTTTTCCTGTGCCGATCGTAAGCCACCCCGCTTCGTAAATGGTTCCTGCTGGATGATGTACCGATTGCACTTGCTTTAGATGACTGCGCATCGCCGCGAATTCGAGCGGTAGCGCAGTCATTACGATTACATCAGCGTGCTCGTTGCGTGGCATATTGCGTGAGGATAGCGCCGATAGCTAACACTGGCAAGCACTGGCGGCGCACGAAAAAACCCGGCGAGCGTCGGGGCAGGAACACTCACCGGGCCGTACCGTCCTAGTGGCCGAACGCCTAGCAGTCTAGCGGGCGGCGTCAGGCGTGCAACTATGAACGCCATCATGGCGTCGGCGCAGTCGAAAACGTCAGCGATCTAAGAGCCAAGCCTCAAACCCGTGAGCTTCACGAGCGCCGGCCGCCCGGCGCTTTTTTTGTTGACGCGGCGAACCCGCCTCGCCGTCGCCTGGGTCGACCGTATGGCGGGCTTTGAATTCGTCGAGGGCCGATTGCTCGAAGCGGATCGGCGAACCGCGCCCCGCTTGGATAAACCTAATGACGGGACCAACAGTCGCCGCGCCGGCTCGGCGTCGTCGACTACGAGCGACGATCTGCCGCAAACCGGCGACGGAGTAGCCGAGTTGCACGGCAGCCTCTTGGAGAGAAAGCAGCTTGTTCATTCGGGCCTCGTGCAAGAAAAAAGGACCAGGCGGTTTGACGCCTGGTCCTATCGCCGATTACCGTCCGTCGATTGGCTACGCCGGACGGATCACGCCGAGCGAAACTCGGCTTCGACTAACCTAGCTTGATTGGCAGTTCGGTTGCAACACGCGCGCAAAAAAAGAGAGACCAAGATTGCTCTTGGTCTCTCCTCTCGCAGGATTGCTCTGCCTTGGTGATTTAGCCGGTCTCTACCTCGGCTTGCGCCGTGCGCCTAGTTAGGGGCGTCGTTTGTGGTGCGCCTAGGTGTAGTTATCTTCGCGGACCAATCTTACCTCGATCGTCGACCGGCTGACAAGAGAAGTTTGATCGCGGTTCACTCGGCGGACTCAACAAGCGCCAAAATCGCCCGCCGTATTGCGGCCGGCAACTTTGGCCAAGCGGCAATGATTCTTGCCAAGTCAGCTTCGTTTTCCGGGTCGCTGGGGCAATTTCTAGAGCAACTTCTAGCGTTGCTCGACGCAAGTTCTTTACTAGAATCACTTAGAATCGTAGTATCGTTGCTTTGGGAGCAGGGGGTCGGAGGTTCAAATCCTCTCGCTCCGACTATGGCCGCTCAACAAGCGGCCAAAATAGAGCAGGAGAGCAGTGGAACCGGCGAGCAGGTGAACTGGAAAAAACGACGGTACGGCGTCAAACAACCTGCTCTTCCGGGGTCATTTGTTCAGCTGATCAACTGCCCATCCTCGGCCCCGACAATCGCCTTCATGGACGTGCAACAGGCAGCGGCGCCAACCAGCAGAGGGGCAATCTAGGCCGGTTGAAGACGCGGTGAGCAGCGAGTCGCTTGTCGTCGTCGACAATCCGATTTGACTGCAACCGACTGCGGGGTGAAGTTAAGCGAAGTCGTTTCCCAGTCGACGGACCATCTCCGCAGCATGCGATCAACCGACGTTGAAGAAAACGCCTATCGCCCCGACGATCCCGTGGCGAACGAGGGCGATCCTGCCGCCGGCTCGCCGCGCGAGATGTCGGTTCTCAAGGCGATCGCCACGGTGGCCGGATGCGCGTTTCTCTTCGCCGTCGCCGGCGCCGCGATCGGCGGCGCGTTGGGGGTGCTGGCGCCCGGTTATTACCGCGCCGTGTTCTCCAGCGGCGACGCCCCCTGGTTCGACCCGCCGGTAGTTGGCCTCGGACTGGGACTTTCCCAGGGAGCGGTGTTGGGCGTGTTTGCCGGCCTGGTGCTCGTGGCGATCTTTGTATGGCGGCAGACCAAGCGCGGCAGCACGCGCTAGCGCACCGCAAGATGGCGCCGATTGACGACGTGGCTCGCAGCGCGGACGATAGTGACCCCGTGCCATCGCCGCGCAGTTGCCGCGTCACGAGGTTCGCACATCAACCGCTCAGAAACTCACAGCAAATCGATCATGCTGGACTACAAGTGGACCGAGATTATGACGGTGTTCAGGACTCCGCCCGAGGACATCGACCCCGGGGCGAAGCAAGAGAACACCTATCGCGAAGTCATCTCGTTGCAGGCGATTTTGGTGACGGCCACGATCGCGCTGCTGGCCTACATACAGAAGGAACCGCTATTTCAGGTGCGGGCCGAGGTAATCTTCGCTCTCCTGGCAGGCGTACCGCTCGTGGGGCTGTACAACGTGGTGCGCGGCCGGCGCAACACGCCGCAGGGCGAGATCTTCGTCTATACGCGGCCGGTGCGCGTCTACGCGCGGCAGGTGCTGTTTCTGGCCATATTGGTCGTGATCGGGGCGTCGTACATGTACTGGCAGGGGCTGTTGCCAGGCCAGGAAGCCGCAAACAGCCCGCCGACGGCAACCGGCGCGGTAGAATAGTGTTGATGGCGAAAAGAAAACGGTCGGAATTCGCACGGCCTTCGTCGGAGCAAATCGCCCAGGCGCGACAGTGGGTCGAGCAATGGCGCGGCGCCGGCCATGCGTTGGAGCGGATTGCGCGGGACGAACTGCAGAAGCTCGATAGCCAGCGTACCATCGAGCTACTGTGTTGCGATGCCGATTTCTCGCAGCCGCCTTGGACCCGCGACTGCATCGGAACTCATCGAGATGCAGCGGTTGCTCAGGAAAGTAGCCGAACGTGAACGAGGTGATACGGGCCAGCGGCTGAACTGCAAGACGTCTGCCTGGCGGGACGCTGGCGATTCTCGAACCCGACCGACTCGAGGAGTTGGAGCGGCGGCGCAGGCAAGTCGAATGTTGAGGCCGCATAGTTGATTGGCAGGGGTGGGAAATGCTCTCAAGAATTCGCGAAGCCCTGCAAGCCGATCTCGAAACGCCGCGCCACGAGCGGCCTTGGGGGGCCGGCTGGATCAGCGGCGTGGCTGGGCTGTTGCTAGCCTGTGCCGGGCTCTTCTTCGTCCTTTGCTTGCATTTTCCCGAATGGCTCACCTTGCCGGCGCTGCGGGCGTCGTACTCGGCGGTCTGGTTTCGCCTGCTGCTACACCTGTTGCTGCTGTCGGCGTTCACCTTGTCGGCGCTCTGTCTGATCTTGCGCACGAACAAAGTGCTTGGCCTGACGGCAATGACGATCACTTTGGCCGCCACGGCGCTGGGGGGCTCGCGCGTCGATTCGCCCGAGCCGGCGGTCGACGGAGTCTACCTGGGGCTCGACTGGTTTGTGCTCAACCTGGCCTTCACCGGGTTGTTGTTTGTGCCGCTCGAGCGGCTCTTCCCACGTCGGCGCGAACAGCAGTTGTTCCGCACTGAGTGGCGCGAGGATCTGTTCTATTACCTGGTCAGTAGCCTGTTCGTGCAGGTGCTGACCTTGATCTCGATGGCGCCGGCGGCCGCCATTCTCGAGCACACCAGTTGGACCACCCTCCGCGCTTGGGTTGGCGGGCAGTGGGTCTGGCTGCAGGTGCTCGAGATCATGTTTCTCACCGACCTGGTGCAGTACTGGGTGCACCGCATGTTCCACCAGGTGCCGGCACTATGGGAGTTCCACGCCGTGCATCATTCGTCGAAGAGCATGGACTGGATGGCCAGTGCTCGCATGCACGTGCTGGAGATCATCGTGCTGCGCGGCACGACGGTGATCCCGATGTTCGTGTTGGGCTTCACCGAGGTGGCGATCTACGCCTATCTGCTGCTGGTCTATCTGCACTCGAGCCTGGTGCACGCCAACGTGGGCTGGAACCTCAACCGCATCGGTGGGCTGGTGGTGACGCCGAGGTTTCATCACTGGCACCACGGCATCGACCGCGAGGCGATCGACGTGAACTTTGCCATCCACTTTCCGCTGTTCGATCGGCTGTTCGGCACGTTTTATCTGCCGCGCGACGAATGGCCCAGCGGCTACGGCATCGGCGGGCACCCCGTGCCGCGCGGTTATTGGAAGCAGTTTCTGCACCCGTTTAAGAGAAAGCGACCGCAATGATCGACACACCGACGATCGCCGACTCGCCGGCGCGCGAGACCGCCACGATTCACCTCACCATTGCGCGCGCCGAGATTCAGCAGGTCATGGGGCCAGCCATCGGCGAAGTGATGGCGGCCGTCGCCGGGCAGGCTATCGCGCCGACCGGGCCGGTCTTTTCGCATCACTTCAAGATGAGCCCCGACGTGTTCGACTTCGAAGTCGGTGTACCGGTCAGCGCGCCGATTGAGCCGACTGGCCGCGTGCAGCCGAGCAAGCTGCCGGCCGCGAAAGTCGCCCGCACGATCTACCACGGGCCGTACGAAGGTCTCGGCACCGCCTGGGGTGAGTTCTGCGAATGGCTCGCCGCCAACGGCCACACGTCGGCCGGGAACTTATGGGAGTTCTACGTCAAAGGACCCGAGTCGAGCGGCAACCCGGCCGACTGGCAGACTGAATTGGTCCAGCCGCTGGTCTCGTAGCTCCCGCCCAGTCGGCCCGCCGCCTGGCCGTTTTTGTCCCCATCGGGGAATCCGTTGGCAAGTAGTTCGTATGCTAATATGATGGGCGGTTAACCAATTCTGGCGGTTACCGTTCATTCAAAGCAGCGACCTGCCGACGGAGAGGGAAAACCATGCGAGGGCGTTGTTTGCATCGCGCACGGTGGCGAGTTTTCGGTCGTGGAGACTGGGATTTGCCCGCTCGCTGCTGGCGCCGAAGTGGCCTGATCGTAGCCGCGGCGGTCGCGCTCCTGGCTGGCTCGTCGGTCGCGGCTGGAGATGTCGACGCCCCCGATCCGAGCCTGTCACCTGCCGAACGGGGCTATTGGTTCCTGCTCAATCGCCCGTACTTCAACAGCGATTTCAAGGAAGCGACCTTTGACGAACTGTGGACGGTGTGGGAAGAGCCCGCGCGCAGCGAAGCAGAGAAGGCCGACGCCGCCACGCGCCGCAAACTGGCGCTATCTCGTTACGGGCTGATGGAACTGCCCGGCCGCGGCTCGAACGTGCCGCTGCAGTATGTGGCGGCTCCCGACGGCGGCTGGGTGACGAATTGTTTTTCGTGCCATGGGGGCAAGGTCGCCGGCCGCGTGATCCCCGGATTGCCGAACAGTCACGTGGCCTTGGAGAACATGCGCGAGGACCTGTATCGCTACCTCGAAAAGCACGAACGCCTCGACGAGCTGGCCGATAGCGGCATGCCAGGCGTGCCGCTCGGCGGATCGAACGGCACGACCAATTCGGTGATCTTTGGTATCGCGCTGGGCTCGCAGCGCGACCTGCTGCTGAATTACGTGCCGCGCAAGACATTCCCCAAAATGCTGCATCACGACCACGACGCTCCGCCGTGGTGGAACGTCAAGCAAAAGAAGATGCTGTACGCCGACGGATTCGCCCCCAAGGCCCATCGCGCGTTGATGCCCTTCTTGATGTTGCCGCAGACCGGCCCCGAAAAGTTCAAGGCCTGGGAGCCCGACTTCAAAGACATCCTGGCCTATATCGAGTCGATCGAAGCGCCCGAGTACCCCTTCAGCGTCGATCACGAACTGGCCGCGCGCGGGCAGGTGGCCTTCAATCGCGTGTGCGCCGAGTGCCATGGCACGTATAAGCCTGGCGGGGAGTACCCCGATGGCCCTGGCGGCGAGTATCCCGAGCGCAACGTGCCGATCGACGAAGTGGGGACCGATCCGCTGCGATTTCAAGCACTGACGCCGCTGGCCCGCGGCGGCCACCAGATGAGCTGGTTCGGCGAACAGGGCAAGCAAAAGGTGAATCAATATCCCGAGGGCTATGTCGCACCACCGCTCGACGGCATCTGGGCGAGCGGACCGTACCTGCACAATGGTTCGGTGCCGACGTTGTGGCACCTGTTCCACGCCGACAAGCGCCCGGTGGTCTGGACGCGCACTGAGGATGGCTACGATCAGGAACGTGTCGGCATCGAAGTGACCGAACTGGCCGACGTGCCGGCCGACGCCGATCTACCGGTCGAGCGACGGCGCTACTTCGACACGCGTCTGCCGGGCAAGAGCGCCGCGGGGCACGAGTTCCCCGAGCAACTGACCGAGGAAGAAAAGACCGCGGTCATCGAGTATTTGAAGACGCTGTAGGCTTAGCGCCGCACTCGCGGTTTGTGCCGTGGTTTAACGATTGGCCTGTGCCGTTTGTTGCGGGGCTGGCGACGCGTCGTAGCCGTCGTAGGCGTCGCTTTTCAGCCCGTACCAGGGGTCGTCGAGCGGTGACAGGAAGACTTCGGCATAACACCAGCGAGTGAAATCGGCCAGCGGACGGTTGCGCGTTTCGCCGTTGCGCAATTCCCAATGAATTTTGTAGCGCAGCGCGTACTCGTTGTAGACAAAGTCGAGCGCGCGGTTGGCGCTGAACTCGTCCAGATGCACGTTCGCCAGGAGCCGCTCCTCCGTCTTTGTTTTAGGAAACGCCAATCGATTGGCGCGTTGGACCGGCCGCGCACCGGGGGCGATTACTCGCATCGCGTCGGCGTCTTGCTGCACATCCTCTTGGTGAAGTTGCGCTAGTAACTCCCAGATGCGGAGATCGCGATCAGGGATCGGCATGGTCGAGCGCATTCGACGAGTGAGCAACCGTTCGCTGGGCAATTGCCGAAGCGTCGATTCGTCGCCCGCGGAAAGTGTCGCCGTATACAATAATGCGTGCCAGTTCTCCGCCTTGTCGACCGGCGCACCGAGCCGCTGCAGATCCGTTCGCAAGTTGGCTTCGATTTCCGCAATTCGGCGCTCGTGATAGCTGCTCAGATCCATTCGTTGGAAGAGCTCGTCTCGGGAGCCAACAACCAGCGCCAATTCGTACACGGGCTTGAGTGCCGCCAGGAACTGTTGCGGAGCGTACAAGCCGGGCAGGGCATCGACCAGGCGACCGCGATAGTCGAGCACGTAGTGCACGCTATTGCCGGTAATCGTCCGCTTGAGAGTCCGGCCATCGCCGAAATCGATCGTCACGGTCGGCACCGGTCGCACCGATTCCCAATGCAAGACGAAGTTCTCGCGCAGAAACTTGCCGACGGCAGCGTTGGGATAGAGGGTCTTGCGAAAGTACCGGCTGTTGGCGCAGCTATGTTCGTCCGTCAGTCGACCGAGCAATCGTAGCGAGAGGATCGGCTTGCCGGTTTTTTCCGCGGCTTCTTTGGCGTCGTCGAGACTGGTGTACCAATACAGTCGCGAAGCCCACGCCTCGCGTTGTCCGGCGACGGCGTCGACCAGCGATCGCCAGGCAAGCGCCTCTGGCGAAGGGTTCGCAGCAAGAGCATCGCTTGGCTGCAACTGCAACACGCGATTGAGTCCGTCTGGTCCCGTGGCCCGCCAGCGGGCAGCCTCGCGTGCCGCGTCCGTGCTGGCGTCGGATTGCTGGCGAACGATGTGGAGCCTGCCGCCGAATGCCGCGGCGACCGTCAGCGCCGCGGCCAATGCAAAGAGAACGACCAACCGCATCATGGGAGCCTCCTCGATCGTGGAGTCGGACTGCCCCGAACGGCGTCGATAGGAGCTGACCAACACGGTATTGACGCAGTCGTGTCGGCCGGAGTTCCGTGAGATGCCCCGAGAGATAGCACTGGCGGACGACGCGATGCGTTGCCCGTTTGCCTTGGTGGTCAGGCGGGCTTAACCAGCCCCGCCAGCTTCAGCGCCGTGTTCCAGTTGCGGGCCGTGCAGCGAGTGCCGAGTGTCTTTTCGATGAGCGCCGTAGTGAGCTTCGAGCGGCCGATGCCATCCGGGTAAAGGATGTACAACTCGCGACCGCGCTCGGCGATGGTTTCTCGCCCGCGGATGGCCGCTCGCAGGGCCGCGACACGCTTGACCGCCGCGGCCTGCTTCAGGCAGGCCACGACAAGATGGCCTGGATCGCTCTTGGCTTCATCCGGGAACGGGTTGTCGGCGACGATCGCCTGCCACTCGGCGGCCGAGCGTACGAAGTACTCGACCTGGATGCCAAAGTGCTTTGCCGTTTCTCGCTGGAGCAGCGCTTCGAGCGGGGCCGGCTTGCGGCGACCCGCGTCGAAGACCAGGTTGCCGCTCTGCAAGATCGTCCGCACGCCGGCGAAACCCAGGTCGCCAAGCAGCCCTCGCAGATCGACCATGGCCACGCGGTTCTGTCCGGCCAGGTTAACGGCCCGCAGGAGGGCAATGTAATGAAAGCTCATGCGCACCAGACGAGTGCTGTGTTAAGCCCGGCTAAGGAATGCGGGCCAGGAAACTCTGACGGCAAAGAAGCCTCGATGTCGATTCAGCCCAGCCGCACTCGACCATAGGATGTGTGGCAGTCTCAGGCAACTTTGCTGGAAGGAGAATCCGATGCACGTGCAGCCCTATTTGTACTTCAACGGCCGTTGCGAAGAAGCGATCGAGTTTTACCAGGGCAAGCTGGGGGCGATCGGTGTGCAAATTATGCGGTTCAAGGAGAGCCCCGTGCCGCCACAGCCCGGCATGGTGCCGCCAGGTTCGGATAACAAGGTGATGCACGCCCATTTCAGCATCGGCGACACGCAGATCATGGCCTCGGACGGAAACTGCGGCGGCAACGCCAAGTTCGAGGGGGTGTCGCTGACGATCAACGCCGAAAGCGAGGCCGACGCTGATCGGTTGTTCGCGGCGCTGTCCGCTGGTGGACAGGTGCAGATGCCGCTGACCGAGACGTTTTTCTCGCCGCGGTTCGGCATGGTGGCCGACAAGTTCGGCGTATCTTGGATGGTCATCGTGCCGCGCCCGCAACCGTAACTCTCCACCGCGGGCGTTTCACACGCTCAACCCGTTCGCCGCAACATTGCGCCGGGCGTTTCCGCGCAGCAATCGCGGGCAGGCGTGGACCGATTCGCGCAATCCACTGGCCCGGTTGACGCCGCTGCCATGTATCGTAAAATGCCGATTAGCGATCAAAGCGAGGTTCCGCATGCCCAGTCGTACCTGTTGCTCCGTCGATATGAGCGGAGCCACGAGAAAAGAAGAACGCCTGGCCGAACTGGCCAAGGCCATTGGTCACCCGCTGCGCGTGCGCATCTTACGGATCCTCGCCAGGCGTCAGACCTGCGTCTGTGGCGAACTAGTCGATGAGTTGCCGGTGGCCCAATCGACCGTCTCTCAGCATCTCAAAATGTTGAAGGACGCCGGCCTGGTGCAAGGCGAAATCGACGGCCCACGCATCTGCTACTGCATTGCGCCGCGCGCGCTCGACGAGTTAAAAGAGCTAATTGGCAAGCTGTGACGCTGATCGCGCAGCTATCGATACATGCCTGCGAGCCAAAGGAGACTTTCGATGAGCACCGACATCAAGCATGCCGTCCAGGATCGCTACGGAGCGGTCGCCCGCAGTGGGCTGAACACCGACTCGCCGGGCGTGAAGCGCGTGGCCGAGGCGTTTGGCTATTCGGCCGCGGAATTGGCTTCCATCCCGTCCACGGCCAACATGGGACTCTCCTGCGGCAATCCCACGGCGATGGCCAAGCTGCGCGCTGGCGAAACCGTGCTCGATTTGGGTTCCGGCGGCGGCCTCGATGTCTTTTTGGCAGCCCAGAAAGTCGGGCCGACCGGCCGCGCCATCGGCATCGACATGACGGCCGACATGGTCGAGCGTGCTCGCCACGGGGCCGCGCTCGCCGGGTTGGCGAATGTCGAGTTCCACCTGGCCGAAATCGAAAACCTGCCGCTGGAGTCGAACAGCGTTGACTGCGTCGTGAGCAATTGCGTGTTGAACCTGGTTCCCGACAAACCGAAGGCCTTCGCCGAGATCTTTCGCGTCGTGAAGCCGGGCGGGCGGTTGGCCGTGAGCGATATCGCGCTGAAGCAGCCGCTGCCGGACGAAGTCTCGCAAAACGTGTTGGCTTACATCGGCTGCGTGGCCGGGGCGATCATGATCGACGACTACCGCCAGCAACTTGCGGCAGCCGGCTTCGCGGACATTGTGATCGTCGACAGTAACGCCGATCTGACGGCCTATGCCGCCGTCGAAGGAACGGGCGGTTGTTGCTCGGGCCCGCGCGAGGCCAGCGCTTTGCCGGTTGTGCAGACCGGTTGCTGTGGCGATAGCAGTTCGGCAACAGACACAGCGGCGGCAACCCGGATTCACGACGAATTGGCCGATCTGATGCGCCGCTACAACGTGAATGCCTATGCCGCCAGCGTCAAGGTGTTTGCCATCAAGCCAGGCACGACCACCTAGAGCCGTCCCGTTGTGGACAGCCGTTAATGGCAGTCTTGGCAAGTCGGGGTTGCGCCGTCACGGCACGCACTTCAACGGCTTGGGTCGGGGCTGGCGTCCCTCGGTCGCGGGCGGGCGAGACGGTGTGTGGATCGCATTTGCCTTGCGTGTAACGATCGATTACCGTGATTGACTCGCTTTTCGCTTTCTTGTCATCGCTCGTGTGCAGTCGCTAATGCTCTACGGTTGAGCTCGTCGCCCGGCTGGGCTTTCTGGCTCGCGGCATCTCGACTGCCTATTTGCCGCCCGCGCCCACTTCTAGCGCTCGGCGGTGCGCCGGATTCTCGCATCGGCCAGGGGCTTCGCAACGGCCGTAGAGCTTGCCGTCTGACCGACCTGAATCAGGGAGTTTTGCCAATGCAGTGTCACAAGTACCTCTTCGTCTTCGGAGCGCTCGCCTGCGCTCTGGTCACCGCTACGTCGCGTTGCCTGGCAGGGCCGATTGCCGGGGTTGAAGTGCTCCATCGCGGGCCAACCGAACTTGTCGAAGGGGACAGCACCAGCACCTGGCGGTATATCCCGGATTTCATTCGCGGATCGACGATCTATTCTGTTCCCCTGATTCCCTTGCCGAGCGACGACCCGGCCAACGGCAAAGCACACTTCAAGATCACGCAATCGGGCAAGCTCTATCTGGCCGCCGCTTACGATTACCAGGGCAATTCGTCAGGCGGATGGATCGATGAGCAAACCACGCGTCCGGAACTCGAGGCCGATGGTTGGAGCTACGACGGCGACCTGCGCTATGGTGACGGCCGCGTGTTCCGCTTATTTCATAAGGAAGTCACTGCCGGGGCGGAATTTGATCTGCGCGTGAACAAGTATGTTCCCCCGTTCGCGATTACCGAGACTTCGCAGACCGGGCTTACTCCCTCGCAGGCGGCCCCGTGGCCAGAATATGGGACGGTGGCCGTCGCGGATTTCACGCCGGTTCTGCTTGGCGATCCCATCTCTGGATTCAGCGATGTGCCCGCCGAGCTAGCCAGTTCGTATGTGTTCTCGCAGTTTCGTCGTCCGTCGGGGGCGATCAGCGACTTCCGAGCACTCGTCGACACCAAGCTAATGCTGGCGGCACACTTTGGCTACGAAGGCACTGACGAAGGGGACTGGGATGACGATAGCTTGACACTGGCTGACATGCTGGCCCAAGGCTGGTCTCAGGTCGGGCAGATGACGGAAACCGCTTCCGGCCGGACGTGGGATATCCTGGAGAAAAGCGCAATTGCGGGCGAAACCTTCAGCGTGCGCGTCAACAAGTACAGCACGCCGTATGTGATCGTGGCGGCAGTGCCCGAGCCGTCGACGCTCGCCTTGGCCGGGCTCGGCGTTGCGACGCTCGTTGTCCTGCGAAGTCGGCGATCGCGACGCGCCCGGCGCTAACGGCGCCCCGTTCGTCGCCGGCCGTAGAAGGCCCCGCCCAGCGAGACGAGTCCCACGAACAACAACGCCACGCTGGCCGGCTCGGGCACGACGATATTGATCGGGCCCGTGGCCGTGAAGTGATACGCCAGAAAATCGGCCACGCGTTCCATCACCAGCTTGCTGCTATCGCCGTAACTGGCGGTCATGTAGGGATTGCCAGTGTCGGCCAGCGGGTACTGGTCGTAGTGCATGTTGTGGTCTGTAATGTTCGGGTACTGCATCCACTGTTCGTGATAGATGCCCACCTGCTCCAAGCGGTTATGGAGGTTCGGCTCGACGTCGCTGGTGTAGTGAATCAGTGGGTCGAGCGCGTTGTTGAGCATGAACAAGGGCGCCCCGCCGGCGACGACTTTATCCCAGTCGCCCATCATCGAGGCGACCAAGGCGACGTTGGCCTGGGTGCGATAGCTGGCCGCCGTGGTGTCGCCGTTGTACTGAAGATCAAGCAAATTGATGCCGCCGGCGGAGCCACCGGCGCCGGCAATATGGTTGGGATCGATTCCGTACAGCGCGGCGTTTTGCCGCACGTGGGTGATGGCCGCCGCGAAGTCTTCGATTCCGTTGCGAACCACGTTGTAACTGGGAAAGATAATCAAGCCTAGGCCCAGCAAACTGCTGTTGCCGCCTGGATTAAGACTGTTCCAGGGGCCTGGGCCTGGGGCCGCCGGGCTGTCGCCCACCTGCCGGTAGTCGGCGATGAAGACCGTGTAGCCGCGCTGTGCCAAATACGTGGCCGCCTGGACGACGCGACCATTGTCTTTTTCGCCCGATACCCAGGCGCCGCCGTCTTGAATGACCACGGCCGGACGATTCGTCTGCACCGCCCCTTTGCCGATATTTGTTGGCTGATAAACATCCATCAAGAGCGGCATCGTCTTGCTGCCGGTCAGCTTGCCGACTCCGAACTGAACGTCGGAAGTCTTTTGATACCCGTAGAGCGGGTCGATGTAGAGCAGTCCGGCTGCAGCCGGCGCAGCAGACAGCAGGGCCGCGACGGTAAAAACCGACGCGAGAATAGCGGGCCTCATTAGCGTTCCTCCCCCACGAATCGCCCCCGCGAAGTGCGGCTGGCACCTACGCGCGCTCGGCCTACGCAGAGCCGAACCCCAAGGTTTCCATCTGGTACGGGATGGTCACCGAGATTGAAATAACCAAATACGCTTTGGCCGGCAGATTTGTCAAGAAAATTTGTCGATAGATCTAGAAACAGTTTTGGAGCGAATCATAGCAACCAATGCTTTTCGTCGCCAAAATGGATCGCGATTGGGAACGGCACTCGTGCAAATGCCTGAAATTGCGTTGCCTCCAGACCAATCGTGGAACTATGATCTGCATAGTTGACGATCGCGAACCGCGCAACGAGGGGAGGCGGAGGTTCGCTCATGGGGGAACATCGCCACATCAAGGCAGGCGCCGTCGGCGCGAATTGCCGTCGTCGTTGTCTTCTAATTCTGACCGCGACCGCGATCATGGCGGCGGTCGGTGAGCGCTGCGCGCAGGCCGTCGATCTGTCGTACGGGCAGACCGGGGCTTACACCGTCGGCAATCGCCAGGTCAGCGTGGCGCGTAGCGCGGGCGGAAGCGGTACGTTCAACGCGCTGGTCTATTACCCGGCGACCACCGCGGGGAGCAACACGCCTCTGGATCTCAGCGGGGGAGCCTACCCCGTGGTCAGCTTCGCCCACGGATATACGTCGGTCGTATCGACGAATTACACGGCCACACTCGCCCAAATGGCCAGCCACGGTTACATCGTGATCGCACCGCAGTCGTATGAATCGATCTTGGACGTCTTCGAAACCGAAGATCTGGGTCACGACCAAACATCGGCCTACAACTACCTGGCGTCGCAGAGCGGCAACGCCGGCTCTCCCTTCTACCAGGGCGTGCAGGCGACCGGCTATGCCGCAATCGGGCACTCGATGGGTGGAGCGGCGAGCATCTCCGAGGCATCACAAAACCCTTCGGTGAAGACCGTGGCTACCTGGGCCGCGCAGAACATGGTCATTCCTTCGGCACCGGTTCAGGTCATCCAGGTGCACGAGCCCATGTTGATGATTGCCGCCAGCGAAGACAACGTGGTGAGCGCCTCGACGACCAATACGATCTACAACAACGGTAACCCACCCAAGGGGCTGAACATCCTCAACGGCGCGACGCATCTTGGCTTTTACGATTCCGGCCCCACCTGGCAGCTCGAATACAGCCGCGCCCTAAGCGTGGCGTGGTTCGAACTGTACATGAAAGGGGACCAATCGGTTTGGCGCGATTTCTGGGGTCCTGAAGCAGTCAGCAATGCGCTGATTCAGAACACGCACCACTCGGGTATCTCGCTCACGGCGACTTTGGCCTCGTTGACCGGCAGCGAAGGGACTACGGCGCAGTTCTCGCTCAAGGTGCAAAACATCGGCACGACGCCGACGAGCTACTCGCTGTTCGTCGACGACAACGAGTACAGCACCGATCTGTCCATGCTGCAAACGCCGGTGCTCAATGTGGGGCAGTTCGCGTCGTTCACGGTCGACGTCGATCGCCCTCACGACGCGCCGCTGGGGGCCTTCGACACCCTGCTGGTCAGTGCCCGCAGCGATCTCGACGGCGGTACCCGCAATTTTGTCACGCTCACGGCCAACGTCATCCAGCGCGCGCCGGGAGACGCTAACAACGATGGCGTGGCCGATGGTCTCGATTACGTTGCCTGGTCGGACCACTTCGGGCAGAGCACGGCGAACGGACACAACGACGGCGACTTCAACGTCGACGGCGTGGTTGACGGTCTCGACTACACGATCTGGGCCGATAATTACAGTGCAGCAGCGGCAGGAGGAGGCGGAGAGTTCGCGGCCCTGGTTGTGCCTGAGCCGGCGAGTTGGTCGCTGGGGATTTGCGGCTTCTTGTCTGTGGCAGGCCTGGCCGTGTGCCAGCGGCGCCGACGTCAATTCTCCGACTCGAAGAGGGCAAATTCCGGTGCATAGCGTATGCGACCGCCTTGGGGCGGAATCGCTCCGGCGACCAGCTCGATCGCTTGGAATGCTGGCCCTCCCTGGTAATCGTCGCTGAGGTTCCAATTGGCCGCCGGCGAAAAGCCGAAGCGACCGTAGTAGGCCGGCGACCCGAGGACGACCACGTAGCCCGCCGACAGCCTGCGGCATTGCTCGAGCCCCGCCTTCACCAGCGCGCTGCCGACACCCAGCTTCTGCCATGGGGGCAGCACGGCCAAGGGAGCCAAACCCAAAGGACAAGCCAAGGCCCGCGCGTCGCCACCTTCCAGAGTTACCGGGCTGAACGCGACGTGGCCGACGACTTGCTCGTCGGCGATGGCCACCAAGGAGATCGTCAAGCGACCGGCGCGGCGCAACTCGTCGACCAGTCTGCTTTCGGCTGACGTCGGAAAGGCCGCCTGGTGAACCTGGCGGATCGCGACTTCGTCGCCAGACCATTCTTCACGTATCGTCTGGGCGTCGTAAATGTTGCCTGGCATTGCGTGTCAGCATAACGCATGCAGGACGCTGGTGCGTGCCGAATCACCGTCAAGTTGGCCGTGGTTACACGCGCATCGAATATGGTAACTTGCACGGCTGCCAGATGGCCTGTCCAGAGAGCAGTGCGATGTATCACGAGCGACGCGCAGATCGACAAGCAGCAGCGCTCGTGCCGACGCTCAACCGTCTGACGCCGGCGGCGGATCGACTTCCGGCGAATCTGCGGCCGGGAGGTCGTCGGGCAGCAGCATGGGTTCAGCCCCCTCGAGCTCGTCACCCGCGGGGACCAACTCGGCCGGGATCGGCTCCGGCGCGTCCAAATAGAAGAAATAGGGACGCAGCCGGTCGGCCAACTCGCGGTCGTGGGCATAGGCCTGGAACCGGTGGGCCTTGTTGACCCACGAGGTTGATTCGAGCTGGATGACCCGCTGGTCGTACGGCACGATGGGGCGGGCCGGCAACCCATTGAGCCCGAGCGCTTCCCAGTTGAACCACTTGGGCAACAGGGCGAGCGTGCGATCATTGGGGTTTACCGTAATCAGCATGCGATCGACCTGCGTGACGGCCAACGCGTGTCGGCCACGCGGCGTGAGCAACCACTTATCCATGGCGGCGGCCACCAGGCAGGCCTCCATCGGGCGCCAGCCGATGTACTGCCGAGGCGGGAGGCGATACCCAGCGGCATGACCAACGGCCAGGCCTTGCAGCCCGGCGGTGATCGTGCGGCAGCCGTAGCTGTGACCCGCCAGGCTGAGTGGCACGCGGGGATCGATCAGATCGACGAGCCAGGCGAGGTAGTAACCTTGCGATTCGGCCCGATCCGCCTTGATGACGACATTGCTTTCCAGGCCGGCCCCCTTAATGCGCTCGGCCGGCCACGACCAGAGCACCAGTCGGAAGCCATGAATGCCGCGACCGATCTTGCGATAGACGCGCGTCCCCCCTTCGATAGCGCCGTCCCAGTCGAGCGTGTTGCCGTGCACGTAGATGCAGGTGGGCAGCGATGGGTCCATGGCCGCCAGGAACGCTTCCAGCGAATACTGCTGGTAACGGTCGCGTCCTGTGCGCTTCCAGTACGTGATGCAACCGAGACCTTGATCGAGGTTGCAGCGCATGGGGGCTTCGCGCGTGCTGACAATCCAGAATTCACCCTCCGCCCGCTGGCAGCGATCGATGCACAAACGCACGTCGCGGCATACGGGCGGACACGGCGCTTCGGCACCCAGAACGGGGTAGCCCTCGAAGTCCTCGTCGGCTGGCCAATCGCAGCAGTCGTCGTCCTGGCAGTCCGCGGCAACCGACTCTTCGGCCGTCAGCTCGCATGCCGAGTCATCGACGACAACGGCGGCGTCGAACCCCTCATCGCTCGAGGAGATCAGCTCGCCATCGGGAGTTTCGATGATTCGCAGGGAGATAGGCTCAACCGCCAGTGCGTTCAGCCCGGCGAATCCCATTGCCAGCGCTAACAGGATGGCCGGCGCGAACCGCCAGCCCGGCCTGGCATAGCGTGCGGTCCGCCTTGGCTGTACGAAATTGGCGGTCATGGACATCCTTGCCCGATGGGTGACGGATCTCATCGTCACGCGCCGCGGCAACATCCGTGCGACTGGCGCAAGCTAGGCGCGCAACTAATTCTTAACTCGCCCGGGCGCCAGGGGTGGCTCGACACGATTTACCGGCAAACTTGCCGAACGGCCATTGGCCACGCGTTAAGGTCGCCAGCGGTGGTACAGCTTGCCGAATCGGGATGAACCTCCTGAGCGAGTCGCCACCCCGCTAGGTCGAACTTTTCGGAGTGGGGCGAGCTTTGTTCCGCTCAATCCGACTCGCCCGGCAGCTTGCGCCGGCGGGGCTCAAAAGGTGGCTGCCGATGGCCTTGCTTTTTGCCAGCGATCGACCAAAATGTCGGGATTCGCGCGATCGCTATCACGCCGCTTGGCGTGCAACGAAATAACAGATACCGTTACGCTACAAAGACTTCGGTCGCAAATGGCTTGGGGGCCGGCGGCCGCGTTCGAGGAGGTTTTTCGATGGCCGAGTCCCTCACCGTCGAGCTGCGAGCCAATCACGGCAAACGGCATTCGCGCCGGATGCGCCACAATGGCCAGGTGCCGGCCGTGCTGTATGGCCACGGTGGCGAGGTTTTCAGCCTGAGCGTGCCACACGAGCAGGTCGCCAGCATGCTCCGGCACGGCAGCCGCCTGGTGGAGCTGCGCGGCGCGGTGCAGGAAACCGCCTTCGTCAATGAAATGCAATGGGACGTCTATGGGCTGGATGTCGTGCATCTCGACTTCATTCGCGTTGCCGAGGGTGAGAAAGTCGAGTTGCGTGTCAAAGTCGAGCTCAAGGGCGAGGCGCCGGGCGCCAAGGAGGGGGGCGCAGTCGAGCTGGTGATGCACGACCTGGAAATCGAGTGCCCCGTCGGTTCCATCCCCGAGAAGCTAGTCGTGAGCGTCAAAGAGCTGCACCTTGAAGAGGCGATCACCGCGGGCCAAGTCGCGCTCCCCGAGGGAGCCACGCTGATCACCGACGCCGATGCCGTGGTGGTTACCTGCCACAAGGTGGCGGAAGAGGAAGAGGAAGGGGTCGCGGTCGGCGAAGGCGCCGAGCCCGAGGTCATCGGCCGCAAGGCCGGCGAAGAGGAGGCGAGCGACGAAGACTGAGCCCCCCCGGCCCAAATTCGCTGGCGAGGTCTGGCTGCGGCAGACAACGCCGGTGCAATCCGGTCGGAAGGCGGGATAGGTCGGCCTCTATGAAGCTCGTCGTCGGACTGGGGAATCCCGGACGTAAGTATGAGGGTACCCGACACAACGTCGGGTACGAAGCAGTCGCCGAATTGGTGCGCCGCCACGGGGCGGGACGCCCCAAGTTGGCGTTTCAAGGAGAATTGTTAGAGGTTTCGCTGGGCACCGAGCGCACGTTGCTACTCTGCCCGCACACCTACATGAACCGCAGTGGCGCGAGCGTCGGGGCAGCGGTCGACTTTTACAAATTGCCGATCGCCGACGTGCTGGTCGTGTGCGACGACTGGAACTTGCCGCTAGGCAAGTTGCGAATTCGCGCCTCAGGGTCGGCCGGAGGACAGAAGGGGCTGCAGGACATCCTCAAGCGGCTGGGGACCGAGGAGTTGGCACGGCTGCGGATCGGCATCGGCAGCGTGCCACCGAACTGGGATGCCGCCGATTATGTGCTCAGCCGCTTCGCGGCGGCCGAGCGAACCGAAATGGACATCGCCCGGCAGCGGGCCGCCGACGCGGTGACCGCCTGGGCTGGCGATGGCGTTGCCGCGGCCATGAATCGCTACAATGGGGACGCCTGAGCGTCGCGTCGAACGAATTCAAGAATGTCAATTCAGCGTTGGATTGAGCCGTAGTACAGGAGCTTCGATTTGTCCCTTCAGACGTACGAGTGCATGCTGATTCTCGATTCAAACCGCTACGCGCGCGACCAGGCGGGCGTGTCGGGGCAAATCACCAAGTTCGTAACCGCTGCCGGCGGCGAGATGCTCGTCAGTCGCTTGTGGGAAGAACGCCGTTTGGCGTACTCCATTGAAGGTCATCGCAAGGGAACTTATTGGCTCACCTATTTCAAGCTCGACAGCCGCCAGGTGGCCGGCATCGAACGCGAGTGCCAATTGAGCGAGAGCATCCTGCGAGCGCTGATTCTCAAGGTCGATCCGCGAATTGCCGAGGCCTTGGTCGCGCACGCGAAGGGGACGGCCCAGGCGCCGCGAGCGAAGCCGGCCGAACCCACCCCGGTCGCCGTCCCCGCCGACGGTGACGCCGAGGATGGCGAGGCCGATAGCGACGACGCCGGCGAGTAGGGCTTGGCGTTCGGGATTCGCCCCCAGGGTGGCGTACTGTGTTGACGGAAAGTGGGTGATCGATGGCGAGCTTCAACCGGGTCATCTTGGTCGGCAACCTTACCCGCGATCCCGAGCTGCGCTATACGCCTGGCGGAACGGCCGTCACCGACATCGGACTGGCCGTGAACGATCGCCGCAAGAACGCTCAAGGTGAATGGGTCGAGGAAACCACCTTCGTCGATGTGACCCTCTGGGGTCGTACTGCGGAAATCGCCAGCGAGTTCTTGGGCAAGGGGGCTCCTGCGCTGATCGAGGGACGCCTCAAGCTCGACACCTGGGAGAGCGATGGCCAGAAGCGCTCGAAGCTCAAGGTTGTCGGCGAGAAGCTGCAACTGCTGGGCTCGCGCGGCGGCGGCGGGCAAGGGGGGGGTGGCTACGAAGGGGGCGGTCAACGCGGTGGACAAGGCGCCGGGCGACGCGGTGGCGGTCAGCCAGCCTCGCGTGGCGGCGGAGGACAAGCAGGCGGCGGCTACGATTCGGGCGAGTCGTACGCTGAGCCGACCGAAGACGACATTCCTTTTTGAGTTCGCCACCCAGGCTTGCGTTGTTCTCGACGACCAGCGGCCGCGGCAAACACGATCCAATCAATCGACAGACAAACGGAATCACGAACATGCCCCAGACGAAATCCAGCACCGCCAACCGCACACGCGCGAAGCGGCTCCCACGTGGTCCCCGCGGCGGCATCGAGCTACTGCTCATTCAGACGGTCGAGCACTTGGGCAAGACCGGCGACGTCGTCGAGGTAAAAGCCGGCTACGCACACAACTACCTGCTGCCGCAGGGGCTGGCCACGATCGCCACGCCGCACCACAAGCGGATGGTCGAAAAGCATCGCGCTCGCCTGGCCGAAATCGAGAACAAGCGGCTGGCCGGGTTGCAGACAATGGCCGACGAATTGGGCCGCCTGAGCGTCACGATCGAGGCCAACGCCAACGACGAAGGCCATCTCTACGGATCGGTTGGCGCCCACGAGATTACGAGCGCCCTTAAGCAGCAGAACGTCACGATCGCCTCGGAGCAGGTCCGCCTCGAAGGGCCGCTCAAGGAACTCGGCCTGTACACCGTGAAGATTCATATGGGGCACGAGATCAACGCCGAGCTCAAGGTGTGGGTCGTCCCCTCGGCTGGCGAAGCAACCGCCGAGAAGCCGTAGGCGGCTTGGCAACAGGCCCTGGCGACCGCTAGCTCGGGGCCGACAGTTCGGCTCGGCCATTCGCGGCGGGATGGCGATCAGGGAGGCCACGCGCAGGGAGGTTCCGCCATGGCAGTTTTTGAACGGGTCGATGCCGGCGCGCCGCGCGTTTCGGCCGAGTTGCTCGATCGCACTCCGCCCCACAATCTCGAAGCCGAACGCGGGGTGTTGGGCAGTATCCTGCTCGACAGCGAGTTGCTCGACGACCTGGCGCTGCTGTTGCGCGCCGAGGATTTTTACTCCGACGCGCACGAGAAACTCTTTCGTCACTTGCTGGCGGTCCACGAGCAAGGGCGGCGAGTCGACATCACGCTCTTGACCGAGCGGTTACGAGCGAGCGACGAACTGGACGCCATCGGCGGGTTGGCCTATCTGCTCGAAGTCGCGCAGGCCGTGCCGCACGCCGCCAATGCCCGCTACTACGCCGACATCGTGTTGGCCAAATCGACTCAGCGCTCGCTGATCAAGGCCAGCACCGAGATCCTCCGCGACGCCTACGACCCAACGTGCGAGCCGCGCGATCTGCTGGGGCGGGCAGAGGAACGGATGTTTCTTATCCACGACCAGCGCGGCGGCACCGATGTCCAGCACGTCAAGGACGTGCTCGTCGAAGCTTTCGATCACATCGACAAACGCTTGCAGCACGGCAAGGCGACGGGCGTGGCCACGCATTTCGACGACCTCGATGAGTTGACGGGAGGATTGCACCCGTCGGAACTGGTCATTCTCGCGGCGCGGCCCAGCATGGGCAAAACGGCACTGGCGACCAATATCGCAGCGCACGTTTCCTTGAAAGAAAAATCGCCCGTTTTGTTCGTCAGTTTGGAAATGTCGCGGCTCGAATTGGCGCAACGGATGCTCTGCGCGCACGGTCAGATCGACGGTCGCAAGTTCCGCAGCGGCTTTGTTTCAGCGGCCGAGCGTGAGCAACTGGTCAAGGCCTCCAGCGAATTGAGCCAGGCCACGTTGTTTGTCGACGACTCGCCCGCGCGCACCATGACCGAGATTGCCGCCAACGGCCGCCGCTTGAAGCGCCGTTCGGGGTTGGGCTTGATCGTGATCGATTATCTGCAGTTGATCGAGCCCGACAACGCCAAGGATCCGCGGCAGGAGCAAGTGGCCCGGATCGCCCGCCGCTTGAAAGGTCTGGCACGCGAACTCAAAGTGCCGGTCCTCTGTTTGGCGCAGCTCAATCGCCAGACCGAGGCCAGCAAGGAGAACGTCCCGCGGCTGAGCCATTTGCGCGAGTCGGGAGCGATCGAGCAGGATGCCGACGTGGTGATGTTTGTCCATCGCGAGGAGTACTACGCGCAGCGCGAAGAGCTCGAGCCGGGGGGAGGCAAAGAGCACTTGAAGGGGTTGGCTCAGATCATCGTCGCCAAGCAGCGCAACGGCCCCGTGGGCGACGTCAAACTGAATTGGGACGACCGCTACACCCGATTTTCCAATCGCGCCGTGGGACGCTTCGAGGATTACCGCCCGGGCGAGTTCTAACCACGCGATCTTGCGCTAAGGCATCGGCATTTTGGCCTGCGCGCAGATGGTTGTTCCGATCGACCGAAGCTACGGCGGCCCGCCCAAATCCTGCATGGCGCGGCGCATCGCCAGCAGTTCCTCGAGTTCTTCGAGCTCCGATGTCCCGTCCCCTTCGTCGCGAAGCGTATCGATGGCGCGCTCCAGGATGCGCAGCACGTCGTCGAAGCGGTCACAGGAGATGGTTTGGCGGCTATCGGCACCGCGGTAATTGATGTCGGTCGGAATACCCAACTCGCGGGCCGCTGTCAGGCAGCGGTCGGTGTTCGTCGGATACAAGAAGGGCCAGATTTCGAACTCGCCCATGGGCTGCCTCCCTGGCCGGCTGTTGCGCGCGGTCGCGCACCGCTCGACGCTTGGAATAAGTTCGAGGCGATTGTCGTGCGGACTAGCGAAACGTAGCGATCGGTTTGGCCGGGCGTGCCGATCGGCACCCGCGACCATGGTTCACGCCGAATGGCGTACTAGGCGACAGAAATAGCGTAACATGCGGCGGTCGTCTCTACAGAAAGCCGCAAATTTGACTGAAACTCCCGCCGAAAATCGCGAAACGCGCGCGGCCGTATTTGACATGCGGTCTCAATATTCGCTGTGTACGTGGCCGCCGCAACCTACAGCTCTTTGCCCGCCAACGCGGCGAGATCGGCTTCGAGCGTCGCGAGCCGCGAAGCCAGCCCGGCCTTGGTGTCTTCGAGATTGGCGATCTGCTCGGGGGGTTCAAAGGTGAAAAGGTAGAACTTGACCTTCGGCTCGGTCCCCGACGGTCGCACCGCGACGCAGTTGCCCGGCGACTCCAGATCGAGAAACACGAGGTCGCCACGCGGCCCATCGAGCGGTTCCGGCTGGCGCCCGGGCACTACGACTTGCAATTGCTCGTAGTCGCGGATCCTGGTCACCGACATGCCGGCCAACGATGTCGGCGGATCGGTGCGCAGGCTGGCCATCAGCTTTTGCATCTGGGCCATGCCGGCCGAGCCTGGCATCGAGGCCGACACCGTCTTCTCGGCGTGGCAACCGAACTGCCAAAACAGCGAATCGAGCTTCTGGGCCAAGGTCTGGCCGGCGGCTTTGGTCACCGCCGCCAGTTCGGCCAGCAGCAGCGCGGCGACGGCAGCGTCCTTGTCGCGGACGTGCGTGCCGGCCAGGTAACCGTGCGACTCTTCGGCGCCGAACAAGAAGCCGGCCGGGCCTGCTTCGTCGATCTGGCCGGCGATCCATTTGAAACCGACCAACAAGTCGCCATAGGTGTGCACGCCGTATTGCTCGGCGATGCGCCGCACCAGCTCGCTGGTCACAATCGTCTTAACCACGTAGTGCTGGGGGTTGAGCTGTGCTTTGCGCGTCGACAATACGTGCTCGACCAACAGCGCCGCGATCTGGTTGCCGTTGAACACTACCCACTCGTCGCTGCCGGGCGATTGCGGAGCCGCGCAGCCCAAGCGATCGGCGTCGGGGTCGGTCGAGAGCACGATGTCGGCGCCCGTTTCTCGGGCGCGCGCGATCATCGTGTCGAACGTGGCGACGTTTTCGGGATTGGCCACGTGTTTAGGAACATTCGGGAAGTCGCCATCGGGCGTCGCGTGTGGTCCGAACAATTCCACTTGTTTGAAGCCGGCCGCTGCCAGCATCGGCACGATCGCGACCGCGCCAACCCCATGCATCGGTGAGTAGATGATCTTCAAGTCGCGCGGACCCGGCGAACTTTGCGCCAACAGCGCCGTCTGATACGCGGCGTCGACTTCTCCCTGGCAGCAGACGACGCGACCGTCGGCCACCGCTTCGGCGAACGGCACGCGCTCGATCTCGGCGACCTGCATCACGCAGTCGATGACGCCGCGATCGTGGGGGGGCAGCAATTGTCCGCCGGTCGACCAGTAGGCCTTCACCGCGTTGTCGCTGGGGGGATTATGGCTGGCTGTGATCATGATCCCGCACGACGCCTGCTTCTGCCGCACGGCCAGCGAGCATTCGGGCGTGCTGCGAAAGCCGTCCAAGAACCAGACGCGAAAGCCGGCGGCCACCATGATCTCGGCACAGAGCTCGGCGAAATGCCGCGAACGGTGCCGCGTGTCGTAGGCAATCGCACACGACAACTGACCAGTGTCTTTGCTGGCGGCCGCCCAATCGCGGACATAGTTGGCCAGCCCCTGAGCGCTTTCGCCGATCGTGCGGTCGTTGATGGCATTCGAGCCGATGGGGTACATCTTGCCGCGGCGCCCACCCGTGCCGAAGGGAATGATCGTCCAGAAAACGTCGTCGAGCGTCCTCCAGTCCGCGGCCTCGATGTGTTCGGCGACCTGATTGGCGTATTCGCCATAGCGTGGTTCGCGCAGCCAGGTGGCGATGTTGCCTGCGGCGCCGGCCGTCAGTTGGCCGGCGGCTGCAGCTTGCTCGACGAGCGCCAACGCGCGCTCGCGTCGCTGGGGGGCAAGTTCAGCCGGCATGGGCACCTCACGCGGATTCAGAAGCTCGAACGCCTTGGGACTTGTGGCTGTTTTGACAGATCGCGCCACGCCGGACAAGGGCGCGAAAACACGAGCGAATCGCCGCGTTTCCGCTTGATTGCCCCAGCGCGAATTCGCGCGGTCGGCTCGCTGGTGAAATCGAAGCCGATCACGTTTCGAGCTGCTCACTGGCGGTCGACGAACGCTGGTGGTAGCGGACAGCGCGGCTGACCATCCACGCGTCGCTCCTTGGGCAGACGACAATGCGGCGTATACTTGTCCTTACAAGTCGCTGGCCAAGCGCAGGCCGCGCGACATGCCAGCAGGTGGTGATACCCCTGAAGCGGCTGCGTCGGCAGCGAAGATTCACGACTATCCCATCCACAGGAATGCGATCCGCATGGGCGAACCAATCATTAGTGTCTCGGGCTTGCGCGGCATCATCGGCGAATCGCTCACGCCCCCCAGCGCGATGCGCTATGCCTGCGCATTCGCCGCAGGGTTATCCGGCGGACCGATTGTCATGGCCCGTGATGGACGCGGCAGCGGGCGAATGCTCGCAGACGCGATTCGCGGCGGCCTGGCGGCCATCGGCCGCGACGTGATCGATGCCGATGTCGCGGCTACGCCGACCGCGGGCGTGCTGGTGAGGCGCTACGAGGCGGCGGGCGGCATCATGATCACAGCCAGCCATAACCCTCCGCAGTACAACGGCATCAAGCTCTTCGATCGCACGGGGCAAGTCCTCACCGCCGAGGCGGGTGCCGCGGTGATCGAGCGATATCGCTCCGGCGACTGCGGCTGGACTTCGCACGATCGAATCGGCGAATTGCGGGTCTGCAACAATCCCGACGATCAGCACCTGCGGCTCGTCGAGCAGGTCGTCGCCAGCGGCCGCATTCAAGGCCGGCGCTACCATGTGCTGCTGGATTCCAATCACGGCGCGGGGAGCGAACTGGGAAGCATGCTGCTGGAAACACTCGGCTGCCACGTGACCTTGCTGGGAGGAGAGCCCGATGGCCGCTTCGAGCACCCGCCCGAACCAACGGCCGAAAACCTTGCCGGCGTGCTCGACCTGGTGCGGCAGATCAAAGCCGATATCGCGTTCTGCCAGGATCCAGACGCCGATCGCCTGGCGATTATCGACGAGCACGGTCGCTACTTAGGGGAAGAGTACACGCTGGCGTTGTGCGTCGATCATGTGCTGCGCCGTGCCAAGGGGCCCATCGTCACCAATTGCTCGACTAGCCGGATGACCCAGGACCTCGCGGCCCGCTACGGCGTGCCGTTCTATCGCTCGGCGGTGGGCGAGGCGAATGTCGTGGCGGCGATGAAGTCGCATAGCGCGCTGTTCGGCGGCGAAGGAAACGGCGGCGTGATCGACCCGCGCGTCGGCTACGTGCGCGACAGTTTCATCGGCATGGCCCTGGTGCTCGACGCGATGGCGCTGCGCGAACTGCCGATCAGCCGCCTGGCCGACGAGCTGCCGCGCTACGAGATCGTCAAGACGAAGCTCGAACTGCCACCGACCCGGCTGGCCGCGGCGCTCAAATCGCTTGAGAAGCAGTTCCGCACCGCGGCGGTCGACCGCTTGGACGGGGTGCGGCTCGACTGGTCCGACCGTTGGCTGCTGGTGCGGGCAAGCAACACCGAGCCGATTGTACGGATCATCGCCGAGGCGCCGACCAAGGCCGACGCCCAGAAACTCTGCGACGACGCGGCCAAAGCCATGAGCAAGTGACTCTTCGACGGACGCCGAGCGCAATCGCCGCTTACGGCTTGGCCGCCACGGCCTCGGGTTCTTCGCCAGGGTGGTACGCCCGCTTGGCGACCGAGCGGATCTCGTCCCAGTTGTACAGCGGCGGTCGCAGCTTGCGCTCCGACAGCAGCTTGGCCTGGTCAAAGAAGTGTGGCGACTTGGGGTCGCCGCTGGCGCCGTATTGCACGAGCGTCCGGCTGTTGACCTTGGGGCCAAACTCGATCGCCGCGATGTAGCTCGTGCCGACCACGGCATAGTGCTTTTTCATCAGCTTCAGCGGCGGCAAATAGACGCTCGGCGTGAAGTACATCGTAAAGGCCACGCCGGGCGGTCCGTGCAGCCCTGCGCTCGGCAGACTCGGCTGACTGTCGCTGAACGGGATCGAGAAAAAGTCGGAGACGTTGGCGTGCCGTTGCAGGCGATTCACGTCGCCCCATGGAACTTGCCAACTGCCGAAGGTCGATTTCAACTTGCCGGCCGCGGTCACCAGGGCCTTGAACTGTTCGGTGGGGTTGCCGATGAACTGCTGCTTGAGCGTTTCGGCCGGGTAGCCGAAGCCGTACAACTCTTCGTACCAGGCCAGGCACAACGTGGCCTGCGTCGACTCGATGCCCCCGCGGCAGTCCCAGTCGAGCAGGTGCTCGAGCAGCGGCTCGACGGCGCGGGCCAACTGCGGATCGGTCTCTTTGAGCATGGCGAACTTGCGGCGGTACTCGGGCAGCTCGGCCAACGGCCAATAAATCGTGGTGTCGAAGATCACCTCGAGCCATTGATCGAACGTCACGTCCTTCAGGTCGCGCAAGAGCATCCGCGAGACCTTGGCCCGCCGCTTGTCGTCGTGCTGGTCGCGCACCATGTACTTGGGGAAGTCGCCGATGGCGGGGTTAAAGTCGTCGGTCGTCGTGTACGGCGTCGAGTTGCAGCTTTGCACGTAGCCCGTCGGCGGGTTGAGCACCTGCGGAAACTCGTCGAGCGTGTGATAACCTTGCCACTCGGTGCGCGGATCGCTGCCGTCGACCGGCTTCGACCAATCGAACTGTGGGTCGCGGCGCGGCACGATGCCATTGTAGATGTATTGGATATTGCCCTGATCGTCGGCGTAAACGGTGTTGAAGATGTGGAACTCGTTCATCGCCATGGCCTGGCGGAATTCGGCCAGGTTCTTGGCGTGCAGCATCTCGTACGACTGCCGGGCGAGCAGTGCGTCGTAGAACTTGCCAACCATGGCCGACACGTACTCTTTGTCGTTCAGCTTCTGCACGATCGGGCCATGGTGCGTCTTGCGGAAGGTGATTTCGTGCTCGTCATAGTTACGGCCGTGCTTGACGCGAATCTTGTCCGTCCACTCGACGGCCGTGCGATAGCCGTCGCCATAGCGATAGTTGAGCGGGTTGGCCGGGTCGTCGAACGTTTCGCGCCAGGCGCTCGAGGTGCTCGGTTCGTTGACCGTGAACGCCCAGCCGCAATGTTCGTTGTGTCCCAACGTCGGTAGCGGGCTGCCGAAGAACGTGGCGCCGCTGAAATTCAGGCCGCTGCCGCTGCGCAGGTGAGCTTCGTAAAACTGGCCGAACCCGTAGTACGGTTGGTGCGGATTGACGAACAGCATGGCGTGGCCGCTGCGGGTCTTGCTGGGGCCGATCGCCCAGGCATTGCTCCCCGTGGCGGCGCGCATCTCGGCGGCGAGCTGCACGTCGAATTCGCGCTCGGCGGCGCTGAGCTGTTGAGCTTGTTCGAGGCGATCGGGTCCGCCGGCGTCCGCCGCCGCAAACGACGGAATGTTGCCGGTCGAAGCGGGGATATGTCCGCCGACCAATTCGAGCCCCGCCGCGCGGCCGAACGACAGCATGTACCACGGCTCGAAACGCTCGAGCAACCGCGGCTTGACCTGCGGATGTTCGTCGAGGTAGTGGTTAATGCCGGTCGTAAAGGCGATGCAGAGGCGCTTTAATCGCGGGTCGAACGTCTCGAAGTCTTCGCGAGATCGCTGCGGCACCTCGAAGGCCCGGTTGAGCAAATCCTTGTTGAGGAACCGCTTGCCGTACAACTCGGCGTAGCGACCGAGCCCCATCACGTACGAATCCTCGATCTGCCAGAAATAATCTTCCGCCTGGCAGTAGCCGAAGCCGAAGACGGCCGCCTCGTCGTCAACGCCGTCGATGTGAGGGACGCCGAAGTCATCGCGATAGATCGTGACTCGGCCCGCCAGATACGAGGGCGTGAGCGTGGTCGCGTCGTCGGCGACCGCCGCAGCCGGTTCGTCGGCTGCCAACGGGGCGGCCAAACAAATGAAGAATGCGCAAACCAACAGGCTAATTGCGAATGTCGAGCGGGGACGGGGGGATCGTTCCATTGCGGCAAGGGTCCTCAGATATATCGTGAGCTGGCAATGATTATTGCCGGTTGGGGGACAATGCTCGCCGGCGAAGCGCCGACTGAGGGGCCGTCGGTAACTCAACCAGCCGAGCCACTTAGGCACCGCATGCGGGCGGGAAGCCGCCATGGTAACTACTGTTGGCCGGAAATGCACGGACCCGATGTTCCGCTGCCCTGCCCCCTGCCCCTCGGGCTAGCGAGGATTCAGGCGGTTGAGGGGGGGCCGACGCGAGGTGCGAGTAGATTAGGGCACATAAATCTCAGGGGTTAGAAGTTCCGTCCGCGCCGACGTCAGTCCTGGTTGGCGTAGGCGATCTGCACGTCGACGATCTCGTCGCGGCGTGCGAAGAAGGCGTCGAGCACGCGCGGATCGAAATGCGTGCCGCGCCCCTCGCCCAGGATGGCAAAGCACTTTTCGAGCGGAAATGCCGGCTTGTAGATCCGTTTGCTGCTCAGTGCGTCGAAGACGTCGGCCACGGCCGTGATGCGCCCTTCCAGCGGGATGTCTTCGCCGGCCAGTCCCAGCGGATAGCCAGAACCGTCCCAACGTTCATGATGCGTCAGCGCGATGCGCATGGCCAACTGCAGAATGGGGGACCGCGGCACGTTGAGGATGCGTCCTCCCAACTCGGTGTGGGTCCGCAAATCGTCTCGTTCCCAGCCGGCCACGCCGTCGAGAATTCGCTTGGCGAAATTGGTGTGCTTCTGCATCACGGCGAACTGCTCGGGGGTGAGTTTGCCCGGTTTCAGCAGGATGGCGTCGGGGATGCCGATCTTGCCGATGTCGTGTAACTTGGCGGCCTGTTCGAGCATTTCTAGCGCGGGCTCATCGAGCCCAAGCTGCCGGCCGATGACAACAGCGTATTTGCCGACGCGCACCACATGGTGTCCGGTGTCGTCGTCGCGGAACTCGCCGGCCCGAGCCAGGCAGTGAATCACCTCCCGGCGCGAAGCTTCGAGCTCCGCGGTTCGCTGCCTCACCGCGTTCTCGAGGGTTTGCGAGTAGCTGCGCCACTGGTCTTGATAGGCCTTGGCCAATAGGATGTTCCGCAAGCGGGCCAGCAACTCGCCGCGATGCACGGGCTTTTGCAAGAAGTCGGTGGCGCCTAGCTCCAGGGCGAGCAGCTTCTCATCGCAGTCGGTGCTCGACGTCAGCACGATGACGGGTGTCCAACGCAGAACCGGATCATGCCGAATCTGCTGCAACAGCTCGATCCCGACCAGGCGCGGCATGTACAGATCGAGCAAGATCACGTCGGGCTTCTGCTCGACGGCCAGTGGCACCACCTGGAATGGGTCTTCGGTCGAAACCAGGTTGTGGTAGCCGCCGGCTTCGAGAAACTCGGCGATCACCGCGTTGTTGAGCTTCTCGTCGTCGACGAGCATGATCTTCGGGTGCGTCGGCAACTCGGCTCTGTCGATGTCTGGCTGCTGCAGTAGCAACGGGAGCGTGCCGGTCGGCGCGTCCCAGGCAAGCATCAGTTCGTTCATGTCAGGTGCCCCGGTTGAAGTTCCGGTGTTTACGCGGAGACGGTGATGCGACCTGCCAAGGCGGTCAACTCGCCCAAGCAGGCTTGGATGTCGTCGCTGCGGTGCTCCTTCGCCAGTCGCTCGAGCCGCTCCGCGGGCTCGGTAAAGCAGCCGAAGCCCACCGTGCCGCCGGCTCCTTTCAGCCAATGTGCCAGCAGCGCGAGGTCATCCCAATTGGCGGCTCGGGCGGCCGACTGCATGGCCTCGAGTTGACGATCGAGACGATCGACGAACATCGCGACGATTTTCTGATAGCGCGTTGGTTCAAGCGGCAAAGCTCCGGTGATCGTCGCCTGGTCATGGCGCGCGACCGCTTGCTGCACGAACTCTCCCGAATCTCGGCCGGAGTTCTCAACGTTCGGCTTGCTCCCCAACGCATCGCCGACTGTGCTCAGCAGGGCGTCGATATTGACCGGTTTGGTCAGGTAGCCGCTGCAGCCCGCGGCGAAGCACTTTTCCTTGTCCCCCCGCATGGCGTGGGCCGTCAGGGCGATGATCGGCAACTGGCAGCCGCGCTCGCGCAAGCGGCATGTCGCCGCGTAGCCGTCCATGAGTGGCATCTGCATGTCCATCAAGATCAAGTCGAACTTGTCGCGGCTGGCCAGCGAAAGACCTTCGAGCCCGTTCTCAGCGCAGACGACCTCGACGCCGGCCTCTTCGAGCACCAGGCGAATGAGTTGCCGGTTCGTTTCGCCATCTTCGACCAGCAGCACGCGGGCGCCGGCCAACCGCCGGACGCGCTCACGGGCGCGCGTTTCGCCCGACGAGAGAGCCTCGGTCGGCGGCGATTCGAGCATGCGAACGTCGTCCAACGGTCCGGTGTCGATCGTCAGCCGAAAGACGCTGCCGCGCCCCAGCTCGCTGTCGACTGTGATTTCGCCCCCCAGGCCCTCGGCCAGGCAGCGGCTGATCGCCAGTCCCAGGCCCGTGCCTCCGAAGCGGCGCGTCGCCGATCCATCGCCTTGTTCGAACGGCAGAAAAATACTCTCGTGGCGCTGTTGCGGAATGCCAATGCCGGTGTCGCGCACCTCGATTACGAATCTGGGATCGGGCCGTTCCATCGAGATGCTGGCCACCAGGCTGACGCCGCCACGGTCGGTGAACTTGATGGCGTTGCCGACAAGATTGACGAGCAATTGCCTCAGCCGCGCCGGGTCGGTAAGGATCGTCTCGGGCACGCCGCTCGTCCAGCGGCAGTCGAGCGAAAGGCCCTTTTCGTGGGCCCGCACCCGCAACAGCGACAGCACTTCGGAAATCACCTGATGAGGCGAGCAGCGGACCCGCTCAAAGTTCATCCGACCGGCCTCGATCTTCGACAGGTCGAGGATGTCGTCGATCAGCGAAAGCAGGTGCTGACCACTGGAGTGGATCGTCTCGATGAAGGTTTCGTGCTCCTCGGGAGCGACTCCGCGCCGCATCAACTCGGCGTAGCCGAGAATGCTGTTGAGTGGAGTGCGGATTTCGTGGCTCATGCGAGCCAGGAATTCCCCTTTGGCGCGGCTGGCTTCGAGCGCCAGCGCGCGCTCCTGGGCGGCCAGCGTCAAGCCGCGTTCGGCCTCGAAGCGCTCGATCCCCAGGGCAACCGTGTCGGCGATCACGCTGAGTACTTCGATCGTGCTGGCGGGGAGCGCGCTGCGCGAGAACATCGCCATCACCCCCATCAGCCGGCCGCCAACTATCAACGGATAGCCAGCGAAGGCCACCATCCCCTCGCGACTTGCCCATTGCCGGTCACTAACGCGCGAGTCGACCAGCACGCTGTTCGTCACGTGGGGCTGGCGTTGGGCGGCGATTTGCCCAATTTTCATTTCGCCGACGGCGATTCGGCTGTGGGCGCCGTCGAGGTGCGTGTATAGCCCGGCGCTCGCCTGCAACTCGAGAACTTGCTCATTGGAGTCCAGCGTCCAGACGCGGGCGACGGCCGCCCCCAGACGGTCGACCAGCACCTGACAACTGAATTGCAGCATCTCTCCCATGCTGTCGGCGCGGGTGACGCCCAAGGCCACGTCGGCGGTTAGTTGCGTAAGGCGCATGCGGTCGGCCAGGTCGGCTGCCGCGCGGCGACGATCGGATACGTCGCGAACATAAGCAGTGAAAACGGGCGGACCGCCGTGGCGGATCGCTTCGATCGCCAACTCGGCCGGAAATTGCGTTCCGACGGCGCGCATGGCCATGACTTCAACGCGCCGGCCGATGAACGCGCCCTGGCCGGTCGCCAGATAACGCTTCATGCCGCGCAAGTGTGCTTCGTGCTGGTCGGGTGGAACAATCAGCGCTGCGAAGTCTCGCCCCAGCACGTCGGCCCGCCGGTACCCAAACGTGCGCTCGGCCGCCGGGTTGAATTCGAGCACACGCCCCGTGTGATCGATCGAGATGATGCAATCCAAAGCGATGTCGATCACCGCTCGCAGCCGCACCTCGCTTTCGGCCAGCGAGGCCACGGAACGGCGCAGCCGATTATAAATCAAGCCGACGGCGGTCAGGCCCAATAAGGTCATCGCTACAGCGCGATACCAATTTGCAAGTTCCCGCGTGGCGACCTGCTCGCTACCGATGATGTGCGCGAGGCCCGGATCGGGACGCAGCTTCCAGAAAGTGATCGCCACGCCAAGCCCCAGCGAGAGCAGCAGCGCCACGGCACACAGTCGGTAGAGGGGAGGCAGCGAAGCGCCCAATCGACGACGCAACAAGAGTCGCCGCGATGACGAATTGGCCATGAGACTATCGACCGAAGGTGTATTTCGGCGAACCAAGTTGATCGCAAATCGCTCGCACTAGGGAAAAGTCGCAAGCGCGCTGACACTTGGAGCATAGGTCAAGCCAGACGGCCATCGGGCAAGGTGGCGCAGACGGACGCGGCGCGGACAATTGCTAGTTTTGCTCTGCAGAATGTCAGCAGAAAACCTGCTGAAAGCGAAGAGCGCGAACACCGACTGTGCGCGATAACCGGTCCAAACCGTGGCCGGGCTCGGGCCTCGAATTGCCCAAATGGGGCAACGAACTACGCCGACCCCGCCGCTTGGTTACCCCCCGTTAGCAGGTGGTCAGTTTGTCCTTGCCGACCATGGGGCGCAGCACCTCGGGCACGGTAACCGAGCCGTCGGCGTTCTGATAATTCTCAAGAATCGCCACCAGCGCGCGGCTGATCGCCACGGCCGTGCCGTTGAGAGTGTGCACGAAATGCGTCCCCTTTTCGTTTCGCACCTTGTAGCGAATGTTCAAGCGGCGGGCCTGGTAGTCGGTGCAATTCGACGTGCTGGTCACCTCGCCCCATTCGCCAGCCTCGCCGCGGCCGGGCATCCAGGCTTCGAGATCGTACTTGCGGTAGGCCGGGCCACCTAGATCGCCGCTGGCCGTGTCGATCACTCGGTAGGGAATGCCCAACTCGTCGAAAATGCGGCACTCGATGCCGCGCAAATAGTCGAGCATCTCGTCGCTCTTGTCGGGGAGCGTAAACGCGAACATCTCGACCTTGGTGAACTGATGCACGCGGTACAGCCCGCGAGTCGCCCGGCCGTGCGCGCCGGCCTCGGTGCGGTAGCAGTGGCTGATGCCGCAGATTTTGACGGGCAGGGCGTCGGCATCGAGCACCTCGCCCGAGAGAAGCCCGCCGAGGGTGATCTCGGCCGTGGCGACCAGGCTCAGGTCCGTACCATCGACGCTATAGATCTGCGTTTCGGGTCCGCGGGGAATGAAACCGATCCCTTCGAGGATTTCGTTGCGCGCCAAGTCGGGGGTGATCGTGGGCGTAAAGCCCTCGCGAATCAGCAGATTGATGGCGTACTGTTGCAACGCCAGCTCCAGCAGCACGGCGTCGTTTTTGAGGAAGTAGAAGCCGTGCCCGGCGACTTTGGCCCCTCCTTCAAGGTCGAGCATCGCCAGCCGCTCGGCGACCGTGACATGGTCGGCCGGCTGGAAGCTGAACGAGCGGACGGGCGTGCGGCCGCGGCCCACTTCGCGATTGGCCGCGTCGCCTGGGCCGACCGGGGCCTCGGGGTGGGTGAGATTGGGAATCCGCCGCAAGAAGGTGTCGCTTTCGGCTGCCAATTGCTCGAGTTCTTGCTGGGCTGCGGCGACCGCTTCGCGCAATTGGCGGCCGGTGGCTTTCTTGGCTTCGCGCTCGGCTTCGTCCTTGGCCTTGCCGATCCCCTTGCTGACCTCGTTGGCTTCGCGGTTCAAGCGTTCGACGTCGGCTTGTCGAGCGCGGCGATCTTGCTCTAGCGCGACGAAGCGCGCGACGTCGACGTCGGCGCCCCGATCGGCGCAGTTTTGCTTGACGAGGTCGGCGTTATCCAGAACAAACTTGCGATCGAGCATCGAGTTCCCTTAAGCCACGGAGAGCGTACTGATTTGCCACAGAGGAATACACTTATGCCACAGAGGACATAGAAATCACAGAGGGAATTCAAAGTATGAATATCAAAGGACAGCCACACAAAACACTGCCGCATTCCACTCGCGTTCTTGAACTGTCGGTTTCAATCTTGGAATGCACTCACTCCGTGACCTCTGCGCCCTCTGTGGCAAAACCGCATTCTCTGTGGCTAGCTGCGCTTGATGCGGCTCAGCTCATCCCACAGCCAGGCACTGGTGCGAATGCCGCGGTGAAAATCGGCAATCGAGAATTTCTCGTTGGGCGAATGCGTGTTGTCGTCGTTCTGTCCCCAGCCCAGCAAGAGCGTATCGACACCCAACAGATCTTTGAAGCTGTTGACGACCGGGATCGAGCCCCCTTCGCGGATGTAGACCGGCTCGCGACCGAATCCCTGCTCGATAGCGCGGGCCGCGGCCGCCATATACGGGCTGTCGAGCGGCACCACGACCCCCGGCGCGCCGTGGAAGTCGTGCAATTCCATCTTGATGCCCGGTGGCAACAACTGCTCGAGCTTGCCGCGCAGCGCCGCGGTGATTTTGTGGGGCTGCTGCTTGGGGACCAGGCGGAAACTGAACTTGGCCGACGCCTTGGCCGGTAATACGGTCTTGGCCCCTTCCCCTTGATACCCGCTCGTCAGTCCGTTGATATCGAAGGTCGGCCGGGCGCTCTTGCGCTCCAGCGTTTTGTAGCCTTCCTCGCCCGACAGCGCTTCGACTCCGATCTGCCGCATGAATTCGGCATCGCTGAAATCGAGCGCGGCGATTTGCTCGCGCTCCAGGTCACTAAGCGGCGTGACGTCGTCGTAGAAACCTGGCACCTGCACCCGTCCACGATCGTCGATCAATGCCGTGAGCATCTTGACCAGGGCATTGGCCGGATTGGTCACGGCGCCGCCGAACGTGCCTGAGTGCAAGTCTTGCTTCGGACCGAAGAGCCGCAGCTCGTAGTAGGCAATACCACGCAGGCCGTAGGTGACCGCTGGCTGATCGACACCGAACTGGCTGGTATCACTCACGACGACGACATCGCACTTGAGCCGCTGGCGGTTGGCCTCGATGAAGTCGTCTAGATTGCGGCTGCCGACCTCTTCTTCCCCCTCGATCAAGAACTTCAACTGCACCGGCAGGCTGCCGACGGTCTTCAGCCAGGCTTCGGTGCTCTTGATGTGCGTGAACATCTGCCCTTTGTCGTCCGTCGCGCCGCGGGCGTAGAAATTGCCGTCGCGCCGCGTCGGTTCAAAGGGAGGCGAAATCCATTCGCCGAGCGGATCGGGGGGCTGCACGTCGTAGTGCCCGTAGACCAGCACCACGGGGGCACCGGGGACCGCGGGGCTCTCGGCATAAACGATCGGGTAGCCGGCGGTCTCGCAGGTTTCGGTCTGCAGGCCAAGCTTTTGAAACTGGCTGGCGATCCAGGCCGCGGCTTTGCGAACTTCGTCGCGGCGCGTGCTATCGGCACTGACGCTCTCGATGCGCAACAATTCGCAGAGCTCGTCTTCGAAGCGCGAGGCGTGTGCGTCGCAGTAGGTTTGGGCCGCTTGCGGACCGGCGGATTTCGTCTCTGGCATGATGGCGGTGGCTCAACTCGCGATTAGAATCGACTGGCAGCGGGGGGGCTCGCCAGTTCCAACTTCGGGTTTTCCCGGCGTGTCCGGTATAATATCGCACAGCGAATCGGGCCACCACGGGGTTGGTGGTTGAGCGGCACCGGTCCGGCGAAATCAGGGTCCGCCACGGTCACGGATCACGGAGCAGTCTGCGCATGGTATTGCCGCTTTGGAACGAAGCTCGCGGAGATGCCGAAGAGCAAGAGTCGGGTGCCGCGGTCGCCGAACCTACGGTCGAGGTCGAAGAACCGCCGGTCGAACCGCAGCGCAAAAAACGCGCCGGCACCAAGCGCAAGCCTCGCCGCCAACCCCCCTATCACGTGGTGCTGTGGAACGACGACGATCACACGCACGCCTATGTGATTGCCATGTTGCAGAAGCTTTTTGGGCATCCTCCCGAGAAGGGCTATCAATTGGCGTGCGAAGTCGACACGCGCGGCCGCGCGATCGTATTGACCACAACCAAGGAACACGCCGAATTGAAACGCGACCAGATTCACGCCTTTGGCAAAGACGGGCTGGTCGGCGATTGTGCCGGCTCGATGTGGTCGACGATTGAGCCAGCCGAAGGAGAGTAGTTTGCCGTGCCGTCGCTAGCCGATGCGTCCGCCGCACAAGTTCGTTCGCGGGCTGGGGTGCCAACTCCTTCCTCGGGCCCCGCGCTGCGCACGGTGACGCTCGGCTGCAAAGTCAATCAGTACGAGACCGAGTACGTGCGGCAAGGCCTAATCGGACACGGTTATCGCGACGCGCTCGGCGACGAACAGGCCGAACTTTGCATTGTCAACACCTGCACGGTCACCGGCGAAGGTGACGCCAAGAGCCGGCAGGTCATTCGCCAATTGGCACGTCGCAATCCGGCGGCGCGCATCGTCGTGATGGGCTGCTACGCGACGCGCGCGCCCGACGATGTGGCGGCCTTGCCCGGCGTCGCCGAAGTGGTGACCGACAAGCGAGAATTACCCGACTTGCTGGCGCGGTTCGGCGTCGAGGAGGCGCCGAGCGGTCTCTCCAGCTTTGGTGGCCGGCATCGAGCCTACGTCAAAGTGCAGGATGGCTGCCTGTTGCGCTGCACGTTCTGCATTATTCCGCTGGTGCGGCCGTCCATGCACAGCCGTCCGGCCGCGGACGTGCTCGACGAAGTGCGCCGCCTGGTCGACGCCGGCTATCGCGAACTGGTGCTGACCGGCATTCACCTGGGGCATTACGGCGTCGATCGCAATCGGGGTTTGCCGAAGGCCGAGTGGCTGCGGCTATCGCATTTGCTCGAGCGGATTGCGCGGCTGCCGGGCGAGTTTCGCGTGCGGCTATCGAGCATCGAGGCCACGGAAGTGACGCGCGAATTGATCGCCGTCTTGGCCGAACACCCGCGGCGATTCTGTCCGCATTTGCATATTTCGATGCAAAGCGGCTCCGATGCCGTGCTGGCACGCATGCGCCGCCGCTGGGGGAGCAGGCGGTTTGTCGATCGTTGCCGGCTGGCGCAGGCGTCGCTCGATCGCCCGGCCCTGACGACCGACGTCATCGTGGGCTTTCCCGGTGAAACCGCGGAGGACTTCTCCGCCACTTGCCGGATCGTCGAGGAGGTCGGTTTCTCGAAGTTGCACATCTTCCCGTTCAGCGCTCGACGGGGCACGCTGGCCGCCGACATGCCGGACCAGGTTCCTGGCCAGGTCAAATCAGACCGCGCGCGGCGGCTGGGCGAGCTGGAATCGCAGTTGCGTAGGCATTATTTCGAGAGCTTGGTAGGAAGCAGGCTCGAAGTGCTTGTCGAAGGTGAGGCGGACCCTTCGGCCTCAAATCCGCTGGCCAGTTCGTCCGCCGTCATCACATGGATGGCTGGCACTACCTGCCGCTACGCGCCAATGCGAGTGCCGGTGCCGGCGAGCCGGGTCGGTGAGTTAATTTGTGCAAAAGCCGTGTCTTTGGACGGGGACCAGCTTGTCGGCGATATCGTCGCAGACCGGTGCTAGCACTAGGTAAAACCGCTCTGGTCCATCGCTCCGGCTTGCGGTATTGTCCCCCCCGCAACTTTTCACGGCCGCTTGCTTGCGCGCTGACATTTCGGGCGCGCGAGGTCGTCGCGCCGTAACTGTCGGGTTCTCCGGCTTATTTGATTCATTTCGTTATCCACGTCGAGGTCCTGTCGCGAAGGCCATCATCGCGAGGCGCTGTCGCTTTGCGCGGGCCGAGGAGCTGGTATGTCGGGTCGACCGTTAATCGCCTGGGCGACTGATCGCCTACAATTAGTTTTTCTCGGGCGTTTGTGCCTGTGCTTGCTCGGTTTGTTGAATTTCGCGCAATCGGTTGCGGCAGCGCCTTGGTCGTGGGAACGCTTGATGCCTGCCTCGCGCCCCGAGGCCGATCCCGACAAGAAATATGAACTGACCGAGCGCAACGGTCCGTGGACGATCCTGGCGGTGACTTTTTCGGGCGAAGAGGCCGACAAGCAGGCCAACGAACTGGTGTTCGAACTGCGCAAAAAGTACAAGCTGTCGGCTTACACGCACAAGATGTCGTTCGACTTCACCGACGTCGAAGGTCGGACGGTCAACCGCTACGGAGTTCCGACCAAGATGCGTTACCAGCGCGGCAAGGTGATCGAGGAAATTGCCGTGCTGGTGGGGGACTATCCCGCCGTCGACGACGCGGCGGCGCAGCGTGATCTGCGGCAGCTCTGGTTCCTCAAGCCCGACTGCCTGGAGATTCGGGCCGATCGCAAAGTCAGCCGCCCCCTGGCGGCCATGCGCCACGCGCAGCGGCAGGTCAAATCGGGCTTCCTGGGCGACGGCTTGTATCTGCAAAACGTCAAGCAGGACCGCGGTGCGATGGGCAACGCGTTTGTAACCACTAATCCGCTGCTCCCGCGTGAGTACTTCGTGCCCCAGGGGGTTGATCCGCTCGTGGCCGAGCTCAATGCGCCGGCCAAGTACAGTCTGCTGAAATGCCCCGGCAAGTACTCGGTGCGCGTGGCGACATTTAACGGCGGGGCGGTGATCGATCAAAGGCGCCCCGGTCAACCTCTGGACGAGGATGAAAACCAGGACCGAATGCCCAACCGCCTGGCGTTGGGGGCCAAGCATGCTCATCGGTTGACCGAGGCGTTGCGCGCGCGCGGCTACGAGGCATACGAGTTTCACGATCGCACGATGAGTTGTGTCTGTGTCGGCAGCTTCGAGGAAGCGGGCCAGCCTCGCGGAGACGGCACGGTGGACTGGATTCCAGAGGTTGATAAGATCATGGCAACCTTTGGCGTGCCGGAGCCGATTCCTGGCGCCGCGCCCGGCCAGGGTGGTCCGGCCAAGACCTTGGTCGACATCCCGCCCAAGCCGCAGGGGAAGTTGCCGCCCGAGCTGTTGGAGATGGCGTTCGATCCGGCACCGCGCCCGATCGAAGTCCCGCGCCGCTCGATTGCCGGCGACTACGATCGCAGCGCCAAGGACTATCGCTAGCCGAAGCCTCGCCCGCCACTCAAGTCGCAATCCAACGCATGGCCAGTCGCGTGCTCGTTCTGGGGACCCACAACCGCAAGAAGGGTCTCGAGCTCGCCGACTTGCTGCGGCCGATGGGAATCGAGCTGCGTACGCTGGTGGATTATCCACAGGCGATCGAGGTCGTAGAAAACGGCGCCAGCTTCGCCGCCAATGCCCGCAAGAAGGCCGCCGAGCAGGCCCGCCACCTGGGCACATGGGTCTTGGGCGAAGATAGTGGTCTGGTCGTCGATGCGCTAGATGGCCGACCGGGAATCTATTCGGCGCGGTTCGCAGGTCCGCAGGCGACCGACGAGGCCAACAATCGTCGCTTGCTCGACGAATTGCAGGGCGTGCCGCTCGAGCGGCGTACCGCGCACTACGTCTGCCATGCCACGGTTGTCGACTCGGCCTGTGTCATCCAGGCCGAAGCCTCTGGCAAATGCTACGGGCTCATTCGCACCGAGCCGGCAGGTACTGGCGGTTTTGGCTACGATCCCCTGTTCGAGGTCGTCGAGTATCACCGCACCTTCGGTGAGTTGGGACCGGCCGTCAAAGCGGCCCTAAGCCATCGCGCACGCGCGATCGCACTTCTCGTAGAGCCGCTCCGGCGACTGATCGCCAGTGGGGCGTGGGACCCGACGCCGCCACGCTGAGCACGAGCTCTGCCCGAGCATCGTCGCCCTGATTGCCTCGGCAACCGGCGGCTCGCTAGTTTCGCACTTTAAGCGGCGAACAAGAATCGCTGCTGCCCGCCGCTTGCATCGCTCGCTCCGGCGGCCGATCATTCACGGCTGACTCCCACCCTCTTGCAGCGAGTGCCTCGATGATCGAATTTCCTTTGACGTTGCGCGGCATGGTATTCACTCTCGGTCTCGTCATCGGCTTAGCACAGAGCCTGGCCGCGGAAAGTCCCGCCGAATGGGCTAAGGCCCACGCCGACGAGCTCGTGTTGCTCTACACCGAATTGCATCAAGCTCCCGAACTTTCCAAGCACGAAGTGGCGACTGGCCGCCGTATCGGCGAAGAGCTCAAGAAGCTGGCGATCGAGACCACGACCGAAGTTGGTGGCACCGGCGTCGTCGGGCTGTTGAAGAACGGACCCGGACCGGTCGTCATGCTGCGGACCGATCTCGATGCCCTACCGGTCACCGAGCAAACCGGGCTCCCCTATGCGTCCAAAGTGCGGGTCCGCGACGAACAAGGAAATGACGTTGGCGTGATGCACGCCTGCGGGCACGACATTCACATGGCTAATCTGATCGGCGTCGCGCGCTATCTGGCCAGTCATCGCGATCAATGGAGCGGCACCGTGATGTTCATCGGTCAGCCGGCCGAAGAACGCGGCGCCGGGGCCCGGGCCATGCTCGAGGATGGGCTGTTCACGAGGTTCCCCAAGCCGGATGTGGCCCTGGCGCTGCACGTCGACAGTGCGATGCCGACGGGCAAGGTTGGCTTTCGGGCCGGACCGAACATGGCCAATGTCGACAGCGTTGACATCACTCTCAAAGGGCGCGGCGGACACGGCGCCTATCCGCACATGACCATCGATCCAGTCGCGATGGCGGCCTACTTGATTGTCGACCTGCAATCGATCGTCGCCCGCGAGATTGGCCCGACCGATCCGGCGGTGATTACGGTTGGATCGATTCACGGTGGGGCCAAGCACAACGTCATTGACGACACCTGTCATTTGCAGCTTACGGTGCGCAGCTATACCGACGAAGTGCGCGAGCATCTGTTGAATGCCATCCGCCGCAAGAGCCTGGCCGTGGCAAAGAGCTTTCGGGCGCCCGAGCCAGTCATCGCGTTGTCTGAAGGGACGCCAGCACTCAGTAACGACGCGGCGCTGGTCGAGCGCGTGGTCCCCGTGTTCCGACGCGAGTTGGGGGACGAAAACGTTTTGACGGCCGAGCCGACCATGGGGGGGGAAGACTTCAGCGAGTATGGCCGGGCAGGAGTGCCGATTTTCATGTACCGCCTGGGATCGGTCGACCAGCCGCGACTCGACCGCTTCCGGCAGTTGGGCGTCGATCCGCCGACATTGCATTCGCCGCTTTATTACCCCGAGCCGCGCGAGACCCTCACGACCGGGGTCACCACGATGGCCGCCGCCGTGCTCGAGCTCCTTCCGAAAAACAAGTGATGGAGGAAGGCGTTTGAGCCACTCACGCTGGTTGGCACTCCTGTTGTTCGCGGGCTGGATCGCCATGATGTTGGCGGTCGCCTTTGGCCTGCAGACGGCTCGGCGCTGGGCGCTGGCCGATCTCGGGACGGCCGGCGCCCGAGAGCAGTGGCAGGAGTACAAGCGAGCCGTCGCCGGGCAAGGCCGGCGCCCTCCCAAGAGTGACGAACCCCCGACGTTGATCTTGTTGCGCGATCGGTTCGGCGGCGTGCTCGCCAGCACACTGGTGCTGGCCACCAGTTTGTACGCGTTCGTGGCTCTGGTGCTGGCAGGTATGTGGCGCGGCGCCGAGCGGCATCGCGATCCTGGGCCACGAGCGATCGCCGAAAAGCCGGGATAATCTGGCAAAACAACGTTGAAATCGATCCCGCGTTTCTTAGAATGCCGTGTACAGGAAGTGAGGGGCCGTCTCGTTTCCAGTGTCGGCCGTGTTCTGCGGCTGGCCAGTCGGCATCCCTTTCTTGGCGCGAGGAGCGCGCGGTGTTGGTTTTAGCGCAGGATTGCGCGGTGTTCTTATCGGCGTGTGACGCTCGCAAACCAGTTTAGACGCGAGCCAGCGCGCGTGATGCGCGCGACTTCGCGTGATCAAGCTGGGTTGCCTGGCGACTAGCGCGCCGTAGGATCTGCCGGTCGCGACCTGCTCTGCGACACGCGCCGACTGACAGGGGATCTCTTCATCGAGGAACAGTGCGTCATGATCAGCCAACCCTTCGAGTCCCCCGCGGATACGGTAGCGACCGACGCCGACGGCGAGCTCACGAGTGCAGCACACTCGACCACGTCGGAATCGGCGCCGCACGAGACTGTCGACAATGGGCACCGCGATGCGAGCGCGCCGCAGTTGGCCGATGTCTCACTCTCGGGCGTTCGCGACCTGGTCAAAGTCTTCAAGCTGCTTTCCGACGAGACCCGACTGCGAATCTTGCTCTATCTCGCTCAGCGACCCGAGTTTCACGTGCGAGCCCTGTGCGACAAGTTGGGGCAGAGCCAGCCGGCCGTAAGCCATCATTTGGCCTTGCTGCGCGTGGCCGGGCTGATCGAGTGCCGCCGCGAGGGGAAGCACAATTTCTATCACCTGTTGCCAGAACGGATCGAGCAGTTGCTCGACACCGTTTTCGCGAAGGTCCCCAGCGAGCAACGGCAGATCCGTTGCGAGGATTACGTGTTGCGGTACGCGCCGGAAGCGGCCGCCAGCGTGTAGAGAACGTGCGGCCGGCCTGATGGGCGTGGCGAGTTGTCGGCAATCTGCCTATTTGTACGTGCCGTCGACGATCCGCCGCGTGAATTCGTCTAGCAAGTCGTCCCCAAGCAGTTTCTGCAGGTCAGGCCCGGGACGCCGCGGATCGGTGATCTTCGACATCTGCGCCATGATCGCAGGCCGGCAGATCGGATAGTCGATGGCAATCGTCGAGCGCGTCCCGTCGTCCGTCTCGTAGTCGACCGACAATACCCAGGCCGTCGCGACGCGATCTTCCGCCTTGCGCACCGGCAACTCGCTGAAGCGAATGCCGCGCGGCGTTCCCAGACTATGCTCTGGCGGTGCGAGCCACACCCGGCAATCGCTATCCGGGTGCAAAGCCTCGCCGTAGAAGTCGACGGCGTACCGACCGTCGACGACCTTCAGCACGCTGATAACTCGTCCGAGAAACACCGCCTTGGTCCCCAGTCCCATGGGACGATCCCAGGTGTCAAGTCGCATTCGGCCGGCCGATGGAGGTGGTAGCTCGCGCGCGTCGAGGGCGCGAGCCGCGATCTTGCGTTCGACCGTCCAGTGGTCACCCGCCAGTTTGACGCGCAGCACGAGGAGCCAGGCAGAGTTCGGGTCATCGTCCTTCGCGGAATCGCTTTGGGTGGATGCTTCTACCGTGCTGTCTTTAGCGGGCAACAGAATCGCGACCAGCTTGGCGCGATCTCCGGACACGTAATCTACCCACTGGGCTTCCGCATCTCGCTGGTCGTCGAAATCGAGTGGGAATCGAGCGGCGAGTTCGCCAAGCACTTCCGGCTTGCCCAGCTCGATGCGCCTAGGAGCAGATTCCCCCTGGCGACGATCGAGACTGCTCGCCGCCGCCATCGGTGCCGGAAGCTCGAAGTAGTACTTGAGTTCGAGCGACTGTCGGGCATCGGGGTCTTCGAAGGCGTCGCTCGACTGTCTTACATAGGCTGGCTCGTTGGCCACTTCACGTTGACGAATCGCCCGGGCGCTCCAATCCGCCGCCGCACTCGGCTCGACGATGGTGATTTCCCCATCCTCGGCGATAATCTCGTCGCCAGCGCCGAATACTTCGGCGTCTTCAGCGACGATTGCGTCGGCACTGGCGGCGAAATCCTCGCCGGCGCCGGCTGTCGCGACGCCAATAGCCGGCAACGCTGCCAGCACAAGCGTCGCCAACCGGCTGATCCAACTCAGTCGCGCGTGCCGGGAAGTTGAGCTGGGCATATCGCAATCGCGTCGCATCGTGGGTCCCTTCGGCCTTCGAGCCCTACGGCCAAATATATGCCGCGATTGTCGCTCGTTCGAGTCTGAGTGGCGGCCGCCACAGAATTCGGGTGCGACTTCAGGGCGATTTGCCTTGCCAGGGGGCCGTTTGGTCCGCTACTGGACGCCCGTTCGAGGGCATGGTACACACGAAGCGACGGGGAAGTTTCCACTTTTTGGCGGCAAATCGAGAACCCCATCATGCACCGTGCCGGTCGAACAATCGCCATGGGAATCTGCTTTCTGGCTTTAGGCGCCCCGGGCGAATCTGTGCCGGCCAGCCGCGCCGCCGAGGCCCCGCGGTGGGTCGCTCAGGTGCTGCGGCGCGTACCGCGGACCGAAGCCGAGGTTGCCGCAGCGTTCAATGCCAGCCGAAACGCCAGCGTGCAGGTGGCCGTCGGCGATCCGATGGAACTGCCGGGCTTCGACCAAGAGACCGATTACGACGTGTCGATTGGCGGCAAGAGAGCCAAGGCGCGCTTTCAATACGCCCGCATTCCGGTCTTCACGTACGGACTGGCCTTGACCGAAGCCGACCAGCAGAACCTGCCGGCCGTCAGCAAGAACACGATTCTGGAGCGTATCAACGACAATTACATTTGCATGCAAATCCGCGTGCATCGCGACATGGAGACCGGCGCGGTCTATCTGTACTACAAGCCATTCGCCGCGGTGGGGTCATACACCAAGCCGGGCACTCAGGAGTTCACACCCCTGATGGAGGACTCGGTGCACGATTGTCGCGGCATCGGCTTGTTCTTGAAGCCCGGCACGCCGGTGACGGCCGAAGCCTTTCGCACCTTCGTGGCGGTGAGCAAATCGATGGCGGTGGTCGACGAAGATCGCGACGCCCCCGAGCCCCGCGAACGAGAGAACTACGAGTTCTTCATCGTGCGTGGCCGAGCCGACGGCGATCGATTGGCGCTGCACGCCTTTGCCACGGACCAGGACCGCACGCTGTTGCACTACGTCAAACCGTTTTCGCCGCCGACCGGCCCCAACGACTGCAGCGTGAAAAGCACGATGCTCTTCACCGAGTACACGGTCGCCAAGCAGTCTCCCTCGGCCAAGGTGATTCGTTTTATCTCGCTGAACGAGCGATTGTCGGTTCCCGTCGCGGAACTCGACAAATTCGTGGCCAGCGAAGGCCTGCAGGGAGACGCCTGGGACAATCTCACGTACGTGCTCGACGCCATCATCGATGGCAAGGTCGGCCAGTCGAAGTAGCCGCTTCTGCTCTACGACTTCAGCCCGCGATAGTTGTAGAAACCTGGCGAACGAATTCGCCGTGTACCACCTTGCGCTAACCTGGCTAGCTCAAGAAGTCGGCCGACTGCGCGCCCCCCGCTCGTTTCGGCTGGAGAAGCTGCGGCGACCTTTCCGATAAAGGCTCGCGTCGCGCTGCTGCCGGCGCCGGACTAGACCGTTCGGATTACGGCCGAAAGTGGCGTCGGGCAGGCTGGGCAGCCGATAACAACCTTGCAGGGCGGACGACGCCCTTACGATTTGCGCCGTTTGGCTGCTTTAACACCCTGCTAGCTGCCGTCTGGTTTGCTGGCGGCCGTGGTCCAAGCGAGCGCCGCAGGCGGCCGACCCGCCAGACAACCAACTGGTCGCGGCGATTTCCCCGGCACGACCCAACCGAGTCCTGCACTGCGGTGCTCGGGTGCCAGGGGACAGCCGCCAGTGGCACGGAACAACCAAGGACGGAATCGAAGCGGCGACCGACGCCGGACGCGCGCTGCTGGAAGGAGCACAGTGGCAGTGAATCAGGACATCAACGTCTTGGCTCTGGTCAAGGGCGAGGAACGCTACGTCTTCTTGTACGACGACGCGAGCCGCGCCGAGGCGCTACGCATGCTGGGTCGATTCGCTTCGAATCCCGATCTCAGCTTCACCTGGTACGACGCCGCGGTGTTGAGCCAGAAGATCCGGCACGACGAGCGCGTATCGCAGGGGCCGCAGCGGCGGTTCGATATCCCGCTGACTAACAATTCGGAAGAGCTGAGCTAGGCGAGGCCATGCATGCCGCCGCGGATCGGTTTCTCGACTACTTGCGCGTCGAGCGAAACGCTTCGCCCTTGACGCTCAAAAGTTACCGCGAGGACCTCACCGCGCTGGCCGAATACCTCGGTCAGATTTACGGCGAGCAGTTGCCCGAGCCCCACGGGATCGATACGCAGTTGTTGCGCGGCTACCTGGCCGGCATGCACGATGCCGGCTATGCCGCCACGACGATCGCCCGTCGACTGGCGTCGCTGCGCAGCTTCTTTCGCTTTGGGCAGCGCGAAGGTTGGACGAAGGGGAACCCCGCCCGGCCGCTGCGCACGCCGCGTAAACCGAGAAAGTTGCCGCATTTTCTCTCCACCGAGGAGATCGGCCGCTTGCTATCGGCCCCTTCGAGCCGTGAGCCGTTGGGCCTGCGGGACCGCGCGATCCTCGAAACGATGTATTCGGCGGGGTTGCGCGTCAGCGAGGTGGTCGGCCTCGACGATCCGGATCTCGACTTCTCGGGCGGTCTCATCACGGTCCGCGGCAAGGGCAAACGAGAGCGCCTGGCCCCGTTGGGATCGTATGCCGCCCAGGCCCTGCGTGCCTGGTTGAAGCAGCGCGACGAGGGTGCCAAGGCGACCACCGCGCGACGGCCCGTGTTCACGAATCGCCTGGGCGGCCGGCTCACCACGCGCAGCGTCGCCCGTCTGCTGGAGAAATACCTGAAAGCGACTGGCCTCGATGGCCGCACGACACCACACTCGTTGCGGCACAGCTTCGCCACGCATTTGCTCGATCGCGGCGCCGACATCCGCAGCGTGCAAGAGCTGCTAGGCCACAAGAGCTTGAGCACCACGCAAATCTACACTCACGTCAGCACCGCGAGCTTGCGCGAGGTGTACGAGCGCGCCCACCCGCGAGCGCGATAAATCAGACCAGTCCCTTGCGCACAGCCCAGACGGCCGCCTGCGTACGATCGACCGCGTTGATCTTGCGCAGCACGTTCTGCACGTGCTCTTTGACGGTCTCGATGCTGATCGTCAGCGAGCGGGCGATTTCCTTGTTGCTCAATCCCAGCGCAAGGTGCCGGAGCACCTGGTTTTCGCGGACCGTCAAGGTCACGTCCTCGTCGATCGGCATGCCAGCGTTGCGCAGCACCCCCGCCACGCGTCGCAAGATGGCCGAGCGACGTGAAGTATCGCCAGCCGCCACCGATCGCAGGGCAGCCAGCAGTTCTTCGCTGGTGCACCCCTTGAGGAGATAGTCGCCGGCCCCCAGCGTGATGGCTCGAGCGATATAGGTGGGGTTATCGTAGTTCGACAGAATCAGCACCTTGATTTCCGGGAAGCGATCTCGCAACTGCTCGAGCGTCTCCAACCCGTCTTTCTCCGGCATGCGAATGTCGAGCAGCACCACGTCGGGCTGTACTTCGTCGGCCATTTTCAGCAATTCGTCGCCGTTGGTGGCCTGTCCGAGAATCTCGAACTCGGTTCCGGCCAACAAGCTCTCGAGACCGGAACGGACGACCTGGTGATCGTCGGCAATCAGCAATCGAATCGACATGCGAACTGACCTCTACTGAAGAATCGTGCCGCGGACCAACGCCAAAGTCCGGGTGTCCGCCTCCAAGGGCCCACGTACCGGTTCGCCTCGACCGACGCTGCGCCAAGCGGCGCGACCAGAAAAATCGGTACGCGGACTACGAACCCCAACGCATTGAGCACGCGCTGCCGCGATACATCGTGTGCACGCGCCTCAATTGAACATCGTATGCACGCCACATTGCACCGAACAGCCCCCGGGCGCATTGCGGCGCGTCGTAACGGATATTCCGGCCTGAAGGGTCACGACGCTTTGACCACCTCTGGGCGAGCTTTGCCGCGGCGGGCTTCGATCTCCGCGGGGATCACGTTTTGATCTCGCGACCGAGTGCCCTTGGCGTTGGTGATCATGGCCGCGGGGCCGAGCCCATTGCGACGTATCCCTAGTGCAGCGCAAGTTGACGCCCGGCATCGCGTAACGTAGATATCTCGCGACCCGTTGCCGAGTTGCGCCACGAGTTGGTTCCGGGTGCAACGATGACGACGGTTAGGCGGCCGCGAAATCCGCCGATCGCCTCCGCGGCGGCGCCAGGCCTTGGTTGGCCGACAATCCAGCCGGGTCGGATTGTCGCGAGGATGTCTACCGTGACGGCCGTAACGTCCGGCTTGGTGATCAAGACTGGCGGAGTTGAGATCGAGAAAGGTTCTGCGCCATGACGAAAGGCTCGCTCCTCTTGGTCGACGACGACCGTCATTTGCTGTCCTCGATGGGCGACTGGTTGCGCGACCAGGACTACGCGGTCGAGACCGCCAGCAACGAGCGCGACGCGCTGAAGCTCATCGAACGCAAACGCTTCGACCTGGCGTTGATCGACGTGCGGCTGGGTGACGACGATGGCTTCCAACTGCTGGGGCACTGCCGGAAGTTGCATCCAGAGCTGGCCATTGTCTTGATGAGTGGCTACGGCAACGCCGACATGGCCGTCGACGCCATCCGCCAGGGGGCCTTCGATTTTCTCAGCAAGCCGCTGATCGACGACGAACTCGAGATGTCGATCGAACGCGCGCTTGGCCAGCGCCGGGTGCTGGAAGAGAACCAAAGCCTGAAGTCGCAGCTCGACCTCCGCTTCGGCCTGGAAAACGTGATTGGCCACGATCGCCAGATGCTCCGCATCTTCGACCTGATCGAGAGCGTCGCCGATACCAAAACCACGATCCTGATCACCGGCGAGAGTGGCACCGGCAAGTCGATGGTTGCGCGGGCGATTCACCGTCGCAGTTCGCGGCGCGATCAGCCCTTCGTCGAAGTCGCCTGCGGGGCGTTGCCCGAAACGCTCCTCGAGAGCGAGTTGTTCGGGCACGTGGCCGGCGCGTTCACTGGCGCCACGGGCGACCGGATGGGCAAGTTCAAGCAAGCCGACGGCGGCACGATCTTCCTGGACGAGATCGGCACGGCCAGCCCCGGCTTGCAAGTCAAGCTCTTGCGCGTGCTGCAGGACTTTGAGTTCGAGCAGGTCGGCGGCACGAAGACCTTCCGGGTCGACGCCCGCGTTGTCCTCGCCACGAACGAAGATCTGGCCCGGCTTGTGGCCGAGGGGCGATTCCGGCAAGACCTGTACTATCGCGTGAATGTGATCAACATCGAACTGCCCAGCTTGCGCGACCGCATCTCGGATATTCCGCTGTTGGCCAAGCACTTCCTGGCGCGCGTCTGCGAAGACTCGGGTAAGAAGGTCCGCGGTATTTCCGACGAGGCGCTGCGGGCCATGCAGGCGTATCGCTGGCCAGGCAACGTGCGCGAACTGCAGAATGTCGTCGAGCGAGCCGTGCTGCTGGGCAAGAGCGACACCGTGCGGGTTGAAGACCTACCGCCGGTCCTGTTGGCCGCCAGCCCGATGCCGATCGAGCCGCTGGGGAGCCGCACGCTCAAGCAAGCGCTCGAAGCTCCCGAGCGGCAGATCATTCTCGAAGTGCTGGAAAGCCATCACTGGAACCGGCAGCTCACGGCCGAACAACTCGGCATCAACCGGACCACGCTCTACAAGAAGATGAAGCGGCTGGGCCTCGAAGACCTGCCCCACGCCAAAGCGACGGCCGAGTAATTGTTGTGGGCCGAGCTCAAGCGAAATCATCCGTCGCGCGACCGACCAGGCCGGCAATCGTCTCGCGAAACTCCTTGGTCGCGCGCTCCAGGCGCTTGCGCGTGGCCTCGGGCGTGATTTCCAGGATCTCGGCCGCCTGCGCCGACGTCAGGCCGCGCAGTCGACAGAGTTCAAAGACTCGCCACGAGGGCTCTTTGGCGGTCTGCCGAAACTGCTCGATGGCATCCTGCACCACCTCGGCATGGAAACGGCGATTCAGCTCCTCTTCAGGCAGTGGGGCGAACCGATCCGGCAGCTCGCCAGTGAGCGATGACGTTGGCTCGACGCGCCGGCTTCGCGCGCGGGCAAAGTCGATCGCGCGACGCTGGACGATCGTGAACAGCCAGCGGCGGAACCCCCCTTTGGCCGGGTCGTATTCAAAGCCAGGGAGTTGGCGGAGAATCTCCTTCCAAACCTCTTGGAGCAAGTCGTCGGCCTCATGAGCCGGGTAGCGCAGCTTGTTGGCGAACCGCAACAGAATGCGGCTATACAACTCGTAGAAATCGTCCCAGGCCTGACGATCGGCGTCGTCGATGGCGGCGTGCTGGTCGACTGCCTTTTGCAGGTAGGTACGAACCGCGCGGAGCAGGTTGGGATAAGTGGTATCGCTCACGGCGGTGGTTGGTCCTCCGAGCGGGGATCGGCGTCGGCGGCAGCCGACGGCGACGACACGTTGGCCGGAGTCGGCGCCGCGTCCGTGCTCCAGACGTAGATGCCAGCCGCGGCGCCGTCGCCACCAGCAGCGTACAGACGGGTCCCGTCGTTAGAAAACTTGAGCGTGCTCCAGCGTCGTACCGGGGGGGCCGGCAAGCGATAGAGCTCGCGGCGCGTGGCCACGTGCCAAAGCTGAATGAAGGACGACCCCGACTCGCCCAGGTCGTGGCTCGTGGCCAGCGTGCGGCCGTCGGGCGAGAAGGCGACTCCCCACGAAGGTCGCTCGCAAGGCAGGGTCGCCAACTCGCTGGCGCTTGCCAGGTTCCACAGCCGGACCGTCGCATCCAACGATGTCGTGGCGGCCAACGTTCCGTCGGGACTGATGGCGACGCGATTGATCTGATGGCGATGGGCGGCCAGTTTCTTCAACAACTTGCGCTGCGTGGCATCCCAGATTGCCAGGCTGCCGTCGAAACAACCGGAAACCACCCGAGTTCCATCGGGCGAAGAGGCCAGACAGAGAACCGGCAAGGGACCATGCCCGGGGGGCAACGTTGCCGCGCTCGCCGCACCTGGCTGCCAGACACGTACCGTTCCTTGTAGGCCCCCGATGAAGGCCAGATCCTTATCGCCCACGAACGCCGCCGAGATGCTGTTGGCCCAGCCGAACTCGTGCTTGTGCAAGTTGTCGGCGGCGCTTTGCCCGTCCGCGGCAATCCCGCGAACGATCACCAGCCCGATTCCATCGGCGGACATCAACTGCCGCCCGTCGCGCGAAAAACACAAGGCCGCGATCGGTCCGCGATGCTCCTCGTGGCGTGCCAGCGACGCACCACTGTTGGCATCGATCAAGTCGAATTGCCGCTTGTCGTTGTAGGCGACCGCCAACGTGCGATCGTCGGGCGACACATCGAGCCAAATTGGAGCGTGCGGACGAGCGAACTGCTCGTAGCCGCGAGTCTTCGGAAAGGCGTACACATCGACGGAGTGATCGTCGTTGCTCCAAGCGATCGCTGGCCGGTCGGGGCCGACGTGGGCCGCGATAGCGCTCGACGCGCGGGCAATCGCCGCTAGCTTGGTGATATCGCGTCCCGTGTCGATGTCGGTTGCCGAGGCCGCTCCCGATTCGGATACGGCAACGACCGCCTGGCCGTCGGCACTGAACGAGAGATCGCGGATTCGACCGCTGAGGATCGTCAGCGGCGAGCGGCATTCGAGCTTATCGCCCGCCTGACGAAGCAGGTAGACGCAACCGAACACGTCACCGGCCGCGACGAGATCGGGCGTCGGGCCGGCGCACACCCTGGTTAGTGGACCGGCAAGGGTTGGCGATTGCGCCATGCGACGCCGCGAGGCGACGTCAAACATGCGCACGTGGTGTCCTTTGCCAGCGACGACCAAAGCCGTGTCATCTGTCGAGAAATCGACATAACAAGGACCGGCGCGCAATTGGGCGTTGGCCACAGATCGTCCTGCTCCGCTGGCAACGTCCCACAGGGTCACCGCGGCGCGGGTGTCGGCCGTCGCGCAATGGCTGCCGTCGCGCGACAGCGCCACGCTCGAAAGTGCCGCGATCGCCAACGGGTTCACCAAGGGGTGTAGATCTGCGACGCGGGTGGCACTTTCGACGTCCCACACCCGGCAGACGTGCTCCTCGCCGATCGTGGCCAGCCGACGCCCGTCGGCGCTGAACGCCACGTCGACGACGGCGCCGCGGTGTGCCGCGAGCGTCCGCGGCGTGCCAACGCCATCAGCGCGCCAAATGCGCACGCTGCCATCTCGATCGCCGCTGGCCAGCAGTATCCCGTCGCGAGAGTACCGCAGACACGTAATCGGCGCCTGATGGTCCGCCAGCCGATGATGGTCGAGCCGGCAAAGCCGCTTGAGGTAGTGCCAGGCGAAACTGCGATGATCGGCCGCAGTTTGCGAGATGTTCTCATCGCCACGCGCGTCGCTCGCGGACGCGGGCGAGTAGCGATCGAGCAACAGGTCGGCCTGCAGCAGATTGCCGGCATCGATAAGTGCCTTGGCCTGCCCCATTTGTTGAGTGTAGAGATGCCGTTCGGTGGCCAGTTCGCGATCTTCGGCGCGACGCTGAGCACGCTGGGCGACCTCCAGGTTCCGTTCGGCTCGCGCGCGCTCCGCCGCGGCAACACCTAGGTTCGCCTCGGCTCGCTCGGCATGCTCGCGGGCGACGTTTCGCTCTTCACGGACCCTCCAGAACGCGATCGCTACGACCGCAATGAGCAACGTGGCGGCGGCTGTGCCCAGTGCCGTCGCCAAGGAGTGTCGTTGCCAGAACTTCTTCGCACAGTAAACCGCCCGCCGCCGGTTCACGGCGGCCACTGCCTTGCCAGTCAGATAGGCGCTGAGGTCGTCGGCCAGCAGGCTGGCATTGGCATAGCGATCGTCGGCCCGTGGCGCCAGGCATTTTTCGATGATGGCCTCCACATCGGCCGGAACGTGCGGCTTTGACGCCCGCAATTGGTGCGCAAGCTGCGACGGCACGGAGCCACGCACCTTGGCAGCCGACTCCTCGGGTGGTAGCGCTCCGGTCAGCAGCTCGCACAGGATCAAACCCAGCGCGTAGACGTCGGAGCGGCTATCGACTACCTCGCCGGCCGCCTGCTCGGGGCTCATGTAGCGGAGCGTCCCCTTGATGCCGCCGCGAACGAGCGTTTCGTAGGGAGCCGCCGGCCGAAGGCTGTCGCCAACGGCGGATTCCTCGTGGAGGTCGTCGATTGCGTCGCCGGGGTCGTCGCCGGCCGCCGCACTCTTGAACTTGGCGATGCCAAAATCGAGAATCGACGGCTGGCCGTCGGGACGGACCCGAATGTTCTGCGGCTTCAAATCGCGGTGCACCACCGACAGCAGATGCGCCATGCCAACCGAGCGGGCGATCAACTCCATCAGGGCGAGCTTGTCGCGCAGGCCCAGGTCGTGCGACCGGCAGTAGTCGAGCAAGCTCTCGCCCGGCACTTGCTCCATCACGAAGTACGGGCTGCCATCGCCCATTTCGCCACAGTCGTACACCGCGACAATGCCAGGATGCCGCAAGGCGGCCAGCACCTCGCTCTCGCGCCGCATCAGGGCGGCCGTGGTGGCGTCGCGCGCGGCGATCACTTTGATCGCGACGCGGCGGTGTAGTCGCAGATCTTCGGCGTCGTAGACGAGCCCCATGCTCCCTTGGCCGAGCACCCCAAGAATTCGGTAGCGGCTCTTGAAGGCTGCCTCGCGCGCGGCCGCGGCCGCCGACGAAAAGAACTGCGATCGATCGACGACCGGATCGTCGACCAGGGCATCGAGCGCGGCGATGAGCGGATCGCCGGGTACCTGCGGAGCGGTGCCGCGCTCGTCGGCCGACACAGGCTGAAGACCTTCGGGGGGCACGCCGGGGTGGGTCACAATCGCTTCCGCGTTAGGCGACGAATGTCACGAGCGTCGGACACCTCCAGTCTACCTGCCGGCTACAGCGACGCCAGCAATCGGAACGGCGACGCAGGAGCACTGCAAAGTCAAGAATGCGAGGGGGACAGGTACAGGTTTTCGGCCGTCGTAAGTTGGCAGGGACGACATTGGTGAGCCGAAAAATGTACCAGTCCCCGACTTTGCAGTTCTCCTGAGCGACGACGACCCGCGATGTAGTCGCGCCATTTAGTCGAGTTGCGGGTGCCACTGGCATTGCCGGCATTGACAGTGCTTCTGCACACGTTTGTTTGGCGCTAACGGTATCACTACCGCGGGGGACGCAGTGCGGCCGGCCCTACTCGGGAAACACCACCTTCCAGTCGCGCCGCATGTCGATGATCGTCCAGCCGCGAGCCGGCGCTACGTCGAGCCCCTTGTCGAGCTTGCCGACGTGCGACGCCCGATCGTAGGCGTACTCGCGCGCGGCGTCGGTGTGATGGACCAGCATGCCCAAACGTGGGCCGTCGGCCAGCGTGGTCCACTCGAGCATCTGCATGTCGTGATCCGAATTGCCAAACGCCGCGATGGGCCGCCGACCGATGAACTTGCCGATGCCCACCGGTTTGCCGGCGCCGTCGTCGACAAAGTCGATGTCGGGGAGCCGCATCAGCACCGGCTGGCCGTCGACCAGCTTGTACTCGGTCTTGATCGTGCTGCCGACAACCTGTTCCGGCGGAATCCCGTAGGCGGTTTCGGTCCAGGGACGCATGAATTCGGCGCCGCCGCCCGAGACGATGAATGTCTTGAACCCATGGTCCCGCAAATACGCGAGCAGTTCGATCATCGGCTGGTAGATGCACGCCGTGTAGGGGCGCCGGAACCGCGGGTGACGGGCCGTGGCGAGCCAGTCGGTGACGATGCGCTCGAAATCGGCCGTGCTCATCCCGGCGTGCGTGGCATCGATCAACTTTTGAAAATCATGCATATCGCCGGTGAGCGGCCGTTCGGCATTTTGCTTAAGGAGTGAAACGTACGGCTCCTTGTCTTGCCACTCGGGATGTCGTGGCGCCAAGGCCTTGAGCCGTTCGACGGCAAACACCACCTGCACGTAGTTCGGTTGCTCGCACCAGAGCGTGCCATCGTTGTCGAACGTAGCGACGCGCAAATCGGGTGGGACTAGATCGGGCGAGCCTTCGCGGGTGACGCGATCGACGAATTGGAGGATGGCCGTTTTGGCCGGACCGTCGTTCCAACTGGGCAACGGCTCGGCGGCCCCGGTTTGATTGGCCAGCATCACGACCAGCAGGAGCGCGGCGGCCACGGTCGTCGCTAGCCGAGTAACGAATCGCACCGTCGTCGGGCGCCACCACTGGCGTGTCCAGCGTTGCGGGCCTTGGCCGGGTGTGACGTACGAATCGGAGATTGCTGTTACCACCGACGGCTCCGAGGTCAACGTGCGAGGCGAAGAACGTTAGCCAATACTGACGAGCAAGCCGTTACCACTGGCCGCTGCCGCGGCGACCAAACTCTTCAACTGGCCGAAGTACATCAGGAATTCTTCTTGCAACTCTTCCTCTTCTTCGTCCCAGATGTTCGGGTAGACGTCGGCTGCTTCCATCGCCTGGGGATCGAATCGTGACCACAGCTCCTCGTCGGAAACTGCCGATAGTGCCCGGTGAATTGTGCTCGTTTCGCCGGGCGGAAAATAGCGAATTGGCTCGGATTCGTCGCCGAGGTTTTGCCCGCCCGCCAACAGGAATGCCAGGGGGCCAGTCCCCTCGGCGGCCGTGCCCGTCAGCAGATAGTGCAAGCCGTGCCAGGCCTTTTCGAGGGAAATGCGATTGGGCGAGGCTTCGCCATCGCTAGCCGCGGACGCACCCAACGCCTCGGGTTCATCGGCGTCGAACTCCCCTTCGAACAGGGCGTCGGGATCTTCGGCTAGCCGCTCAAACTCTGCAGCGGAGAGCGCGCGAACTTCGCAGTAAATGCCCATGGAAACCTTTATGTTCACGAGACCTTGGCATCGCGTAGCTCAAAAGTCGGTCATCAGATTTCAGTTGAGATGAGAGTCTTCGATGCTCCCAGAAGGCTTTTCGTCAAGTCTCCACCACCGACAAGCAACTCAGCCAAGGCTTCATTTATATGTTCATCGAGCACCACGATGTCCCCGATCGTGTCGGCGGCCGCAGCGATCAAAGCCGATTTCCGCAACAACTCTCGGATAAACGCAGCGCTCGCACCTTCTGTGCGATCAACAAGGCCTTGCAGGTCGGCTACGTTGAGCTTCAGGCCGCGACCATATAGCTCGATGAGGCGAAGCCGGCAGTCATCATCGGGAAGCGGGATCTCGATCGCCTGGTCGATTCGACCGGGACGGGAAGCCAACGCTGGTTCCAGAATGTCCGGTCGATTCGTAGTCAGAACAAAGAGCACATCCGCATCGTCGCCTAGTCCGTCCATCTGATTCAGCAACTCAAATAATAGAGCGTTCGCGTCCACCATTTGATGCTCCCGGCGCGTGCCGATCAGATCGACATCTTCGAGCACGACCGTCGCCGGCTGCAGCAACCGAGCGAGTGTACAAGCCGTTTCCAAGGCACCTATACCTGCACCGGTGATGATCAAAACCGTTCGCTCGGGCATTTGAGCAGCAAGGTACATCGCCGAGAGGGTCTTGCCTGTTCCCGGGGGACCATGCAACAGCACACCTCGCTTGACATGCCGCCCGGAATTACGCAGGCGCTCGATCTGTTGGCTGAAGTCGATCGTGTGGCTTTCCAGGCGTCGCAGAATCGCCTCGGGCAAGATAATCTCATGACGCGAGATTGGTGGCAGCGAATGGAAGGTCACCGCGATCTGCCGGTAGCAGTCAAGCTCCAGCGACAACACGCGGCCTCGATAAGCTTTGCCCTGTTGGGTTGCACTAACGAGTGAGCGCAGAAACCTTTCAGCGGCCGTTCGATCATTGGCCATCACTTCGATTCTGATCCGCGGCGGATATCGATGGACAGTCTCCACGACAAGTAGGGCCAACTTCGCACGCTCGACACGAAAGAGATACAAGCCTCGCTGAACGCACGCCAGTTTCGTTCCACCTGCCAAGGTAATATCGACGAATTCGACTGGGCCCTCAGCGAAGAGCTTTGCCGACGATTTGTGTGCCAAACGGGGGATGGTGACTTCGTGATCGAAATCGACTATTCCCAGTAACTCGGCGTTGCATTCTGCGACCAACTCCTCGATCGCCAAGTGCAGGTTTGGCCGTTCGTAAATGCCAAAATCTTGAGACAAGAGCGGAAGCCGCGCAGGATCAGCGCCGAGATGTCCCTTCAGACGATGTGCGATGTTTTCCTTTTCAGACATCTCCTTCACCCAAACGCCTTCCGGAGCTCGTCGATGTACCGAGGGCAGGCGACCAGCGGGTCTTCCGGCTCTTCGTACTCCAGCACGATGTAGCCGCGGTAGCCGGCGTCGCGCATGATTTGCGCCAGGCGGCCAAAGTCGGCCGGCTGTTTGCCCCGGCCACCGGGGCGCATCGACACTTTCACCTGAACGTTGACCGCATACGGCGCAAGCTTCGCCAAGTCGGCATACGGATCGTCGGAGTTGAAATTGCCCGTGTCGAGGTTCACGGCGAACCAGGGGCTCTTGACGTCGCGCACCAGGGCGAGCATGCCTTCGGCCGTGGCGGTCAGGCCGCCGTGATTCTCCAGGGCGAGGTAGACGCCGTGCTGCCCGGCATAGGCGCAGCACTCTTCCATGGCCTCGACTGCCAGGCGACGGGCCTCGGCCGGGTCCTGCCCCGCGGCCGCGCTCCCCGAGAAGATGCGGATCACCGGCGCGCTGAGGATCTCGGCATACTCGATCCAACGCTTGACGTGAGCAATTTGCTCGTCGCGCTTGGCGCCTGGCGGCAGGCAGAATTCGTTCCCGACGGCGGTGCCCGATATGTCGAGCCCCAGTCGAAAGCAAAGCTGCTTGAGCCCTCGGAGATAGTCGGGCGTAATCTCCTTGGGAAAGTAATAGCTGGTGAGCTCGGTCCCTTCGAGCGGCAGCTTGGCGCAAGCGACGACAAAATCTTCCATCGTCATCTTGGATTGCTTGCCGGCGAGCAGGTCTCGGTAACTGTACGCCGCCAGGCTAAAGCGAAACGCGGGCTCCCCCTGTCGCTGGATGGGCTCGATGGCCGTCGCACGCGGGGCGCCGACGATGGACCCGATCAGGCCGGTCGCTGCACCGGCGGTACACTGCCCCAGAAATTGTCGCCGCGACGACGTGTTGAGATCAGCAGGATCGGCCGACTCGGCCCTATGGTACGAACTCGTGTGAATGCTCATCGAAGGCGCTCGCGAAAGAATCGGACAGGGGCAATCGCCGAGTAGTCTAACCCGCGGGCGGGCGCCGGTCACGCGAACAGCAATGTGCCAGAGAGTCGCCGTACCGGAGCTGCCGACCTGGCCGCGCGGCGCGTGACAACCACGGCATCATTCGTCGCGAGCACACCTCGCGCTTAGACGCGCACGGTCGCGCGTTGCGAAGGCGCCGTGGGCTTGTGCACGGCTTCGTTTTTGGCAGGCTCGGCCGCTGGCTCGCGCCGCTTGTCGAGCAGCGCCACGAACTCGGCGGGCAAATAGATGCAACTGCCAGCCAGCATGGCGGCTGCGTAGAGATACAGTCCGGAAACGGCCCCCACGATCGGCCAGACAATCAGCCCCGCTACCAGTACCAGTGGCCGCGCCATGCGGTTCCAGACCAGCAGCGGAAACAATAGGTGGTAGGCCACGATCACGTGCGTCAGGGCCATGAAGAGCATCGGCATCCGGCTCAAGGGGCTCGACAGCCAGAAGCCGGGGGAGAGCGGTCGCGCGACCATCCACCATACGGCGTCGCCGGTCCACCACGTCTGTGCGCTGAGCATGGCCAGGCCCGAGGTCACAAAAATCGCCGCCAGATGAACCTGGATCAGGCGCGTGGCAACCGTCGTCATCGTTCCCTTGGCCGGGATTGCTGGCGGCACAGCGGTTCCCGCCCACCGTTCCCTGCGGCGGCGCAGCCAGGCGTCGACCGAGAAGTACGCGCCGGCCGGGGCCAGGCATAGGTACAAGACGGTCATCGTCAGCACCGGCTCGGCTTCGGAGACCAGCATCGGCGCCCGATGCAGGTACGAAATGAGCACCACCAGGGCGGCGATCGACGTGACGCGCGTCAGGAAGCCGACCGCGAATAGTGCCACGACCGCCAGCCCGGCATAGTGTGCCGCGCGAAGGCTCGCCGGATCCTGGATGTAGTCGAAGTAGCTGAAGCGCGTGACGGCGTTGTTCGTCCAGGTCTGGACCGTCGTGACCGGTACAATTCCGCCGGGACCGAACAAGTTCACGACGTCGGGGCCAAAGCTGGCCACGTAATACACCGCCAAGGCACCCACCAGCACACGCACCAGGCTGACCGTGTAGGGTGTCGACGGCGTGAACCAGAAGCGGTTCCAGGCCGTGCCGACGCTGTTAATCAATTCGGCGAAGTAATTACGGACGAGGTTGGGCATCGCTATTCGGTATACGGGGGAGATTGGAGTCGGTCCCTGGAATGGCCGGGACTTCAGGAATGTTGGCACCTGGTTGATTGCCCGGGGTGGCGCCGCCCGAGGGGGAGGATTCTGGCGAACTCCCCGGTGCCGGCGCCGAAGTTGCCGCGCCCGAGGCCTCGACCGCGGGAGCGTTGTCGCCGCGGGCCGTCTCGCGCTTCATCAAGCGAGTGTTCTCGCCGCTCTTCCAGACCTGCGCCTCGTAGACGTTGTTCCACAACTCGGGGCGATCGGGGTTCTCGCCGGCCACGAACTGTTCGGGTTGCAGCGTGGCCAAACCGAAGCAGCGGAACGTCAGCCAGGTCGCTCCCTGGTCGGCATATCGATCGAGCAAGCCTTCGGAGACACCCGTCGGCAGCACTGCTTCGGCCATCTCGTCGCCGGCAAGGTTGGCGACGCTATTGGCCAGCACCTCGTAGCGGTGCCGACGGACCGTCGAGCCGATGCCCTCGGGCGGCAGCATCACGCGGGCAACTTCGCGGCTGTTCGGGTCGCCGTTGTTGCCGTCGCGCAACTCGACCTCGATACGGTGGTTTGTATCAGGCACATCGGCGCGCGTCAGGGCGTTGGCGTACGGCAGATTCAAGAACAAGAGCTGGCGGTAGTTTCTCAAGAAGGGAATATTCGCCGCCAACTGCCGCTCGAGCCGTGAGCTCATTTGCGTCGGCATGACGGCCGACGTCTCCTCGTTCGACGCGATGACATAGTTCGTGCCGAGGATGCCGAAGAGCATCGACGCCAGGTGGATCACAAGCGCCAGCGTAATGCCGGTCTGCAGGGCTGGGCCAATGGTGGGTTTTTCGGCCGAGGGGGTCGGGAGTTCGGCTGGGCGGTTGCTCATCGGGGTAGTCCGCGGGAAAGGTGAAACGGGACCGGCGAGGGCGGACACTATCACGATACGGAGATCGGACAGTAAAGTTTCCCAGGTTTACCGAAGTTGTCTATCCACTAATCTTCCGCGTGACCGTCGCGCATAAAAAAACCGGGCCTCGCAGTGCGAGGCCCGGCAATCATTCGGCTAAGAGCAACCGTACGCCGGGTTGAACAGGGGGACCGGCATCGGCTGCCAGCATCGTCTAGCGACGGAAGCTGACCTGGCGGAAACCGAACGGAGTGCGGCTGGCGGCCGGAGTGTCGCCACCGTCTTCGGTCGGAGTGGGCTCGGCTTCTTCTTCGCCACCCTCTTCGGCGGGCTCACCACCGCAGCAGTCGCTGTGGCTGCACGAGCTGCAACCATTGTGGCAGCTGTGGCAGCTATGGCAGCGATGGCAACGACGATGGCAACGATGGCAACGATGGCAGCGGAAGCAGCGATGGCAACGGCAGCTGCTGCACGAGCTGCTGCAGCAATCGTCGCCGCCGCAGTCACACGCACAACAACCATGGCAATGGCCGGCCGAAGCCTTCTGTTCACCGCCCAGCAGGGCGATGCCGACCACGGCGAGGAAAATCGCCAGGCCGAAAGCAAGAGTACGATTCATCGTGAGGTTCCTCCCACAAACGGTACGGTTAGGAATTCCGAAATACGACCGTCGCCGCCTGGCCAAATTGGCTTGTTGTTTCCCCGGCCTCGGCGGCTAGATCGGGGACCGTGCATCCTGTTGACCGCGGCACCCAGTGTGCCCCCTTTGGTCGATCAAGACTTACCCCTGTTTGTAAAGTCTTGCCGTTTAAGGAGTATGAGCTGGCTGCGTAGGCTAGGAGGCTAAGTTAGCATGGATGAAGCGCTTGTCAAGGCAGGCAAGTGATAAATTGCGTGCCCTAGGTCATCCAGGCTGGCTGTGGCGTGTTTGCCACATCCGCCTCAACTGTAGGTTAGGTTTCCGCCGAGGGCAGATTTTTTTTGCGCCTTCAACCAGCAACCGAGAATGGGGCGGATACAGCCCCCGGCTGGCGAGCTAGAAGCGTAATCGGCGTAAGCGATTACATCCGTTTGCCAGGCGACTTGGCGACCCGCCGAGAATGGCCCCGTCAGGGCAGAAACACCGTCCAACGGTGCCCCGCGCTCGACGCGCATGTTGCAAGTAGGGCGAGAAGGGCGACAAAACGCGCCGCCATGTTCCAACGGTTTGCTTTGTTGACCTCTGGCTGCGGCCGGCGCCAATCGAGCGTTTATTTCTGCTTTGCCGACCCGCCGGGCTGGGCCGGCTTGGCCGCCGCTCGGGTCGCCGGCGAGGCAGGGTCGCCCGCGTCCGCAGACGAGTGGTCGGCGGGGCCCTTGTCGGCTGAATTGGTCGAGGCCTTCGTCTGAGCCGTCAGCCGACGTTGATATTCCTGGGCGGCCAGCCGCTGCTTGCGCTCCATATCCTCGGGGTCTTCGAAGTTGAGCACGAGCGGATCCTGATCGGGAAACGGCTTTGCGGCCATGCCGGCGATCCGCCATCCCTCGTCGCATTTGTGCACGATCCACAGCAGCACTTCGGTGACGGGTTCGCCTTGCTCATCGAGATCGGTCCAGTTGCTGGCGACATGGGCGGCGTCGGGGCCGAGCATCTCGACTTCGCCAACGACATACTTCGCCGTGTCGCTCGCCGGCGGCGCCACCGCTCGGCTGGTTTCCGCAGTCTTCTGACGCGCCAGCGGAGTCAGCATGCCGGTCGCCTTTTCGTCGCTTCCCGTGCGCACCGCTTCGAGAAAATCGCGCACGGCCTGCGCGGCATGTTGCGCGCTGATCGATTGATCGCCCGCGTGCGCTGACCCCTTGGTATTGCCCCCTGCCGCTGGCGGCGACGATTGACCGCAACCAGCCAGCCCAAGCAGAAACGCGAACAACACGGTGTACATCGCGAAAGCGGCATGGCGCATCGGCCAATCCTCCTGGCTGCCGGCGACTGATGGGGTGCCGTCCGCACGGCGCGCGACTCCCCTGTTTCAACGCGCGGCGAGAACTGGTTCGGAAGCTGGCCCGAGGACCTCGCCGACGTGGGGGGCCAAGTTTGCCGACTCTGCCCAAACGGGTCAAGGCGGAAACAGGCCAAAAACAAGCGGCTGCTAGCAGACAGCGGTAGGTGCCGGCCGCTGTGAGGGCATCCGGTGGCGTTAGCCTTTGCCCAGCCCCCGCTCGAAGGCATCTTGATCGCGCTGGTAGAGCGCCAAAGTCGACTCAAATGTTTCGGGAGCGATCTTCCAGACCGGCACGTCCTCGGTATGCGCGTTGGCGTGCGCCATCAGCACCCGGTACATGAACTTGAACATGTGCCTGGGGACGCGCAAGGTCCGTAAGGCATCGAGCAGCCGCCGATCGGCAATGGCTGGATCGAACAGGTCGCGCAGCTTGGGTGTTTGGCCATTGCTCGCGCACGCTTGCAACCGCGCGTTGGCCACGTCGTATAGCGCTTCGCCGGTCCAGTCGAGCGACGGAATCAGGTTCTGTTTGTCGAGCCGAGCCCGCTGATAGAACTCGGTCTGTTCGCGGTCGATGTAGTACGACAGCTCGATCGGTAGCAGCAGCTTGAAGCCGATGCCAGGGTGCTTGAGGAACTTGTTGTCGAGCATCGGCCAAAGGAGCGCTTTCATCAGCTCGGGCCGGCCGGTGATCATGTGCGGCTCGTCAACGCGGTCGACCAGCACGATGATCCCCTGATAGCCCAGCGTGCGGAGCACTCCCTGGAACTTCACCAGCAATTCGTAGCGGTCGTCGGTGCGGTCTTTGTTCGGCAACGGCTGATTGGCCAACTCGTCGCCGGTGAACCGCAGCAGCGCCTTCCACAGCGGCCCGGTTGCGTGGTTGACGACGCGTAGTTGCCGCACGATGCCGCGCGCCAGCCAGTAGCGCCGCCCGGCACGCACCATCTCCGGGAGCCAGCCGGCGACGAGAAACAGATACGGCCAGGGGCTCGCCAACCAGTCCCACTTCTGTTGACCCGCGATGATGCCGGCCACCAGGGCGGTCACCATCAGCCCGAACAGCTTCCAACCATGCGACCGCCAGGTGCGGAAGCCCAGCTTGCGCCGCAACCGCTGCCAGCGACCGAAAAAGGTCTCGGAAGTCGACTGATCGTAGCAGGCAGCCAGCAACAGCAGGTCGCGCGACTGCGAGCGATCGAGCGATCGCAGCGGCAGCGGTTCGGCGTTGATTTCGCCTCGTACTCCACCGGGGCGTCCCAGCGCGCGATCGACGAGCCCCGTTACGCCCAGCGACAGGATCGCATCCATGTGATCCCACAGCTTCCACTGCTCGAGGGCCTTGGCCGGCTCGCGGCGCCGCGAACTGAGGCGGTCGCGAAAACGATCGAGAAACGGATTGAAGTCGTCGTACTCGACGATCCAGAGCCGGGCGTCGGGATGGTTCTCGTTGTACTCGCGCAGATGGCGGACAATCTGCAGCCGCAACGCGGTCTTGCCCGAACCCTTCTCGCCGAAGACCAGCGACGTGGCGGGCTCGGCCGGGTCGCCATAGATCTTCCCCCAACTCGGATGGTGGGCGCTGGTGATGCAATGATCCTTGAAGACGGGATCGGTCTGGGCGTCTTCATCGGCGAACGGGTTCACGGCAATGCCGTGATGGTTGAGAAGCTGCTCGATCTTCATGAGTAGGGATAAGAGGGCAGGGATCGGAGATTACGATTCGGAGTTAAATGGTACTTACGTTGTCAGAGCTTTCGCTTCAAGGAGCTTCGCAGGCCATTCAGCAACCTTGCAATTTCAGAAAGGCGGTTCAGGAGGTCATCGCCTTGACGAACCTCAATGAAACTGAGACGGATCGCCAGAATAACTTGCGTTTCTAGCTCAGCCAGCGAACCCCGGGCGTGACCGAGCGACTGCAATATTTCTCCGGTTGTATTGCGCTCGTGACCTTCCGCAATGTTGTTAGGCACGGAGACAGCGGATCGACGCAATTGGCTCACCAATCCATAGGTCTCTGCCTTCAGGAAATCGATGGTGGCTTGGTAGATTGCTTCGGCTAAATCCACCGATTTCTGCCACGCGATTAGATCGCGAAAGGACTTTATCCCACGCGTGCTAGCCGAGGTTCCCATTTCTTCGCCCCAATGCGTTCGCGCGCTTCGTTGAACTCCTTCTAGCCCCTAGTCCCTTGTCTCTAATCTCTACCCTTCAACTCTTCCACCATCTTCTTGAACGCTCCCTGATGGTCGGCGATTGTCTGCCGCGGGCCGTAGAACTTGAAGTAGACGTTTCCTTCGGGGAGCGCGAGGATCGCGCCGAGCATGCGGTAGTTCGGCCGCTCCACTCCCTGGGCCGCGAACGGCGCCGGCTTGTCGTCGTACGTCCCAGTGATGTTGACAAAGTGGACGTCGTGTCCGGCTACGGTCTTCTTTTCGACCTTCGCGCGGTCCCGAGTGCTGCTGCCATCGGGCTGGCTGAACTGCTGATACCAGCGGTCAAGGTTCTGCTCGATTGTGCCGCCGGCCCCCATGATCGTCAGCCGTCCACCCTGCTCGTCCCCTTCCGATGGAGCGACCGAAAACTCGTAGGCGATGATCTTCGAGCGCGGCTGTTGTCGCGTGAAATCGTCGGGAGCTTTCGTCGCGTACTTGCCAATCACGATGTCACGCGTGCCGTCGTCGTCGGCAGCCGTGGCCGGCAATTGGCTGGCAACGAACGCCAGCGCGGTCAGCAAACCAAACAAGGGCATGCTTAGCGGTTTCATCTGCGGCGATCTCCTCGTTGACGGCGCGGGATGCACGCCGGTAGTGGGGCGGATGCAGGGTGGTGATCGACTCGGGCATTCTACCGCTTGGCATACCGTCGCGGTATGGGCCGGAGCGTCGGTACCATCGACAGTCTGAATTCGATCGCCTTGGTCGCCGGGCGATCAGTCGCGGCGATGTGACGTCTCAACGCCGCGCCCCAATGTGATACGATGGAACGGATGACCGATTTTGACGCACCCGCCGAGCCCCCACTGCCGCCGCGCGAAAGTGCACCCGATGGCCGGCCGCCTGCTGGTCGTGGCGCCGATCTTTCGGCCAAGCGCGCCGCGGCCACCGGATGGCTCGCCGAGCGCTGGGTCTGGCTACGGCCGCTCGTGCGCCAGGCTTGGATCAACTTGCAGGTCTGGCTCCCCTTTCTGCAAAACCGCACCGAACGGGAGCGGATGGTCAAGTATCACCCGCGCGAACATCGCGAGGGGACGCGCTGGGCCGTCGATCTGCCCAAGCAATGTTGGCAGTGCGGTGCGACCGAGACCCTTTGGGACCGCGAGCTGGAACTCGAAGTGCGGGCGTTCGAGTACCCGCTGCAAGTGTTGGCCGGCATGCTCGGCGCTGCCGGATTCTTCTTGTTTCTAGCCTGGGCGTTCGGCTCCTGGCGGATGCTGCTTTTCTACTTTCTCAGCTTGCTCGTCGGCGGGGTCGTGTTGTGGGTCAAAAGCTGGCCCGAAACGGTCAAGCTCCAGATGTGGACCTGCCCGCAGCACGCAGCCGAAATGCGTTCGCCGACGATGGGGATCGAAGAGGGGGAGCTGTTTCTTTTCATGCCCAGCGAGCTACTGGCCGAGCAGGCGCGGCGCGATCTGCGGCGGGCGCGATTGGAGCGCGACAGTCTGTTGCCTGGCGCGCCACGAAGCGTTCCGCCGGCGGGCGGTGAAGCTGGCGCTGGCAGCGGCCCACCGGCGCGGCCGGCGCCCCCTGGTCCGCTCTTCCCCGAACTGCCGCCGATCAAGCTGGCCGGAGATGATGAGTAGCGCCTGGCAATCGAGCCATGGTATATAACGGTGTCACTTGCCTGGCAGCGGACTACTCACCTGGCGGAAACTGCCTCGCGGCATGCACCACAGCCACGATATGCACCTCGCTCGCCAGGATCTGGTAGATGATCCGATAGGGACTCAACAGCACTTGTCGAATGGCCGGATCGTCGTACTCCGGCACGCTCGCACCCGATTGGGGATGCTGAGCAAGAATCTCGGTGCGAGCGACGATTCTCTCTGCAAACGACTTCGCATATCGCGCCGAGCGCAATCCTATGTAGGCCTCAATCGCGCAGAGGTCGGCTAAAGCGGACTCGGTCCAATGGACAGTCACGTCTGATCCAGGCCAAGGCGTGCACGTACCTCAGCCAAAGGCACCGTTCGGCCGGCGTTGGAGTCCCGTAAGCCGCTCTCTATCGCTTGCCGCACGTAGATCTCGTATTGCAGATCTTCCCACGTAGCGCCCGCAGGCAGTTGATCCACCAAGCGACGGGCTTCGTCTTTGAAATCGGAGGTTGACATGGCGCAATCCTATTCAGAACCGATGCAGAACGTTACTGCTCATCCAACTCCCGCAGATACTCCAGCGCTTCTTCAATGTCGGGCACGGCGGCCCCGCGCTGCCGGCCACGGCGATCGCATTCGGCTAGAAGCATCAGCTCTTCGTAGTCTTCGTGCGCGGCCAGCCGGCGACGGCTACGGGCGCCGAGAGTTCCCTCGCGCCATTGCTGCGCCTCGGGCCGATGCTCGATCAGCCAGGCGGTGCGCGGCGTGACAAAGCCCTCTAGCGCGTCCAGGCCGGCGGCCACGGGGTCTTGCGCGTCGATCGCCTTGCCGACGTCGTGCAACAGCGCCGCCAGCAGAAACTCCTCGTCGTACGGCAGCGCCTCGCGGGCCAAGGTAAAGACCTGCAGACTGTGGTACAGCACGTCCCCTTCGGGGTGCCGCTTGACGTTCTGCTTCACCTGCTCGAGCGGCGCCAACAGCAACTGATACTGGTGAAAGCGGTCGAGCCGCTCGGCCTCGTCGACGGCCGGCAAGTTGCCCAGTCGATCGCCGGCCCGGTCGTCGGCCGGCTCGCGCGACGGTTGACGAAACGGCAGAATTACGGCGCCATCCTCGCCCTCTTGTTCGTCGGCCAGCTCTGCCGCCGCTTCTTGGTCGGCCTGGTAGGCCAGCGCCCGGGCGTCGAGCTCGTCGCGCACTTCGCGGTTGGTCGGCAGATCGTCGGCCCGTACGTGGCCCGCTCCGAGCTGGCGGGCGGCGCGCAGCTTGGCCGAATGAACTTCTTCGACCTGCCGCGAATAGAGCAGCCGGGCCGCCTCCGAAGCGATTCGCCGGCGAAGCTTGTCGCTGGACATCGAATGGCGAGGCGGTTTTGGGCGCGCCCCGTGGAGAGAATGCCGGGAACTTGGGAGCCGTGCGAGTCCCGGCTGCTCACTTCTATCGTATGCACCAGCCGTCGGAGGGGATAGGGGGAGCTTACGGCCCCAGCACCACCTTGGCCGTCAGGCCAATCGCTAGCAGCACCAGCAAAGTGATAACCAATACGCCTACCAATGACATGAGCATGATGCTGGACCAACTCCTGTTTGCGATACCGTGGCTTTCAACCGGCGCGGCGGGCCGACTCGCCCGTCGGTGTGTCGAGCGCCGACTGCACCTCGACCGCTTTCTGTCCGCCGAGCGAACCGGGTCGCACGAGAAAGCGTGGCCGCCCGTCGACAGTCGCGATCAACGGTTCGGCGGCCGCTTGACTGGTTGTGATGATGTCACCGACGCCGAGCGCTTGCAAGTCCTCGGCCGAGATCTGACCGGCCTCGACCTCGACCACCAATTCGACGAGCGTGCCGGCAGGTTGCGCGGCCGCTTCTTGGCGACATTCGGCCGTGTCCGCGGCCGCATCGGGCACAAACGGCTCGGGCAAACGGCTGGCCAATACTGCGATCATCGGCCAGGGAAGGCACAGATTCAGCAGCCCTCGGGCCGCGCCTATGCTGATTTCGAAGCTGACCAGACCAACCTGCTCACGCTCGCCGGCGACCGCGATTTCGCCGGGATCGGTCGCCACTTGCTCGATCGCAAATTGCCGGATCGCTGCACAATCGGCAGCCGACGCGTCCGACCAGGCGGCTGTCAACGTGCGAATCACGACCTCGACGATCCGCGCGGCGAGCCGTTGCTCGATGGCGGTCAGCCGGCGATGCGGAATGTGCGTTCCCGGCGCCGGATTGCCCCCCAGCAACCGCTCCATGAGTGGAAACAGAATCGAATGGTTGATCTCCAACGAGAGAGTTTGCGACTGATCGTCCGAGCTGAGCAGACAGACGAAGGTCGGGCGCTCGAGACTGAAGACGTACTGACCGTGCGTAATTTCGTCGACGCCGGTCAGTCGCACGGTGATCGCTCGCTTCAGCAGCCGCGCCAATTCCGCCGAGAGCCGCTCGGCGACCGTAGTGTGCAAATCGCGCAGCCTCGGCAACCGCTCGCGCGGCGAGGGCTCACGATCGGAGGATTCGGCAGGTGAGCTTCTGATCGTCATCCGTGACGTAGTGGTTAGATGCTACTGGCTAGTGGACATTCAAGGCGAGCACCACGAATCCCTAACCCTTGATCCTACTCCCGGACTTGTCCGTTGCCGTAGACCACATACTTATACGTGGTCAGTTCTTTCAGCCCACACGGGCCGCGCGCATGCAGCTTGTCGGTGCTGATCCCGATTTCGGCTCCCAGGCCAAGCTGGCCGCCATCGTTGAACCGCGTGCTGGCGTTAATCATTACGGCCGAGCTGTCGACGCGGCGAGCGAACTCGCGGCAGGCCGCCAATTCCGTGGCGACGATGGCGTCGGTGTGTTGCGAGCCGTAACGATTGATGTGGGCGATCGCCGCGTCGAGAGACTCGACGACTTTGACCGACAAGACCGGGCCGAGATATTCAGTCGACCAATCCTCTTCGGTCGCTTCGCCGGACGTGGGAACCAGTTGGCGAGTCGCTGCGTCGCCGCGCAGCTCGATGCCATGTTCAGCCAGCCGGCGCGCGATCTCCGGCAAAAAGCCGGCCGCGGCTTCGACGTGCACCAATAGCGACTCGGCCGCGTTGCAGACGCCGAGCCGCTGGCACTTCGCGTTCACGACGATCTGTTCGGCCATTGCCAGGTCGGCGCTGCGATCGACGTAGACGTGGCAGTTGCCAGTGAAGTGCTTGATGACCGGCATCCGCGCTTCGTCGACGACGCGGCGGATCAGCCCCTCGCCACCGCGCGGGATCGCCACCGTGATGTACTCGGATAAGCTCAGCAAGTGTCCGACGGCATCTCGGTCGGGCGTGGTCACCAGTTGCACGGCGCGTTCGGGCACACCCGTCGTGCGAGCGGCGTCGATCAGCACGGTGTGCAGCGCGCGGTTCGAATGTGCGGCTTCCTTGCCGCCGCGCAGGATCACGGCGTTGCCGCTCTTGACGCATAGCGCCGCGGCATCGACAGTCACTTCAGGGCGAGATTCGTAGATGAAGAAGACTACGCCCAGCGGCACCCGCACCTTCTGCACTTCCAGGCCGTTGGGGCGGATCGAGCCTTCGATCAATTCGCCGACCGGGTCGACCAGCGCGGCCACTTCGCCCAATGCCTTCGCGATTTTCTCAATTCCCTCGGGCGTGAGTCGCAAGCGATCGACTTGCGCGGGCGTGAGCTTAAATCCCGGTGCGGCGGCCAGATCCTGTTGGTTGGCTTCGACAAGTTCGGCCGTGCGGCGTCGCAAATCGGCCGCGGCTCGCAGCAGCCAGGAGTTCTTGACCTCGCCCGACACACTCGCCAATTCGGCCGCGGCGTCGCGCGCCTGCCGTGCGAGATCGTGGCAGTAGGTCCAAAGATCGGATTCGTGTGCGACGGCCATCAAAACGCCAAGGGGGGCAAGGGTGTCGACGTGAGTGCTTCGACGTAAATAGATGCTACACAGGAGTATCCGCTGAACCACGACACAGGTCAACGCCGCCTTTTGCGCGACGTCAGGGCAGTTCGGCAGCCTGGCCATCGATTCCGCCCGTGGCTTCAAACAGCAAAAGCCCCTGGCGTACGGCCGCCACATCGTGAACGCGCACCATCTGGACACCTTGGGCAGCCAGCGACATGGCCGCGCCGACTGTGCCGGCCGTGCGGTCGGCCTCTTTGTCCCCCAGCACTTTGGCGATGAAGCCTTTCCGCGAGTGGCCCACCAGCACCGGGCACCGCAACTCGTGCAAGCGGTGGCACGCGGCCATCAATGTCAGATTGTGTTGATGCGTTTTGCCGAAGCCAATTCCCGGGTCGAGCGCGATCGACTCTTGTGGCACGCCGGCGACAATCAGCTCGTCGCGGCGGTGGCGCAAATACTCGAGCACTTCGCCGACGACATCCTCGTAATGCGGGTCATCTTGCATCGTGGCGGGCGTCCCCTGCATGTGCATCAGGCAGACGCCGCAGCGGGCCGCGAGCACCACACCCAGCATTTCGGCATCACCCGTCAAGGCGGTGACGTCGTTGACGATTTCGGCTCCGGCCGCCAATGCCTCGCGGGCCACGTGGGCGCTCGAAGTATCGATCGAGATCGGCACGTCGATCTGCGCACGGATCGCCGCGATCACCGGCAACACGCGGCGCGCTTGCTCCGCGGCCGGCACCGGCGCGCTGTAAGGACGCGTGCTCTCGCCGCCAATGTCGAGAAGGTCCGCGCCGTCGGCGACCAGACCCAAGGCGTGATCGATGGCCGCTTGAGATTCGAGGAACCGCCCGCCGTCGGAGAAGCTGTCGGGCGTGACGTTGACGATGCCCATCACCAGCGGGCGGCGCGGCAGCACGAGCGTGCGGCGCGCCAAACGCCAATGAGTCGCTCGGCCGGGGAATCGCTCGGTCAACATATCGCCGAGACTACCACGGCGCTTCCATCAGCGAAACGATCTGGCGGGCCAGCCGCTCGATCACTTCCTGCTGTCCGGTGGCGATCGAAGACCCGACTTCGGGATGGACGAAGGCGGTCTGCATGATGTCGACGCTCGCCGGCGGCAACGGCACGTTTCCTTCGTGGATCATGCCGCCGTTGCGGTCGATCCAGGTGACCCGCACCGCGAAGGCAATCTCGGTCTCGCGGGCTTCGTCGGTCGGGCTTTCGATCGTCAGCCGCTTGGTGTCGCGGACGAGCTGGCCGGTGAGAATGCTGTCGGCCTCCGGCGAGCCGACGACTTTGTAGGGGGTGCGCAGCTCGATTTCCTTGGCCACGGCCTCGGTCAAGCGCTCACCCAGCGCTGGGCGAAAGCTGTTCGACGTGAAGACCGGCACGTAGACCGTTTGAATGTCGGGCGGATAGAGCGAGCGCACGCCAAACCGATACGGCGTGCAACCGCCGGTACACGTCGCCAGCACGACACCAACCACGGCGATTCGAAGTAGGCGATTCATCGGGGGCACGTCGATTCGCAACGGTCTATAGCATACGCGACGCAATTTCGAGTGCGTCGCCCGACCACCGGGGGTCGCTTACCGCCCAGGCTGCCCGGCGGTCAGTAGTTGTCGTCGCGCCCCATGCGGAATAATTGCACCAGCCATTTGAAGCGGTTGGGTGGGTTGTCGGGGCGTCCCTTGTATTGCTCGATCCGCTGCCGCGAAAGCTCGGCATAGTGCGTGTCGGGATAGCTTTCGATGACCTGGTTGTAGTAGTAGCGCGCCCCGCCGTAGTGCTTGGTGCGGGCGTAGTACTCGGCCGTTTCGTAGTCGCGCTGCGCATGTTGTGCGTGGATCACGCGCGAGGCGTTGCGGAGCCGCGACTGTTCGTCCGGAGGCTCGTCGGGAAACCGCGCGCTGATCTGACGGATCAGCTCTTCCGACTGATCGAGCGGCTTGCCGTCGTAATACGGCCCTTGATACTTGCGCATCTTGGCGCGCAGCCCGAGCAAGTGGGCCACGCGCTGGTGCTCGCTCTGCGGGTAATGCGCGCGAATCAAGTTGTAGTTGAAGTCGGCGTCTTCGTAGCGCTCGTCGAGAAAGTGGGCGTTGGCGACGCAGATCAGAGCATCGTCGGCGAGCGGACCGGTCGGGTCGTTGAGGTGCACGCTCTCGAGCGCCGCCAGCGCGTTGCCCTGCGTATCGAACAGCGGCATCTTTCTGTCAAACAAGTTGGGGATCATCAGCGGCTTGTGCTTGACGCGATCCGCCTCTTCCCAATAGCGGCCGATCGCGAATTGCCTGCTGACCGACGTATCGAGATAGCGCGAGTTCTCGTACTTCTTCATCATGTTCAAATAGCCGTCGCTCGCCTTGGGATACCGCTCGGCAAAGAACCAGGCCTCGGCCATCATGAACATGGCGTCTTCTTGCAACGCCGAGTCGGGCCAGCGTTTCGAGGCCTTCTTGAACTTCTTGGCGGCGGAGTCGTAGTCCTTTTGCTCGAAGAGCGCCTCCCCCTCTTTGAAGTACTGCCGGGCTGTAGCTTCGTTGGGCTCGACGCCAAATAGCCTCTGCAGCGCCAGCCGCGTCTTGTTGACGTTTCGCTTGAAGAACGGGTCTTCGTCGTAGTGCTCGACCTTCTGGCGGGCAACTTCGTCGGGGAGCGACTGACCGGGGAGAATCTCCTTGGCTGTCGGTGTGTTGGAAGTCGACGCACAGCCGATTGCCGATCCGGCCAGGCAGAGCAGGGCTCCCAACAATAGCAGCGACCCACCCGGCAGGCGCCAACCAGGCTGATCGGGATGCTCGGTTGCCGTGTCGCTTCGATTCGCAGGCGCGACGCTCGCCGGGCGCTGAAAAACAGGCGAAGCGGCGCTGCTGGCATCAGCGTCGGCCACGGCTTGTGCCACCACCAGGGGCAAGGCCTTCGCGGGGCAGGTCGAAGAATGTGAAAGTTGCGCGACGTCGGCCGCGAGTGCGCCCGCGCCGTCGCGCCGTCGTGACCAGGCGGTCACCCAGCTTTTCAGCCACCGTGCAACAGCCCCAAGTAACGATGCATGCGCGGCGGGTGCCCCAGCAGGTTCGCCAGGTAGTGGTTCATCACTGCCCGCAGCTCTCCCTGCGTGCGGCGATCGAGTTCGAGCCGCTTCCAGGAGTCCGATTCGAGATCGGCAAAGTGCTCCAGTACGCGCACGACCCCGGCGCTGACCGAGACAACCTGCGGTTTGCCTGGCCGACAACGAGGGCACAGCACTCCCCCGCTGCGCTGGGAGAAGTGGATTCGCCCGGCGGTGGGGATGACCGGTTGACCGCATTCGGCGCAATACTTCAACGAGGGGAGATGTCCCAACAAAACCAAGGCCGCCAGCTCGAACCGCAGGACGAGTGCCGCGGTCGCAGGACTTTGAGCCAGGGCAATCAGTGTTTCGTCGGCGACGTCGAATAGTTCCGGATGTGAATCGTAGTCGTCGGTGAGCTCCCGAAGCAGTTCCGCCACGTAGTAGCCCGCGTACAGGCTGACCAGGTCGCGATCGCGACCGCGGAACCGCCGCTCGAGCTTGGCCTCGGTTAAGAGGTCGAGCGTTCCCGACGACTTGCGGAGGAACACTACTCGAATGCGAGAAAGCAGGTCAAGGGCAGACTCGAAGGGCCCCTTGAGTCGTCGGCCCCCTTTGGCCAACCCGCTTATTTTGCCGAATTCGCGCGTGAAAATGGTGACGATCGCGCTCGACTCGCTGAAGTCGACCGCGCGCAGGACCAATCCGACTGCTTTCTCTGCTGGCATGGTCCGCCAACGTCGACCTGATCGAACGGCAGCCCGAAACCGCCAGCGCCGGCATGCCGACCGCCCCGAGGCGGCATCCGCGGCGCGCGTGCTAGTGGCCGCCTACTTTAGTCGCCAAGCAACTCGCGCGTCGCCGGCACGCTCGCCGACTCGACCTCGGGCCGAGCGGCAATTGCGTCACGCAGCGATTCGATGTCAGCGTCGTCGCTCACCTGCGCGTAGCAGATCCGACGTACCGCCGCATTCGACGACCCCGGGCGCAGCGCCGCGGTCTTTTTGATGCCCTTCAACTCGCTGAGCGAGTTGAATAGCCTCTGCCGATCCTCGGTGTCGACGACCGGCCGCAGATTAAAGGTAATGGCACGCATCCTCGGGCGATTTCTCGTTGGGTGGGCACCCCCCCCGGATCAAAGCTTCGCTAAATTGAGTCTACCGTAGCCGTAACGGGGAGAAAAGTCGTTGCCGCGCATGCCAGCTACCTTGTCGACAGCGCTCGTTAGTTTGTCTCGCATTTCGGCGGCGGAGAGTTGGCCGTACTTGCCGATCGCCATGGCCGCGGCGGCCGTGACGTGCGGCGTGGCCATCGAAGTGCCATCCCAGGCGTCGTAATCGGTCTCCCGCCGCATCGGCTCGCCACGCCGCCAGCGGTTGTTCGCGCCCAGAATGGCGTTGTACCCAGTCTGCCCGGCATACGTCGGCAGCGTCGACCAAATGCCCACGCCCGGTGCGCTCAACGCGACGTGTGGGCCGCGGTTGCTGAACGAGGCGCGACTGTCATCGGGCCCCGTGGCCGCGACCGCGATCGCCCCGGGGATCGCGGCCGGATAAGACGGAAGCGAACTGTTCTCGTTGCCCATCGCCGCGACCACCGTCACGCCGGCATCGAGCAGCGCATCGAAAAGTTGCTGCTCCTGGAAGTCGGGTCGACCACCGCCGCCGATGCTCAAATTCACGACTTGGATGCCCGCGTCCAGGCAATCGGCCAAGGCGGCCAGATACAGCACCGGATCGACGTAGTACGGATAGTGCGGGAACGGATCGAAGACCGGGTCGGTCGCCGGCTCGTCGAAGATCTTGTACGCCCACAGTTGGCATTCGCAAATCCCGTTGATGCCAGTGCGGTTGACGCCGGCGCGAATGGTTCCGGCCACGTGGGTGCCGTGCCCGATCGCGTCACGAGGCGACGTCGAAGCGCTGCTCTCCGGATATTCGTAGACGTAGCGAACTTCAGATCCCGGCAGATCGGGGTGGTCCGTATCGATGCCCGAGTCGAGCACGGCGACTTTGACTTGGGGAGCCGTGCCAAGTCCAGCGTCCAGAGCTTCTTGCCAGCGAATCGCCCGCAAGTTCCACATTTGTCCGACGGCCGGTGGCGTCGCGGCGATCGTCGCACCGCCGGCTGGCGACGCGGCCCCTTTCTTGCCGGCGGCCGTGGTCTTAGCGACTCGTCGCCGCGCGCCCAACAGATAGCGCACTGGCACGCGCGACGCGTAACTCACGTGCGGGTCGGCCACGATCGATGCCTGCAACTGCTCGAGGTTCGCACCCTCCTCGAGTTCGACAATGCTCACGCCGCAATTGAGGTGCGCGGATCGCCGACTATCAGCCGCGGCCGCGGCCACCTCGTCGGCCGATCGAGCGAAAATGGAAGCCGCTCCCATGGGCGCCAGCCGCCCGGACTGCGGCGGCCGACGCCGCCCCAGCGGCATCACCCGCTTGATGAGACCATTGCGTTCGTAAAAAGAAAGCGCCGCGATGCCCGGCGTCTGGTCCGACGCGGCGAACATCCCTCGCGGGCCCATGGGCGATATACCGCGCGGCGCTCCAGCCGCCGCGACAGATGTGTCGACCTTCACGATCAAGAGGTTCTTGTGGTACTCAGGCAAGCGCTCCGATTCACGGATTTTGTAGAGCATCGGGGGTCCCCTAGCACAAGGCGCGCAATCGTCAACCACGCCCAACACCCAAAGGCTTACCGCGACATCGCGGCGCTAGAATGCCCGCGCGTCGTCTTGCGTAGTTGAGGAAGCTGCCCGTGTAAAAACTGCCCTGCGAAGAGTTCGCCCGATTTCACCCGCGAGCATAGGAAGTGCCACGCTGGGTTGCAAGAGAATTCCCGCGATACACGGGGGAACGGGCTACGCTTGGCAGGCGTGCGCGAATCACTGGCCGCCGACCGGCTCGCTGGGGGCCGGATCGAGCACTTCCAATCGCAGCGTTTCGATGCGCCGCCGCGAGATACCCAGCACGGTGAACTGCAGATTGCGCCAGCGAACCTGCTCGCCGGGCGTGGGCAGGTGCCCGATCTCGTTGAACACGAAGCCCCCGACCGTGTCGAAATCCTCCGCATCGGGGAGTTGCAACCCCAGCCGCTCGTTGAATTCCTCGATACTCAATCGCGCGCTGATCTCGCTGGTGTGATCGTTGATCTGGCGGATGCCGTCGACAAACGCTTCGTCGTGCTCATCGGCAATCTCGCCGACGATCTCTTCCAGCACGTCTTCGATCGTCACCAGCCCGGCCACGCCACCGAATTCGTCGAGCACAATTGCCATGTGGTTGCGCGACTTCTGAAACTCCTCCAGCAAGTCGCTGACTGGTTTGGTTTCGGGAACGAACACCGGCGGGCGCACCAGCTCGGACAGCGCCGTGCGATCGTCTTCAGGTTTCAGCAATTCGGCCAGTAAGTCCTTTGTGTAGAGTACTCCGACGATTTCATCGCGCGAGCGCCCGTAGACTGGAATTCGCGAGTGCCCCGCCTCGACGACCGCCGTGGCCGCATCAACGAGTGAGATCGCCACGTGCATGGCGTTCATCTCCGTGCGCGGCGTCATGATGTCGCCGGCGGTCACGTCCCCCAGTTCGATGACGCCTTCGATCATCTCGCGGGCTTCTTCCTCGAGCAGCCCTTCGCGTTGCCCTTCGGTGACGATCGTGCGGATCTCCTCTTCGAGCGACTCCTCGGTGGGCTGCACGACCGTATGCCCCCACAGCCGTTTCGCCAGCCAGGCGACTCCGCGGGCCAGCGCCAGGCCGGGGGCAAAGAGATTCAGAAGCAGACGCCACACACCCCAAGTCCGCAGCAGAAAAGGGGCCGCCCAATGGGGTGTAAAGGCCGCTGGCAACCAAACCACCAGGGCCAAGGCCAGCAGCATGCCGACAACCGCGAACAAGATGCCCAACGGCCAGCGCCCGGCGGTGAGCCAACCGTGGCCAAGCAAGAAAACTCCGAACGATAGACCGAACAGCGATGTCAGCAGGCAGACCAAGGTGTCGGCCATCAACGATACTTCGTTGCGATGTTGCTGCACATCGTCGGCCAACGTCGCCTGCCCCAGGTGTGCGGCGCCGCGATCGATCTCGTGCTTGGTCGCGGCGCGCAGTGCCCGCACGGCCACCGCGGTCAGGCTCGCGGCGATGAGCGAACCAAGTGCTAGCCAAAGGGCGATCATGATCGCACCTTGGGTCGGGTCTTCCGCCCTGACGTGGCCACGGGCCGCACGACTCCGAGCCGCGCGAGGTACTCGCTCTCGGCGCGACGCATGGCCGCGGCCTGTACCTTCGTGCGATCGTCGTGGCCCGCCAAATGGAGCGCGCCGTGGACCACGTACAGCAACAGTTCTTCGGCGGTGCTCCAGTCGTAGTGTTCGGCCTCGCGAGCGGCCGTATCGCCGCTAGCGATGATCTCGCCGATCATGCCGGCATCTGGGCCGCCGGGCTCCAACACAAAGCTGAGCACGTCGGTCGCGTAGTCGTGATCAAGATAAGTGCGATTCAGTTCGTGGATTCGCTGGTCGTCGACAATCGCCACGCTAATCTCGCCATCGCGCAGCCCCGCATCCGCCAAGATCATCCGCACGGCGCGGCGCAGCAGTCGCGGGTCGAACGCGACGCGGGTCTGCAAGTTAGCGATATCGATAGCAAGCACGACGGGAACCGAACGTCTTAAGCGGTGCGCGAACTGGGATACTTAACGCGACCGTGGTAAACGGCCGTGAGCGACTTGACCAGGCTATCCTCGATCGTGCGCAGCTCCTGCAAATTCAGGCCGCACTCGTCGAACTGCCCGTCGTGCAACCGCTTGAGGGCCATCTCATGGACGAGATCTTGCAGGCGGGCTGGATTCGGCTCGACGAGCACGCGACTGGCGCTCTCGACGGCGTCGGCCAACATCAACACGGCGGCCTCTTTGCTCTGCGGCTTCGGACCGGGATAGCGATAAGAGCTCTCGAGCACGTGTCCTTGCTCGGGATGTTCCTCGCACTGCTGATTCGCGCGATGATAGAAGTACTCGACCAACGTCGTGCCATGATGTTGCTCGATGAAATCAATGATCGGCTCGGGCAGGTGGTGCTGACGCGCCAAGTCCGCCCCATCCTTGACGTGCGCGATGATAATCAGCGTGCTCATCGCCGGTACGAGCGCCTCGTGATGGTTGACGTCTTGCTGGTTCTCGACGAAGTAGCCGGGCTTGAACATCTTGCCGATGTCGTGGAAGTACGCGCCGATGCGCACCAGCAGGCCGTTGGCGCCGATCGCGTCGGCCGCGGCTTCGCCCAGCGAAGCGACGTTGATCGAGTGATTGTGCGTGCCGGGGGAGCGACGCACCAATTCCTGCAAGAGCGGGTGGGAAACGTCCCCCATTTCCAGCAGGCTGATGTCGGTCAAAACACCGAAGCGCTTCTCGATGAACGGCAACAGGCCCGTGATCAAGAAGCCGGTCGCCAGGGTCCAGAGCCCGTTGCGCGTGGCCGTGTAGAGCAGGTCTTTGGCCAAGGGCTGCTCGTTGAGTACGCCGACGCCGATGGTGAGCAGAAAAGCGGCCACCGCCGCCACGCTACCTACTTTGATGAGTTTGTTACGGCTGCGGATTCGCGCACTGAGCAGGATGGCCGTGGCGTTGACCCCCATGAGAATCACGAAGTCGTCGAGCTCGTGACCGCTCCCCATCACCAGCACCAGTGCGATGGCCGACGACAACACCAGCGCCAGCTCCTGGCTGTAGGCGATGGCGATCGTGAATCCGAACAATAACATCGGCACCAATTCGGCGCGATACGGATCGATTGACAACCACCGCGTCATGGCCACGGTCAGCACCACCAACAACAGCAGCGAAGCAAAGCGGTTGCGGCTGCGCAGCACGCGCGGCTCGCGATAGACAACGTAGAAGCCGCACAGGCCAAAGAGCGCCAGCACCAGCCCGAGTGCCGCGGCCGCCCGCGCGGCACGTTGCCCGGACGGCATTTGGGCGAGCCATGCCTCGTGCTCGTAGCGAAGAATGCGGACGTCTTCGGGCTGCAGGGGATTGTTGACGGCGGCCAGCAGCGCCCCCTGCTCGAACTTCTGCACGTTGTCGGGATTGTTGAGGTCGGGAACCTCGAAGGCCACGCGCGCCAACAGCGGATGCGCCGGCACATATTCGACCCGGTACCAAAACGGCGGCTCCCAGGCGCGCGTCAGCCCGGTGATGGCCAGCGCCGCCACCAGGCACATCGCCAGCCGTACGAGCACGACGGGGCGCTGCAGCTCGCTCCACACACGCTCGATGCGCGTAGGAGGCAGCTCAATGCGGGAGACCCGTTCCTGCCGGGTTCGCGAACGTCCGCCATTGGACATGGTGCGGTCAATTACCTCTGGACGTCGTGCCGCCCCTTGCGCGGGCCTTCGTAGGCCCGCAGGATTTCCTGAACCAATCGATGACGCACGATGTCGGCATTGGTGAGCCGGACCTGGGCGGTCCCCTCGATGCCGCGCAATCGCTCCAGTGCGTCGGTCAGGCCGCTTTGTGTGTGCGGAGGCAAATCGACCTGTGTAGCGTCGCCCGAAACCACGATCTTCGACCCGCGCCCCATGCGGGTCAGAAACATCTTCATCTGCGAGACCGTGGTGTTTTGTGCTTCGTCGAGAATGATGAACGCTTCGTTGAGCGTGCGGCCGCGCATGTAGGCCAGCGGAATCACCTCGATCACGTCGCTTTCCATGTAGCGCTTGAGTTGATCGTAGTCGACCATCTCGGCCAGCGCGTCGAGCAGTGGTCGCAAATAGGGATTGATCTTGGCGTGCATGTCGCCCGGCAAGAAGCCCAGGCTCTCGCCCGCCTCGACCGCTGGACGGACCAGCACGATTTTGCGAATCTGCTCATGTTTGAGCGCCGAGACGGCCATCGCCACGGCCAGATAAGTCTTGCCGGTTCCGGCCGGTCCGACCCCCAGCACCAGGTCGTGGTGGCGAATCGCCTCGACATAGCGCGACTGACCAGGCGTGCGGGGCCGCACCTTGCGATTGGGGCTAAGGACCTCGATCGACTGGCTTTCGGCCGGGGTGCGTCCGGCCTGAACGAGCGTCAGCGCCTCGTTGACCTCGTCGAGGCCTGCCGAGCCGTGCCGAACGACGTGGGCCTTAAGCTGCTCAAGCACTTCGGTCGCTTGAGAGACTGCCTCACGCTCGCCAGCAATGTGGATCTCATGGTCGCGGGCAGAAATGTCGACCGCCAACGCTTCGCGAATCTTGCGAAGGTTTTGGTCGCGCGGCCCGAACAGCGACAAGAGGCTATCTGTATCGACCACCGAGATGGTGTTTTCAAACATCGAAAGGCTGGGTCTTACGCCCAAATTGGCGAACCCAGTTGTTTCTCCTGAACGGGAATGCGCGGCTGGGGGCCTCGGAGGTTCGCGACGCGGCGAATTGCGGCACGCCGGTCGGGAAGGTTATTCGGTGTTTTGCGGCCGAGGACGGTCGCCGACGAATTGCACATTCTACCCAGACGGCTCGCAAAGTTGATGTGCCGATTTTCCAGGCCGCCGCGGCAGCTAGGCTGGCATGCGGTGAAATCGGCAGCGTGCTGGAGAGCACCGAAAGCCATCCACAAAACTATACCCGCTCTTCGGGCCGTCATCGCGGCAAGTGGCCTCATTTCGGTCATCTAAAGTGTTACAGATACGTCGCTTAAGAATTTTCCGGCAGTGCCAGCGGAGCCCTGTCAGCCTGGCCCCAGAATTCCAAAAATCCACAACATATAGGCAACCGGCGCGGTGAGCAGCAATGAATCGATCAGGTCGAGTACCCCTCCAAAACCGGGCATCCAGCGGCTGGAATCCTTGCGGCCTGCGTCACGCTTCAGCAGCGATTCGGCCAGGTCCCCGACAATGCCGACCAAACATAAGGACAAGCCCGCCACGATCCATCCCCACCGGGCGGCCGCTGTCGTGGCCGCGGCAGTCGAATCGGCTGCACCCTGTGGCCCGCTAGCAGCGACGATCCAAGGAATCAGCCAGCGTTGCGAAACCCAGGCGGCCAGCAAAGCGGCGGCGAAGGCCCCGGCTGCGCCTTCGAGCGTTTTACCGGGGCTAAGCACCGGGGCCATCTTGTGGCGGCCAAACAAGCGGCCGACAGTATAAGCTCCGATGTCGCTCAGCTTAACGATCAACACCAGCGACGCCAGCGCCGCCAGGCCCCAAGTGCCGCGCGGTCCCAGCAGCCGCAACTGCACGAGAAAGCTCATCAATAGACCAACATAGGCCAGCGCAAAAGCTGCCAGCCCCAGCCGCTCCGCCACGCCGCCGGGTGCCGTATAGCGGGCCATTTCTCCCCAGAGCACCAGGATGATCGCCACCGCGAAGCCGATCGCCGGCCAGCCGAGTGGTCCGAACGTCGCCGGCCGCCAGATCGCCCCCAGGTTCGCCAACACGATCGCCACGTTGCCGACATAGACCGTCCAGCCGAGCGGTTGCTGCGGCCGCTCGCTCCACATTCCCAGCAGTTCTTGCGTGCCAAGAATGGTGAGCAGCAGCGCCAACGGCAACAACCAGGTGCCGGCAGTGGCGGCCCGCGCATCGAGCCAGCAGAGCGCGGCCAGCGCCGCGACGAATGTGACCCCCAGCAGTAATCGCCAACGGAGCATGGTTACGCTAACTCGGCGACAGTCCGCCGAAGCGGCGATCGCGGGCCGCAAAGTCGCGGATCGCTTCGTGCAGCGTGGCCTCGTCGAAGTCTGGCCAACACTTCGGCGTCACCCAAATCTCGGCGTAGCTGATCTGCCACAGCAAGTAGTTGCTGACGCGCATTTCGCCCGCCGTGCGGATCAACAAATCGGGATCGGACATACCCGCCGTGTAGAGCCGCGCGGCGAATTGCTCTTCGTCGATATCGTCGGGCTGCAGCTTGCCTTGTTGCACGTCCAGGGCCAGCGCCCGCGCGGCATCAACGATTTCCGCCCGCGCTCCGTAGTTGATTGCCAGGCAGAGGCGCAAGCCCGAGTTGTTACGCGTCATCTCGACCGTGCGGTCAACTTCTTCGAGCACGTTGTCGGGAATTCCCTCGCGGCGGCCGATCAGCGACACCCGCACCTGCTCGTTCAAGAGCAGCGTGCGTTCCTCGATCATGTACTGCTCGAGCAGGTGCATCAGGAAATCGAGCTCGCGCTGCGGGCGCTTCCAGTTTTCGCTCGACAGGCAGTAGAGCGTCAGCTGCTCGATCCCCAGGCGGGTGCACTCCTCGGTCGTGCGGCGCACGCTGGCCACGCCGCGGCGATGCCCTTCGATACGCGGCAGCCCTCGTTGTTGAGCCCAGCGGCCGTTACCATCCATGATCACGGCGATGTGGCGGGGAAATTTCTCGGCCGGCACTTTGAGCGGCGTCGCAGGCTGAGCGGAGGTCGTGGGCATCGGCGTTACCTCGAGCCGGCGGCGAACATCGTCTGCTCGCGATCGGGCCCCACCGAGACGATCTGCACCGGATGGCAGATGATCGCGCTGATCCGGTCGAGATAGCCGCGGGCCTTAGTCGGCAATTCGTCGATCTTCCGCACGCCGGAGATCTCTTGCTGCCAGCCTGGCAGTGTTTCGTACACGGGCTTGGCGCGCCGCAAGTCGTCGACGTGGCTGGGGAAGTCGATCACGCGGCGGCCGTCGATTTCATAGGCCGTGCAGATCTTGATCTCGGGCAACTGACTCAACACGTCGAGCAGCATCACGCACAGGCTGTCGACTCCGCTCAACCGAGCGGTATAGCGCACCGCCACGGCGTCGAACCAGCCGCAGCGACGCGGCCGCCTGGTGACGGTGCCATACTCGTTGCCGCGGTCGCGGATATGCTGACCCACGTCGTTATTCTGTTCGGTCGGGAACGGCCCTCCGCCGACGCGCGTCGAGTACGCCTTGATGACGCCAATCACCCGATTGAGATATCGCCCCGGAACGCCCGAGCCCGAACTGATGCCTACGCCCGAGCTGTTGCTGCTGGTGACATAGGGAAACGTGCCATGGTCGACATCGAGCAAGGCGCCTTGGGCCCCCTCGAAGAGGACGCGGCGGCCCGTTTCCAGCTCATTGAGCAGGTAGCTCGTCGTGTCGACCACATAGGGACGGAGCCGCTCGGCATAACCGGCATAGTCGGCGGCAATCTGCTTGGCATCCAGGGGCTGGAACTCGCCGTCGTTCGACAGGCAGGCCAGCAGCTTGTTCTTCGCGGCGGCGATGGCCTCGAGCCGGCCGCGGAACTCAGGCCGGTACAGATCCCCCAGCCGAAAGGCCTGGCTGCGGCCAACCTTATCGCGGTAACAGGGCCCAATCCCCCGCTGTGTGGTGCCAATGGCCTCGCCGTCGGCCGGGGTGTGGTCGAGAATGCGGTCTTCGGCAATGTGCCAGGGAAAGATCACGTGGGCCCGGTCGCTGATCAGCAGGTGGCCCGCGACCTCGACGCCGCGCGCTGCCAGTCCGTCGATTTCGCCCAGCAGGCTGGCGGGGTTGATCACCACGCCGCCGGTGACCACGCATTTGACTTGTGGTCGCAGGATGCCGCTGGGGATCAGCGACAACTTATAGGTCTCTCCGCCGGTGACCACGGTGTGGCCGGCGTTTGAGCCCCCCTGGTAGCGAACGACCAGGTCGTGCTGTTCCGTGAGGATATCGACGATCTTGCCCTTGGCTTCGTCTCCCCATTGGAGGCCGATGACACAGGTTCCGGGCACGATCATTCTCGCCGAAGTGGGCCCCCGCATGGGAGCAGGTCGCGTGCGTCGGCCGTACGGTCGAACGGGCGGGCCAACGCCAAACGAACCAATCTAAGTCGCGGCAGAACGCAACGTCAAGTGCTGCAGCGATGTGTCCTAGCAGCCTAAGGACACGACCAGTGGGATCGAGACACCGCTTTCGCGACACGCTGACGATTACCAGCGACTCTCAGCAGGACTCGCCGAGTGCCATTGATCCACTCGACGGAACTTCGCAGCGAAAATCTTCGAACTTGCCAGTGGGGCCCGGCTTGATCTGATCCACGTATCTTAGAGTCACCTGGAATGGATAGCCCAAGGCCTTCAAGGTCCATTCTTGGATCTTGAGCTCCTCGCTCGAGGTGAGTGGGCGCGGCGTGACCAACAGCACATCGACCGCACTTAAGCTGCGCTGAATAACTTGAAACTGCGAAATCGGTGGCAGGTTTCCCGCGAGGTCTGCTGCTTCGATTTCCCACGACGGCCAGCGCAGCCGGCCGTCGGGCAGGACCATCATGTTGCGCTCGCGTCCCACGATACGCTTCAGCACTTGCAGCCCCCGACCACAAGGGCAAGGTTCACCCACCTCGGCATAGTCGCCAATCTCGTAGCGAATCAGCGGCGTCGCGTAGTTGTGGAGCGATGTCAGAACTACCCGACCCACCTCACCCGGACGGCACGGTTGATCGTCGCAGTCGAGCACCTCGACCAGCACGTTTTCTTCCTGCACATGGTAATGGCTGTGATCGGGGCATTGCAGGGCGATGCTACTTACCTCTTGGGCGCTATAGGCGTCGATGACCTTCATTTGCCAGCAGGTGGCTACGAGCTGGCGAATCTCCGAGCTCAACAGTTCGCCAAACGTCAGCACCTGACGCAAGGAGTTCGGCTTGAGTCGCCGCGCGGACATGTGTCGCACGAGCGCCGCCAGGTTCGAAGGGTACGTTAACAGGTAGTCAGGATCTCGTTCCTGCAGCCAGCTGACCTGCGTTTCGAGATCGCAGCCGATGTGCAACACGCTTACCGGACCGGTGCGGCACACCCAGCGCGTCGCCGAGCCCCATTGTTTGCCTCGATAGCCGCGCGGGGGTGCGCATGCCGGTTCGTTCATGAAACGAATCGCGGCGAAGTGACTTGCAAAGTTGCGCTGATGCCATTCGTGCTCGCGCAGCGTGAAGACATCGTGCATCAGTCGGGTCAGGGCCGTGGACTGGACCACAATGGGGCGTCCGGTTGAGCCTGAAGTAACCACCGTGCCGACGCGACCATGACCCCCGGGAATGGTTTTCGCCTGCAGGTCGCTTCCCGCCATTTGAACGTCAGTCCGACGCAGAATGGGAATGCGGCGCCAATCGCGCTGGGACACGATACTGTCGAGAACAAGGCCCGCCTGGTCGAAGCGCTGGCGGTACCAGGGGCAGGCCTTGTAAGCATGTCGCAGCAGATTGCCTAATAGTGGCTTCTGACAGTCGCGAATCTCCTCTGGAGTGCGCCACTGACTGCGCTCCAGTTGCAGCAGCAACGAGAGTAGCTGGCAGCCACGCGGCGGGAGCGTAACCGGCCAGTCAAACGCGGCGCGACGTCCGCCGCGGCGCGGGAACCAAGCGCTTGGCAGCTCGTGCTCTGCCTCGCCGCCCTCGGGGCCTACGAGCGCGTCCACTGCGTCCGCGTGGACCTCCATACTCGAGCGCCCTGGCATTTGAACCGGTCGAACGTCGGCAAAACACGCGTCCCGTGCCTGCAGAAGGTGGCTCGGGTCCGGCGGCTTCAACGGTGCGCGATTCGCATTCATCCGATTCCCAACGGCTCGGGGGCGGGCGACTCTTGGACCGAATGATGCCCGCGGCGGCTTGCGGTGCTGGGTCTTGAGTCGTGTCGTTTGCTTATTACGGATTCCCCGGGAAGATAGAGTTCGTTCCGCTGCCACCGATCAGGGTGTCTGATCCACCGCCGCCGTAGATAGTGTCATTGCCGGAGCCGCCATCGACGTAATCGGGTCCACTCCCCTCGGAGCCATCGGCGACGATGTAATCGTCTCCCCCTTCACCATAGACGTGGTCCGGATAGCCCCCCTCTGAACCATCGGCGTAAATAGTGTCGTTCCCGGCACCACCATAGATGGTGTCGTTCCCCGGCCCGTTGCCCCCTTCGTGGCCATCTCCGTAGATGGTGTCGTTGCCGTCGTCGCCGTAGATGAGGCTCGGACCGGCGCCCTCGTCGGAGTCGCCCCGAATCGTGTCGTCTCCTGCACCGCCGTGCATCTCGGCGGCATAGTACAGATGGTCGTTGCCCGCTCCACCGTAGATGATTCCGTCGCCGGGGAGTGTCAGATAATCGTCGGCCCCGCCGCCGATGAGCAAAGCGCTTGGTCCACTCGCGGAGAAGGTGACGGGAATCGTGGTTACGGCGGATGCATCGAAGTGATCGTTGTATGTATTGCTCCCGAGGGCGGAAATCTTGGTGACACCATGAAAATCGGCACTCGCGCTGAGCGACTCCGAGTTGAACATGCTCACGTGCGCCCGCACGCTGTCGGGGCCAATCTGCTCGAACGACACATGGTCTTCGCCTGCCGTAGGAATGAACGACAGTGTGCCGTCGGCGAGCAATTTGAAACCACCGGCCAAGGACACGGTCTGGGTGGTCGAACCCCCGTCCTTGTCCGTTACACGCACCCGGACGATTGCCGGCCCCAAGTCAGCGAAGGTGTGCGAGACAACGAGCCCCGAAGCACCACTGAAACTCTCGTCGTACGTTCCGTCGTTGTTCCAATCGAATTCGAACGTGAATCCGGCGGCCAGGTCGGCGGGTATATCGGTGACGTTCACCGTGAAGTTCACGTCGCCGATACCCGAGTAGGCGACGCTTACTTCAGGCGCATCGTTTAGGACTTGAAAGTCTCGGAGATACGAAACCGAGAATGTGCCATCGCTAACGCTAACTCGCACCGGGCGCGAGATGTCGCCATCTTGCATCCCCAGAGCCTGCGGATCGAGCAGCGGGCCGTAGGCGACGCCTCCGGCAGCGACGTACGTCACCTCAACGGAGCCGTCATCATCGAAATCCAGATTCACCGTGAGGCTGTCGCCATCCGGATCGGTGGCGAGCACGCGCGAGGTTAAGTCGAAACTACTCTGACTCTCGCTGAATTCGAAAGCACCGGCAGCATCGAGCGTGCCGTCCGCTAGATAGCGAGCCCTGGCGAAGCTCCTGGTCGAGGGATCACCGCTCACTCTAGCTCCACCGGCAATCACGATCTTGCCGTCGGACTGCAGTGCCAGCGCATTCGCATCGCTGGAGTATCCGATCGTCGTCGTGACTACGCCATCGTCATCAAAACTCGAATCGAGACTGCCGTTCGAGTTGTAACGAAGGACGGTCGCGATGGGCTTGGAGTTGGTGGTTGCTCCGGTAACGAACGCCACGAAACTCGAACCCGCCACGAGAATCTTGCCGTTGGCCTGGATGGCGACCGCGCGGGCGTAAGAATGGGAGTATCCTGTGGGTGCGATTATCTTGCCATCGTCGGAAAAACTAGTGTCAAGCGAACCGTTAGAATTGTAGCGCACCACCGCAATGTTATCTTGCGTGCTTACGTGCGCGTAACCCACGGCCACGATCTTGCCGTCCGCTTGCACGGCGATCGCATTTATTTGTTCGTGAGAGTTGCTGTTCAGATTTGTGAGGGCTTTGCCGTCACCATCAAAGCTGGTGTCGAGCGACCCGTCGCTGTTGTATCGCACGAGGGCGAAATCGCCACCTGCTTCACCACCAACGAGAATCTTGCCGTCGGCCTGGATCGCGAGCGCGTACGCGAGACCAGTTCCAGGGGTTAGAACGATGCCATCGCCGTCGAAGCTCGTGTCCAGCGACCCGTTGCTGTTGTAGCGCACGACTGCAAAATCACTGTTAGCTCCGCTTGTGCTGTACCCCGCCACGACGATTTTGCCGTCGGCCTGGATGGCCATGGAGGTAGCGGTATCGGCGCTTGAGCCAAATTGGGTTGTCACCTTGCCGTCGCCGTCGAAGCTGGTATCCAGGGAACCATCGCTGTTGTAGCGCGCCACGGCAAAACTCTGGTGCGCTCCCACGAAGGCCGAGCCGGCGACGACGATCCGGCCGTCGGCCTGGATGGCCATGGCGCTGATGGTCGAAAATGCTGTTCCAATTGCTGTTTGGACTTTGCCATCGCCATCGAAGCTGGTGTCGAGTGTGCCGTCGACGTTGTAGCGAGCCAGAGCGAAAACATTTGCTTCGCCGGCCAGGACGATCTTGCCGTCGGCCTGGATCGCCACGGCGTTTGCTTCGGAGACGACGGGAAACGACGTGTAGAGGTGGCCGTCGCCGGCGTCAAAGGGGAGATAGACTGGATTGCCTGAAAGGAGCGCGCGAATTTCAAGGGGCTCGGGGCCGCGCAATGCTCTGCGGCTGCCGATTGCCCGGCGTCGTTTCCCGCCCCGCTTGATGTCGCTGCTTGGCGGAACCGTGTGACCCAAGACGGAATTCAAGAGGCGTCGCATCCCGTAGCTCCTTGTTACCTAGGACTGCTCGGATCACGCGGTGGCAGAGATAGTCTCCCTAACCGGTACGACGCGGCGATTGGGTCGAATCGGACGCGCGGAGCGCAAGAATTCCTGAAAAAATTTCCTGTGGGTCCGTCGCGTCCCCGCTGATGGCCGATCCGAACTTCTGGCTGATGCTTGGGTTCGGGCCGTTCTGGCCACGCTTTCGGCGGACAAGATGTTGGCACGCGGCCGACTCGTCCCCCGGTTAGCGCACCAGTTGCGCACAAAGCGGCCGAGGCAACGGACGCGGTGCAAGAAAACGACCGCGGAAAGCGGCGATGATGTCAGAGTATGAACTCTTCAAGGCCGCGCTAACTACCCGGCTAGGATTCGAACCTAGAATGAGGGAGCCAAAATCCCTAGTGTTACCGTTACACTACCGGGTAAGCGGTGGCGTCGCCGATTGAAGCCATTGCGGCGCCCGGCACCGAGAGCTTTTGTAACCGCCAGGGGGAAAAGTGGCAATCGGCCACGCGGGGCGTCGGTCTATCAGCTTTTGGGGCACCCGAGCAGACACCCGTCATTGCCAATGGATCGCGAGCCGGATGCCCGGCAACCCGATTATTCATCGCTGCGCTGGATATGAACCGGCCGACAAGCGGAAGGCCGGACGTCCCGGTCCGAAGCGTTCAATTCGGGTCAATTGCCGCGCAGCTACCATTAGCGCCGCGATCATGCCGGTTGTTTGGGGAACAGCTCTGCCACTCGGCAAGAGAAGCCGGGAAGCAGTTCCCCAGCGGTCAGCTCGTCTCCTTCCGCGAAGACTTGAATCTTGCGGTCAGCCTGATAGACGGTCACGTTCCGCCAGCGTGGATTGACCACCCAAACTTGTGCCGCGCCGGCCGTCAAATAGTCGTGAGCCTTGGCGTCAACGTCATTAAACCGTTCGCTGGGTGAGACGACTTCGACCGCCAAGTCGGGCGGGCCCTCGAAGTACTTCTCCGAGATTCCCGCTTCATTGATACGGAGCTGCCGGACAAATGCCACGTCGGGCCCAAGCACCGTGTCCGGGTTGCGCTGCAACACGAAGCCAGCATCGCCCGAAACAATTATGCCAAGTTCATTCGCGCGTACGAAGTCCCGCAGCAATGCCCCGACTTCCGCTACGATCCAACCATGCTCGAATCCAGCGGGTGTCATCACGACCAGCTCTCCCCGGACGAGCTCGTGATTCCGACCATCTTCGGGCATCCCCCAAAGCTCGTCGGCAGTGATCAGGTTCGATGTCGTGGCCATCACTCTCCACCTTACGACTAACCACCTTGGCTAGGTTAGCGGACAGACTCTTATCCAGTCCAATTGTACCCGAGTTTTGACGCGACTCTTACATCACTACATGAATTTGCGTCGCTTGAAGGCGGCCACGTCAGTGGCGTTAAGGTTAAACCACTCGCCATTCTTTCGTTTGGCATCGAACCGCTTGTGCCAATAGGCTTCGATACCGGGGGGATCATCCGTGCGGATGTCGTGCACGAGTTCGGCGGCGTCGGGCAATTGGATCTTCAGCTCGTACTGCCGTCGTCCGACTGAGTTACTGTGACCGATCTTGTAGTTGCGGCCGCTCTTGAGGAGATAAACGAAACCGAACGAGGTATCATCCGTGGATTGTTCGACGTGCTGTCGCTGTGCCCTACGCAGTGGGACATACTGCTCGCACATTTGCAACACGTCGTCGTAGCTGCCATGGACCTTGCAGAACTGGGCAAGTTGTTGGACCAGCTTCGTCTTCGACCCGAGCTTGGCGAAGACGCCGTGGCTCGGAAACGGCCCACGGCGAGCCCGTAGCCGGAGGTCCGTCGACGCCGGCAGGCGACCCAATTCACGAGCCAGTTCGGCGTATGAAGTCAGAAGCGTGGTCTTTGAAGTAGCCCGGACCAATTCGTTCGGTCGATAACCTGCTTCGCGGAGCGCTCCCAACGTGCCCAGTACTTTCCCTCCCAATCACAAACTCGAATCCCAGTCTCCGTCGCAAAGCGCTCACGCCCCAGCGGCTTGACGCCATTTTCTTCCGCCGTACGCCTGATTTCGTCAAGGATGTACTGCCTGTCCATGCGCTGTTGCCTGATCCTGCCCGCGGTCTCGTCGTCGTCGTTGGTAGGCGTTCTGGATTTGGTGCCCCCCATACTCACGCCTGCTGGAACTCAACCCAGTCCAGACCGAGCTGTCGCACGGCGGCGCGAATCGTTCCGAGCTTGAGATCGCGGCTGCCCCAATCCGGCACGACGGTCGAACGGGTGTTGGAAGGATTGTGCCATTTGCGGTGCGATCCACCGGCCCGGCGAGGGATTTCCAGGCAACCGAGAGCTGTCAACTTTCGACCAACCTCTCGGTAGTTCATGCGCCTGGCACCAGCGCTTCCGTCCAGACGATTTGGTTGGGACCTGGGAGCATGATGGCTTGCGGGAGTTTTCGATTCTCCTCTGCGTAGATCTCAAGAACCGCGGCCAGCGCATCCTGCACGTTGGAATAAGCCTCGTCGAGAGTTTCCCCCTCGGAGACTAGTTCCGGAAGTATGGGTGAAGTTACGGTAAACCCGCCTTCAGGCTGCGGACTAAAAACCAACGGCACGCGGTACAGCATGGCTTCAGCTCACGTTTTCGAAGTGTCATCGGGCCCCGATGATTCTTTCCGATGACGGCAAGCGAGTCCAACAGGAATTATATCCGCGGCAGGTGAGCGCAGCAGAGTAAAGTTTGCTTCTTGCCACTCGGCGAGTATCAACTACTCCCCCGCTAGCCGGTTGGCCACGGCGAACGTCAATTGTTCGAGCTCGATCGCCAGGTCGACTCCAACCCGCTGAACGTGGTCGGGCAGCGAGAGCGTGACCGGCGCGAAGTTCAGAATGCCCTCGATGCCGTGCGCCACGAGTTGATCGGCGGCCTGTTGCGCTGCCGCGGCCGGCACCGCGATCACCCCCAACCGCAGGCGATGCGCGCGGGCCAATTCGCCGAGCCGGTCGACGTGATAGACTTCGACCCCATCGATCTTGTTGCCGATCTTGGCCGGATCGGTGTCCAACGCGGCCACGATGCGAAAGCCGCGTTCGGAGAATCCCTTATATCCCAGCAACGCACGGCCGAGGTTGCCGACCCCGACGATCGCGACCGTCCACGGCTGATCGGTCCCCAGGATGCGGCGTATGGCCGCGACCAGTTCGTCGCAGCGGTAACCGATGCCGGGATGGCCAAAGTGTCCGAAATAGGCGAGGTCTTTGCGCACCTGTGCGTCGGTAAAGCCCAGCACGCGCCCCAGGCGGTTCGAGCTGATCGTCTGCTGACCGCCGCGCAGCAGGTGCTCCAACTCGCGCAGGTAGAGACTGAGCCGATTGACCACCGCCTTGGGCACGCCCGACTCTCGGCCGCCGGCAGACGACTTCTCCTTCGGTTCTTCCATAGCTCGTCATGGCGTCGTCGCGCGTCGGCATGCGTCGTCGCGAGCAGGTGAGTAATAAAGAGGTGAAGCGCTGGCGGCTGGGCCCGTGCGGTTGGGCCGGTCGTGACGGCAACCGCTGCCTCGGCGGTACAGAGTTGGCCTCGGCGAGTGGTCACCGGCACCAAACGATACGGTACCGCGCGCGGACCGACAAGTAGTCGCCGCGTGGCGCTAGGGGGTTTGGGTTTGGTTTGACGGCGCCACCGCTACAACCGTTTTCGATCGTCACAGCCGGCGTGCTGTGCACGGCTGGCATCTTTGTAACCCTCGCCGCGCCTGGCATTTCGTGCACGATCGCTGTGCGCGCCAGAACACGAAGAAGGAACGAATGCGAACTACTTTGTGATAGCTGCGCAGATCAAGCAGCCGGCCCAGCTTGTCGATAGTCCATGAAGGCGGACGAGAGGATACAGGCTTCGCGTGGCCTTTGACATTCAGGCCAACGCGAGGGCTGATTCCGTTCGGATCGATGGTCAGCGAGTTGACCGTCGGTCGCGCTCCGCCACGCCGAGGGAAACTTCCCCCCCTTGGAACCAGGCCTTACCGACGTGCGATGACTCTGGAGGAGGCGAGAACAATGAAAACAGTGTTGGGTGTACCGATTATCGCTGTGCTGCTGGCAGCGATCTCGGTCAACCCGGCCAGCGCCGGCTATCTCGGTGCCTGCCGGTACAAGTGTTGCGCCAGCCAAGCGTGCTGTTGCTACACAGTAATGAAGACTTGTAAGCAGGTGGTTTACGAAAAACAGCAGTGCACCGCTTACAAGACGGTCCGCGAGATCGTTTGCGAACCCAAGACGGTCAATTGCGTGAAGTACGTCCGCGAGACGGCTTACCGCGATTGCGAGTACACGGTTTGCAAGCCGGTCTACGAGACCAAGACCCGCGAGATCTGCTACACGGTCTGCAAGCCGGTCTACGAGACCAAGACTAAGCAGATCTGCTACACCGTGTGCAAGCCGGTCTGGGAAACCAAGACCAAGGAGATCTGCTACACGGTCTGCAAGCCGGTCTACGAAACGAAGACCAAGGAGATTTGCTACACCGTGTGCAAGCCGGTCTGGGAAACCAAGACCAAGGACATCTGCTACACGGTCTGCAAACCGGTCTACGAGACCAAGACCCGCAACATTTGCTACACGGTGTGCAAGCCGGTCTACGAGACCAAGACTCGGGACAGTTGCTACACGGTGTGCAAGCCGGTCTACGAGACCAGGACCATGGA
>JBFXAH010000005.1:0-338652 GCA_050184475.1 Pirellulales bacterium | reverse complement strand
CAACCACGCCTGGACGCGCCATCCTGAAAACCTCCGTGAAGCCTTTGCGATCGCGAGCGTTCCGACCGCTCGCTTGACTTCGGGAGGATCAAAGCAACACTTGGTCCAAATTAGATGCGATTGCCCTTGAGGCCACCGGCAGCTTGGACCGTGCGCTTCCATGACGTTGCCAGCCGCGGAATGCGTCGGCCCGCGAGTTGTTCGACGCCGCTAGGACCGCGCGGCAGAATGATTGGCATGGACGAGAAGCCCAAACACCGCTGGTTTCAGTTTCGGCTGAGCACGTGGTTCGTGCTGGTGGCGATTCTCGCCTGGGTGATGGCGCTTTGGCCGTACTTTGATGAGTTCGAAGTGCTTGTGGAGTTGACCAAGGCCACGGTTCGTCCCAGCACAGGCTGGATCGATCCGCCATACGACATTCCGTACGGGGGACTCGGCCAATTCCTTTGGTTTTGGAAGCTAAAACTGTCGGTTGAGCAACTTGAGTGGCCGGCCGTCGCCTTAGCCGCCTTCCTCGCCTGGAAAGCCGCCTGGGCGCTCGGCCCGCGAGTTGTTCGACGCCGCCAGGCCCGTACGGCAGAATGAATGGCATGAATGTGCAAACGCAAAAGCGCCGACTGCGGTACACGTTGCGGGCGCTGCTCGCCGCGCTGACGGCGGTTTGCCTTCTGCTCGGTTGGTGGTCGAACAACGTCTACCGCCAACAGCGCGCCGCGGCGACCCTCAGGTCGTTGGGGATTCACGTGGGCTACGAATCGGCTCCAACCATGTTGACGTTTCCGGTTCCGGCCTGGTTTGGCAATCGGATCGGCACTGATTTTTTCCAAAAGGTCGTCGGTGTCGAGCAGTTCAGGAGCAACCGGGCCGCGAAAGCCAGGGAAGTGGTTCCGGCGCTTCGAGAGTTTCCCGCCCTGACGTCGCTACGTTTGATGCTCCCAGACCTGACTGCAGCCGACCTCCAGACGATCGGAGCTCTGCAAGAACTCAGGTCCTTATCACTCGTCGTTGATCAAGCACACCAGGGGCAGAACAACGCCCGCCTGCGATTGGCCGACCTACGCGGCCTCGCGAAACTCAGATCACTCACGATATCTGGGTGGTCCATCGGCCGAGAAGATGTCGTTGTTATCAGTCGCTTGCCAAAGCTGTCGGAGCTGTCGTTGATCGACACGGATGCCACCGACGATACCTTGGCAGCACTTGGCGACCTGCCGCAGCTCACATCGCTATCCATTGGAGGCCGCAACAGGATCACGGATCAGGGGCTGGCACACGTCGCCAGCTTGACCTCTCTCTATCGATTGGTTGTCGACTGTCCCCAAGCAACGCCGGTCGGTATCGAACCGTTGTTGAATTTGCACAATCTCGAGTCCCTTGAGATCGACGTCCGTTCCAGCTCGAGCGTCGAATGGAACCGAGCGCTGCTGGCACGCTTTGAAGAAGCGCTGCCCAATTGCGAGCGGCGCTGGAGCATGCCTTGGTGGTTCTGGCGAGACAACGACTCGATGCCGGAAATCGCTCCGTTTGACTCCATCGACTAACGCCGGACGCTCGATCCACCGAATACGCCGGTTGCGGAGCTCGGCGGCACTGCCGCGGCAGAAAAACGCGCATGGCCGATCCACCCAAACGCCCCTGGTTTTGCTTCCGTATCTCGACGGTCTTGATCCTGACCGCGATCGTGGCGTGGGCGATGGCACAATCACCACGCCGGACGTCTGGATTCGTATTTCTTTCGAGGTCCACTGATCCCGCGGCAAAATGGGAAGTGGAGGAAGTGTTCAAGTTCCCACGGTCGAAGGAGGAGTTCGCACCTTGGCACCGTTGGATTCGTGCCAAGAAGCGCCTGGTGTCGGAGGCGATGCGCAGCCGTGGCCCGAACGGAAAGCACTATTGGATCGAGCATCGCATAGCGACGAACCGTTTGTTCTTGGCTCCTTATTTCGCTTTGGCCGCCTTCCTCGCCTGGAAAGCCGCCTGGGCCGTCGGCCTGCGATTGGTTCGACGCCGCATGGCCCGCGCGGCAGAATGACTGGCATGGCCGATCCACCGAAACGCCGCTGGTTCTGCTTCCAGCTATCGACGGTCCTGATCCTGACTGCGATTGTGGCCTGGGCGATGGTATGCCTGCCCGTAGCACAGGACTTGCGAACCAGAATCGATGGGATACCACAGGCTCCGTTCTCTACACCGCGCTGGATTCTGGCGACGTCGATCCGCATCGAACACGTCTGCTGGCCCGCACTCGCCCTCGCCGCCTTGCTGGCCTGGAAAGCCGCCTGGTCGGTTGGGCCGCGACTAGTTCGACGCCGCCAGTCGGCGGTGCCATGAGCGGCCACTTACAGGGCCGAATGCGATTTGTGGAAAGAAGGTTATTGGTTGCCACCTGACACAGGGCTCACGCCCTGTGCTGTTCGAGCCGGCCCTTCAGGCCGAAAGGCGAATCGCAAACACGTGCGCTCCGCCGACTCGCCCGGTGACGATTGATGATGTATTCCGGCCTGTAGGGCCGGCTCTAACAGCCGAGGCCGTCAGGCCTCGGACCTGTGTCAAAAATATCCCGACCCTGTAGGGGTCGTTCATTTCCGGCGTTTCTGGAACTCATGCCGCGGGAGATCTCACGCGAGGCGTCGAATACGGCTATGCGTTGGATAGCAGCCCCAACGGGGCGATTGCCAATCGCCAGGGGTGCTAACCCGGCGTATGCCCCTGGAAAGCCATCGCGTCTCGTAACCGCATCGTTTGTCGTTGCAGCGAGCCGCGCCGCAGCGACATTTTCCGCAGCCGAGCGGCGACGGTCCTTTGGCCGCAAGAGCGCGACGATCGCGGTGCGCGCCGCAGAGTGTGTGGCAACATTTGGCCAGGGACAACGTTTACGCAAGGCCTCTTGTCGCTGCGCGACCCAGGCTCGCTACGCGTCCCTGGGCCACCCCGGGCAGGAATTCGTCAACCGCGGATAGCACGGATGACACGGATCAAGAACTCGTTGACTTGGCCGCTAAACCCAATCTGCGTTAATCGGCGAAATCTACGGACAACAAAGTTGCATTGCTTGGCGCCTTGTCGCGAGATTCCTCTTTGGACGCAAAACAGAGCGTTGGACGCAACTTGGACGGAAACGACTGCAATTTGCGTCCAAGAATAAGCCCATGCGCCACCGAGACTTACTGTCTGTTTCCCCCGGCTTTGGACGGTTTGGACGCAAAATCGCGGACCTTCGAATTCCGCCACCCCCCGGTACACTCCCTACGTCTGACTGGTCGCCAGATGCTTGACCGCGAGCCGCGGGCCTCAAACACTGGGCCCCAGATTGGCGGCTCGCCGCCGGCTGTCCGATCGCCAATTGCAACCCTAGCCCCCGACCACTAATCCCTTCCGCGAGGTTCCGCCATGTCGCACCGCACCCGCTCGCATTGCCTGCCCATCGCTACAGTCGCCGCCTTGATTGTGGTTGTGTTTCCCCTTTCTGCCGCAGCGCAACAGCGGCGACGCCAACGGCCCGACCGCCCGACCCCGACCGTGGCCGACTACGTCTATGCCAACGACTCCGAGCGGCAGAAGTTCGACTTCTGGCAAGCCGACTCCGACACGCCTACTCCGGTGGTGCTGTTGATTCATGGTGGCGGCTGGATGAACGGCGACAAGAGCGGCTACGGGACCAGTGCGATCAAGCCTTATCTCGATAAGGGCATTTCGGTCGCGTCGATCAACTACCGCTTCATCCTGCAGGCGATGGAGCAGAACGTCGAGCCGCCGGTGAAAGCCTGCCTGTACGACGCCGCCCGCGCGCTGCAGACCATCCGCTCGAAGGCCAAGGAGTGGAATGTCGACCCCACGCGCGTGGGGGCGACGGGCGGATCGGCCGGCGCCTGCACCTCGTGCTGGCTGTCGCTGCACGACGACCTGGCCGATCCTAAGAGCGACGATCCGGTCGCGCGGCAGTCTTCGCGGCTGACGTGCGCCGCGGTCGGCGGTGCTCAGACTTCGCTTGATCCCCAGCAACTGCGCGAGTGGATCCCCAATGCCATCTACGGAGGGCATGCCTTTGGTTTCGCCGCGCCGGGTCGCAGCCGCCCGCAAGAGTTCGAGCTGTTGATGGCCAATCGCGAGAAAGTATTGCCGTGGATCAAGGAATATTCGCCGATCGAGCTGGTTTCGAGCGACGATCCGCCGATCTACTTCGACTATCCGCGGCAGAAGCAGCCTCCCCAGGTCGGCCAGGAAGAGGCCGACCCGACCCATTCGGCGATGTACGGCGTGCAGTGTGCCGAGCGGATGAAGGCCGCCGGCGTGGAGTGCATCGTCTCGTACCCCGGTCACGAAGACACGACCTACGGCTCGATCGAGAACTTCCTAATCACGAAGCTGGGGAAGTGAGGGCCACGGAGTGCCACGGAGTTTTGTTTTGCCACAGAGGGCACCGAGGACACGGAGGGGAATGAAATGGGCCGCGAGTGATTCAGGGTGACCATTAGCACAAGCGAATTGCGCAGTGTGATGTCCAGTACTACTCGCATCAATCACTCTGTGCCTTACGTGGTCGGGTGGCCCAGCCGCTTGCGGCTGGGTCGCGCAGCGACAAGAAGCCTTGCTGAGGCGACGTGGCTTGATCGAATGGCGCGGCATGCGTTGCTTTTTGTGGCTGCGGCACCCGACTGCGAACAGCCGGGGCACCCAGTTGATCGAGTGTGTTCGAAATGTCAAATCGCCGCATCTACCAAGGCGAGTTACATGCCCACTTCGTGACGTTTTCTTGTTTCCGTAGACGGCGGATTCTTGACGCGGACCCTTGCAAGCGCATCGTCCTTGGCACCCTGGGCCAGACGCTGCGCGCGAATGATGGTCGCTGTATTGGATTCGTGATCATGCCAAACCACGCCCATGCCGTTCTGTGGTTCCCAAGGGCCGATTGCCTGAGCGACCATATGAATCGCTGGAAGAGTGATTCATCTCATCGAGTCAAGCTCTGGTTACAGAGATACCGCGCGGAGTATGTTCGGCGCATTGCCGAGCATGATAATGTGTGGCAAGCGCGCTATTATGACTTCAACATCTATTCCGAGGGGAAGCTAATTGAAAAGCTAGAATATATGCATCAGAACCCGGTGCGCGCTGGTCTTGCAGACGAGCCGGTTCAGTGGCAATGGAGTTCGGCGCGGTGGTATATGAATCGAAAACCAGTCGGCATCCCCATTTGGTACCCGAACGGTTGAGCTCACTGTGTTGTGTTCGCACCACGGGTACCCCAGCCGCTCGTCGGCGCGATTGCTCCGCGACAAAACAAAACGTCGCGCAGCGACAAGAAGCCTTCTTTGTATCGACGTGGCCTCAAGCACCGTCGCGGTATGACTAGATTCTTGTGGCTGCGCCACCCGACTGGCAGGCAGTCGGGCCACCCAATTGATTCGTTTGCTCGACCGTGGGTACCTCAGCCAGTTACAGCTCGATCGTCTCTCCGTCTCCGTGCCCTGGGTGGCTAAATAGTCTTCTCCGTGGCTCTGCGCAGCCTCCTAATCGCACTCTGGGCCGCGAAGTGACCGCACATGCCGTGCACGCCGCCGCCGGGCGGGGTCGACGCCGAGCAGATGAACAACCGGCGATTGGGTGTCGAGTAGGGATCGAGCCGCGCGACCGGCCGCGTGAAGAGTTGATAGACATCGGCCGCTCCGCCGGTCACCGCGCCGCCGACGAAATTCGGATTAAATTGCGCGAAGTCGGTCGCCGTCGTGGCGTGCCGCGCCAAGACCAGGTCGCGAAAGCCCGGGGCAAAGCGCTCGATCTGCCGCTCGATGGCCGCGGTCTGGTCGACGTCGGAGCCGGCCGGCACGTGGCAATACATGTAGCCCGTCTGCTTGCCGTCCGGCGCGCGGGAGGAATCGAACTGGCTCTGCTGCACGACCATCACGAATGGGCGGTCGGGATGCCGGCCGCGCCAGACTTCGCTCTCGGCCCAGGCGATCTCGTCGAGCGTGCCGCCGACGTGCACCGTCGAGGCTTCGAGCACGCGCGGATCGCGCCAGGGAATCGGCCCGGCCAGCGCGTAGTCGAGTTTGAACACGCCGGGGCCGTAGCGATAGCGCCGCAAGCGGCGCACGTAGCCGGCCGGCAGCTCGGCTTCGGCGATCTCGGCCAGTTGGTCGGGGCTGGTGTCGAACAACACCACGCGCGACGCCGGCAAATTGCCGAGCGTGCGCACGAGCCGACCCGTTTCGATCGTCCCCCCCAACGCGCGCAGGTACGCGGCCAGCGCGTCGGCAATCGACTGCGATCCCCCCGCGGCAACGGGCCAGTCGACGAGATGTCCGGACAGCGCGAAGATCATCCCCACGGCACTGGTGAACAACCGATCGAAGGGCAAGATCGAATGGGCCGTGCAGCCGGCCAGCAGCGCGCGAGCACGCACGCCCTGGAATCGCCAGCGGAAATGGGCCGCGGCCGGCAGCAGGCCCGGCAGGCCGAACCGCGCCATCCGCAGCGGACCGCGCGGAATGCGGAGCGGACCCAAGAGATCGCCAAGCAACTCTTCGCTACGAGGCAGAAATGGCGCGAACAGCCGCAGGTACGCTCGGGCGTCGGGGCCCAGCTCGGCGGCGGTTTCGGCCAACGACTTCCGCAGCACGACTGCCGGCTCGTCGTCGAGCGGATGAGCGACCGAAGCCGAGGGATAGATCCAGCGCAGCCCGTGCTCGGCCAGCGGCATGCTCCGCAGCGCCGGCGACAGCACGCCCATCGGGTGACAGGCCGAGCAGACATCGTGGACATAACCGGGCAACGTGAGCTCGGCCGAATGCAACCCTCCGCCGATCTGGTCGCGCGCTTCGAGCACCGCGACCGAATGGCCGGCGCGGGCCAACTCGATGGCGGCCACCAGTCCATTAGGGCCCGAGCCAATGACAACGGCATCGAGAATCGTTGACGAACGAGACATTCCCATGTGCTTCGCAATCTGCTTGCCGTGCCGTCGGCCTGGCAACCGAACAACACGAGGGCAGCCCTCGAGATGCCCGCGGCTTTATTCCTACCCGCAATCCCAAGGGGCGCGGCGGGCCAACTCGGCAAGTTCGGCGTAGCCTTCGGCGAGCTGGCCTTGGTTGGCGTCGACGATCCGCCAGTGCAGCGTCGAGCCGAAGAGGGGTTGTGCTTCGACGCACACGGCCCGCAGCTCGCCGGGCTCGAAATGGCATTGGCTTTGAATCGCGGCGATCAAGCGTTCGTCGTACAAGTGCCCTTCGCCGAAGTTCCAGCCGAGGACCGAGCCAGCCACCAGTTCGCCGTCGACCCAGGTGTAGTCCTGCGAGGGGCGTCCTTCCAACGCGCGCGGCAGCAGCAGCCCCAGCACGCGCCCTTGCAAGTGCATCGAACGAAAGGCATTGAACGATTCGTGAATCTGCACGGCCCGCGCCGGCGCGAAAAATCGCTCGAGCTGTTCGAGCAGCAGCGGAGCGGCCCGCTTCAGGCGATCGAGCTTCTCGAAACTGCGCCCGCGAAACAGGTACGCCGCCCAGGCCCAGTTGCCCGCGTAGTAACGCATCGAAATCAAGAACGAGACCTTGGCCGGCCAGAAATTGCCCAGCAGCGGCAGGATCAAAAGCGCCACGACGAGATACAAAGTCAGCGGCGTCGAGCCGACGTCGAACAGGCTCACTTCAGGATGACCAAGAAACAGAAACAGCCCGGCAAAAACGCTGAAGACGTTCCATTCGAAGACCGCCGCGATCGGCATGTTGCTGAGGATAAACCCGTGCAACGCGAGCATGAACGCCAGGCCGAGCCATTGCAGCGGACCCGAGTGTGTCACGAACAGCAAAGTCAGCGGCGTGGCGAATTCGAGGAAGGTGCCGGCGATGGCCATCACTTTAGGGACGATCGAGGGGGCCAGGTCGTCGGGCGCGGCGCGGAACAAACCGCGCCGCAGCAAGTGACTGCGCATCGACGGGTTGTTGGCGGCCATGATCGCCACGACGTACGGAAACGCCACGGTGAGCTTCGACACGCCGGCCCAAAACCAGATAGCCAGTTGCACCCACTTGCAGGCGGCAATCCAATCGCCGGCCAACAAAAAGCAGATGCACATCGCGAAATGATGTTCCCAGCGAGCGGCCAGCGGCACCGTGCGATCGCCCAACGCACAAATCGGCAGCAAGATCACCAGCGGCAGAAAGTCGAGCGGCCGCAACTCGGGCTGCACCAGCGCGTACACAATCGCCACGATGTAGCCGACGTAAGCCGCCACGTCCAACCAGGTGCGCGTAAAGCCGCCGATTATCGGCAGCCGAGGGAAGGGGGCGAGCTTGATCGTGCCGGGCCGTGCGAATTGCAGCAGCGCGGTAAACGGCGGCCACACCCGCAGCCCCAGCGGACCGCTCATCGAGGCCAGGCCTAGCGCTTCCCACAGGCCAGCCCAGAGCACAGCCTTTTGAAAAACGATCGGCTTAAAAACCCATTGACGAAACTCGGCCAGGCTGCCGACCGTGGGCGTATAGACGCAAATCGCAAACCAACCAGCGATAAACAGCGCGAGCTTAACGGCGTGAAACACGTACGCCGGCAACGGAATCGCACACCCGCGCAGAATGTAATCGCGCGTGGAGACTTTCAGCCGCTCGGCGAAATTGAGTTTCGCCCACTGGGCAGGTTCGAAGGCGGGCTCGCTCGGTTGATGCATGGCGACGACGAGCCGTTAGTTTTCGGCGATGCGGACCAGCATTTTGCCGAGGTTGTCGCCGTGGAACAGGCCAATGAACGCTTCGGGGGCGCGCTCCAGCCCTTCGTAGACTGTTTCCTTCCAGCGAATCTTGCCGGCCGCGATCCAGCCCGCCATGTCCGAGAGGAACTTGTCGCGCAGGTCGGCATGATCGGTGACGATGAAGCCCTGGATCCGCAGCCGCCGCAGAATGACCATTCCCAAGGTGCTGGGGCCGGGCTCGGGGCGCTCGTCGTTGTATTGCGAAATCAGCCCGCACACGACCACGCGGCCGAAATCGCGCATGTGCAGCAGCGCCGCTTCGAGCTGCGGGCCGCCGACGTTCTCGAAGTAAACGTCGATCCCCTCGGGCAAGCCCTTGGCCATTTCGGCGACGAGGTTCTTCGGCGTTTTGTAATTGAATGCGTAGTCGACGCCGGCCTCGTCGCGGAGCCAGGCGAGTTTTTCGTCGGAGCCGGCCGTACCCATCACCCGGCAGCCCTTGATTTTGGCAATTTGGCAGACCAGCGAACCGACGGCACCGGCCGCGCCCGACACGAAGACATTCTCCCCTTCCTTGAGCTCGCCGACTTTGAGCAAGCCGGCATACGCCGTGAGCCCTGGCATGCCCAGCACGCCGAGGAAGGTTTGCAGCGGCGCGAGCTGTGCGTTCACCTTGCCGACGCCGCGAGCGTCGCTCGTCCAATAGTCGCGCCAGCCTTGCATGCCCAGCACGTGGTCGCCGACCGCGAAGCGATCGTTCTTGGAGTCGACCACGACTCCGATCGAGCCCCCTTCGAGCACTTGACCGACCTCGAAGGGCTGCACATAGCTGCGCCGCTGGATCATCCGCCCCCGCATGTACGGGTCGACCGACATCCAGAGATTGCGCACCAGGATTTCGCCGGCCTTGGCCTCGGGCACAGGCGCTTCGACCAGCTCGAAGTTGTCGGCCGAGGGCATCCCCGCCGGGCGGCTGCGAAGGCGGATTTCGCGATTGACGAGTTTCGACATGGGACGGATCTCGACCAAGGTGTTGAATCTAACTAAGCCCAGGGATTGCTTTCGAAGGTTATCCCGAGGCTTGATGAACGATCGCTGGACGTGCTACTTCACTCTTCCCAATCAAGGACCAGGACTCCTTGGATACCGCCATCCAACAGCGGCAGCACACGCTCTTTCACCGCTTCGTGCTCGAGGTGCGGCAGATAGCGATCGCGGGCCGCGGCATCGACGAACTTCATCACAAAGCCATGCGTGAAGCCTTGGTTCAGGCCTTCAGGGCTCATGTTCGCTCCGCCAGAAAAGCTGACGATCCCGGGAATGCGATCCTTGAGCGCGGCCAACTCGGCCATGGCGGCGTCGATCTGCGCCGGCGACAAGTCGGCGCGAAAGCGAATCAGCACGGTGTGGGCAACGGTTGGCATATTCTACAACTCGCTGGGGAACGATTCCCGACTCCCCTGATAACTCGATCAAAAACGTGGCAACTCGACCCGGCGGCCACCATCCATGGCCGACTGATGAGCGCAGATGCCGGTCATCGTCCAGTTGGCGCTCGTTTCGGCGTCGGGCCGCGCGGGGCGACCCTCGACGATCGACATGACGAACTCGTTGGCCATGTGCGGGTGCGATCCGCCATGCCCCGACCCCTGAATGAACGACAGATGCTGTTCGTCGTCGCCGTAGACCCCCTTGGTCGTGAAGCGGCGAATCGGCTCGGGGAGCAGGTGGGCGAAGTCGGGCACGGTGACGCGCTCGGGCTTTTCGCCGTGATGCAACACGCACGGCTCGTGCTCGATACGCGTCCATTCGAACGAGATCTTCTCGCAATAGACGTCGAAGCTCTCGATGTACTGCCGCGCCGTATTGAACAGGCTGCGGGTGACTTCGGCCGCCAGATCGCTGTCGCGAAGCTTGATCGTGGCGCTCTCGATCGCGAACGGCGAGCCGTACTTGCCGATCAGCTTTTCGTCGATCCGCCCCGAGCCATGGCAGACCACGCTATCGGCCAGCTTGTCGGGGAGCCGCAAGCAGGGGCTCACGCAGTGCGTGGCGTACCACATCGGCGGCAGCCCTTCCCAGTAGCCGGGCCAGCCGGCCATCTCCTGCTGGTGCGACCCGCGGAGGAACTGGATGCGCCCCATCTTGCCGCTGTCGTACAGTTCCTTGACGAACAAGAATTCGCGGCTGTATACGACAGTTTCCATCATCATGTAGTTGCGGCCGCTGGCCCGCTGGGCCTCGACGATCTGCCGGCATTCGTCGACCGAGGTGCCCATCGGCACGGTGCTGGCGACGTGTTTGCCGGCCTTGAGCCCCGCGATGCTCTGCGGAGCGTGATCGGGGATCGGCGTGTTGATGTGCACGGCGTCGACGTCGGGGTCGGCCAGCACGTCTTCGTACCGGCTATAGCGCTTGGCGATGCCGAAGGTGTCGCCGATCTGGTTCAGCTTGTCTTTGTTGCGCTGACAGATGGCAACCATCTCGGCGTGCGGATGATGCTGATAGATGGGGATGAACTCGGCCCCGAAGCCGAGCCCGATGATTGCGACGCGAACTTTGTCTTTGCCGGCCATGTGCCGCAAGCTCCCCACGACAGAAGAGACGAACAGCGCGCTTCGCAACGCGCGCCAAAACGACTGGCCAATCTACTGGCCGCGCCAGAGCGAAGCAAGCAAGGGGGAGGAGTGTTGGGCGCGCCTACTGCGGCGCGGCGTCGTCCGCCGGGGCGTCTTCGGCCGGCGTGTCGGCCGGTGCATCATCGGCCGCGGCGTCGTCCGCCGGGGCGTCTTCGGCCGGCGCGCTCTCCTTCGCCTGCTCGGCGATCGGCACGATGTCGATGGTCGGCACCACGACCGACGTGCCATCGCTGTGAGAGACCGCGATGCCCAGCAGCTTGCCGTCAGTGGTAAAGACGGGTGTGCCGTCACCCTTGGTCGAGGTGCAGAACAACTCGCGCGGCTTCTTGATGACCGCGGTCACCCGGTCGAGCGCGACCGTCGGCTCGTTGTCGAGCGTTTTGCCCAGGCGGCGCAGTTCGATCACCCGATCGAGCACCTCGGCCGCCGCACCCTCGGCGAGCGGAATGCTGACGAACGTGCGCGGCTCGGTCCCTTCGGAGGGCGGATCGGGGCGCAAGAACGACAGCCCCAAATCGCTGTCTTCGAGCACCACCTTGGCGGGCACTTCGGTGCCGTCGGCCAGGCGAATCTTCACCTGCGAGAGCGAGGACTTGATGTCGTGGAGATTGACGCCGGCCGGCGTGCGGACATTCACGCCCAGCCGAGTCAGCCGCGAGACGGGGTTCATCGCTTCGAGGCTGATCAACACCAGCCCCGACGGATCGACGACCGTCCCCAGCGTTTCGGCTTCCTGCTCGGCGGAACGGGCACCGCCGGGGATTTGCACCGTCACGACGGCACTGACCCAGACGACTGCCTCGTGATGTTTGGTCAGCAGGTCGCGCGCCGTGGCGACCACGGCAGATTCGTCGGCCGATGCCGGCCCGGCGACCAGCGCCAGCGCAGATAGCAATACGACAACGCGACCAACGAACGATGAACCGGTCATGCAGAGTCCCTTAGCGGTGTGTGCAATTGATATTGGCTTAGGAATAGTGCGAGCTGGCGCACGGACAAGAAGCGCTCGGCTACCGTTTGATCTTCAGCTAACAACCTTATGCTTACTTCTCTTTCTCGATCTCCGACCAGTTCGGTTCGAGCTCCAGGTAAACCGTCTGCACGCCGCGCCGCACGAACAGCACCAGCCGCTTGGCGTGCGACTCGCGAGCGGCGGCGAGTTGCGTCTTGAGCGCGGCGATATCGGGGGTCGGTTGCCCGTCGATCGACAGCAGAATGTCGCCGCCGGCAAGGTGCGCCAGCGAGGCCCAACCGGCCGGTTCGACGCGCTCCACGAGCAACCCCTGCAGATCGGGCTCGAGCCGCCTCAGCACGCGATCCTGGAACGACAGCTCGCGGGCCGTGAATTCAAAATCAGTATCTTTGTAAGTGGCCAGCTCGCTGGCCGAGGGGGGAGTGACTTCCAGCGGGCAGTCGATCGAGAGATTCGACTCGCCGCGGTGGACGTCGAGCTTGACGGTGCTGCCGACGCGATACCGCCGAATCAAATTGTTGAAGACCTCGAGATCTTCGGGTCGGGCGATGTCGAGTTTGCGGCCGTCGACTGCCGTGATCACGTCGCCGACTTGCAGGCCCGCGGCTTCGGCGGCATGTCCCGGATACAACTGCGTGATGCGCACGCCGGTTTGGCCGGACATGCCGAGCGCTTCGGCCAGTTCTTTGGTAACCGGCTGTACTTCGGCCGCGAGCCAGGCCTTTTTGGCTTGCAGCGGCGGGGAGTCGGTCCGTTCAGGACCGATCGAGACGACGGTCGCCAGTTGCCTGGTGCCGCGCTCGAAGGCCACGAGCGTGGGGACCGGTTGCGACTTGCCGGCGGTCCGCTCGCGCGACAGTTCGCGAAGCTGGGCGACGCTCTGGACGGGCGTTCCCTGCACGGCCACGATCACGTCCCCCGATTGCAGGGGCGGTTTGGCCTCGGCGGCCGGTCCGCCAGGGCGCAAGCTGTGCACGCGCACGCCATCGGTCGACGGGCGCTGCAGCTCGAGCGCCATGATGCGCGTCAAGTCCTGGGCCGTGATGCCCCACTGCTTCAGTTCTTCTTCGTGCGAGAGAGCGGCGCCGCGATCGATGGTGGTCAATTCGAGAGTCTGTTCGTGCCCGTCGCGCCAGACGACGATGGGCACCTTCGCGCCGACCGGCGTATTGAGGATCAGTTGATTGAAGAGCGGCAGTTCTTCGCGCGCCGTGCAGTCGACGTCGGTCCCGTTGAACGAGAGGATGACGTCGCCCGGTTCCAACCCGGCGGCCGCGGCCGGGCCCCCCGGCACCACGCTGCTCACCAGCACGCCGCGCGGCGCTGCCGAATCTTTCAGTCGCGGTTGCACGCCGACTCCGGTCCAACTGCGCTTGATCTCGCCATGCTTGATCAACTCATCGACCACCTGCCGGGCGAGGTTGCCGGGGATGGCCCCGCCCATCGAGGCAATGCCGATTTCGTTGATGCCCACGATCTCGCCGCGTTCGTTGACCAACGGGCCGCCGCTGTTGCCGCCGTAGATAATGGCATCGTGCCCGACCCACCGCACGAGTTGACCGACTTCTTCGCCATCGAGGACGAACCTGCCGCCGGCAAATTCGGGGAGAATCATCGACTTATTGCTGACGATGCCGACCGTGACCGATTGCGAAATCCCCGCGGGGCTCCCCATGGCGTAAACCGGCTCGCCGACCTCGAGCAAGTCGGAGTTGCCCCAGGCGGCCGTGTGCAAGGGTTCGGCGTCGGGCTTGCGCTGCGAAAGGTCGAGCTTCAACACGGCGATGTCCGACAAGGGATCGGTGCCGACGAGCGCGGCGTCGAGCTCTTCGCGACTGGTCAACCGGCAAACAATCCGCGACGCGCGCCGGGCGACGTGGTGGTTCGTGACGACGTAGCCGTCGGAAGATATGATGACGCCGCTGCCGCCGACGACCTGCTTGCGCACGCGGCCATCGTTGCCTTCGAGCGTCACCAGGTTGATGCGAACCAGGGCCGGATAGACCCGCTCGACCGCGGGAGGAATCGTGACTTTTTCAGGCTCGTCGACTGGTTCGGCGGCGGCCAGACTATTGCGCGCCGGCAACTCGACGACCACGGCAGCCAGCAGCAATAGCGCCGCTGCTCGGGAGCGCATGCCCAGCGACCACGAGAATAGAAGCGACATGGGCTTGGTACCTCCTCGGTGGGCTCGAATGGCGGCGCGGTGACCGCAGGCGCGGATCTGGCTCGGCTGGCATCTCCGCCGCTTGCCAGACGTGCGGCCAAACTCAGGCTGGCAAAAACTCGTCGAAATCGTGGCCAAACCCACGGCGCAGGCCGGAGTATGAGACGCCGCCGCCAGGCTGTCAACGAAGCTAGCACGTCGCACGAACGCCGGTTGACGGTTGAAGTTATCGAGCCGCCGGACGGGGCAGCCGCCCGATCCGATTGACGTCGCGAAACCGGCATTGACCCTCGCGGGCGATTCCCATATTGTTCCGCCCGCACGCGGGGATGGAACCCCCGCTCGCCCCGATGAAGCGGCTGATCATCGAGCGGCGAGTGCCGTCTTCGCAAACTTGGCTCCCGAAGAATACAGGCTGATCTACGTAGACGCGGCGACGACCGGCCCGACCAGCAGGGACGGCAGGTTTGGCCGCACGAGGCGACAACCGCCGGCAAGGATGCAGACGGTTCGCTTCGCAGCCCTGGTTACCAATGCGCCGGTGCCTTTGCGCGACACTGCGGTGTCTTGCGCAGCACACAGGCGATTGTCGCTGACTGGATGCAAGCGGCAGTCGACCGAGTGCGCGACGAGATCGAAAGTGTCCAATCGCTCCCGGAAAAGGTTGGTGTCCTTTGCCCCCCTGGGACTCCGCCTTTCCGGGGGCTCTTTTTTTGCGCGCGTGTAACTCGCGCCAATGCGCTCGGGCGCCAATCGCACTCGCGGCTCCACGTGCCCAATCTTCGTCGAGGCGTGCCGTCGGCGCGCCTTTGATCTAAACTGTGCCGGATGATCTGGACGCAGGATTACAACCCCACGGGTTACGCGTGGCTGTCGACGTTGCTGGCGGCCCTGCCGATCGTGGTTCTGTTGGGCCTGCTGGGGTTGCGCGGCTGGCCGGCGCCGAAGGCGGCCGCCGCCGGTCTGTTGACCGCGGTGGCCGTGGCGATTGGCGTTTACCGGATGCCGGCGACGATGGCCAGCGCCGCGGCGCTCTATGGCGCCTGCTTCGGCCTGTTGCCCATCGGCTGGATCGTGCTGGCGGCAGTGTTTCTCTACAACCTGACGGTCGCCGCGGGCCGCTTCGAGATCGTTAAGGCCTCGGTGGCGTCGCTGTCGGTCGATCGCCGCATTCAAGCGATCTTGATCGCGTTTTGTTTTGGCGCGTTCATCGAAGGAGCCGCCGGCTTCGGCACGCCCGTCGCCATTTCGGCCGCGCTGATGATCGGAGCCGGGTTCTCTCCTCTGTACGCCGCGGGCCTGGCGCTGTTGGCCAACACCGCGCCAGTGGCATTCGGCGCTTTGGGCACGCCGATCACCACGCTGGCTCGCGTAACCAGCATCGACGAGTCGCTGTTGTCGGCCATGGCGGGCCGGCAGTTACCTTTTTTCTCATTGATCGTCCCGGCCTGGATGGTGGTCACGATGTCGGGCTGGCGCGGACTGGCCGGCGTCTGGCCCGCCGTGTTGGTCAGCGGCGGCAGTTTTGCAGCGGTGCAGTTCGCCGTGGCCAACTGGTGGGGACCCACGCTCGTGGATGTCGCGGGCGGATTGGCCTCGCTGATTGCGCTGGCGCTGTTTTTGAAGTTCTGGCAACCCACCAAGGTGTGGCGGTTTCCTCACGAGACAGTTACCACGGATCGTGATGGCGAAGGTGCGGCCGGGATCATTTCCGGCGAAGCATCACCCGTCGAGGCGACGGGCGCCGATCGATCGTTCGGCGCGCGCGAGATTGCGTCGGCCTGGATGCCCTGGATGCTGCTGTCGGCGGCGGTCTTTGTTTGGGGGCTGCCCAATGCGCGCGCTTGGTTCGATCGCGCGCTGGGCGGTGTGGCGGTTTTCGAGGTACCGATCGCCGGCTTGCACGAGCGTGTGTTGCGAGCGCCACCGGCGGCCCCCAGTGGAGCCGAAGCCGAGAAGGCGATCTTGCGAGTCAACTGGCTGTCGACGACCGGCACCGGCATTCTCGTCGCGGCGATTTTGTCAGCCGCCTGGATGGGAATTTCGCCAGCGCGGTTCGTCGCCATCTTTTGGCGCACGCTCGTCGCCATGCGCTGGCCGCTGGCCACGATCGCCATGATGTTGGCGATCGCCTACGTCACGCGATACTGCGGCAGCGACGTGACGCTGGGGCTGGCCTTCACGCACACCGGCGTGCTCTACCCGTTCTTCGCCGCCATGCTCGGTTGGCTTGGCGTGGCCTTGACCGGCTCCGACACTTCGTCGAACGCGCTCTTCGGCAGCTTGCAGAAGGTGACCGCCGAACAACTCGGGCTCAACCCGGTGTTGATCGCGGCGGCCAACAGCACCGGTGGCGTGATGGGCAAGATGATCGACGCGCAGAGTATCGTCGTGGCCTCAGCGGCCACGGGTCAGAGTGGCGGCGAAGGGGCGATCCTGCGATTTGTCTTCTGGCACAGCCTGGCGCTGGCGGCGCTCATGGGGTTGCTGACGATGCTGCAAGCTCACTGGCTGACGTGGATGGTCCCCGGCTAAGGCGGCTGTCGAATTCGACGCACTCGTCGCGGGCCGACAACAATCGCCGATCGGCCAGCGGCGCGGCGTGTCCGCTGTAGAACCGCTTGATGTAATGTCGATGCCAGCGGCTGGGGCAATGCGGCTCCCAACCCCAGCGCGCTAAGAGCCGCGCCGAGATGCGGCGATTCGAAGCATCGCAGACGATCGCCTGCGAACCCTTGATGCGGGCGATTTCGTCCAACACCTCGAGCGCCCCGTGAAACGTGCCGAGCGTGGCGTCGGCCGTCGAAACAACATAGCGCAACGTGAGGTAGTCGGGGCAATGCCTGGGCTGGTTGAAGTAGAGCCAGCAGCGATTGCCGCGGCGCCAGTGATGTCGCACAGCGCGATCGAACCAGACGTCGACGAGCGAAACGGTCTTCGGCCAACGCCGCAACACGATGCGCACTAGTCGCTCGTCGGCGATTTCGATCATGCCGTGGCAGCGCGGACGCAGCCGATCGTGCTCGCGCGCCAGGTCGGTGATTGTCGTAGAGCCGAACATCAGGCAACTCTACGTCAGAATCGGCAGTGCTTCTAACCGCGTCGCCCGCTCAATCCGCGCCAAGCGGCCAGCATCAAGGTCAGCAGCCCCAGCGCGACCATTGCCATCGTCGGCACCAACCATCCCAGTCGAAACAGTTCTTGTGCCCACTCCCACCAGGGAGCCCAACGGACGACGACCGTGGCCGCGGCCAGGCACAGAAACGGGCCGTAGGGAATCTCGGGATCGAATTCGCCACGGCGGCGCAGCCTGCGGACAATCCACATCAACACGACCGAGGCCAGCCCCCAGAACGGGGCCACGAAGAAGATCAGCAACCCGGCCTGCCAACCGAGATAGCTGCCGATCATGGCCATCAGCGTGACGTCGCCGAAGCCCATTGCGTCGCGCTGCAAAGCCAGCGTGCCGGCCCGGCGCACGAGCCAGACGATGCCGCCGGTCGCCGCCATGCCGACCAGGGCGGTGAGCAGGCCAATCCAGCTTGCACCGCCGCGCCACCAAGTGACGATAATTCCGGCGTTTCCCAGCGCGGCCAGTGCGGCGATGAAACGGCTCGCCGGCTCGCGCGCGATTCGGGCCAGCAACAGCGCCGTCGCGCGGCGCCAACCATGTCGCGAACGCCAGGGGCGTGGCAACAGTCCGACGCACCAGATCGCATAACAGCCCAGTGCTATCCACAATCCGGCCGTGGCGGGGCGTGCCCCAAGGTCAGCGGGAAAGATGTTCGGACTGGCCAGCGTTACGAAAGTGACTTGCGGTGCGCCCCCACCGTTCCAGATCACCTCGGGCAACAGGCTCGCCGGCCAAAGCGTGGCGAGCAGTAGCCCCGCCAATGTGCCGGGCACGGTGATCAAGTCGGGAATGATCTTGTCATCGAGATCGACCAGCGAAGCAGCGAGCATCAGCACCAGCAGCAGCGCGTGGCTACAGAAACCTGCCTGCAACCAAAGCACGAGTAGCAAATCCGGTTGTCCGCCGCCCGGCGGCACGGCGCCAAAGGGCAAAAGCCCCGCCCGCGCGACCTCGAACCAGTAGAGCCAAGGCAGCGCCAAGGCGAGCGACAATTCGACCAACAACGGACGGACCCAGAACAACTCTCCGTAGTGCGGTGTTTCGTGGCGGCGCACTAGCCAGCCGACGAGCGGCAAGCGATGGCGTCGTCGTCGGCGCAGACCTTCGGGGGGGCGCGACCAGGGGCTGATGGCCGTCGGCTCAAAACGCAAATGGTCGCTAAACCAGTTGATTGCCGCGCCGGTGAAGAGCCCGACCAAAAACAGCGCGGCCATGCGCAGTTCGAGCGGCAGGCTGGCGAATGTGCTCATGATGGGCTTTCCGGCGACAACAAAGGGCCCGCGAGCGCGAGCACTTCCGCGGCGACTTCGTCGGGCGAGCGGTTCCCCGTCTCGACCGTGAAATTGGCGCACTCGGAGTAGAAGGGTTCGCGCGCGGCCAGTAGTTGCTCGATCTCCGTTCGCCCCCCCGCGGCGGTTAGATTCGGCCGTCGCTCGCGCGAGGCCTCGTCGGCCGCCACGCGCTGGGCGATGGTGTCGGCGTCGGCGCGCAGCCAGACGACGGGCCCCATGTTCTTGAGCAGGGCGCGGTTCTCCGCTCGCAGGATGACGCCCCCCCCTGCCGCGATCACGCGGCGATCGCCGCTGGCCAGGTCAACGAGCACTTGCGATTCGAGCTCGCGGAAAGCAGCTTCCCCCGCGTCGGCGAAAATCGCCGCGATCGAACGCCCGGCCCGTAGCTCGAGCTCGACGTCGGCGTCGACCCAATCCCAGCCGAGTGCCAAGGCCAGGTGGCGAGCGACCGTGCTCTTGCCGGTTCCGCGGTAACCGATGAGTACCAGATTCATCGTTCGCGCCCCATGCCCCCCACAGGTTGGTGGCCGCGGCCGTGTCCGGTGGTTTTTGCAATCGCCCGCGCGGTTAATGTTGCCGGACCGGATCGATGGCCCGTCGCAGGGCGTCGCGCATCACGGACATGGGCGCCGGCTCGCCGGTAAAGTGTTGGAACTGAATGGCCGCTTGCCGCACGAACATATCGACCCCGGTGACGACGCGGCAACTACGCTCGCGCGCGTCCTTCACCAGCAAAGTGCTTTCAGGGTTATACACCGTATCGAACACGACCATCGAGGGGCGCAAGTGGTACTCGTCGTACGGCGTGTCGTCGACATTCGGATGCATGCCGACGGGCGTGCAATTGACGAGCACGTCGGCATCGACGGAATGGCGATTGCCCCAGTCGACGGCCTTTCCGCCGACGGCCTTGGCGAGTTGTTCGGCACGGCTCAGCGTACGGCCAGCGATGACCACGTGTGCGCCGCGGCGTTTGGCACCGAAGGCGACCGCCCGGGCCGCGCCGCCGGCGCCCAACACCAGCAATGTCTTGCCGTTGAGTGGGCTCTGGTCGTTGCGGATGCCGCCGAGCGCCTCTTCGAGGCTATCCATCGCCGCGCGATAATCGCTATTGTAGCCAATGAGCAGTCCATCACTGATCACGATCGTGTTGGTCGCTCCGACGGTGCGGACCGAGCCATCGACCTTGTTGACGCGGCGCATGATCGCTTCTTTATGCGGAATCGTCACGCTCAGGCCACGCAAACCCCACCGCGGAGCGTCGGCCAGAAACTCCGCCAGATCGGCTGCCGGCACGCGGAACGGCAGATAGACCCGGTTCATGTTCAGGTGCCGAAACGCCGCATTGTGCACCAGCGGGCTGTAGGTGTGCCCGATCGGATCGCCGATCACGCCGAAGACTTCGGTCTCGCGGTCAATGCGATCGTAGTTGTAGATCTCCTGCATCTGCTGAAAGCTGAGCTGGCCGGGGGCCAGCGCCCGCTCGTGATGGAACGTCGCATAGGTGAACGCCGCGCCGAAGCGCCCAGCCAACAAGCGTGAGGGAGTGCCGATATCTCCCATGCAGATGCCGACGGTGGGTTCTTGGCTGGCGGCGATCAACTCGAGCATCCGGATGTTGTCGTGCGGGTGCTGGGCCAGCGTCGAGATCTTGACCACGTCGGCATCGAGCGAAGCGAGCCGGGCGTGGATTTCGGGCAAATTCGCCGGCGTGCTGCGGAAGTCGTGCAGGCTGATCACGCGCTTGGTCTTGCCATATCGCGGCACGCTGCCGGCGATGTCGTCTTCGAGGTCGACGTAGTCGGCCCCTTCGACGATCGCTTGCCGGAGCAATAAGAGGCGGTCTTCTTCGCTGCCGTTGTACTTGCCGCCATCGCGTTGGCGCCGGCAAGTGATGACCACCGGGCCGGGGCGATCGGTGAGCAGCCGCTTGACGTTGACGGCCCCATTGATGTAGTCGAGGCGCAACTCGACCAAGGGAGCGCCCTGCTGCACCAAATGTTTGTGTTCGGCGATGACGTGCCGATGCCGGCCGCGACCGATACTAACGCAGATCATACGGTGTCGGGTTTCTGTCGCCGGGGCGCGTCAACTCAGCTTGCTGGCCTCGGGCGTTACCTGATTGAGGTTCGGCGTCACGTCGGCGTCGACGCGGCCCAATGCCCAGTTCAGGCCACCCAGGATCACAGCGTGAAACTTCTCGTTGGTCCACACGTCTTCGCGATGCCCTAGTGAAGTGTAGAACACGCGCCCCTGCTCGTGCTGGCGAGCCCACGTGCACGGATATGGGGGGCGCTGATAGTCGCCACCGTCCATCCCCTCGGTTTCCATCACCAAAACCACGTGCAGGTTCGGGGCGAAGTTCTTCAGGGCGTACCACTCTTCTTCGACTTCGAAGGCGTCCCCCAGCTTGTCGGCGCCGGGAAACTTGGCGTCGGCGACGAGTTGCTTGGCCCGTTGCTGCCGGCCGTGGCTGATGAACTCCCCCCCCAGCAATGCGATGTAAGGATCGGGCGTGGCCTGGTTCTCGCGAGCCGGGCCCGGGGAGTGGAACGTGTCGCTGGCGCAATGCGATCCGACGAGCCCCTTGCCGTCGGCCACGGCCTTGATGAAGCGCTCCTTGCCGGCGGCGCTCATCGGCGGACTTTTGTCGGCCGCGTTATCGCGCGTGAGGTCCCCCGTCGTGTAGAAGAAGTAGCCGTCGAATTGATCAAAATCGGCCGAGTCGAAGATCCGCCCGTCCTTGGTCGCCAGAACTTCGATGTTCGCGCCGCGGCCAATTTCGCTCAGGATGCGCTCGGCGTGTCCGAGCTTCTCGGCGTCGTCGCGGCGGGCGATGACCGAGTGCTGAAAGCCGGCGCTGCGCGTGAACATCAGCAGTCGCTTGCGCGCCAGTGGCTCGGCCGCCTGGTCGTCGGCACCGCGGACCATGGTCGGCAGGAGCGAAAGCGTGGCCGCCGCGCTGGTAGTCTTCAAAAACTCGCGTCGTTGCATGGCGGTAATATCTCCCCCCCGGAGGTAGCGCATCTGGCGCGGCCGATCTTGTGGCGGGCCGCGACCCGGACGATCGTAGTAAACGGCAGCGATGGCACGTTCCGCGGGCAAAACCCCGTGCGAAACTGGACATGCCGCAGAGCCCAAAATAGCCTGCTGCCGGGGGAAAGCCAAGCGAGGGGAAGCAACCGCCTTGGAACATACGCCTTGCGAGCGAACCGGGGCGCTTAACGCCCGCCCGAAGTCGGACGCACCCCGCGCAAGTGCCCCTGAGGGCGGACCCGATCGAGGGCCAACGGGTCGCGGGTATCAACCGCCTGCACGTTGCCGGCTTCGTCGCGGATTTCGAGCCGCAGATAGACGCGGTCGGGCACGCGGCGGTCAACCCGCCACACATATTGCCCGGTGTTCGGCAGGCCACTGGCGAACGTCGTCCAAGGACCATCGATCCGTTCGCTGAAAGCCAGGCGTATCGATCGCTCGGCCAGGCAGGCGTCGCTGGCTTCCCAGCGAATGAAGACCTCGCCGGCGCGGTCGCCTTCCCCCTGTTCGACGCTGATGATTCGCCCGGCCGGCTTCGTCAGGTCCACGGCCACCCAGAGCTCGGGCGTGTCGCCGTCGCGGGGCGGCAGCCCTGCCAGGCCGTTGGCGCTTTCGACGATCAGCCCAAAGCCATACAGCCCTTCGCGGGTTACCTCGACCGAGAACGGGCTGCGCTGATCTTCGTCGAAGCCGTAGCTGCGCCAGGTGCGGCCGGCGTCGTCGGTGATAAATAACTCGACCTTGGCCAGGCCGCTCGGGCCGACCGCTTCGACGTCGTAATCGAGATCAAAGCGGCGCGTGTTGACAAAGCGCGGCGTCGCGTCGCCAGGCAACTGATCGAGCCCGAACGCCGCGCCGGCGGTGTCGCCGCGGATTTCGCCAGACTGTTCCGGACGACGGCCATCGCCGCGCGATTCTGTCGTGTCGCTGTTTTGGTCTTCGTACGCCTCGGGGTCGCGCGACGGCTCGGGGGGTGGTTGGTCATCGGTCGGCCAACTGGGGCCGTCGCCGGATTCGTCGCCGCCGGCATCGTGGCGCCAGAATCCTTCGCCCGTCGACTCAACAGGCTGCGTCTCCCCAGGGCCGGCGCCCACTTCCACGCCAGGCACGACTTCGGCGCCGTGGGATGCCCAAGGATCGTCTGTCAGGGGTTCTTCGGAGTACGATTCATGGCCGGCCGTGCGCGGGCGATGATCGGGGTGCAACGGCGATTCGACTTCTTCGATGGCCGGCGGTGTCGGTACCTCCTCGGGGCCGTTGCGGGAGTACAGCGGTTGATTTGTGGCGCTCTCGCCTCCCCAGCGAACGGCGCCGGCAGTCGGCACGTCGTCGGGAGAGTGCCAGGCCTCTTCAGCCGGAACGCCCGCGGGCACTTCTTCGCGTCCGCCGGCCGCGCCACTCGTGAAGCTGCGCGCGGCGGCTTGCAGCGTGCTCGAAGCGCGCGCGGTTTTCTCTTCGGGGGTGAGTGTCGCCTGCGTGACGGCCGGGTTGCCGGCCTGATCGCTGACGCGAGCGCGAATCAGCAAATTGCCCGCGACTTCGCCGGGCCAGAAGGTCACCTCTCCGCTATCGACACGCCGCGGCGGCTGAGCATCGACTGCGGCCGTGACGCGCTGCCAAGGACCGCCGGACGATTTCTGAAACTCCAGCAGGAAGCTCTCCGGCTTCAGATAGCGATCGAGCATGCGCCAACGAACCGTGACTTCGCCGGATGGCGCCTGCTCGGCTTCGATCTCCAGCCGCGGCGACAGCGTATCGACCACCACGTGCAACTCGGGAGCTGGCGCGTTGGCCGGTTGCAGTTGCCCGCTCGAGCTGATCGTGCGCACGAAGAATAGGTAATCGCCGTCGTGCGGCGCGCGGAAGGTAAATTTGCTCGCGCCGGGCGCGACTTGCTCGTAGAGTCGCCAGCTTTGGCCGTCGTCTTCCGAGACGTGCAGTTGCACATTGCCGGCCAACGGCGCGCCGCGCGAAGGGCGATCGATTTGAAACGGCACGGCGAAAACCGCCTGGCGCGTATATAGCGGAGTCAGCGCCGGCTTGGCCGCCGAAGCCGATCCGGCAGGTTGCCGAGGCGCGTTGCCCGGCGCGGCGGGCGCTTCCGGCCTGTCGGGGCGCTGTGCCGTTCGTGCCGCCGGTTGAGAACTCCGTCGGGTGTCGACCATCGGCCAACTCGGCAGTTGCGCGAGAGCCTGAACTCCGACCGCCAGCCCCAGGCCAGCGGCACCGATCGTTCTTGCTACCCGTCGCTTGGAGGACATGGCGATTTGTCTTGGCCGAAGAAACAACCCTGCACAGCGAGTACCCGCTGCTTCGAGCAGGCGCGCTGCTTACTGAGGCGGCGGTCGAACGGCAAACTACCCCGCCATCGGACTTATCGGCCCCACGGTCGCCGGCGCATCAACCGATCCAGTCGCGCGCGTTAAGCCTTGCCGGCTAGGCAATTACTGCGGTGGAACTTGGTGGTTGCCGGCGCTGCTGCCAGTGCACCAAGTGCGAAGATGCACGGTCAAATCGTGTTTCAATACCCAGTTGCGCCGCTATATAATCAACGCCTGCTTATGGGTGCCCCGATGTGCATACGGATCCCCGAGCAATCCCGCCAGAATCCTTCCCGCACCATTTTTCGGCACCGGCGAATCGACCAATGGCCAGACCGCGCAGCCGCGACCCCCGGCCCCATGCCCCGCTTTCGCAGGCGGCTGGCTTATCGCGCCGTGCGCTGCTGCAGGCCGGTGGCATCGGGCTGTTGGGATTGGGTCTGCCGCGGCTGCTCGCCGCCCAAGAGTCGGGCAGCGTAGCTTTGCCCCCAGGGGCTGGCCGCGCCCGGCGCTGTATCTTCTTGTTCATGTGGGGGGGACCGAGCCAGCTCGACACCTTCGACATGAAGCCCGAGGCGCCCGACGAAGTTCGCGGCAGCTTCAAATCGATTTCGACGCCGGTCCCCGGCCTGCAGATTTGCGAGCATTTTCAGAAGCTCGCGCCGCACATGGATAAGGTGGCGATCATCCGGTCGCTCAACCACAGCGACCCGGCGCACCTGTCGAGCGGACATGCCACGCTCACGGGACATCAGGCGCCGCAGCTCAACAGCGACGCCGCACCCCCCAGCGAGCGCGACACGCCACACTTGGGCAGCACCCTCAGTTGCGTGCGCCCCAGCGGCGGCGTGTTGCCCGACTTTGTCACGCTACCTTGGCTGGCCTATCATCCCGCCGCGCCGGGAGGACAAGCGCCCGGCCAACATGGCGGTTGGCTCGGGCGGCGGTTCGATCCGATGTTGCTCTCGGGCGATCCGGCCGATCCCAAGTGGAACGTCAGCGAGCTGAGCCTGGCCCAAGGCGTTTCGGTCGATCGCTTGCACGATCGCCAGACGCTGCTGGGGGCGATCGACGCCCAGCGCGAGCAACTGGCCCGCGCCGCCGGCGCTGCCGATCTCGATGCCTGGCAATCGCGGGCCTTCGACATGCTCGGCGCGCCTGCCGCGCGGCAGGCGTTCGATCTTGCCCAAGAGTCGGACGTCGATCGCGATCGCTACGGCCGCAACACGCACGGGCAGTGCGTGCTGTTGGCGCGGCGCTTGATCGAGCGCGGTGTGTCGCTGGTCTGCGTCAACTGGCACAACGACGGCCGCAACTTCTGGGACACGCACGGCAATAACTTCAATCGCTTGAAGAACGATTTGATCCCGCCGGCCGATCAGGCCTTGGCCGCGCTGTTAGAGGATCTCTCATCGCGCGGCTTGCTCGACGACACGATCGTCGCCTGGGTCGGCGAGTTCGGTCGTCGCCCGCAGATCAGCCGCGACTCGTCGGGGCGCGAGCATTGGCCCTATTGCTACAGCGGGCTGCTGGCGGGGGGCGGTATTCGTGGCGGCGCCATTTACGGCGCCAGCGACGCCATCGCGGGCCGGCCGGCCCTGTCGCCGGTCACGCCGCGCGATTACGCCGCCACGATCTTGGCGGCGTTGGGCATCTCGCCCGAGATCACTTTGCCCGACCGCCTGGGTCGACCGTTGCGGGTATGCGACGGCGCGCCGATCGCGGAGCTGTTTGGGTAAGAGGCCAATAGAAAAGGCCACCAGCTTCTCCCCGCCGTGGGGGCAGATGCTGGTGGCCTTCGTCGCTAGTGTTTCTTTAAGCAGTTCGGCTAACTCTTCGCTCCGGGTGCTACGCCGCTGGCAGGTCTTCCTTCACTGGGGCCTTGGCTTTCTGGATCACCTGGCCATCGCTGCTGAGGATCAGCACCACCCGGGCGCCGGTGGTTCGCTTGTTGCATTCGTCGAGCGCCCGTTGAGCGGCGTCGCGGGTGCTGGCCCCGTCTCCCCAGCGATAGCCGGTGCCGTACATGCCAACTTCGTCACCCAGGGCCAGGGCACAAAAGCCGTTGTTGACCCAGCAGACGATCTTGCCGTCGGACTCGTCGAGCTGTTTGAGGGCGGCCTTTTCGGCCGACGAGCGGCTGCCGTAGTTGTACGAAAAGGCATACCGCCCGGTCGCCGGGCTGTAGGCGACAGCCGCATAGCTGTAGTCGTCGATGTCGATCCAATCGGTCGCCGAGGCCGGGGCGCTCAAACCACAAATCGATCCGGCCGCCAGCAATGCGAATGTCGTAAAGCGTTTCATCGCAAGCCCTTTCCTAGGGTGTTCGAGGGGTTTGGTGGTCTGGCGACCGGCGTCGCGAGTGCCTTCTCGACTTGCTGTTCCACGATTAGATACGGGGCCTGCCGCACGATTCTGACGGACCGGCGGGAAAAAATCTGACTTTTGTCACACGATCCAGCCGAGGACGCCGGTCGTGGCCGCAAGGTTTTGGCAAATGCCCGTTCGCGGGCGGGGACTCGAGTCGTTCCGGCGAGAATCGCGATGATCGCGCTCGCGTTGTCCGGACACGACTCCTGTCCCCTTGGTCGGTGTTCTCCTATTGGATTCACGTCGTCGCTGGCTCGGTTTCACCAGGGGGTCGCTAATCCGCATGGCTCGTCAGGTAAGTCGACTGGCTCGGCTTCTGGATCACCTGGCCATCGCTGCTGATGACCAGCACCACGTGCGCGCCCGTGGTCCGCTTGGCACACTCGCTGCGGGCGCGATTGGCGGCGTCGAGAGTGCTGGCCCCGTCTCCCCACTCGTAGCCGGTGCCGTAACAGCCGACTTCGTCGCCGAGAGCCAAAGCGCAGAAGCCGTTGTTGACCCAGCAGACGATCTTTCCATCTTCCTTGTCGAGTTGCCGCAGCGCGGCTTTCTCGGCCGACCAACGGCTGCCGTAGTTGTAAGAGAAGGCGTAACGGCCAGTCGACGGACTGTAAGCGATCGCCGCATAGCTGTAGTCGTCGATGTCGATCCAATCGGTGGCGCCGGCGACCGACACGGATCCACACAGCGAGCCAACGGCCAAGGCACAGCAGATTGCAAAGCGCTTCATCGGAGGGACCTTTCCAGGTAGGGAGTGGCGGGAAAATCGCTCGCGCGGGCGGTCGTCGCCAATCGCGAGTCGTCGCTCGGCGGCACCCCGCTCGCCTCGCGACTTCGATTCAACGACTGGTACGGTCACGCCTCAAGCGGCCTGACAACGCCCACGCGGCCCGCGCACAAGGCGCTAGGCGTCTCGGGGCTCGAAGAGAAGTTCCCGGCCAGGTTCGATCAGCACGCCGGATGTCAGCGCCCATTGCAAGGCAGGCAAGAAGCCGTCGCCTGCCAGGTAGATCAAGTCCTGATTGCCGGGCAGAGCGTAGATGCGGTTGGGCGACGGGCGCTCGAAGACAAGCTCACTACCTGCGAGTGTGCGGGCGAGAACGATGGTCTGGCTGCCGTGCACGGTCGTCAGTATGGCCCCGCCCTGCTGCCAAAACCGACGCGCGCCCGGCCGCCTGTCAGGTTCCTGGAAATCGCTGCTGGCGCGCAGTGCCTGGCGTGGCGCATAGATGCGCAGGCAGCCTGCCAGCACGCCCGCTCCGAACCGCGCGATGAACTCGCGATAGCCAGCCGGAAAGCGCGCTGCGAGGATTTGTTCGACGAGGTCTACGTCCAGAGGGTCGTCGTGATAGCGTGCGGTGGAAGTCGGCCGGATGTCGTCGAGCGTCATGGCTGCGGGCTCCCGATGCCGCCTTGTCGGCGGCACGGCCGCCCACCCCCGGGCGACCCTCTACAGCTCGAAATACTTCTCGTACGCGTGCGGCGGTAGGATGTTCAGCCGACAGAGGGCCTTGATTGGCAGTCGTATTGCTTTCAACACTGGGTAGTAGCTCGGGTAATCGGTGAAGAACTTGGGGGGGGCGGCCATGATCTCGGCCCATTCGGCCTGCGAGATGCCTTGCTTTTTTAGGGCATAGTCGACGATTTCCTTACGCTCGATGGCGGGTAGCTCTGCCAACTCCGCCAGGGCGGCCTCGCGCGTCATCTGCTGTTCGCGCACCAGGGCGGATAATTCCACGACGCGCCAATCGATGCCGAACTTGTGCCGAGAGTAGTAGCACTGCAAGCCGAAGATCTCGTTGTCGAAGTGCCAGCCGCCGGTGTTCTCCCAGCCGAAATCGCGCTTCAGCATTTCGTCGATCTCGTCACCGGTGTCTTGGTAGTAGTTGGTCATCGTAAAAACTTTGATCCGCTTGATGAACACCCAATACAGGAAGTTCCGGAGATCGACGTTCTTGAAGTGCTTGAGCGGAATACGACAGAACCGCTTGACCAGGTGCCGCACGAAGCGCCCGTCCATGTAGTTCCACAACAGCGGGTTGATCCCCTCGCAGCGAAACGAATGACTGTGAATAATCCAGCGCACTCCTTCCTTGTCGGCCGTGCTGTAGAGCGCATGGACGATACCGATGTCGTCGGTCAGATCGATGTAGGGCAAGCTCGCGCGGATCGTGCAATTGGTCAGCTCGCGAGACTCCTCCCAATCGGCGATGATCGTGTGCAGTTCGACGTCGAGCCCGCTGCAGATCTTGCGAATGTTGTTTTTGGCGATGTCCGAGTCCCAGCCATTGTCGAAGTGCACGGCCAGGGGGCGCAGTCCCAGCTCCTTGCACTTGTACAAGCAATAGCAGGTGTCGCGGCCGCCGCTGAGCCCAACGACGCAGTCGATCGGCTTGCCGCGGCCGTCGCGTTTGATGCGGTCTACGAACTGCTGCAGGCGGCGTTCTCCCTCCTTGCCCAAGGGGAACATTTCGTTGAGCCGGTCATGGATGTGGCAATGGTTGCACACCCCCTCGGCGTCGAGCTGCACGCCGGGGATCGACGTGTCCATGACGCAGCGGTGGCAGAGCTGACCCTTGGGCTTGGTCATTGTGGGGACGAGAGTCTCCACTAGACCAACTCGTGGCGTGTGCTGTTGGCGCCGCGATTGAGCATGTACGGCAATAAGGCTCGACCGGCGGCCAACGTGGTGCCAGGGTGTTTGATCAAACGCCAAGCGTGCCGGGCCACGTAGGGTAAGTTGAAGTACATGCCGCGGAAGAACTCGGCCTCCCAGCCGTCGAGCTCGGCCCGGCGATCGGGGTCCTTCCACTCATTGCGGTAGGGAAAGAGCGAGAAATCGACCTGCTCGCGATATTGCTCGTACAGCGACGTGCCGGGGTAGGGGACTGTCTTGCCAACGGTGGCATAGTCCAACGGCAGCGTGCGCACCAGCCGATGCGTGGCCTGGAAATCGTCGGCCGTTTCTTCGGGGTGACCGACCATGAAGAACGCGCCGACTTCGAGCCGGTTGCGACGCATCAAGTCGACCATGCGGGGGATCAACTCGACGCCGTAGTCTTTGCCGTATGCCTGCAGAATGCGCGGCGAGCCGCTCTCGATGCCGATGTAGACGCGGCGGCAGCCGGCCTCGCGCAGAGCCCGCACCCGCTCTTCGTCAAGCGTGTCGACGCGCGACAGACAGCTCCAGGCCAACGGCGGCAAGTTCTTGCGAATGCGGTCGCAAATCTCCATTGTCCGCTGCGGCACGGCCGTGAACGTGTCGTCGATAAAGCGGAACGCCCGAATGTGAAAGCGATCGACCAGGTCCGCCAACTCGGCCACGATGTTGTCGGGCGTGCGCATCCCCAGCTTCTGCCCGTAGCTGCGGACGCAGAAGTTGCAGGTGTACGGGCAGCCGCGGGCGGTTTGCACCACGGCAAACGGCGTGGGGAGCAAGAACTCGCTGTAATGCTTGAGGTTCACCAAGGAGTATTCGGGAAACGGCAACTCGTCGATGTGCCGCAGCCGCGAGCGATCGGGCGTGCTGAGCACGGCACCGTCGGCACCGCGATACGTGAGCCCGAGAATGCCATCGAGCGGGGTGCGGGCGTCGAGCGCCTGCCCCAACTCGAAGAAAGTGTTCTCTGGTTCGCCGCGCAGCACGTAGTCGAGCTGGGCGGCGGCCATCGTCTCGTTGGGGAAGGTGGTTGGGTAATGGCCGAAGGCGGCAAGTTTGGCCTGCGGCAGCGCGGCGCGGATCGCCAGGATCGCCTGCACGTCTTGCTCGAAGATCTCGAAGCCGGTGATCGTCAGGATGAAGTCGGGGCCAAACTGTTGCAGTTGGGCAATGACTTCTTCCGTAGTCGATCGCTCGGCAATGGCGTCGATGACCAAAACGTCGTCGTGACGCCATTGGCGCGCGACCGCGGCGACCGAGAGTAACTCGAGCGGGGGAAACAAAAAGACGGGTGAGTTGTACGAACACATGTACCGCCGCACGACCGCGACCGGGTGCGGCAGGTTCACGAACGCAACGCGCATGATGCGAGCCCTGATGCGGAAATGTGCCCCGCGGGCGATGATGTGCAGGAGTTAGAAACGCCAGAACCCCATCGCCGGACCGAACTTCCGACGAACTGGCAATGTATGCAGGTTGCCGCCGACAGTCAAGAAAAAAGCCCTCGGTGTCGCGCTAAAGTTCGGTCCGAAGTGGCTATCTGCTTGAGCGTTTGGGTGCACCTCTACCGAGCCAGGTAAGCGTTGCCCGCGTTCGGGCGCAAATGATAGGATAACCCTGCTGAGGTGCTGCCAACCAGGTAGTGCCAGCCCCACGCTCAGGATTCGTCCTGGCTATCCGCTGGTACCCTATCAGCAACAACTTACGGTAATACTTCCAGACCGCGCACCGTCATTTCGGTGTGGTCCCTGCACATTCTTAGCCGCCCATGAGCGAGCTGCCCGAGGATCATGGCATCCGCGCGGTAATCGAGGAACAGGCGCTGAGCCTGTTTATTGACTACGATCGTCCGCGACTCGAAACCTTGTCGAATGCCGGCAAATTCGAGTACTTTCGCCGCCGCTACGACTTCGTCGTGCTCGAACCCTTGGCGATCTTGTTGGACGAACACGATCTGCCCAAGCACCAGGCGCACCGCGAGGCCTCGGTGCTGATCCTTTGGGGCAATTCCTTGATGTGCGCAATCGAGGCGCTGGGGCACTTTCTGACGTCGTCGATGGTCACCAACGCCCAGGCGTTTCACACCTTTGTGACCGCCTTTATGGATCGCTCGTGGGCCGACCGGCCGCAAGCGCCGCCCCCCGGCGTCGACACGTATTCGCGCTGGCTTTGGCACTCGTTCCGCAACGGTTTGGCGCACGGCGCTTACGTCAAACACGGTGGCTTCGAGAAGCTTGGCGACCGGCTGTACATCGAGTCGGCCGGAGGTTTGAAGGTCGACCCATGGGCGCTGGATATCGACTTTCGCTCGGCGGTCAAACGGATGCATCGCACAGTGTCGCAGCCCGACAACCACTTCCACCGCACGTTCATCGAGCGGTTCGATTGGACCTACATCAAGGGCGAAGCCTAGGCCCGTGCCGCTCAGGCGAGATTCAGCCACAAGAGCAGCATGCTCGCGGAGTTCAGAAAGGCGTGCGCCACCAGCGACGGCAGCAGCCGGTGCGTTTGGCGATAGAGGTAGCCCAACACCAGCGCCAGCGGAAACAGGGCGATCGGATCGGGCCCTTGCGTGGCGTGCAGCGCGGCGAAAATCGCGGCGCTGGCGACCAGCGGCCACCAGGCGGGCGCGAGTCGGCTGGCGGCCAGCTCGACCGAAAGGTCGATTGGCGCTCCGCGCGTCGTGGCCGGCGGCGCCGCGTAGGGATTGTCGCGATCGCTCGGGAGAGCAGGCGTCTCGATGGCGCTGGCGTTCGAGTCGGCGCGCGATGCCGCCAGCTCGATTAACGCCTCGCGCGTCAGCACTCGTTCGGCGGCCGAGCGGCTCTGCCAGGCCTCGAGCCAGCCTTGCAGCAGCACCCGGAACAGAAACTCCTCGGCCAGCGGCGCCACGCCAACGGCCAGAAAAATGGCGACTGCGTAGACCAGGAATGTTGGCTCGCGCACGACTAGTTCGAGCAGCGGATGCTCCGACGGAAACTCGAACCACTCGGTGAAGAGCGTTTGAATGGCGTACACCGGCGCGGTGATCACCAGCCCGGCCGCCAGCCCTAGTCGGATGTCGCGAGTCAGCTCATGCGGCGACCAGCCAAGATCGCGCCACGTCGCTCCGGCCAGGCGCCGCAACACGAAAGCTCCAATACAAACCACCACCAGACTAAATGCCCCCATCAGCAGTACGTTGAATGGAGTAAAGATCGGTTCGCTGGCGTTGACCGGTATGTGGAGTACGAGGAGGCTGACGAGCCCGCCGAGAAAGAAGTAGGCCGCGATGATCAGGAGGATTTCCACACCTCCCCACGGCACGGGCCGGCGCGGTTCGAGCGGTACCAGCGGTTCGCCGGCGCGCAGCCGCAGGACCACGAGCACCCACATCACCAAAGAACCGGCGGCCAGCAGGCCCAAGAACCCAACGGCGGCCGGCGGAGCAGTTGGATGCATCACATCACGGCTTGAGCAGCCGGGCTGCCGCCACGACATACGCCACGCCGGAGTAGACCGTCAGGATGACCGCCCCCCACACCGTGGCGATCAGCGCCGGCAGCAGCCAGCCCGGGGGCGTCCGCTGCCCTGTGACGTACGACAGATAGAACAAGCTCGCCGTGGCGGCCAGGCATTGCAGCACCATCTTGAGCTTGCCCGACATGGTCGCCGAAAAATCGGCTCCCTGCTGTTCGAGAAAGCTCCGTAGTGCCGTGATCAGCAGTTCGCGGCCGACGACCGTCACGGCCATCCAGGCGGCCACCTGCGACTGGGGCTCGGCCGCCAGAAAAATGAACGTCCCGCAGACGATGATCTTGTCGACGAACGGATCGAGAATCCGCCCCAGCACCGTCACCAGGTTCCACTTGCGGGCGAGATAGCCGTCGAGCCAATCGGTCGAGGCCGCCACGACGAATACCACGGTGCCGACGAGGTAATACTTAAACGCCATCAACACGAACAGCACGATCGACAATGCCAGCCGCAAGGTGGTGAGCTGATTCGGAATGTTGAAGACGGCCGCCGGGACCGGCTTTTTGGCGCTAACCGACATGTAGGAACCTCGTCGCGGAACGAGTCTGTTGGCTGCCCCCCCTCGAACTACCAAGGTTTGCCGACAGCCGCCGCGATCAGATCATAATCCCTGCTGGCCACGATTTCACATGGCACGAATTGCCCGGGCCGCAAGCGCTTGCCCGTTACGTAGACGACATCGTCGATATCGGGGGCGTCGGCGTAGCTGCGGCCGATCCAGGCCTGCGATTCGCCGGGCACTGGCCGATCGATCAGCACGTCGAGCCTGCGCCCCAATTGGGATTCGTTCCAGGCGAAGGCAACTTGTTGCTGGGCGGCCATCAGCCGCTCGCGCCGCGCCTCTTTGACTTCCTCGGGGAGATGGTCGGGCAGCCGGGCCGACGGCGTGTCAGGCTCGAACGAATAGGTGAACACCCCGGCCCGCTCGAACCGGGCCGTGCCAACGAACTCGACGAGCCGCTCGAACTGCTCCTCGGTCTCGCCGGGAAAACCGGTGATGAACGTGGTGCGCATCACCAGGTCGGGGATCGCCGCGCGCAGCCGCGCCAGCAGCGCCTCGGTCTCGCGGCGATTGACGCGCCGCTGCATGCGCCGCAGCATCGTGTCGTCGATGTGTTGCAACGGCAGATCGAGATACGGCACCACCTTGCGGCTGCGGGCCAACACCTCGATCAGTCGATCGGTGAAGTACATCGGGTACAAGTACATCAGCCGAATCCACTCGATGCCGTCGACCTGTTCGAGGGCTTCGACCAGGTCGGCCAGCCGCGGCTCGCCATACAGATCCATGCCCCAATAGGTCGTGTCTTGTGCGACGACGACCAGCTCGCGCGTGCCGCTGGCGGCCAGTTCGCGAGCTTCGGCCAAAACGTCGTCGAGCGGTTTCGTGGCGTGCTTGCCGCGCATCTTGGGGATCGCGCAAAACGTGCACAACCGGTCGCAGCCTTCGCTGATCTTCAAATAGGCGAAGTGCGGCGGCGTGATCCGCAGCCGCGCGCGGTCGGCCAGGGCCACGGTCGGCGCCGGCTGAAACACGGTCCGCTGCTCGCTCAGCCCCCCCAGCAAGCGATCGGCGACCTTGGTCACCTGTTCGCGACCGAAGACGCCCACGAGTTGATCGACCTCGGGGCAGCGATCGAGCAGCGCTTCTTTGTCGCGCTCGGCCAGGCAGCCGGAGACGATCACTCCTTTGAGTTGGCCGGCCCGCTTCAAATCGAGCATCTCTTCGATGGCCGAGAACGACTCATTGCGGGCCCGCTCGATGAAACCGCAGGTGTTGACCACCACGAAGTCGGCCCCCTGCGGTTCGGCCACGAGCTCGTAGCCGTCGAGCTCCAGCAGCCCCAGCATCCGCTCGCTGTCGACGAGATTCTTGGGGCAGCCCAAGCTGACGAAAGCGTACCGCCCTTTGGACTTGCCGCGCTCGGATGCGGCCGCGGCCTGGCGCCGGGGAGCTTCGCCAACTTCAACGATCGGCAATTGGGTCATGCTGTCGGGTGTCGAAATCGTCCACTCTCCTGCACGTTCATCACGCTGGCGAGGTGCCTTGCTCGATATGTCCAATCGTACTCCAAGGGCCGCGGCCTGCGAAGTGCGGGGGATACGCTCCCGATGGCCGGTGTTTCCCGTCAAAAGTCGAATTGCCGCGTCCAAACCGGAGTGTCGCGGGTGTGCTTGCACGCTAAAGTTGGCGACAGGAGAGCCGAGCGGATGAGCGTGCAAGTCAAGACTGGAAGAACCCGCGCCGCGCGAATGCCGGACATGCCGAGCGCCGCGCCGCGCTACGACTCGGATCGCGACCGCTGGCAGGCAGTGCTCCGGCGCGATCGGCAGGCCGACGGGCATTTCGTCTATGCGGTGAAAACGACCGGCGTTTATTGCCGGCCTTGTTGCGCTTCGCGGCGACCGCGTCGTCAGAATGTGCGGTTCTTTGCCGATGCTGTCGACGCCGAACGCGCCGGCTTTCGCGCCTGCAAACGTTGCCGGCCCCACGAGCCAAGAGACATTCACCCGCTGGCTCATGTCGTGGTCGCTGCGTGCCGGACCATCGAACGCGCCACCGAGCCGGTCGATCTGGCCTCGCTCGCCGCCGTGGCCGGCATGCCGCCGCGCAAGCTCCGCCAACTTTTCCAGAGGCTGACCGGCACCACGCCGACGGGCTATGCCCAAGCTGTTCGCGCGGCAGATGTGCGCCGCGAGCTGATGGCTGGAACGAGCGTGACCGACACCATTTATCGCACCGGCTTTCGCTCGAGTGGTCGCTTCTACGACGCTGCCACCGACATGCTGGGAATGACGCCGCGCGCCTTTCGCAACGCCGGAGCCGAGACCACGATTCGCTTCGCCGTGGGGGAGTGTTCGTTGGGCGCGATCCTCGTGGCGGCGACCGACCGCGGCATCTGCGCGATCGAACTGGGAGACGATCCCGCGGCGCTGGTGCGCGACTTGGAAGATCGCTTCCCGCGGGCAGAATTGATCGGCGGAGACCGCCAGTTCGAGAAGCTGGTCGCTGGCGTAGTGGGCTTTGTCGAACGCCCGGCGGCTGCGTTCAGTTTGCCGCTCGACATCCAAGGGACCGCATTTCAGCAGCAGGTGTGGCAACTGCTGCAGAAGATTCCGAGCGGTCAGACGATCACCTATACGGATCTGGCCCGGCGGCTAGGGCGCCCCGCGGCGGTGCGAGCCGTGGCCAGCGCCTGCGCGGCCAATCGTCTGGCCGTGGCCATACCGTGTCATCGCGTGGTGCGCGGCAATGGCGCGCTGGCAGGCTACCGCTGGGGCATCGAGCGGAAAAGACAACTGCTCGACCGCGAGCGCGGGTAATACGACTGACACCGTTGGAGTGACTCCCAGCGACTCTCAAAGCCCCAGAACGAGCATTAGACAAGCGTCGATCTGTTGCATCGATCGGCGAGACAGGTACGAACGACGTCGGCGAAGGCTGGGTGTTGGTCGTAATCGTGGCGAGGATGGTGTCGCGCAGCGACTTATTGAAGACATCCGCTTGAACGACCAAAGCTGGCCGGAACTTGCTTCCGCTGCCGTCGGAGAACGGGAAATCGACTAGCACGACCTCGCCGCGTTTCATGACGGTTTCAGTTCATCGAATACCGCAGCGTCTGGTTCTTCCCATCCGGCGCGTTTGCCCCAAGCCTGGAGCATCGCCCTGCGCTCGTCGCTTGTTGGCTCCCCCAAATCGAGCCGCGCCATCAGCCGCTCGTACGTATCGGCGCGCACCACCAGGTAGCGCACGCTGGTCTCGGTGTCGACAAGTTCGATCGGAGCGTCGTGTGATTGCTTGAGGGCCGACTTGACTTCGGAGGGCATGTTCATACTGCAATTATCACTCGATCGACCATCGTTGCCAACGTCGACTATTCACGATACACGCACAGTCGCGGTGATTCTGTTGGTCGCCCAAGTCTTACCCGCCCAGTTCGGCTAGCGCCTCTTCCGGAATGTTGAAGTTGGCGCTCACGCTCTGCACGTCGTCGTGATCGTCGAGCTTCTCGACCAGCTTGAGCACCGTGCGGGCCGTCTCGGAGTCGAGATCGACGGTGTTCTGAGGGATGCGGGCGATCTCCTTGACTTCGGTTTCGATCCCGGCCGCTTCGAGGGCATCGGCCACGGCCTGGAAAACGCTCGGCTCGCAGGTGACTTCGAACTTGCCGTCGACGCGCTTGACGTCGTCGGCGCCGGCCTCGAGCGCCAGTTCCATCAGCGAGTTCTCGTCGGTCGTGTCGGCCGGCACCACGAACAGCCCCTTGCGGTCGAACATCCAGGCCACGCAACCCGTCTCGCCGAGTTTGCCCCCTCCGACCTCGAAGATCTTGCGGACCTCGCCGGCGGTGCGGTTGCGGTTGTCGGTCAGCACGTCGCAGAGAATGGCCACGCCCGCCGCGCCGTAGCCCTCGTACAGGATTTCCTCAAAGTTGGCCCCCTCGCTTTCGCCGGTGCCGCGCTTGATCGCCCGCTGGATGTTGTCCTTGGGCATGCTGACGGCGCGGGCCGCATCGACGGCGTAGCGCAGTTTGAGATTGGTGTCTGTATCGCCGCCGCCGTGTTTGGCCGCAATGATGATCGCCTTAGAGAGCTTGCTCCAGAGCTTGCCCCGCTTGGCGTCGACGAGCGCCTTCTTATGTTTTATGCCCGCCCAGTGCGAATGGCCTGCCATGACTGTGCCAGAACTCCGTGGAGCAGAAGATGAAAGTGGGCGCTCGCGCGGCTTAGCCTGGCACGCGGTGCGCGACGCAGGTCGATTCGTCAGGGACTGGCCGGCGGCTGGTGGCTGTCGAGCTTCTGTTGCACCTCGGTCAATTTTGCAGCATTGCCGGCTTTGCTGAACGCCGCCTTGGCACGTTGCCAGGCGCCGCGGGCGTCGTCGAGCCGGCCGTTGGCCAGGTAAGCGTCGCCGAGGTGCTCGAGAATCACTCCGTCGGGCTCTTTCTCTTGACCGACCGCGCGCTGGAGCGTGTTGATCGCCTCGGCCTGACGACCGAGCCGGTACAAAGCCCATCCGTGGCTGTCGAGATAGGCCGCATTCTCCGGCTCTTCGGCGACGGCCCGTTCGATCATCGCCAGGGCACGTTGCAAGTGCTTGCCGGCATCGGCCCACAGGTAACCCAGGTCGTTGAGCGCCGAGATATCTTCGGGGTACTCGTCGAGGATTTCTTCCAGCCAGCGCTCGCTGCCGAGCGTGTCCCCTTGCAGCACGGCGATGTTCGACAGCGACAGCCGTGCGTCGCGCAGCATTTCGCGGAGCGATTCGTCGTCGTGGCGATCGTTGAAGCGAGCGATCAGCGACTCATACTCGCGCTCGGCGTCGGGCAGACGCTTGCCGTGATAAAGCACCCACCCCGGCCGCGCGAGGATACGGTAATAAAGCTCGCCCAGCGAGTCGCGCTCGTTTTCGGCCAGCTCGACGGCACGGCGGGCCGCGGCCAGTGCCTCGTCGGTGCGGTCTTGCATGGCCAGCGCCCCGGCCAGATGAAACGTCAGTTCGGCGTCATCCGCCGGGACCTTACCCGATTTCTGTATGCGCTCGATCACCGCCGTAGCTTCGGCGAACTTGTCTTGAACCAGCAGAGCCAGCGCCCAGCGACGCAACAGGATCGGCGCGTTTTCCTGGTCACGCTCAATGGCCCGCGTAAAGAGTGTCTCGGCCTGGTCGAACAGCCCGGCGGTGAGCGCCAACTGGCCCAGCGCGCCGGCCTGCGTGCTGTCGAGCGGCTGCTTGGCGTCGAGGATTTCGGCGGCCGTGAGCAGTTGCGGCATCACCGTGGTGTCGGCGCTCAGTGCACGCCCCTCGTCGCCGAGCGAGTCGAGGGTGCGCACATTCGGCACGCACTGCAGAAAGGTCTCGAGCAGCCGTTCGATATTTGCTTGGCGACGCAGCACGTCGATCAAACCGCGATAGCCCGATAGCGCCGGCCCCGCGGACAGGGCTTTGGTGTAGATCGACTCGGCCAATTCCAACTCGCCTGCTTGGCGCAGATTGTCCGCCAGAAAATAGGCCAAGGCGACGTTGCCCGGTTGGTCGGCCCGCAGTCGCTCGAGCCGCGATCGCAACTCACTGCCGTGGTCGTCGGCCGACAGTAGCTTCGCGAGCAGCTCAAACGGCGCGGCGCCATAAAACGGTTGCTTGGCGGCGAAGAACTCGTCGAGCGCTGCCAACGCGCCGGCGGTGTCCTGGCGGGCGGCCAGAACTTCGGCCCGCTGCAAGGCGAAGAGCGGCGCGTTTTCGGCCAGCGAATTCGCGTGGGCGAACGCCTCCAGCGCCGCGTCGGGATCGCCGGCATCGAGCAGCACCTTGCCGAAGAGATCGTACGTTAGCGCTGCGGTGGAACGACCGTCGACTTCGCGACCGAGTAGTTGCAGCGTCTTGGCCGCGTCATCGTGGATCAATTCTTGGGCTCGGTCGTCGAGCCCCCAATCCATCGGACTGACGAGCGCTTGTTGCACGCGACGATAAGCCGCGGCGGCCTGGTCAGTCTTGTCGAGAATCAAGGCCAACTTGCCGATTTGCATCCACAATAGCACGAGGGTCGACGACTTGGGCTTGGTTTCTTCGACGGCGGCTGCTCGCTGGTAAAGCGACAAACCGCGCTCCAGATCGCCTTGACCAACCAGGTGCGCGGCCAGCCGGCGCAATAGTTGCGGATCGCTGGCATCGAGGTCCGCCAGCTTAACGGCGTAGCGAATCGCCTCGTCGGAGCGGCCCAGGCTGAACGCCATGCGGATCGTGTCGCGCAGCGGCGTTTGCGCCTGCGGATCGAACCGCGATGCGCGCTCGTACATGCGGAGCGCCTGCGGTAGCTCCTCTTTTTCTTCGTGCATGCGGCCGGCCGAATACAAAGCCAGCGCGGTCAGTCTTTCTTCGTCGGTCTCGTCGCGCGGCACCTTGGGCTTGAAGGGGCCGGTGTCGTAAGCTGCCGTGGTGTCGTCCGGGCGGTCGGCGTCGGTAACCGTCGGCGGAGAATCGAACGTGCTCGACGGCGTCGCGGCCACGGCCAACGTAGGCACCGCCAGCAGAAACACGCCAACGAGCGCCGCGAGCCGCGAGCCGAGCAGCCGAGCGAATCGCCGCGCACGCGGTGCGCGAAGTCGTGGCCAAGAATTGGTTGCGATTGCCATTTCGACCCCCTCTGGCGGTAGTGGGGTGATTCGTCGTGGTGGGATTCGCTAACGCGGCTTGGGCTTGCCGGTACGGGAAGCGACGACTTTCTTTTTGGCCCCGGCCGCCGCTGCGCTCTTGCCTGCCTTGGGCGCAGGGGAACTGGCCGCGACCTTGGCCGTTTTGTCGCGCCCTTTGCCGGTCGCTGGTGCCTTGGCCGCGGACTTGCTGCCGGCTTTGGCGGGGGGCGCGGTCGTGGCCTTGGCCGTCTTGACTTGCTTCTTCGGCGGTTCCGCGGGCTGGGGCGGTTCCTTCTTCTTGGCTCCACGCTTGGGGAGGCGATCCCGGCATTCGGGCATTACCTCCAACAGAATTTTGTGCAGTTGCGGGCTGTAGGGGCTGGCGGCCAACTCGACGGCGAACTGATGCAACTGCGAGCCGAACTCAACCCCCTTGCTCTTGGGAATCGCCCGTTCGAGCCCCCCGACCTCGCCCGCTTCGCGCTCCTGCTTGGTCAGGGCGTCGAAGATCTCGAAGATCTCCAGCGCCGCACGATCGATCGGAATCGAATGCCCACCCAAGGCCGACTGCGTGACGTGCGCCACGACGAATTTCGACGGGCCGGCGATCTTTTGCAACTTCGCGATCGCCTGGCCGAGGTTCTGCTTCTTCAGGTGTTCGAGATCGAACGAATAGAGCGACTCGAAGACTCCCTGCAAGGCACGCTTCAACCGCGTGGCTGCTTCCTCGGATTGCGGCAACCCGGGCATCGCCTCGGCCAACTCGCGCACCAGGCTCACCCGCACTTCATTCCAGTCGAAGAACATCTCCGAGAGCCGGGCCAACGCTTCCTCGGCCGGTTGGTACGGTGCGTTCTCCAGCAAGCAGGCGAACAACAACTGCTCGAGCACCGGCCGTTCGACGGTCGGTACCGGCTTGTAGTGCTTTTTCAGCACCTTGTGCAGCTTGGTCACCAGCGAGGTTCGGTTCATACTGGCCATGACGATTCACTGTTCCCGCGAAAAATGTTCAATAGGAAATTCTACGCCGGCTTTCCAGCCTTCAGCGTGGCCGCCTCACGTCGGGGTGGGACGAAGCGTCGTCGTCCCCCGCTTCGGCTGCCGGATCATCTCCGTCGTCGTCGGCGTAAGTGGCGTCCTCCGCCCCCTCGATCGCATCCAGATGACCGTCGTCATCGGCTGCGTCGGTATCGGCTGCGTCGGTATCGGCTTCGTCGGTATCGGCTTCGTCGGTATCGGCTTCGTCGGTATCGGCTTCGTCGGTATCGGCTTCGTCGGTATCGGCTTCGTCGGTATCGGCTTCGTCGGCCGGCCGCAACTCTTGCAGGATGCGCATCACCTCGATCGAACGCTTGACCCCCTGGTCGATCACGAAGTGCAACCGCGGCGTGTAGCGCATGTCGATGTTGGCCGCGAGCTTCGACTGCAAGAAACCCGCCGCGCTTTGCAGCCCGTTCAGGCACAAGCGTTGCTCGGCCTCGCTCCCCATGATCGAGACATGCACCTTGGCCTGCCGCAGGTCGGGCGAAACTTCGACAAACGTGACGGTGACGTTGCGCACCCGCGGGTCGCGCAGATCGCGCAGGATCGCCATCCCGACGACTTCGCGGATGGCCTCGGCCGCTTTTTGAACGCGTCGCGACGTCATGCAGACCTTAAAGCGTGCGGGCGAATTCCTCGACCTTATAGCACTCGAGCAGATCGCCCTCCTTGAGATCGTTGAAGCCGGCCAGCTTGATGCCGCACTCCATGCCCTCGCGGACTTCGCGAACGTCGTCCTTCTCGCGGCGCAACGACTCGAAGGCGTAATCGCCGATCACGCGGTTTTCGCGAATCAGCCTGGCCCGCGAGTTGCGCTCGATCGTTCCCGACAGCACGCGGCAACCGGCGATCGTCCCCACGCGGCTGATCGTGAACAGCTTCTGCACCAGGATGCGGCCGAGTTCGACTTCGCGTTCCTCGGGCTTGAGCATCCCCTCGAGCGCTTTCTTCAAGTCCTCGGTCACCTGGTAGATGATGTCGTAGCGGCGGACCTGCACGCCCAGCTTCTCGGCCAGCAGGCGGGCCGATTCGTCGGGGACGACGTTGAAGCCGATGATCACGGCGTCCGACGCGTGCGCCAGGTGGACGTCGGCTTCACTGACGCCGCCGACCGTGGCCTGCAAGATGCGAATTTGCACCTCGGGATGGGCGAGCTTGCCGAGCTCTTTCTTGATCGCTTCGATCGAGCCACGCACGTCGGCCCGCAGAATCAGGTTGAGCGTTTGCACCTCGGCCTCGCCGAGCCGCTCGAACAGGTTCTCGAGCGTGACGTGCTTGGTCGGCACGCCGATCAGCTCGGCATGCCGCGACTGTGTATCGCGTTGATCGGCGATTTCGCGGGCGTGCGCGATGTCGTCGAGCACGTAGAAGTGCTCGCCGGCGGCCGGAGCCACGTCCAGCCCGGTGACGTTCACCGGCGTCGAGGGGCCGGCCTCCTCGTGGCGCACTCCGGGATGGAGCGTATCGTACATCGCCTTGACGCGGCCGTAGGCGTTGCCGCAGACCAGCACGTCGCCGACCTTGAGCGTGCCGCGCTGCACCAGCAGCTTGGCGACCACGCCGCGCCCTTCGTGCAACTCGGCTTCCAGGCAGGTGCCGTAGGCCTGCCGCGCCGGATTCGCCCGGTAGTCCTGCAATTCGGCGATCGTCAGCAGGGTCTCGAGGAGTTCGTCGAGCCCCGTCTCCTTGATCGCGCTGGTCTGCACCACTTCAGTGTCGCCGCCCCAGGCGGTCGGCAACAATTCGTTCGTGCCGAGCTGTTGATAAACGCGATCGATATTGATGCCGGGCAAGTCGATCTTATTGAGCGCCACGACAATCGGCACGCCGGCGGCCCGAGCATGGCTGATGGCCTCTTCGGTTTGCGGCATCACGCCGTCGTCGGCGGCGACCACCAGCACGGCGATGTCGGTGACATTCGCGCCGCGGGCCCGCATGGCGGTGAACGCCTCGTGCCCTGGCGTATCGACGAACGTGATCGGCCGGCCATCCTTCTCGATACGGTAGGCGCGAATGTGCTGCGTGATGCCGCCGCTTTCGCCGGCAGCCACGTCGATGCCGATGATGTGGTCGAGCAGCGACGTCTTGCCGTGATCGACGTGTCCCAGAAAGGTCACGATCGGCGGACGCGCCTCGAGCAGGGTCGGATCGTCTTCTTCCGTCGAGGCGGCGATCAAATCGCGCTCGAGATCGGTCGCCTGCTTGATGCTGACCTCGACCCCCAACTCGATGGCCAGCAGATCGACCATTTCGGCGGAGATCGGCGAATTAATGTTCGCCATGGTCCCCAAGCCCAACAGCTTGGAGAGCACGTTACGCACGGGGAGCCCAAGCGTTTCGGAAAAGCTGCGGACCGTGCACGGCAGTTCTAGCACGACGCTAGTCTTGCGCGGCGCGGCGGTGTTCGAGCCGGCGCTGCGGCGCAGACGCCGCGGAGCGCCCGATAGCGGACCGTCGTCATCGTCGCGCCTGCGACCCGGGCCAGTACGGCGTTTGCGGTTGAGCTGGCGAGCTTCGCGCCCGGCCAGCGCCGACCCCATCTCGCCCCCTTCGCCCGTTGCCGCGACCCCGGCGCGTTGACCTCCACCGGCACGGCGCGAACGGTCTCGAGCGCCGGGCATCGACAAGGGCGGCGCCGCGGGGGTTTTGGGACCACCGCCACCGCGCGTGGGCGTGCCTGGTTCGGCCGCCTCGGCGCGGCGCTTCATCTCGTGCTTGCGGATATGCTCCGAGAGCGGCTTACTCCCCAGTTTGGCTCCCCGCAGCACGTCGGCCGGCAGCTTGATGTCGGGTTTCTGGGCCGGCGGCTCGTTGCTAGCTTGTTCGGGCGGAGGGCCAGCCGTGGGGAGCGCCGCCAGGCGAATGGCCGGCGACTTGGGCGGCTGCTGCCGGGGCGCATCGGGCGACGGGGGCTTGCGCCGCGACTCGCCTCCGGCGCGCGTATCGCTGGGGCGACTGGGCAACGTGACGGGCTTGCCCTGCGTGCCTGCCGGCGCGATGTAGTCCTCGCGGCGAAATGCTGGCGCCGAGCCCGTGGCTGGTGTGGCAGGCACGGCAGGCCGGGCAACCGGTCCCGCGCTCGGCGCGGCAGGCTTCGGACCCCCCCCGCTTAGGAAGGCCTTGATTTTTACGACCTCATCCTCGGTCAAGCTGGCCAGGGCCGACCCTTTGCCGGTGACTCCTGCCCGCGGACAGATTTCGACAAGCTCCTTGCTGTCGATCTTCAGCTCTTTCGCCAGAGCATAAATGCGCAATGCCAAGTTCGACTCTCCCTCGATCAGGCCGGCTGCGGAAAATTCGCTCTCCGCGCCGCGATGGTTCCCTGCTTCAGTTCATGTGCCGGTTCTCCCGTCCAACAACACCAGATGCAGCCCGCACACGCGGCGGTTGCACCGACGACACCGTTATTTCTCGTCGGCACGCACCTCCTCGTCGGGCGCGGTCGCATCACTGGACAATCCGTTGACACTTTCATCCACTTCGTCCGCTGAGCCCTCGTCGGTTTCGTCACCGTCGGTGTCTTCGTCGGCGCCGAACTCGGTGGTGACCTCCTGGGAAGTTTCGTCAAGCGCTTCTTCGACGCTGGCCTCTGCTTCGCCGCCCGACTCGGCCGCCTCGGCGACCGACTGCTCGGCGCCTTCGCCGTCGACGGCGACTTCTTCAGTTGCTTCGCCCGCTTCGGCGGCGGCTGCCGCCGCGGCTTCTTTCTGCCGCTCTTCCTCGCGTTGGCGACGCCGTTCGTCGGCCGCGGCCTTCTCGGCCTCTTCGGCCCGCTCTTCGGCCTGGGCGACGATGGCCTCGACTTGTTCCATCGTCAGCTCGCCCATGGCCATCAGGGCGTCTGGCTCGATCACCGACAGGTCGTCGTATGAGAGAAAGCCTTCGCCCACGAGCTTCTCGGCCAGCGAGTCTTCGACTCCTTCGATCGAGCTGAAGCCCGACACCGCGCGCTCGATTTGCTCGTCAAGCTCTTCGCGGGTCATGATTTCGATATCCCAACCGCAGAGCTTGCTGCCCAGCCGGACGTTCTGCCCGCGGCGACCGATCGCCAGCGACAACTGATCCTCGCGCACCAGCACGATCGCCCGGCCGAGCATCTGGCAGAGGATGACTTCCTCGACTTCGGCAGGCTGCAGGGCATTGGGGATCAGCACCTGCATATCGTCGCTCCAGCGGACGATGTCGATGCGTTCTCCGGCCAGTTCGTCGACGATGTTCTTGATGCGATTGCCGCGGACGCCGACGCAAGCGCCGACGCAATCGACGCGCTGATCGGTCGACGAGACGGCCACCTTGGTGCGGTACCCGGCCTCGCGAGCCATGGCGCGGATTTCGATCACGCCGTCGGCGATCTCGGGGATCTCCTGCTCGAACATTCGCCGCACAAGATCGGGGCGAATGCGGCTGAGGATCACCTTGACGCGCGTCCCCACCTTGCGAACCTCGAAGATCGTGGCCCGCACGCGCTCGTTGGCGTGGTGAGTTTCGCCGGGGATCTGCTCGCTGCGCGGCAGAATGGCTTCGGTATTGGTCAGTTGCACAGTGGCCGCGCCCCCTTCGTAGCGCTGCACGACGCCGGTCGTCAATTGGCCGCGCTGCGATTCGTACTCGTTGTACAAAGCGTCTCGCTCGGCCTCGCGAATCTTCTGGATGATGACTTGTTTAGCTGTTTGCGCACCGATGCGGCCGACGGTTTCTTCGGCATCGAGCGGTTGCCCGTTATGGTTGCCGCTGATGCTGCCATCTTCGCGATCGATGTGGACCACGATTTCCTGGTCTTCGCCGTAGTGTTTTTTGGCGGCGGAGACCAACGCCGATTCAATCGCCTCGAAGACGATCTCCTTGTCGATGTTCTTGTCGCGGTGAATCGAGTCGACGATTCGCAGCAGTTCGTTAGGGTTCATGGTCCAGCACTTTCCACTCGGCGTAGCCGAGGCCGTCGAATTGTCCAAGTTGTCCGAATTGTCCGAATTGTGTTTTGGCGCTTGTCGCAACTCGCTTGCTCGCCGGGCGAGCAACCTCTCGCGGCAATCGCCGGGTTGGTTTTTCGTTGCGAACACCTCCTCTTCCTGCAAACGCAATCGACTGTCGAACGCCGCCGGCATTCCCCCTGGCCGCGCCAATTAACGTCACGACCGGCGCAGCCAAATGTAATCCGCAGCCGAGCGACCGACGCGCGCACTTCCACGACAGCCGGCGACGATCTGGCTCAAAAACGACAGAGCAGCCGCCGGCTATCGTGACTCAAAACGAGACGCCAATTCAACTTAGCGATTCGTAATCAAGTAAAGATACCGGGGCCAATGTGCAGTGTCAAGCTGCGCCAAGGGCCGGAAAACCAGAAATGCTAACAAGATAAGTCATTTTGGCCTGAAGATTCGAGGGCCCGACCACGAGACGGCACGGCGCGGCATCGGTTCGCTTCCGTCTGGTCGCACCGTGGTGCCAAAACGCCGCTGCGCGGGCGATCCGCACTGGGGATTGTAGGTGCGGGTGGCGCCTTAACCGAACGGTCGATAGTGCTGAGCTTCGATGCCGCAGAGCGCTTCCCAGAGCTGTGAGGCGCCATTTTGGAAGCAGTAGCCGCGATCGCCAGGCCCCCCATGTCCGCCGACGAAATCGTACAGCGTGATCGTCTTGCGGCCCGGAACGTAGCTCTCGGTCGCCGCGTCCCAGATCAACAACCGGGCCTGCGCGCTACGCCCTGCCTCGAGCGCTTCTATCAACTCAAAGATTCGAATCTGGCTCATCGTGTCTCCTCAACGATCGATGACCTCGGATCGTCAGTTCGCTGCGGCACCTCCCTGCCAATCGAATCATACGCCGCGGCACGGCGTTTGGGTCAAGTTGGCGCGACAAACTGGCTGCTGGGCACCCGGGGTTTCATTAAATGAAAATCCGCAACCCGTCGCGCTTTCGCCGCGGAACGAGAACCCACCGCGGCTCTTCCTAGCCTAGCGCGGCTTATCAGCAGCCATCGCCCCCGGGCTGCGACGCGAACCTATCTGAGGAAAGCCAGAAGCTGCCCGCCACGAGTGCTGGAATCGACATCGCCGCTGCGTGCGAAATCTGTTCTTAGACGCGCCCGCCGGCGGCCAACAGTCGGCGAGCGGCCTCGCGGGCTTCGCCCAACGCTTCGTCGAGCCGTTCGGGGTGTTTGCCGCCCGCTTGAGCCATATCGGGTCGACCGCCTCCACTGCCGCCGACGACCGCGGCCGGCCCCCGTACCCACTCAATCGCGCTGACACCCTGTTGTTCGAGATCGCGACTGATGCCGGCGACGAGCAACACCTTTTCTCCTTCGCGAGTTGCCAGCAACACGGCGATCGGCGGCGACTTCTTGCGCAGTTGATCGATTTGCTGCCGCAGCGCGCCGGCGTTCGCGCCGGGAATTTCCGCGACGACGACCTTGGTGCCGCCGACGTCCGCGGCCCCTTGCAGCAACTCGTCGATCGACGCCCGCGCTTGCGGCGCCGCTCCGGCGTGTTTCTTCAGGTCGCGAGCTTCCTTCATGATGGCCGCCACGCGCTGCGGCAAATCGGCGGTCGACGTCTTGAGCAGTTGACTCAATTCGCGGAGCAACGCCTCTTGTTCTTGCACCGTGCGCACAGCCGCGGCGCCGGTGTGCGCGGTGATGCGGCGAATGCCGGCGGCGACACTCTCTTCGCCGACGATCTTGAACAGTCCAACCTGGCCCGTGCTGTCGAGATGCGTGCCGCCGCAGAGCTCGCGACTGAAATCGCCCATCGATACCATGCGGACGATGTCGGGGTATTTCTCGCCGAAAAGCATCATCGCGCCGGCGCGGCGGGCGTCGGCGATCGGCAACTCGCTCCATTCAATGGCGGCTCCCAGCGCGATCCGCTCGTTGACTTCGCGCTCGATCGTGGCCAACTCCGCGGGCGTAACCGCTTGCGGATGTCGAAAATCGAACCGCAGCCAATCGCGATCGACCTTTGAGCCTTGTTGTTGGGCGTGCTCGCCCAAGTGCTTTTGCAGCGCGTGGTGCAACAGATGCGTGGCCGAGTGCGCGCGGCGAATTCCCTGGCGACGCTCGGCATCGACTTGAGCCCGCAGCGCGGTCCCCAGGGCGAGCTTGCCGCGCCGCAGATGGCCGCGATGCAGCACGAAGCCGCGTTGCCGCTGGGTGTCGACCACTTCGAACTCGACGCCGCCGCCGCGGAGCGTGCCGGTGTCGCCAACCTGGCCACCCGATTCGCCGTAGAACGGCGTCTCGTCGAGCAACACCGTGACCGGCTCGTCGTGCGCTAACTCGTCGACCTGGTCGCAAAGTTCGCCGCGGGCCAGCAAGGCCACGACCTTGCCCTCGGCCTCGGTCGTCTCGTAACCGAGAAAGCGCGTGGGAGCCAGCACCTTGGCCAGGTCGTCGAGCGGACCACTGGCAAACACGTCGACGACGCGGCCGCCTCCGGAGGCGTCGCCATGCCGTTCCATCTCGCGGCGAAAGCCCTCCCAATCGAAGGCCAGGTTGTGCTCGGCCGCCAGCGACTCGAACAGTTCGGGGGGCACGCCATGCGTGGTGTAGACGTCGGCCGCTTCGCGCCCGAGCACTTCATTGCGGTTCTCGCGGCGAATAGTCTTGAGAATCGCCTCGATCCGCGCGAGGCCGGCGTCGATCGACGAGAAGAAGCGGTCCTCCTCGTCGCGAATGATGCTCGACACGCGGTCGGTCGTTTCGCTCAGCTCGGGATAGGGCTTGCGCATGGCGGCGGCCACGGCCGGCACCAACCGATACAAGAACGGCTCGCGCAGGCCGAGTTGATGCCCGTCGAGCACAGCGCGGCGCAGCAGCCGGCGAATGACGTAGTTCTCTTTGTTGGGGCCAGGGCGCACATTCTCGTGAACCGCAAACGTGCAGGCCCGCACGTGATCGGTAATGCGGCGCAAGCGGCGGCCATGCTCGCCGGCCGGATCGTACATGATGCCGCTGACCTCGGCGGCCGCCTCGACGATCGGCCGCAGGATGTCGATATGAAAATTCGTCTCCACGTTTTGCAGCACGGCGGCCGTGCGCTCAAGCCCCATGCCGGTGTCGATGTTCTTGCTGGGCAGCGGTCGCAGGTTGTTCGGCGGTTCGCCGACGCGATTGAACTGCGTGAACACCAGGTTCCAGATTTCGACGGCCTTGCCCCCCGCGGGGTGAAAATAGATCTCGCTGCAGGGGCCGCAAACGCCATCAGGGCCCTGGCTGGGGGCACTGGCCGGCCAGAAGTTCTCGTCCTCGTCCAGGCGGCGGATCTTGGCCGCCGGCAACTTGATGTCGCGCGCCCAGATTTCGGCTGCCTCGTCGTCGTCGAGGTAGACCGTCACCGACAGCCGCTCGGCGTCGAGCCCGAGCCACTGTTTCTGCGTGAGGAATTCCCAAGCCCAGTTGATCGCATCGCGCTTGAAGTAATCGCCGAAGCTGAAGTTGCCCAGCATCTCGAAGAAGGTGTGGTGATAGGCGGTGCGGCCGACATTCTCGATATCACCGGTGCGCAGGCATTTCTGGCAAGTGGTCGCCCGCGTGAACTCGAGCTTGCAACGCCCGAGAAAGTGATCCTTGAATTGATTCATGCCGGCCGGCGTGAACAGCACCGAGGGATCGGCGCGCGGCACCAGCACGTCGCTGGGGCGCCGCGTGTGCCCTTTGGAAACAAAGAACTCCAGGTACTTTTCACGAAGTTCGTCGGTCTTCATGCACAGCTCTCAACCATCGAACGGACAAACGGAACGCCGCTGGCGGTCCCCAAAACAAAGACGCGGGCAGCGGCCAGGCGGTTCGCCGAGCGCACGGCACCGCAAGATTACGCCAGAATTGAGGGTCGCGCCGGCGCCACGGCGACCACGCTTATACCCGCGTGGTCGTACTTTCTTGGGCGCGGTCAATCATACCGGGAGTGCCGAAAAGCAGCCAGACGCACCCGCGGGTGCTCACGGTACGCTACGCGGACATCGCGTGAGTCTGTTCTCAGCTACGAGGGCGCGCCGTCGACCGGCTCGACACGGCAAGTGGGTCGATCTTCGGGCGATCGCCAAAGCCGGAGATCGACCGCTCCTTCGCGCCCATCGACTGCCCGACGAAACTCGCGCGGCGTGTCGACCCGCGTTCCACCCACGTGCGTGATCAACACGTTGCGCTCGAGCCCGGCGCGGGCGGCCGGGCTATCGGGCTCGACTTCGGTGATCACCACGCCTCCTTCCGAGTAGCCGAACGCGGGGCGCTGCAAGCCATCGAGCAGGGCCGTAACGTAGTCGACGCGGGCGCCGCGCCAACTCGGGCTGGGCACGGTGACCACCTTGCGGCCACGCACTGGGAACTTCGCCAGTTCGGCGGTCAGATTCTCCAACTGGCCGTCTCGCAACACGGTGAGCCGCACATTGCTCTCGACCGGTAAGCGACCCACGAGCAGCATCAAGCCGTCCATGTCGCGCACCGGCTCGCCATCGACACCGATGACGACGTCACCGCGCCGCAAGCCCGCCCGATCGGCTGGCGTACCCGGCACCACGCTATTGACGATGGCGCCTTCGTTGCCTTCGAGCACCTTGATCCACGAAAAATCGACCGGCGCGATGCCCAGGAAACCGAATTCGACCTCGCGCCCGGCCTTGAGCGCCTCGAGCACGCGCAGGAAGGTCTCGTCGACGGGGATCGCGTACCCGGCGGCCTGTTCATAACCGGCCAACGCCGCCAGCGACGTCGTCAGCCCGACCATTTCGCCCCGCAGGTTGATCAGCGCGCCGCCGCTGGTTCCCAAATTCAGCTTGGCGTCGGTTTGAATCAGCGTGCCGAAGTGATGCAGCGTCGGCTTGGCGCCGGTCGCCGCATCCATTGGCTCGGGGCCCAGCTTGCGCCCCAGATTCGAGATGATTCCCCAACTGGCGCTACACTGACCATCGCGGGCGATCGCGTACGGATTGCCCAAGGCAATGACGATTTGTCCCTTGCGCAGCTCTTTAGCTTCGCCGAACTTGATCGGCGTCAGATTCGTGGCCTGGATCTGCAGCACCGCCAGGTCCATGCGGGGATCGCTCGCCTTGACCTGCGCCGGCGCCTTGACGATGGCCGGGTAGGTCTTGCGATCGATGGTCGTGACGTAAAACTCGGACGTTTCGTAGTCGTCCTTGCCCAGCACATGCGCGTTGGTGACGACCAGGCCCTTGGCGTCGACGATCACGCCGGTGGCGAACTCGTTGGGAATGAAATCCGAGCTACCGGGCTCCGGATTCACAGGCTCGGCTTCGTTGCGGCGGACGCGGGCAATGCTGACGATCGACTTTTCGGCCGTCGCGATGGCGTCGACCATTGCCTGTTCGATCGCCACCGCGGCTTCCAAGCCCGACGGCTCGCGCTCCTGCCCCCAGAGGGAGCTTCCACTCAGCGCGCCTACGAACAGGAGAGCCGCCAACAGGCAACCCAGCCGTTTGCAGCAAGCGGTGATCTGGTGATCGCCACGCGAGTTTGCACGTCGCCCAATCGCCGTAACCATTGGCTCACACCTTTCTGTCGTCGCGAAATTCACGCGTCCCACAGCCGGCTGAACCCACGGTCGACCCAGTGGCCGATCGGCCTACGATTGCCGACCGCGCCGCTTACTCGCCGCCGGATTCGCCAAGTCCCTCGTCACCAGCGTCGCCGTCCGTAGCTGCCGTCGCCAGCGGCGCAGTCTGTGCTGTCGCCAGAATTTTGTCGCGCAACTCGGCCAGCAGCTCCGGATGCTCGTCGAGATATTGCCGCGTCCGCTCGCGCCCTTGTCCAAGCTGTAGCTCGCCGTAACGGAACCAAGCCCCGGTGCGGCCCACCAGCTTCTGCGCCATGGCCAGGTCGAGCACGTCGCCGGTCAGGCTGATCCCGCTGGCATGCAGCATATCAAATTCGGCGACGCGAAACGGCGGCGCCACCTTGTTTTTGACGACCTTCGCCTTCACTCGCTGCCCGATGACGTCTTCGCCATCTTTCAACTGGCCGATCCGTCGCACGTCGATCCGGCACGACGAGTAGAACTTCAGGGCCCGCCCGCCGGGCGTGGTTTCCGGGCTGCCGAACATCACGCCAATCTTCTCACGGATCTGGTTGATGAAGATCACGCAGGTCTTGCTCTTGGAAATCGCTCCCGTGAGCTTGCGCATCGCCTGGCTCATCAGCCGGGCTTGCAAGCCCACAAAGGTATCCCCCATTTCGCCGTCGAGTTCCTTTTGCGGAACCAAGGCCGCCACCGAGTCGACGACAATCGCGTCGACCGCGTTGGAGCGAATCAGCATTTCGGTAATGTGCATCGCTTCTTCGCCGCTCGAGGGTTGGCTGACCAGCAGCGATTCGAGCTCCACGCCGAGCTTTTTGGCCCAACTCGGGTCCAAGGCGTGCTCGGCGTCGATAAACGCGGCGATGCCCCCCTCGCGTTGGGCGCTGGCCAGCACGTGCAAGGCCAAGGTCGTTTTGCCGCTCGATTCAGGGCCAAAGATCTCGATGATCCGTCCCTTGGGCAGCCCCCGGCCGCCAAGCGCCAGGTCGAGCGACAAGCTGCCGGTGGGAATGCCTTCGAGCGGAGTGGGGGTTCCGCTCCCCAAAGGCATAATAGCCCCTTCGCCGAACTGCTTCTCGATTTGCGCGAGCGTGGTTTTCAGGGCCGAATTCTGCTCGATCCCAGAGCGCGACCCCGCTTTGATCGACGAGCGACCTTCCGCCGCACCGTTCTTAGACTCTTTTTTGGCCATGCGATTGATCTTCGTGGCTGCCACCATTGGCATAATCCTTTGTGCAGAAGAAGCTTGCGTTCGTCAAGCCGAAGCCGTCCCAGGTATCCCCCCAGCGACAGGCCGCTAAGGCCGCACTGTATACTATACACCTGAATACTGTATCGACGTCCACTACACGCTTCAAGAGCACTTTTTCGGGATTTCTGCCTCCGAATGGCTGGATGGTTCGGCGGGTCCGATTGCATCGCCCACGCATGTCCGTCACCCCGCCAGCGGGCAACGCGCGAGCACTTCGTAAGTTGGGCCAGCGCCGCCGGGGTGGCTGGCCATGACCAGCACGTCGCCCACCGCCGAGGTGCCGGCCGCATAATCTTGCGATCGTTCGATCGAACGGACCAGGTCGCCGCTGGCCGATGTCCCTTCGCGGACATAACCCAACGTGAGGTGCGGTTTGAACGGGCGACTATCGCCGCGATGCCCCAGCGGCCGCAGTGCTTCGTCGATCGCCCGATGCAACTGCACGAGCTGCTCGCTCCCGGATCGCACCCCCAACCAGACAACCCGCGGTCGCCGCAATTGCGGAAACGCCCCTGCGCCGACCAGCTCGATCTGCAGTGGGGCCGACGTGGCCGCGACGTCGAGCACCGTCTGGCAAACGGCTGGCATCTCGAGCGTGGGCACATCTCCCAAAAACTTCAGCGTCAGGTGTAGGTTCTTGCGCTGCACCCAATTGACGTGCACCTCGCTGACTCGCAGGCGCTCGATGAGCTGCATCGCCCGCGCTTGGACCGCGGCCTCGAGTTCGATGGCCACGAAGGTGCGAATCATGGCGGGCATTGGCAGGTGGCCTTCGACGTTGGGCACCGCGCGGCGGAAGGACGTCCGGCTAGAAGCTCAGCATTTTTCGATAGGCCTGCATGCGACGGTCGAGATCGGCCCGCTCGATCTGCTTGAGCCGTTCGAGGCTGAAGTCTTCGACGTTGAAGCTGGCGACGAGAATTCCGTAGGCGAGCGCTTCTTTTAGCGTGCGCGGTTCGAAGTTCCCTTTCTCGGCGAGGTAACCCATCATGCCGCCGGCGAAGCTGTCCCCTGCGCCTGTGGGATCGACGACCTCGGCCGTGGGGAAGGCCGGGAGCACATAGGTCTCGTGCTCGCTGAAGAACATCGCCCCGTGCTCTCCCTTTTTGATGACGACGAACTTGGGCCCCATCTCGCGGATGGCGTGCCCGGCCCGCACCAAGTTCTCGTCTTCGGTGAGCAAGCGGGCTTCGGCGTCGTTCATCACCAGCCCGTCGATCTTCTTGAATAACTGCATCAACTCGGTGTGTTGCGTGCGGATCCAGAGATCCATCGTGTCAGCGACGACGAGGCGCGGACCGGTGACTTGCGCCAGCACCTGCTCTTGCAAGACCGGCGTGCCATTGGCCAGGAACAGAAACTCGCAGCGGCGCTGCGACTCGGAGAGCTGCGGCTGGAATGTGTCGAGCACGTTCAGATGCACCTCGAGCGTTTCGCGGTCGTTCATGTTGGGCAGATAGCGGCCGCGCCAACGGAACGTTGCGCCCCCCGGCTCCTTTTGCAGGCCGGTAGTGTCGATGCCGCGCTCGACGAGCAGCTTTGTGTGTTCCGCTGGCCAGTCCTCTCCGATCGGACCGACGAGGTGCACCTTGGTGAAGTAGCTGGCGGCGTAGGCGAAATAAACCGCCGAGCCGCCGAGAATGTCGTCGCGGCGCTGGGTCGGAGTCTCCACGCTATCCAAGGCCACGGAACCGACGACCACCAACGACATGCAATTCCTCCGCGAAAACCAAGCCCAGGGGGGCGTCGCCGCCGGCAGTTGCCACGAGCCGTCAGCCGCAAGCGAGCCTCCTCGATCGATGTGGGTCCCGATTATCGAAGTGCGCGCGACGCATCGCAAGCGCCACGCCCGCGAGAATCGTTGCGCGGCCCGAGCGATCGACTATGAGACGAAAAGCTGCGGCGGCGCGCCGGCAACATCTCGCTCGCCAGCTTAGCGCCCCCGACGTCGCCGCCATGCGACCAGCGCCAGGGCCGCGGCCGCGCACAGCGCCATCGCCAGGCCCGTCGGCTCCGGCACGATCAGCCCTCGCGAGCTCAAGATGTGGACGTCGGTCGTGAAGATGTTCCCGCTGGCGAACTGCAACTCGATGAAATACGCCGTGTAGCCCTGGGTGGGCAGGTCGGGGCGCCCGACAAACGTGCCGTCTCCCAGGTCGGCCAACGTCGTCGGCTGGTAGGCCGCGCCGATCTGCTCGTAGCGGAAGTCGCGGGCATTGGGATTCGTGGCGGCCCACAGCGTGGCCGTCAAGGGGCTCGAGGGAGAATGAACGGTCAATGCGCCGTGGGGGTCGATATCCCAGGTGTATTGAGGAAGTGGTGTTTCGTTCAGGATCGCGTTGTAGAACGACAACAGCTCGAACAGCACGAGGGGGTTTTGCGCCAAGGAGTGGTCGGTGTTAGGGACGTAACGCAGGTACTTCTCGCCGGGCAAGTCGGCGAAATAGAACTGCGACGAATCGGGGACGAAGAATTGGTCCCCTGCCGAATTGAGGATCAACTTCGGCATCGTATAGCGATCGAGGTACGAAAAGGGATCGACCACGTTCATCAGGGCGGTCATCTGGGGCGTGCCGAACTGACTTGTGATGCCGGCGTCGGTGTAGTCGTGTATCGCCGGCGGATAGAATCCCAGCGTATCGTAAGCGTGGGCGAAAGCCGCCTGCATGTTCAGCCCGTCGAACACTGCCGGCATGATGGCGCTGACCCGCGCATCGACGGCCGCCGTGAGCCACGTCGTCCAACCCCGTTTCGATCCGCCCGAAACGACGAAATCGTTGATGCCCAGATTGCCACCGGCGGTCGTGGCCAGAAACTGCTGCACGGCGTCCATCGCTTTAACCGCGCTGTTGGTCATCGGCAAGTTGACGGCCCAATTGATGTCGCCCGTGGCCAGTTGCTTTTTCCAGCTCTGGGCAATGAGCGCGTCTTCGGTGAGGTTGCCTGGCACACCGGCGATGCGGGTGGGCTGATTCGGTACGTCTTCGAGGTTGATGAGCACCGAACCGGTGCCGATCGCCATCAAACCAGCGTAGGCGTCGACCGAAGTGTCGGGCCCGGACGAGGTCACGCCACCGTTGATGAGCATCAGCGCCGTGTCGTGCGTGGTGATGTTCGGCTTGTAGATTGAGACCCAGTGTTTCCAAGTGCTGGGGTTCACGCCAGGGCTGCTCATCCAGGCCTGCGATGTCAGTTCGAGGCGATAAATCGTGTAGCCCGTAGCCGCGGTCGTGCCGCGCAGCGTCCAGCTATAGGCCGGATCAGGCGCATCGACGTAGTCGTCCAATGCGGTGCGCGTCGTCTGCCCGCGCGCCGTGCCGGCCAGAAGGGCGGCCAGAATAAAACCGCAGATTGCCGCCACGGTCAGGCCGTAGCGGCGAGAGGTAACAGCGCGGGGTGACATTCCCGGGCGTCGCGCGCGCGGCAAGGCCGCGATCGATGCTCGCGTCACGAGCGTTCCTCCTCAGAAGTGTTGTTCCGGATGATCCCAGGCAGGCGCAGGGAGTGCGGGCGTGGGGAGTGTGCGGGGGCACGTATACCACCGCGCACCGACGGCCGGCACAACCCCCCTAGCGGAGAAGCGTAAAAAGGGCAGGTGCTTTCTGGACGAAGCGCGAAGTTTCGGTTAGCGCGGCGCGCGAACTTCGTGAACGAGCGGCGCGCCGCGTTCGAACGCCTCGAGACTGGCCAGCGTCGTCTGGGCGATGTTGGTCAGCGCCTCGCGGGTCAGAAATCCCTGGTGAGCCGTCACCAGCACGTTGGGAAACGTTAGCAGGCGTGCGAGCACGTCGTCGTGGAGCACCTCGCCCGAGAGGTCCTGAAAGTAGACCCCTTCCTCTTCTTCGTAGACGTCGAGCCCCGCCGCGCCGAGCCGGCGGTGCTTGAGCGCTTCGATCAAGGCCCGCGTGTCGACGAGCGCGCCGCGGCTGGTGTTGATCAGCACCACGTGTGGCTTCATCAACGACAGCGCCCGAGCGTCGATCAAGTGCCGGGTCGTCGGCAACAGGGGTACGTGCAGCGAGATAATGTCGGCCGCGCGATACAGCTCGTCGAGCTCGACGTATCGCAAGCCGGTCTCGCGGACCAGCTCTTCGTTGTGGTGCAGGTCGAAGCCGAGCAACTGGCAGCCGAAGCCGCGCATGATCTTCGTCGCCGCGGCGCCAATCTTGCCGGTGCCGATGACCCCGAACGTCTTGCCGTGCAGATCGAAGCCGACGAGCCCTTCGAGCGAGAAGTTGGCGTCGCGCACGCGCTGGTAAGCGCGGTGGATCTTGCGATTGAGCGACAAGATCAGGGCCACGGCCAGTTCGGCCACGGCATAAGGCGAGTAGTCGGGGACTCGGACGACGCGGATGCCCAGCGCGGCGGCCTCGTCGAGGTCGACGTGATTGAAGCCGGCCGAGCGCAACGCCAGCAGCCGCGTGCCGCCGGCATGCAGCGTGCGCAGGGCCGCGGCGTCGGCGGCGTCGTTGACGAACGAACAAACCGCCGGGAAGCCCTCGGCCAATGGAGCCGTGACCGCGGTCAGGCGTGGTTCGAGAAACGTGAGCTCGTGCCCCCCGGCGTTGGCGGCCGAAAGAGCCTCGCGGTCGTAATTGCGCGTGTCGAAAACAGCCATTCGCATCTCAGGGGGCCTCGCGACGTATGCTAGCAGTAGAAGGAGCAGCGGGCGGCGCGTCGGATTATACAGCGACCAGCAGGTACGCCAGTTTGCCCGCTCGACTCGGCCGGTCGATGGGCTAGCGCGACGGCGCGGCCACGCCGAGGCGTTCTGCGGCGAAGGGAACAATCGCCTCAACCACGCCAGCAGACTTTGCCGATGGAAGAGGCCGGGCAGACTGCGTGAGCGAGCTTGCAGCTAGCGCTGCTGCTTCTGGTTGCTCCGTTGCAGGGAGAAAACAGCATGCGACATTACCGAACCGGCTGGTTCTTGCCTCGTATCTCGCTGGCGCTGTTGGCACTGGCCGTTTGCGCCCCGGCGACCTCGGCACAAATGCGCGCCGAGATGAACCCTTCGCAACGCAATCGCGTGACCCGTCGAGCATCGGCAGCGCAGCGGACCCCCTCGTTCAGTCCGTATCTCAATCTGTTGCGCAACGACACGAATCCGGCGCTCAACTACTTCACGCTGGTGCGGCCGCAAGTCCGCCAGGACCAGACCAATCGTCTCCGCCAGGCGGAACTCGATGAGTTGCAGCGAGAGGTTTCGCCTCAGCCGCAACGACAAATGGGAACGCCCCAACGCGTGCGCGCGACCGGGCATGCCTCGCGCTACATGGACTATCAACGGTTCTTCGGCGCCAATCGCCTGTCGGGGAGCTGAATCCCTGCATAACTCGCCGACGGCGAGAGCCGCCTTGGCAGGGTGGTGGCTGCGTTCGCACCTTGGCCGCCTGTCGCCGGCCTGACGGCCGCGACATAATGGCGTGATGTCGAGCGAGCCCGGTTTTCTGTTCGTAGCCTGCCAGCGCGGCGCCGAAGCGGCAGTCAAAACCGAAATTGCCCGCGACTGGCCGGCGCTGCGATTTGCGTACTCGCGGCCCGGCTTTCTGACCTTCAAGCTGCCGGCAGGACACGCCCTGGCGGACGATTTCGAGCTGGGCTCGACGTTCGCGCGAGCTTATGGATTCAGCCTGGTGCACGCTGCGGCCGCGTCGCCGGCCGAGCGCGCGGCGCTGGCCTGGCAGTTGGCTGCCGACCTGGCCATCGATCGACTGCACGTATGGTCGCGCGACGCCGCCGAGGCCGGCCATCACGGCTACGAACCCGGCCCGACGGCCGCCGACGCCGAAGCCCGCGAGGCACTGCTAACCGCGCGACCGGCGGTCGACGATGGTAAGTCGTCGACGACCGATCGATTTCGCGCCGAGCCGACGGCTGAGCCCGGTCAACTGGTGCTCGACTGCATCTTGCTCGAGCCCGACCAATGGTGGATCGGCTATCACCGCGCGGCGACGTTGCCTTCGCGCTCGCCCGGCGGGTTTCTGCCAATCGAGCTGCCGCCGCACGCGGTTTCGCGGGCGTATGCCAAGATGGCCGAAGCGCTCGCCTGGTCGGGCTTGCCGATGCGCGCCGGGCAGCGCGTCGTCGAGATTGGCGCAGCGCCGGGGGGCGCCGCTCAAGCGCTGCTAGACGCGGGGCTGTTGGTCACCGGCATCGACCCGGCGGAGATACATCCCGATGTGCTGGCCCACCCCAACTTCACGCACGTGCGCAAACGCGGGGCCGACGTGCGGCGTCGTGAGTTTCGCGGCTTTCGCTGGCTGGCCGCCGATCTGAATGTCGCTCCGCAATACACGCTCGACACGGTCGAAGCGATCGTCACGCACCACGAAGTCGACATTCGCGGCCTGCTGCTGACGCTCAAGCTCCCCGACTGGCGGTTGGCCGATGATTTGCCCGCGTACTTGGCTCGGATCGAGTCGTGGGGATACGGCGCGGTGCGCTCGCGCCAGCTCGCCCATAACCGTCAGGAGATCTGCGTAACGGCGACCCGCAGCGTGCGGGCCGCGACGTTACGCGCCAAACAGGCGAGTCGCGCCGCCAGGCCGAAGCGCGCGGCCGCCCGCAAGGGGGTGATCAAGACCAAGCGCGGCGGCACGACTCCGCCAGGCCGGCGGAAGTGATCGTCGATGGGCGCTTCGCTGCGGCGGCGTGCTACTACCGCTCGGTTGCTGGATAGATCGTGTAGGGGCGCGAGACGACCGCCGGCGCGGCAGGCTTGCTCGCGGGCGCGGCATCGGCAACCACGTACGGGTTGGTGATCCGCAATGGCCGGGTGCTGGTGGTGCGATCGTTGGTCGAGGCGCTGCGCGACGCTGGCGTCGAGCGAGGCGCGTGCGGATTGAGGATCGTCACCGGCTCCTCGATCTTCGGCTCCGGCGTCATGATGTACGGCGGATAGGCAAAGGGACTGTAGCCATAGGGACGCGGCACCGGTCGGCTGTAGTAGACCGGCGGGTGCAGGGCAAAGTACGGCGCCGGGTCTTGCGTGTAGACGTTGTAGTTCAGGCCACCGTAGTAGCCACCCCACTGGCCCCATTGGCCCCAGCCGGTTTGGGCCGCTGCAGGCTGCGCCACCAGCGACACCAGGACCAAAAACGCCACGCCGCCGATCAATCGCCCGATGCTCATGGTCGAGTGCCTCTGCCTTGGGGTTGCCGCCGAAGGGCTGCCAACGGCGACGTTGGCCGTCACAATCCGCAATCCCAGACTAATCGGACTGGCCGGCCAGGCAAGAGTCGAACAGGAAAACGACGGCAAAATCGTCTACCGCCCGCGTATGCGAACGCTGCCACCGCAACCTCGCCTGCCGGGCACTGGCCGGACCTAGGCGCGATCCGTCGAGCAACCGGCCACCTCGTTGGCAATCTGCCGGTTCTGCCGATCCGGCCGCCGATCTGAAGAAACCCGCACCGCCCGGCGGGCGAGAGAAGCCCGCGCCGGCGCGCGGCGGCGGCGTACGCTTATTCGAGCACTCCCGGTGCCGCCATGGTTCGTGGCATCCCGTCGCCGGACTTAGATTTGCGCGCCTTGTTTTCCTGCCGAGTGCCTACCGCCCGGGCTTACTGGAACCTGCCCGTGTACGCCGGCCCACGACTAGCCCACGCCAGTCGCTGGTCCGCCGACCGCAGCGACTGGTGTTGGCCCGCAGTCTGCCGTCCACCGTTTTCTTCGGAGAAGGCAAGCATGTCCGTTACGCGCGCGGCCGTGATCGATGGCGATCCAGATGTCTGTCGAGTGATTCACGACTTGCTCTTCGGCGAGGGGGTGCAGGTCGTGTCGACCTGCGACACCACTGTGGGAGCGACGTTTATCGAGCAGCAAGGGGTCGACGCCGCGTTCGTCGACCTGCCAGTGCCGCAGCGCAGCGGCCTGGAGCTCGTCGAACAACTGCGGCGCCGCGGCTCTCAGGTGCCGGTGATCTTCATGACTGCCGCCGCGTCGTTCGATTCGGCGCTCGAAGCGCTCCGGCTCGGCGCGGTCGACTATCTGATCAAGCCACTCACCGCTCAATCGATCGTGCGTGCGCTGTCGCGAGCCGCGGCGGCCGATCGCCGCGCCAAAACGCAGCGACCGCTTGCCGCCGAACTGCCGCGGAAAGCCACCCCGTCGTTCCGCGCCCTGGACGAAGCCCACGCCTTCGGCTGCGAGGATGAGCCTGCCACGTCGCTGACGGCCGACGATGGCCAGGCGGCGACCTCGGCTGCCCCGACGATCCAGGTGCGACTCGAAGGAGACCTGCGCGCCATCGAGCGACAGATCATTCGCGCGGTGATTCGCAATTGCGACGGCAACAAGGCCGCCGCCGCCCGTCGCCTCGGACTGCATCGCAAAACGCTCTATCGCCTGTTGCAGGCGGACGAAGTCGTCGCCGCGAGCTGCTAGCGCAAACGTCGTAGGTACAGTCCCCGTTTCGTTTGGGGACTGTGGGTGTGCGCGAAGCTGCTCGTCGAAACGGGGACATCCCGAGCAGGCCCTCTTCTGCGAAGCCGTCGCAGCCCGCGCTTTGACCTGTTCTCTGATATCCTGAATGCATGGACGAGAACCCGTGCCGCGCGCCAGAGGTGGCGCCGGCGAAACTACCACGTCGGGGTTGGCTCGACGCTCTCGTCGGCCGCAAGGCCGGAGAGCAAACGGCGCCCTGGCTGCTACGAACCGCCGCGATGATCGGCCTGTTCGTCGCGCTCTTCGCGCTCTCGAACGCGGTGCAGGCGATTCAATCTGGGGCCGGTTTGCCAGTAGACGAAGCCGCGCGATTAGGGCATATACTGGGGCTGTTGAGTTGCCCGATTGCGTCGCTGAACTCCGGCAGCGGCTCGCCATGGCCACTTGCAGCGATGACGTCAAGCAGCTGGAAGTCGAGATCCTACGCGAGCGGGAGGACTACGAGCGACGCCTGTCGGCGGCAGATGGATGCGAATACTGACCCCAGCGGAAATCGATTAGGACTGCGCGTGGCGCACAAGGGCACCGCGGTTGCGATCCTGCGACGCCATGCTAGCGAGGCACGATCACCTTGGGCGGACGGCCCGCCCGCGGCAAGACCAGTCGCGCCGTGACTTGGTCCCCCTCGCGCAACAGGTAGATGATCGGCGCCGGCGCGCTGTTGCGGGCCTTGAGTTGACTCGGCAGCTCGACACCAAACTCCGAGCCGTCGAGGACTTCCTTTCCGGCGATCGTCAGCAGCCCGCGGAATTTCGCCATGTCGTCGGGCCCGGGGAGAATGTGCACCGAACCGTCGGCAAACAGGAAGACGCCGCAATCGCCGGCCGACAGTTTAAACGGCAGCGCGAAACTCCCCGGCTTGCCAGGCACGGGAAATTCGTCGCCCAGCACCACGTCTTGTGGCTTGGTCCAGGGGATCTTTTCGGCGGGCGACACCGAACCGACCAGCAGCGTGTTCGAGGTGCCATCGGCGAATCGGCGGATGCTGGTGCCGCCGTCGAACTTCGGTTTCTGGCCGTCGAACTGCGGTCCTTCGGCAGAAAATGCCGTGCCGGGCCCGGTGATCGCGGCATAGTGCGTGTAGTGCTCCTTGTTGGCGCCGTGGATCGGGTCGGTGTAAACGGCCGGCACCGCGTCGAGGAGCTTCTTGTTGTTCGGTCCGTCCCACGGTTCGTCGAAGCGATAAAGCTGGAACAGAGCCCGCTGTTCCAGGAAGGGCAACAGCAACACGCGCCAACTGTGCCACGGCAGGCCATCGGGGCCGCGAATCACGGCTGGCGGAAAACTGCCGAACGTGTCGTGAAAGTTGTGCATCGCCAGCCCAATCTGCTTGAGGTTATTCAGCGACTGGGCAAGATGCGCTTCTTGCAAGGCCTGCGGGTCGGCCGGCGTCTGGCGCTCGGGGGGCAAGCCCTCGTCGAGCGGCGTGATTTCGGGCACCGCCTTCAACCGCGCGGTCGTGACCTCCAGCGGGCGAAACAGCAGCATTATGTCGTGCGGTTTGAGCTTGGCCGCGGCTGCCCGCCCGACCTCGGCGCGTAGCGCCCCCTGTTCCTCGACATCGGTGATTCGCACGCGCAGCAGGCTGGCTCCCTCGAGCTTCGGTGCGCCGAAGTTCGCGCCGGCGATCCCGAGGTAATAGCCTTCGGTGAACGTTCGCCCCTGAGCGAGCGCTCGAACGTAATCGGCCTCGGGAACGACAAGCCGGACCGTTCCGTCGGATTCTGCCTTCTCGATTACCGCGGGAGAACCATAGCGCAAATCGAACTGGAACTGGTCGAGTACGCGCGGCGCCGAATCGACCGCGGCGGCCTGTTCGTCGGCACGGATCGGTGACCCACCCAGACTGATGGCGCCGCACAGTACGAGTAGCGGAATGGCGCGGTACATGATGTCTCCCCTCGTATAGGTTCCCCGATTTGCCGAGCTGCCCGCAGTTTATTCGGCCGGCGGAAGAGATTCTTGCACGGGCAGTACAGGTGTTTCAGGCAGCCAGCATGCCTGGAGTTGTACACCGCTCAATTGGCCGGGGACAGCAGATTGTTTGCTGCCGGGCGGTCCGCGCGCACTGCTTCCGCATCGGGCTGGAGAGAATGGCAGACGCTGTTGGCGGAGCGGTGGGCGATTCGCCAGCGCCCGCAATATGGCAGCCTGTCGCCAACCTATTGGGCGACGGTCATCGAGCAGTCGTCGTGACAGCCGGTTTCGAGCGGCGAATCGCCGGCGATCAGCCCCTTGCCATGCACGGCCAATTCGCGGGCGTCGGGCGTGGCGACCTCGAGGAAGCGACCGCCACTGGCAAATCGACCGTCGCTCTGGCGTTCGCACCAACGGATTTCGATGATCAGTGACACGATGTGCCCATCGTTCAGGCGATACGTCAACCGCATCGTCCCGATTGGCAGCGGAATCGAGTGCAAGAGACCGATACCTGTCCGCGACACGTTTCGCAGGACGGCGCGGGTGGTGGTCGCGCGTCGGCTGGGCCCACCGGTTTGCGTCAGCGGCGTGGCCAGGACCGGCCACCCCGAGGAGACCGGAAAGCGCGTACGGTCATCGTTGGCGGTGGTACTATCGGCCTCGACTTCGTCGAGCAGTCGGGCGACGGCCGAACGCAACTGGGGATCGAGCTCCGGCTCGTCGGCAAAGTTCGTCAACCGTTCTTCGAGGTGGCTCGCCACGGCAATCTGATGCGCCCGGCGTTTGTAGGTGGCGCGAACCCGGGCGGCCGCATTGAGCCCCACGGCCGAGGCCAGGCCAAAGGCACCCAACTGCTTCCAGCAGTTCTGCCAACTCGCGTCCATGCCGGCGCCCCAGGCGGCCGACAGCACGCACACGCTGAGCCAGGCGATCAGATTGGCCAGCGATTTGCCCGGCACTTCTGGTTTCACGGTTTCTTCCATAAGGCTGCGGCGCCTCCCCTCGAACGGTCGCGGATTACAACCCCGTGGTCGTCGTCCGACAGCGCTAACCTACGGCGCTGGCAGTGCTTGTCAAAACTGGACGGATGGCGGGTTTCTGTAGTTGGACGTTGCGCGGCAGGCGGACGCGCGACCCAAGATCACCCACCTGCGGTGTCGGCCAAAGTGGCTCCACGGCATACCGCGCGGCCGTCGGCCGAGCACGCTAGTCCCCTCCCGGGCTTTCGGCCAAAGCCCTAAAATGCGAATCGTCGACGCGCACGGGCGCGTGGCATGATTCCTTGTCTCAGCACCTCGCGCATGGCCGGCAAGCTCTACATCGAAACGGTTGGCTGCCAGATGAACCTGCTCGACAGCGAGCTGGTCGTGGCGGCTTTGCGGAAGGATGGCTACGAGCTGGTCGATACCCCCGGCCAGGCTGACGCCATCTTGTTCAATACCTGCAGCGTGCGGCAGCATGCCGAAGACAAGATCTATAGCGCGCTGGGGCGCTTGAAACACGCCAAGCGGCAGCACCCGCACAAGATCATCGGCGTGCTCGGCTGCATGGCCCAGAAGGACCAGCAGCTCATCTTTCAAAGGGCGCCGTTCGTCGACCTGGTCGTCGGCCCCGGGCAGTTGCACCAGGTGCCGCAATTGTTGCGCGAGCTGCAAGTGACGCGCGCGCCGCGGTTGGAAGTGAGTCTCGACCGCGCGGCGGGCTCGCGCAGCGCCGTCGAACAGAGCTTCGAGAGCTACGATCCGCTGCGCGAAGCGCAGATGCGCCCTTCGCCCTACCAAGCGTACGTGCGGATCATGATCGGCTGCGACAAGTTCTGCACGTATTGCATCGTGCCGAAAGTGCGCGGCCCCGAGCAGAGCCGTCCGCCGCACGAGATCGAGGCCGAAGTCCGCCGCCTGGCCGCCGAAGGTTGCCGCGAAGTCACGCTGTTGGGCCAAACCGTCAACAGCTACCACCACCCGGTCGGCGAGCGCACCTGGCGGTTGGCCGACTTGCTCTATCGGTTGTCGGAGGTTGCCGGGATCGATCGCCTGAAGTTCGTCACGAACTACCCGAAAGACATGACCGACGATCTGCTGTCGGCAGTGCGCGATCTGCCCAAGTGTTCGCACTACCTGCACGTGCCGGCGCAAAGCGGTTCCAACGCCGTGCTCAAGCGGATGAAGCGCGGCTACACGGTCGAAGAGTATCGTGACATGCTCGCGCGGCTGCGGTCGGCGATACCCGACGCGGCGGTGACCAGCGACTTCATCGTTGGTTTCTGCGGCGAGACCGAGAGCGATTTCGCCGAAACCGTCGAGCTGGTCCGCGAGTCGCGGTTCAAGAACAGTTTCATCTTCAAGTACAGCCCTCGCCCCGGAACCAAGGGAGACGAACTGCTGGCCGACGACGTGCCGGAAGAGGTCAAGCGGCGCCGTAACCACGAATTGCTCGCACTGCAGAATGAGATCAGCCTGGCCGATCAACAGGCCCTCGTTGGCCGCACGTTTGAAGTGCTGGTTGAAGGGCCGAGTAAAATGGCAGAGCGCGGAGCGGGGCATTTTTCCAGCCCGGCCGAAGCGCTCGACGCGCCAGCCGGCGACCTGGCCACCAGGCCCCGGGAGTCGTCGCACATCGCTGCCACGGCGGCCGCCACGGGCGACGTGCTCCAACTCACCGGCCGCACCATGTGCGATCGCATCACCGTCTTCGACGCTCCGCGGCGGCTCATCGGGCAATTGGTCGATGTGGCCATTTACGACGCCACGCCGTTCACGCTGTTGGGTTCGGTGGTGACGCGCGAAGCCGGCCCGGCGGTCTACCAGTTAAGCATGCCGTTGCGCGGCACGCAGTCGTTGAGCGCCGAGTAAGCGAGCATTCCTCGCTCTCCGCACTAGCCAATCGGCCGCGTTGTAAGCCACAATGGCACGGTTGTTGTGAGCAGACCGTGCCAGCGGACTCTGCCCGAATCGAGCCAGGCGTGTGTCGGCGCCGCGCGCCCGTTGCTTGCGCTCCTGTCGCCCAGCTTGCTCCCCAGGACTTCGACCGACCTGTCGTGGCTGCTCCGCAAAAGCTCACCCTCGATCGACTTCGCCAGTATCTCGACCAGCCGGCCGATGCCGCCGAATGGTTGCGCGGCTGGGGGCTCGAAGATCCGCGTCGCGCGCACGCCAACTTGCAGGGACTGGCCACCTCGGGCATCACGCTCGACTTGCTGCTCGACATCTGCAATCAGCTTGCCGAGCACTTGCCGCGCAGGAGCGACCCCGACCGGGCACTCAACAATCTCAACCGTTTCGTGGCGGCCACGCGCAGTCCGTTGGGACTGGCCACACTCTTCGAGCGAGATCGCGAAGCGCTGCCCGTGCTGCTGCAGATCTTTTCGACGAGCCAGTATCTCGGCGACCTGTTAGTGACCGACGGCGAGGCGTACGACTTGTTGAGGCTCACCGAAGGGCAGCCGGTCGCCCGCGAAGTGCTGGTGGAAGAGCTGTGGTCGGAAATCGAAGCCTTGCCCGACGAGCGCGTGGTCATGCAGGCCCTGCGGCGTTACAAGCGTCGCGAAACGCTGCGCACCTGCTACGGCGACTTCGTGCGTGGGCAGCGGTTGGAAACGGTCACTCGTCAGATTGCCCTGTTGGCCGACGCCATTCTCGAAGCGGCCGTGCGCTACGCCCGCCGCACGCTCGAGGCCAAGCGCGGCGTGCCGCGGATGGCCGACGGTCGCCCGGCGCGGTACGTCATCTTGGGGATGGGCAAACTGGGGGGCGTCGAGCTGAATTACTCCAGCGACATCGACCTGATCTGCTTGTTCGAGGCCGACGGCAAGACCGACGGCGCGCGCAGCGTGACCAATCAGGAGTTCTTCGACCGCCTGACGCGCGAGGTGGTCCGCTTGCTGACCGAGGTTACCGATCACGGCGCGGCCTACCGGGTCGATTTGCGGTTGCGCCCCGAAGGTCGTCGCGGCCCGCTGGTCTCGAGCATCGAGCAAGCGACGCACTACTACGACGTGCTGGGGCGCACCTGGGAGCGGCAAGCCTACGTCAAGGCGCGCCCCGTCGCGGGCGACCTCGACTTGGGGCGCGAATTCCTCGCGCAGCTCGAGCCCTGGATTTATCGCCGCTACCTGAGCCTGGCCGACATCACCGGCATCAAAGCCCTTAAGCGGCGCATTGAGCAGCGCACCGTGCGCGAGGGGGCCGACGCCCGCAACGTCAAGACGGGGCACGGCGGCATCCGCGACATCGAATTCGTGATTCAGTTCCTGCAATTGCTCAACGGCGGCGACTTGCCCGAGGTGCGCGTCACCGGCACGCTGCCGGCCATCCAGCAGTTGGAGCGCGTCGGCTGCTTGACGCACCAGGAGCGGATGATTCTCGAAGAGAACTACTGCTTCTTGCGCAACATCGAGCACCGTCTGCAGATCATGTTCGATCTGCAGACGCATCTGTTGCCCGACGACCCGACCGAGTTGCGCCGGCTGGCGATCCGGCTGGGTTACGCCGACCGGCCCGAGCGCAGCGCCCGCGAAGCGTTCGAGTCCGACCACGAGACAAAGACGGCCGTCAACCGCCGCATTCTCGATCACCTGCTGCACGATGCCTTTCGCGACGACGCCCAGACCGAGCCCGAGGTCGATCTGGTGCTCGATCCCGATCCGGCGCCCGAGCGCGTCCGCGAAGTGCTGGCCAAGTACGGCTTTCGCGACGTCGAGCTGGCTTACAAAAACCTGATCGCGCTGTCGGTCGAGAAGATCCGGTTTCTCTCGACGCGGCGCTGCCGGCATTTTCTGGCCTCGATCGCGCCGCGCTTGTTGTCGGCGATCGCCGCCACGCCCGACCCCGACGGCACGCTGATCGCCCTGGAAAAGGTCAGCGATTCGCTGGGGGGCAAGGGGATGCTCTGGGAACTGTTCAGCTTCAACCCCCCCACGCTACGGCTGTACGTCGAGTTGTGCGCGTCGAGCCAGTATCTGTCGGGCATATTGATCAGCAATCCCGGCATGATCGACGAGCTGATGGACAGCCTGGTCCTCAACAAGCTGCCGACGCTCGACTTCTTGCAGCACACGCTGGCCGATTTGTGCCGCGGGGCTGAAGACATCGAGCCGATCCTGCACAGTTTCAAGAACGCGCAGCAACTGCGCGTCGGCGTTCGCGACATTCTCGGCAAGCAAGACGTGCACGCCACGACCGGCGTGTTGTCCGACATCGCCCAGGCCTGTCTCGAACAGATCGTGATGGTCGAGTACGACAAGCTGGCGGCCAAGCTCGGCGAGCCGACGCTCAGCTCCGGCCCCGACGCCGGCCAGCCGTGCGAACTGGTCATCCTGGCGATGGGCAAGTTCGGCGGCCGCGAGTTGAACTACTACAGCGATCTCGACTTGATCTTCTTGTATGAGGCCGACGGCTCAACCGTCCCCGGCCGCCGCGCGCGGCGCGCCGAATCGACCTCGAACCAGCATTTCTTCAGTGAACTGGGGCAGCGGATCATCCGCATCGCCAGTCAGCTCGGCCCCTACGGCCGGCTCTACGAAGTCGACGTGCGGTTGCGCCCCACCGGCCGCAGCGGGTCGCTGGCCACCAGCTTCGACGAACTGCGGCGCTACTTCGCCGAGGGGCAGGGAACGATCTGGGAGCGACAGGCCTTGCTCCGCGGACGCGTCGTCTATGGATCGGAGCTGGCCAGCGCCGAGGTGGCCGACGCGGTTCGCGAATGCATTTTCGCCAAACCCTGGCAAGACGCCGACGCCGTGGCGATTCGCGACATGCGCCGCCGCATGGAAGAAACGGTCGGCAAGGGGAGCTTGAAACGTGGCCCCGGCGGGCTTGTCGATATCGAGTTCGCCGCGCAGATGCTGCAACTGAAATTCGGCGCGGCCGAGCCGGCGCTTGTCGAACCCAACACGCATTCCGCCCTGACAGCGCTGCGCGCCGCCGGCCAGCTCAACGACGCCGATTACGAGCTGTTAGCCAACGCGTATCGGTTTTTGCGCACGATCGAGGCCCGCCTGCGGCTCCTGAACACCACGGCCCGCGACGATTTGCCCGACGACCCGATCGATCTGGCGAAGCTGGCGAGGTTCGTCGGTTATGAGGATCGCGACGCGCTGTTGTCCGACTACGACGAGACGCGGCAGCGCGTGCGGCAGTGCTTCGACCGCCTGTTCGCGCGGCAAGGGGCCACCTCGCCGGTGGGGTGAGCGTCTGGGTTCTGTGATCGGATACCGTGCGTCGCGCCGAACAACCAACTGCCAGTAGGAGCCCCTTACTGGAGGGCTTGATCGATGTCGGCCAATCCCTACGAAAGCCCGCCGGCGCTGGATCCCGCGACGAACACGGTGCCAGATGATACCGAGACCGCCCATTTCGTGCGCGAGCGCGCATGGGCAAATTGGGCCCGGGCACTGCTGGCGACCGACGCCCTGTTGAGTGGCATGTTGCTTGTCTGCTTACTGCTAATTGGATTTGGGCCGCATCGTCTTGTGCCGGCGCCTGCCGCGCTGCTCCACCCACAAGAGTTGCTGTGGTGGGTTCGTGAGACCGTCTACCTGGGAACGATCGTTGTGTTCTTGTGCTGGTTTCACCAGGCGTATCGGAACTTGCTGGCCCTCGGCTGCGACAAACTCAATTTCACGCCTCGGAGCGCGGTCGTCTCGTGGTTCATCCCCGTTCTGAATCTGGTGGATCCGTTTCTCTGCACGCGCGAGATTTGGCGCGCCAGCAACCCAAGTTGCGTTGCCCAGCGGGATACGAGCTGGAAAGACTCCCCGGAGCCCTGGTTGGTCAATGCCTGGTGGGTGCTCTGGTTCGTCGACGTCATCATCTGAATATCTCCATGGCGCTCTGTTTGGGTCTTTGGGCCACGACCGATGCGCGACGACGTCAGAAGCCGATCCCTAGTTCGGCACAGATTTGGTTTTTTGTCTTCGCCTGGATCATGGTGCCCGGCTATGTGATCGTCACCCGCGGATGGAAAGGGATCGGGTGGGTCGTGGTCCACGCCGTGGGTTGGCTCATGGTTGCGACTTTGGCAATGCTCATCGTGGGACTCTGTCTTTACGGTCTCGATTGGCTATGACCGCTTGCCTAGCCGCGGGACGGGGGACCAAAGAGGCGCTATCGACGTTGTCATGCGCCGGTGGCGATAACAGTCTGGTGAGTCCACTCCGCGCGTAGTCGGGTTCGCCCGCGCGGTTGTTGGTAGTGGGCTCTTTTGGTTCGAGCCATGGGCCTCGACGATATCGTTCACATGCTCCCGCTGCCGGTCGCGAAAGTACGCCCCGGTTGTTTGCCGTGCTGATGTCTTCTCGGCTATCCTCTTGAGAGCGGCGCTATCGCGGTCAGCACGCCCCACTTTCTTTTTGGCAGTCGACTGACGCGGGGAAATTGCCAGATGTCACGGACCGGATCTGCGAGTGGTTCTCCCCTGGGGCGATACCACGTCTCGAGGCGGCAATTGCTCGAGATCGGCGGCTCAAGCCTGTTGGGCTTGGGGCTCTCGCAATTGCTAGCCAGCCGCGCCCACGCCCAAGAGCGCACTGGCCCTGGTACAACTACCGCCACGCCGGCGACGCCGCGCGCCAAGTCGGTCCTGTTCGTGTTCTTGTTCGGCGGGCCCAGTCACCTCGACACGTTCGATCCCAAGCCTCACGCCCCGGCCGAGTATCGCGGCCAGTTTGGGACCATCGGCACTCCGCTGGCGGGAGTTAGGTTGTGCGAACATCTGCCCCGGTTGGCCGCGGCGGCCGACAAATACGCCTTGGTGCGCACGCTCGCTGCGAACCCGGCCTTCGGCGATCACCGCCTGGCCGTGCACGGGTTGTTGGGGGGAATCGATGAGTTGCCAGCCGGAGCGACGCTGGCCGCCTCGCGCCGCGACTGGCCTTGCTGGGGAGCGGTGCTCGAATACCTGCGACCTCGCGGCGATGGACTGCCGACTTCGGTTGTCCTCCCCGGCGAAGTCGTCGATCCTGCGACGGGCGCGTATCCCGGTCAAAACGGGGGCTTTCTCGGGGCCAAGGTCGATCCGTTTCGTTTCGACCGCGACCCCAATCGACCTGATTACCGGGTCGATGCCAGTTTGAGTCTTACCGATGGCATGAGCGTTTCGCGACTTGCGGCGAAGCGCGAACTACTGACCGAAATTGATCGCCAACGCGCGGCGCTCAGCACTGCCGCGGAGACAGTTGCGTTCAGCGGCGAACAACAGGACGCCTTCGACGTGCTCACCTCGGGCAAGCTGGCCCAGGCTTTGGCGCTGGAGAGCGAAAGCCCGTTGCTGCGCGATCGCTATGGCCGGCATTTGTTTGGTCAGTCGCTGTTGCTGGCCCGGCGCTTGATCGAAGCGGGTGTGCCGCTGGTGCAGGCCAATGTCAGTTACCAGGCGTTGTGGGATACCCACTACAACAACTTCGAGGCCCTGCAGGGGCTGTTGCCGCCGGCGGACCTGGCGATCTCGGCGCTTTTGGAAGACATGCACGTCCTCGGTTTGCTCGACGAAACGCTCGTCGTCGTGGCCGGGGAGTTCGGCCGTACGCCCAAGATCGTTCAGCCCAATGGTTCGAGTCCGTACTTCACCAAGCCTGGTCGCGATCACTGGATGAATTGCTTCTCGGGCATTTTCGCGGGCGCGGGGGTGCGCGGCGGACAAGTGATCGGACAGTCCGACGCCGTGGGCGCTTTTCCGGTGACGCGCCCCTATACGCAGGCCGATATCGCGGCGACGGTTTACGCGGTGCTGGGTATCGATCCGACGATATCCCTCGTCGATCTGCAAGGTCGCCCCGCGCAACTCAATCGCGGCGAACCGATCGCGGCGCTCTACTCTTAAGCCGCGCCTCGTCGCGCCACGCCGCGCGCGTCTCGCGCCGCTTGAACGCTGCCTGGCGCGTCGCATGAGGCGATCCGCTTCGGCTTCGCGCAATCTGAATCAAGATCGCATTTGTAGTTCAAGCAATCTTCATATCGCTCGATATGATGCCGACAACCTGCTTGCAGAGCGCACTCGAAATTCGCCGCGCTCATGGCAATCGAAGAGCTTCGCCGGCAGGGGAGTGGAGGGACGCTGGTGACACGAAGTCGCCCTTAGGGCACCAAGTGGGGGACGCCTCGCGAGTTTTTCGCGCGGCGCTCAGGCGTGCGGACGAATTGGTCCGCGCGGGTTCGCGACTCGCCATGAGGCGCGAGCGATCTTAGGTGCCCGGCATCTCAAGTCGATTGTGATCGGCCCGACGGCACGGTTGAAAGACTCCACCTAACGGAGTGCCGTCGCAACCAAGCGAGTCGCATTCGCGCAATCTCTGCGCGCGCACGTTGGTGCTGCGCCCAGGCTGCGCGCATGGGGACTTTGCGCAATCGGCCTGCGCGCGGGCGTCATCGTGTTCGGGCGGCCTCCGGCATCAGGTTTTTTCCTTGGCAATCGAGAATAAGGAGCGGCTAGTGAAAACCGGCAATGTTTTTTCGTTGGCAAAGTGGGGCGTCGCGTCGTTAGTGGCGATTTGCATGGCTTTTCCAGGCGCTGCTCAAGCCGCGCCGGTGAGCTACACGGGGGGGGCTTACTTGCAGAATTTCGACACGCTCCCCACGACCGGTTCGGGAACGTTGACCGGCAAAGGCCCCAACGACTTGGTGCCCGGCTGGGTCGGCGCCACGGGCTTGACCGGCTGGCAAGGAGCAATTGATCCGACTTCGTCGGGCACCAACACGGAATACCGCGCACAAGATGGCAGCCTGAGTGGATCGGCCGGCCGCGGCCTGATCAGCTTTGGCACGACCGCCGCGACGGACCGCGCCCTGGGTGCGCTGGCCACCAGCAATCAGATTCCCAGCTTTGGTCTGTTGCTGACGAACACCAGCAGCCTGACGTTCACCGAGTTCACGTTGTCGTACACCGGCGAGCAGTGGCGCCGAGGTAACGTGCCCAGCCCGAACAAGTTGGCCTTTGCTTACGGCGAAGGGGCCAATATCAACAGCCCGCTCACGGCGTTTGCCGGGTTGAACTTCACGGCGCCGAACACGCAAGTCTCGCCGACCGAAGTCGCGCTGGACGGCAACGCCAAGGCCAATCAAACGGCCATCAGCGCCACGATCACCGGCTTGAACTGGGCCCCAGGCGAAACTCTGGTGCTGCGCTGGGCAGGCGAAGATCTGAGCGGCCAGGACGATGGCCTCGGGATCGACAACCTGTCGTTTACCGCGCACGTGGTCCCCGAGCCGTCGAGCGTGGCCCTGGCCTTGTTGGGGGGCATGGGAGTGCTGGCCGCGATGTGGCGGCGACGCGCGGCCCGGGCCTAGTCGAGCTGAACATCCCACACAACTCAGACAATAACTGAAAGGCAATAACCCGATGTCTCGAAAGATAGCACTCGCCTTGTGCATGAGCCTCGCGCTGGGGCAGTCCGCTGTTTTTGCGGCGGGCCCCAACACGTTGATCATGAACGAGGCCAACGCCGTCAGTGGCGGCGATTACCTGGGGGGCGGACGCTTCGACCCGGTCTTGGGCCGCGTTCAAGGGAACGGCCAGAACTGGTTCGAGTTCGTGGTTGCCGGCACCGACCCCGGCAAGAAGACCGTCGATCTCCGTGGCTGGACGATCGAATGGTCGTTCAATAAGACCGACGGCACAAGCTCCGGTAGCGGCACCATCACCTTCAGCAACGACGCGCTATGGTCGGCCGTACCGCAGGGGGCCATGTACACCGTCAACGAGTGGCAGGAAGCCTGGTACCTGACCAACACCCCGGACTTCGACTCCGGCAATCCTGATGGCGATCCGGTCGCCGGCGGCGGCGGCATGCAGCGCGAAGGGGGCATCAACGGCTTCGGAACGCTAAAGGGGGATCCGTACAATGCCGGCGCCGATACGAAGCTCAATTTCGCCACTAACACGGTCTGGAACCCCAACGCCGTCGGTGGCGCCGACTGGAACTTCAACGTCTACGCCGGTCAGAAGACCCCCGGCAACCAATTCCAATACTTTGGCTTCACGGGCACAGTCACCGAAGACGGCGTGACATCGACGGTCGGCGTGGATGATGCTGCCGGTCTGTTCGCCGTCAATAACGACAACTGGCAGTACACCATCAAGGACGCGGGCGGCAATGTCGTCCAGGGGCCGATCGGCGAGGCCGTCGGCGGCTGGGCAGGCGGGGGTGTCAATTCCCAGGAGCTGATCAAGCTCGAGTCGTTCACGGCGGCACAAAACCCCACCGTGGCGAGCTATCTCGGGATCACCATCGCCAACTATCGCGATGGTTCGTCGAGCACGTACGCCGAGCCGAACCAGTGGAACAACTACACCGACGTGCAGTCGCTCAGCCCACTGCGAAGTTGGTTCAGTTCCATTCTGCCTGGAGATGCCAATCTCGACGGCAGCGTTTCGATCGGTGACTTCGGCGTGCTGCAAGCCAACTACGGCAAGGCCGTGAACACGCTGACCACCGGACTAACCGGCTGGACCAGCGGCGATTTCAACGGCGACGGCTCGATCAGTATTGGCGACTTCGGCTTGTTGCAAGCCAACTACGGAACGTCGTCTCCCTTGCCGTTGGTGGCCGGCATCACCGCGGTGCCTGAACCCTCGAGCATCGTCTTGCTAGGTCTAGGCGCCCTGACCGGATTGTTGGTGCTCGGAAGACGCCATCGCCATAGCCAGAAGGAACGATGCTAGCCAAATAGAACGATTCGACGAAGTTTCGAATACCAACGCACAAATCCAAGAATTCGGAGATCTATATGTCGAGGAAGTTTTTCGCCGGCCTGATCGTCACGTTACTGGCGGGCAGTTCGGCTCAGGCGGCCACGGTCACTTACCAGTTGGTGCTTCAGGCGGGCAACACGTTTAGCTTGTTCGCCGACGTCTCGACCGGCGACAACGGCGGTTTGGTCTCGTTCGGAGTGCCTTTGACGGGCAACATCACCGCGATCGACAACAAGGCCCCCTTCGGTCAATTCGGCAACGGCCCGGCCGGCAGCGGCGCCATCGGTTTCGCCGATTTTCGCTCGGCCGACGGCACGCCCGGTGGGCCCACCACCCTGGCCGGCTCGCAAGTGACGGTTCCGACCCCCACGCCGTTGATCGTCTATGGCTTCGGACAAACGGCGGGCAATCTGTCGAGCATCGCGTCGTTCGGCATCTTTGGCAACCAGGAGCAGCTCGTCTACGGCGCGCCGCTACTGCTGGCCACCGGGAGCTACACCGGCGCGGCGCCAGGCTTCAACACCAGCAGCCTGGACCTGTATGCCAATGTCTTCACCAATACGCAGGCGACCAGCGCGTTCGGCGCCCAGGTGCTCACCGAAGTGGTGCCGATTCCCGAGCCGTCGACGTTCGTGCTGGCAGCGATTGGCCTGGCAGGCTTGCTCGTGGTGCGGCGTCGCAGTCGCTAAGGCTGTCGCTGTTTCGCATCGCTCATGCCGCCTGCCTGGCCACGAACTGTCCAGGTAGGCGGCACTTTCTGTTTTCTTGTGCCGTCCGTTTCTCAGAGTTTGTATGACCGTGTTGACGCCGCAAACAAACCGGTCGCCCCGCCGCGCGAAGGCTCGACGTGGTTTTACGCTGGTCGAATTGCTGGTGGTGATCGCCATCATCGGCGTGCTGATCGCTCTGTTGCTGCCGGCCATTCAGGCCGCCCGCGAGTCGGGCCGCCGGCTGCAATGCACCAACAACCTCAAGCAACTGACCCTGGCGCTGCACAATCATCACGACGCCATGCAGAGCCTGCCGCCGGGATTGCCCCACTGCTCCCCCAAGCAAGGGCTGTGGAAAACGGCCGGCACCGATATCGGCGTCTACTGCCAGGGCCCCAACTGGCTGGCCAACATCATGCCGCAGATCGATCAGTCGGCCATGTATTCCAAGTTGATGGGCTGCCTCGATAACGAAGCCAGCGCCTGCGACGATTGCGATCGCGACAAGGAGGGGAAGCCATGGCGCGAGTTCGGCATCCTCTCGCTGCCGTTTCTGAAGTGCCCTAGCGCCAGCGAGACCGACCAGTTGCTCGATAACTGGAAGCTCGAGCATCTCGCCAAGGGAAATTATGCGGCCAATTTCGGCTCCGACACCTTCATGTCGTTTCAGTCGCCGTCCAAGGCGGGCGCCTTTGGCGTGATCGTGCCGCGGGGGACCGAGAATGTCGTGCAGCGGCTCAACCATAAGACGATGTTCGGCCGCTGGAAGGCCGGCTGGGGGCAAGGGGTCCGCTTTCGCGACGTCCGCGACGGCACCTCGAACACGCTCTGCCTGAGCGAAGTGCTCGCCTACGACGATCCGGCCGACGGTCGCGGCACCTGGGCCTGGGCCGGCATGGGGGCGTCGAGCTTCACCGCCAAGTTCGGCCCCAATTCACCTCAAAATGACGTACTGCCCGCCTGCTGCACGACGATTCCGGTCAACGATCCGCTGAAGTGCACGCAGAACCAGCGCGACGGCAACGTCTGGGCCTCGGCCCGCAGCAGCCACAACGGCGGCGTCAATGCTTCGCTGCTCGACAGCTCGGTGCGGTTCTTCACCAACGAAATCGACGTTCAGACCTGGAATGCCCTCGGTTCGCGATCGGCGCAGGACATCGCCACCTTCGGCGACTAGGATGCAGAGCAAGCCGATTCTCGAAGTGTCGACTCTTGCAATGCCAGCATCCGTGCCGGGTTAATCGCGTCGCTCTCACTTCAGCTTCCCACGCGCGGCCAGCGGCCAGACCGCTTCGACCACTCCCCCACGCAGCACCACGAATTCGTCGTGCAACACACAGGTGAAATCGCTGTAGCCGGGGACCAACAACAAGCGGTCGCCGATCTGCAAATCGCGGGCCGATTCGGCCAGTGTCAGGTCGCCATGTTCGGCCGTAAGCCGCGCGACTTCGATGTCGTCGCGCCCCACGACCAACGGCTTGTGCAAGTCGCCGTGAACGCATTTGCGCCCCGCGTCGATCACCGCCCGATCGGGCGCCGGCCGGCTTACCACGCCGGTCAGCACCAGGAGAGCGTGCTGGAAGCCTGACACACCGCAACGATTCTTGTAGTAGGCGTCCATCAACACCAGGCCGCCAGCCTGCACTTCAGTGACGCCCGGGCAGATCGGCGTGATCTCGTACGAGCCGGTGCCGCCGGCCGAAACAATCTCGCAGTCGATGCCGGAACGCTCGAGCAGGCCTTTGGTTTCGGGCAACACGGCCAGCGCGCTGCGAATGCGGTCGCGCTTTTCGTCGACATCAGGAATGTTGAGCAGATGCCCCTCATACCCCATGATGCCGGCCAGGTGCAACCCCGGGCTGGCGACGATCTGCCGCGCCAGCTCCACGACGGGCTCACCAGCCGCCGTGCCGGCGCGGTTGAGGCCCACGTTGATCTCGATCAACACGCGGAGCGGCTCGGCCGTCTCGGCAAACGCGCGCGACAGCGCGGCCACGTGGTCGGCCGAGTCGACGCAAACGATCGGATCGGCGATTGCGCGCAACGCCCGCAGGCGGGTCATCTTGTGCGGGCCGACGATCTGATTGGCGATCAGAATGTCGCGCACCCCGGCAGCGGCAAAAACTTCGGCTTCGCCGAGCTTGGCGCAGGTGATGCCGATAGCGCCGGCCGCCACCTGGCGCTGGGCGATCTGCGGGCACTTGTGGGCCTTTGCGTGCGGACGCCAGTCGACCTGGTGAGCACGCGTGTGGGCCGCCATCCGCGCGATGTTGGCGTCCAGGGCTTCGAGATCCAAACACAAGGCCGGCGTGTCGAGATCTTCAAGCTTATGACCGATCAGTGACGTCGCAGCGGCTAAGGTCATCGGCATATCCCAAGGTTGAGCAGTTGTTTGTTCGCCGATTCTATCGCTCGCGCGTGCCGGCGGACAATTTCGGCCCCCGCGACGCGGCCGGCTGCTTGGAAGCGCATCGGGGGCCGCTTATCATGGCGCGGCCGAGCACCGGCAGCGAGCGGCGCTGCCAGACGCGGCGCTGGTTGTTGCCCTAATAGCTTTGAGAGCCGTCGATATGCTTCCTCGCCTTGCACTGCCAACCGTTGCTCGCGTTGTCAATCGCGCAACCTGCGGAGCATTGGCCCCCGCCCTGGCAGCCGCCCTGGTCTGTTGGGCAGCCTCGTTCCCCACAGCCGCATCAGGAGATGACCTGCCCGACCCGGCCAAAGTCAAACCAGTCAAGCTCATCGACGTGCCTCACTACAGCGAGGGAGTCGTCTTCGACCACCAGGGGCTGGGCTATTGCTCCGAAGAAAAACACATCTGGCAATTCACACTCGAGGGGCAAGCCAAGGTCTGGGCCACGACCGGCGCCCCGAACGGCCACAAGATCCTGGCCGACGGCACTCACCTGGTGTGCGACGCCAGTCATCACGCGGTGTTGCATCTGTCGGCCGAGGGCAAGCTCCTCCCCCCCGCGGCGGATAAGTGCGCCGGTAAACCGCTGCGCGGCCCGAACGACTTGTCACTCGATACGCCGCACGGCGGCTTCTATTTCACCGATCCCGGCGGGTCGAGTCTCGAAGCACCGATCGGTACGCTGCATTACGTCGATGCCGAGGGAGTTACGCACCTGTGCGACGAGGGGTTGGCCTTTCCCAACGGTGTCGCGCTTTCATCTGACGGCCGCACGCTCTACATGGGCGAAAGCCAAAAGAACCGCATCCTGGTTTACGAAGTGAAATCGCCGGGCCAGCTCGGCGAGCGGCGCGTGCTGGCCGAATTGCCCAAGAAAGATGAAGCGGCAGGCCAGATCGACAACCAGCCCGACGGTATGTGCCTCGACGCGGCCGGCAACATCTATGTCGCTCACTACGGCATGCACCAGGTGCAGGTGCTCAGCACCGCGGGCAAGCTCTTGGCGCGCTACGAGGCCGGCACGCTCACCACCAGCAACGTGGCATTCGGCGGCCCGCGGCGCGATCAGTTGTTCGTCACCGGCGCGCTGGGAGCCGAGCAGGGGAGCACCGGCGCGGTCTTTCGGCTCGATTTGGGCGTGCCCGGCCTGGCAATTCTGCCGGCGCAGAAGTGAGCTCTCGTGTGCGGCATTGCCGGCATCTTCGCTCTCGATCGCGCGCCGACCGGTGACCGTTTTGCGCAGTCCGTTCCGCTTGACGATCGCGACCCAGGTGCCGACGAACTGGCGCGCATGCTCGACACCATGCCGTATCGCGGCCCCGATGCCCGCGGGATCGACTCGTGCGGTGGTCGGGCGGGGCTCGGACATCTGCGGCTCTCGATTCTCGATTTGCGGCCCGAAAGTAATCAGCCTTTGGCGATCGACGACGGTCGATATACCGTCACGTTCAACGGCGAGATTTTTAACTACGTCGAGCTGAGAGCGGAGCTCGAAGCGGCCGGCTGCTCGTTCCGCACGGCTAGCGACACCGAAGTGCTCGTCAGGGCCTACGCGCATTGGGGCCCGCAGTGCGTCGCTCGCTTTAACGGCATGTGGGCCTTTGCGATCTACGATCGCGACCGCGACGAACTGTTCTGTTCGCGCGATCGGTTCGGCATCAAGCCGTTCCATTACGCAGTCCACCGCGGACGGCTGCTGTTTGCCTCGGAGATTAAAGCCATCCTGGCCGTGGCCCCCGAACTGGCGCGGCCGAATTACGACTCGCTGTCGCGCCTGCTGCGGGCGAGCATCGGAGCGCGGCTCGAAGCAACCTGCTTCGACGGCATCCAGCGGCTGCTGCCGGCCCACAACCTGATCGTCGGTCGCAGCGGCGTGCGGCTCGAACGCTATTGGGACTACCCGACCGAAGTTGATACGAGGATTTCGGCCACCGAGGCAGCCGACGGACTGCGGCACCATCTGATCGAATCGCTTCGCCTGCGCATGCGTAGCGACGTGCCGGTCGGCATCACGCTGTCGGGAGGAGTCGATTCGTCGAGCATCGCCTGTTTGCTGCGCACGTTTTGCGACGAGCGGCTGCAGACGTTCACGGCGTCGTTCCCGGGCGAATCGTTCGACGAAGCGCCGGCCGCGGCGCGGTTGGCGAACCAACTTGGCTTCGAAGCCAACGCCGTGCCGGTCGATGCCACAGACCTGGTCGCCGCGCTACGTCGAATTGTCCGCCATCTCGAAGCGCCGATTCACACGCCGGCGGTGTTGCCGCTGTGGAGCATCATGCAAGCGGCCCGACAAAAAGTGACCGTGGTTCTCGAAGGTCAAGGAGCCGACGAATTACTGGCCGGCTACCATACGAACTTTGCCACGGCCGTGGCCGATCGGCTGGCCCGCGGCCGCTGGCGCGCGGCCGCCGAGGAACTCCGCTGGGAACTGCGCCGCGTGGGACCGCGCCGCGCGCTGTTGCTGGCAGGTCGCGCTGCGGGCCCGCTATGGACGCATCGGTTGTTTCGCCAGGCCCGCGGCGACGAGCTTGTCTATCGTGGTCCACTCCTCGGTGGCCCTGCCGACGAACCGCTGCTCGGCGATCGTCCACCGATAGCCGATCGCTTGAACGCATCGCTACGGCGTCAGCATGAAGGCCGATTGGTCGACCTGTTGCACTATGGCGACGTAATCTCGATGGCGCATTCGATCGAGTCGCGGCTGCCGTTTCTCGATCATCGTCTGGTCGAATACTGCTTTCAACTGCCGGGTGAAATGAAATATCGCCACGGACACGGCAAGGCGATTCTGAAGCGCGCGGTGCGTGGCGACGTGCCCGACGCGGTCCTCGACAACCGTCGCAAGTTGGGCTTCGTCGTGCCGATCGCCCGCTGGTTTCGCGAGCAGCCGGCCGCGACAATTGAGCCGACCCTGCTCACCGAGCGCTGTCTGGGGCGCGGATTGTACGACGAACGGCGGTTGCGGCAGGCGATTGAGTCGCATCGCGTCGGGCGGGTAGACTTGTCGAACAACATCTACCGCTGGATCATGACCGAGCTATGGTTCGAAGAATTCATCGATTGAGCGCTCGGCGTGACGGTGTCGCATCGGGTGCCACTGGCCTTGCCCGTGCCGTGGCGCTAGCTGCTCTGGTTGCGCTCTGCGGGTTGCTGACCGGTTGCACAAACTCCTTGCCGCAGGCGGACGGTTTTGAACAAGTTGCGTCGCGGCAGACGAGCTTGCCCGCAGGCAACTCACTGGTGCGGGTCGCGGCGGCCTCGGACCTTCGCTTCGCACTCGCAGAGTTAATTGCCGAATTCAAGAAAACCGATCCTGGAGTCACGGTCGAGGCCACGTACGGCTCGTCGGGCAACCTGTCGACACAGATCGTCAGCGGCGCGCCGTTCGATGTCTTTCTATCAGCCGATCGCTCGTACGCGCATCGACTTGTCGAGCAAGAGTTGGCCGACGCCGAGAGCGAGTTCGTCTATGCCCAAGGCGAGCTCGTCCTTTGGGTGCGCAGTGACTCGCCTCTCAACTTGAATGCCGCTGGTGTGCGGGCATTGGCCGCGGCCAACATTCGTCGGATCGCGATCGCCAATCCCGAGCATGCGCCCTATGGCCGCGCGGCGGTCGCGGCGCTGCGACACCTCGAGTTGTACGACCAGGTGAGCAACCGGCTAGTGCTCGGTGAAAACGTCGCCCAGGCAGCGCAGTTCGTCGAAACGGGCGCCGCCGACGCAGGGCTGATTGCCCTGTCGCTGGCTGTCGCGCCGACGATGAAAGACAAGGGTCGCTACCTGCCGCTGCCCGCCGATTCCTATCCCGAGCTCGAACAAACGGGTGTCGTGCTCCGTGCGGCCGGCGATCCGGCTGCCGCCCGACGTTTCTGCGCGTTCGTGGCCGCCGACGCCGGGCAGCAAGTGCTCGACAAGTTCGGTTTCCAGTCTACCAACTCAAAGTGATTGCAATGGACTGGCCGGCCGTGTGGGTGACATTGAAGCTGGCAGCGCTGACGACCTTGGTGCTCGCGATCGTCGGTTTGCCATTGGCCGGTTGGCTGGCGACCACGCGCTGGCGTGGCCGCGCGCTGGTCGAGGCCGCTGTGGCGCTGCCGCTGGTGCTGCCACCCACGGTGTTGGGTTTCTATCTGTTGATGGCGGCCAGCCCACGCTTCGCGCCCGGCAGCGCCATCGAACGCCTTTCGGGTACGGCGCTGGTCTTTTCGTTCCCCGGGATACTGCTGGCCAGCGTGATCTGCAACATCCCCTTTGCCGTGCGACCGTTTGCCGCAGCTTTGGCAGCCGTGGATCGCCGATTGATCGAAGCTGCCTGGTGCCTGGGCGCGTCGCGGCTGCGCACCTTCTGGGGCGTGACGCTCCCCTTGGCCTGGCCCGGCGTGTTGACCGGCCTCGTGCTCACTTTCGCGCACACGGTCGGAGAGTTCGGCGTGGTGTTGATGGTCGGCGGCAACATTCCCGGCGTTACGCGCACGCTGGCACTATCGATCTACGACGACGTCCAGGCGCTCGACTACGCGGCGGCCAACCGCACGGCGCTGGTGCTGCTCGTCTTTGCCGCGGTCAGTCTCGCCACGACCTACGCCGTGGCCCAGCGCAGGCCGGCGCGACGATGAACGAGCTCGTCGCCGACTTCGAACTGATGTTTGACAACGGCCCGACCATCGAAGGGCGCGTACGGCAGCCGATCGACGGTTTCTCGGTGACCGTCTTGTTCGGCCCCTCGGGCGGTGGCAAATCGACCGTGCTCCGCGTGTTGGCGGGCCTCGAACGCCCGCAGCGCGGCTCGATTCGATTCGGCGACGAAATCTGGTTCGACGCTGCGGCCGGCAGGCTGGTTCGCGCTCAACAGCGCGGCGTGGGAATGTTATTTCAAGACTATGCGCTGTTCCCGCATCTGAATGTGGCCGAGAACATCGGCTTCGGCCTATCCGACCTGCCGCGAGGGCAACGCGATGCCCGCGTCGGCGAAATGCTCGAACGTTTCGAACTTCAGGAGCTCGCCGCGCGCCGCACCAACGAGATCTCGGGAGGTCAACAACAGCGGGTGGCCCTCGCGCGGGTTCTGGCGCCGCGACCCCGGCTGCTGCTGTTGGACGAACCGCTTACGTCTCTCGATCAGCCGCTCCGCGAGAAACTGCGCGGCGAACTGCGCGAGCTGTTACGCACATTGGCGATTCCCGTCGTGCTGGTGACCCATGATCGTAGCGAGGCGATCGCCCTGGCCGATCGTGTCGTACTGCTGGTCGACGGTCGCGTGCGCCAGGCGGGTGCCGTACAGGAAGTCTTCGCCCGTCCGCACGACGAAGTCGTCGCGCGCTACGTCGGTATGGATGCGATCGAAGAGGGCCGACTCATTGAAACCCGCGACGGTCTGGCCGCGGTCGACGTCGCCGGAACGCGCATCTGGGGCCTGGCGGTTGGCGGGCTCGGTCCGCGTGTGCACGTCTGCATCCGCGCCGAAGACGTGGTGCTCGAACGCGGAGCGGCCCCGGATTCGAGCGCCCGTAACCACTTGCCCGGCAAAGTGGTGTCGGTCGTGCCCGAGGGGGCGCTGGTGCGCGTGCTGCTCGATTGCGGCTTTCGGCTGACGGCGCTGGTGACGCGTCCATCACACGAAGAACTGCGGCTCAATCCGGGCGAAGCCATCACGGCCGTGATCAAGGCCCCGGCCGTGCACCTGGTGCCACGCGACTGACAGTGCCGGACTGTCGCCGAACGCGTCCGATAGAAAAGGCCAGCAAGGCGGAGGGTTCCCGCCTCCGCCTTGCGGCACACGGTGCAAATCGGCTTCGCGGCGCCGATCAGCGCGGTGCTTGGCCAGTCGAAACGGCGAAGTCGTGGGCGTTCGCTAGCGCTCGTTCGCGGCGAGTTGACCGATCGCGGCCCGGTCAGCGGCCGGCGCAGCGCGGCGCTGCGGGGCCATCGCCAGACGTCGTTCCTTTGCCGAGGTGCGGCGAGCTTCGAGCGCTAGCCGCCGCTGCTGCCGCAGACTAACCTTGTGCAGCCGGGCACTTTCGACGGCCGCGGTCTGATCCTCCAGCTGCCGGGCATAGGCCTGTTGCTGTCGCAAGTACTCCAGTTGGTAGGCCAATTGCGCCTGCTGGTAATACGACGGGCCTGTCGACGAGCCGCCGTAGTAGGCATACGCCGGCACGATTCCCGTCGTGTTGGTGCCAAGTGTGGGTGTACCTTGATTCGGACTTCCCATCGTGGCAGTGCCGCGCGACCCGCCGCGGCATCCGCCGCCGGGTCCTTGCGCTTGAACGGGGCCAGCCCAGCAGGCTGCCACCACGGCCAGCGTCATGCACGCCGAGCGATAGACGATCGATCGCATCTCAGGCCTCCTCTGTTTCGAAGAAAAAAGTGCGCGCACAGAACACCTCGCCCCCAATGGACCTGACTGGCCTCGCGGATGCGGCCTGGTGGCGATTGCAGTTCCGGTGGCTGTGAAGCCATGCAATCCAAAGAGTTGGCCGTTCCCCCAATACGAACAGTCACGCAACCGGGCCGAATCCGCCGCGCGAAATCGAAAAATCCTCCGAAATTGTCCTTCGTGCGCTACCCAAGCACGGCGATGGCTCGTGGGAGACGGGCCGCTCGCGGCGGGTTCCGCAAGTTTTAGTTACCTTTGAAGTGGGGGGCGGTCGGAATCAGAACTCCTCGACGGGTACTTGCGCGATCTGCCTGGCTCGTCGCACGAAACCGCTCGAATCCCGAAAGGCGACGCACGATGGACCACTGCACGACGGAAGGCAGCGCCTGCCAACTGTCCCCCGAGCAATTGCTCAAATTGGCGCGGCTTGGTGACCGCGCCGCCCTGGGATCGCTGCTGGCAGCCTACCGTCGCTATTTGTCGTTGTTGGCGCGGGCTCAAATCAATCGCCGTCTGCAGGGCAAGATCGACGCGTCGGATTTGGCCCAGGAAGCGCTCCTCGAAGCGCACCGGCATTTCAACGGCTTTCGGGGGTCGAATGAAGCTGCCTTTGCCGCGTGGTTGCGCAGCATACTGGCCGGGCTGGTGGCCAACCACGTGCGGCGTTATCTCGGCACGCAGCGCCGCGATGCCCGACTCGAGCGTTCGTTGGTCGAAGAGATCGACGACACGTCGCGGGCGATCGACAGGGGAGTGGCGGCCGCGGTGGCCACGCCGAGCGAGCAGGTCGTCAAGCGTGAGGCCTCACTGCTTTTGGCCGACGCTTTGGAACTGCTCCCCGAGCACTATCGTCAGGTGATTCTGCTGCGACACATCGACGAGCTGTCGTTCGCCGAGGTGGCCGTCCAAATGGGGCGCTCCGTCGACAGCGTCGAGAAGTTGTGGGTGCGGGCGTTAACACAGCTACGCAAGTCGTTGGGAGCGGGACAATGAATCTGACACGAACCAATCCGTCGCAGGCCGCGTCGCCAGACCTTTCGACGAGCGACGATCCGCGACTGTTGATCGCGGTCCGTGAGTATCAGGCCGCGCTCGATGCGGGAGTGCCCCCCGCGCGCGACGAGTTTCTGGCCAGGTTCCCGGAGATTGCCGCCGAGCTGGCCGAGTGTCTCGACGCGCTGGAACTTGTGAATGTAGCTGCCCACGGCATGCGAAATCCTCAGGCCAACGCAGCCCCCGCCCCGCCCGACTTCGCCGAACATCAGCGCCCGTTGGGCGACTTTCGCATTGTGAGCGAGCTCGGCCGCGGCGGAATGGGCGTGGTCTACGAGGCGGTGCAACTGTCGCTCGGCCGCCGCGTCGCCTTGAAAGTATTGCCGCTGGCCGCCGCGTTCGACGCCGTCCACCTGGAGCGCTTCAAGAACGAAGCTCAAGCTGCTGCTCGGCTGCATCACTCGAATATCGTGCCCGTGCACGCCGTGGGGAGCGACCGCGGGATGCACTACTACGCGATGCAATTGATCGATGGCCGCTCGCTGGCCACGGTAATTGGCCAACTGCGAGCGGCAGCCGGTAAACCCGTGCTGCACGCGGCGACCAGCGTCTGGCGAAAGCCCTCGTCGTGGGGCTCGGCCGCCGCGCACGGCGTGGCCGGGCCGATCGGCGTCGACGACAACACGCTGGGGTACTTGCCGCCGCAGGAAGATGCCTCGCCCTCCACTAGTTCGCTGTCGCCATCGCCCGGCGCCGCGTCGCGCGGCGCTGCCGAAATTGAAACGCTCGTGGCGGCTGGCCCGACCACGGTGCTCGATGCGGCGCGTGGCGACACCGAGCGCTATCACCGCACCGTCGCGGCGATGATCCGCCAGGCAGCGTTGGCGCTGGAGCACGCCCATCAATTCGGCGTCGTGCACCGCGACATCAAGCCGGCGAATTTGCTCTTGGATCAGCGCGGCAATTTGTGGGTGACCGACTTCGGACTGGCCCAGTTGCAGACCGCCGGGCATCTGACGCAAACCGGCGACATGTTGGGGACGCTCCGCTACATGAGCCCCGAGCAAGCCATCGGCGACCGCGTGTTGTTGGATCACCGCACCGACATTTATTCGCTCGGCGTCACGCTCTACGAGTTGTTGACGCTCGAACCAGCGTTTGGCGACTCTCAGCGACAGGTACTTCTGCGCCAGATCATCGACGACGAGCCCGCCGCGCCGCGCTCGCAAGACCCCAACATCCCGCGCGAACTGGAGACGATCGTCCTCAAGGCGATCGCCAAGTCGCCCGCCGATCGCTACCCGACCGCCCAAGCGCTGGCCGACGACCTGCAGCGCTGGCTCGACGATCAACCGATTGTCGCCCGTCGCCCCACGCTCTTGGAACACGCCGCCCGCTGGCGACGCCGGCATCGTGGCGTGATGCGGGCGGGCATCGGGTTCCTCTTCCTGGCCTTGCTGGGCCTGCTGGTGAGCACCGTGTTGATCGCGCGCGAGCACGCCGAAACCAAGGCGGCCTACGATCGCGAAATCCAGCAACGGGCCGCGGCCGAAGAGAGCTTTCGCCAGGCGCGGGCGGCGGTCGACGATTTTGCCCAACTCGGCGAGGAGGAACTGGCCAATATGCCATCGATGCTCGGCTTGCGGCGGCGCATGCTCGAGACGGCGCTGGCCTACTACCAGAGTTTTCTCGAACAGCGCGAAGACGACCCGTCGATCCGCGCCGACTTGGCTGCCACGTCGACCCGCGTCGCGCACATGGTCGATGAATTGTCTCTGATCGAAGCGTTCTCGCCGTTGATGCTGCTGGCCGACGACTCGGTGCAAGCAGAGCTTGGTTTGTCTGACGAGCAAGTGGAAAAGATCGACGCGGCATTTGCCCTGTTCGAGGAGGAGTCGGACAGCGAAGCGAGCGAAGACGATGAATACGAAACGCCCGGGCACGCGCAACTTGCCCGCGCCCGCGACGAGATCGTGGCCCAGCTCGAGCCAGCTCAAAAGTCGCGGCTCGATCAACTCGCCTTGCAGCAGCGCGGGCCGTTTGCGTTTCGCGATCGCGCGGTGGCCGAGGCGCTGAAACTCTCGGAAGTGCAGCGCGAGCAAATCGCCAGAATCATCGAAGAAGAACGGCCCCGCGGCCCCGACGGCGCGCTGGGTCGTGGGCCCTGGCGCCGGCCGCCGCACCGACGCGACGTTGGACCTCCAGGCAATCGCCCCGACGAATTCGACGGTCCGCCGCGCCGCCATCCCCCTGCCGACAGGGAGCCGCCGCTGGACGGCGTTCCAGAGCGTCCCGATGGTGGTCGACCCGACTTCGATCGTCCGCGGCCGCCAGGTCCTCCGCCGCGGTTGGATGGACCGCGCCGCCCGGAGGGGCCGCCCCGTCGTGGTGGGCGGCCACGTCCCGACGACGCATTTCGACCCGAGGGGGCTGCGCCTGTCGAGGGCCCGCCCGCTGAGGATGGTCGGCCAGGCGATGGCTCGCCCGACTTCACTCGCCGTCGACCGCCGCCGGGCCCGCCACCTGCTTGGGATGACGAGCGACACCCTGCTGCTCCGGTCGATGGTGAGGGAAGGCGACCAAGGCCAGGGCTTCGGGGAGGACCACGCGAATTGCCGGGCGAGGGGCCGAGGCCTCCTCATCCAGATGGTCCTCCGCCGGGCGAACCACGTCCCGGAAACCCTGACGGTCGACCGCACGGTCCCGGGCCGCACCACCGTCGCCCGGGGCATCACGGGCCTGATGAACGCACCATTGAGCGCATCATGGACGTTCTCACGCCCGAACAGCGCGAAACCTGGAAATCGATGATCGGCGAGCCGTTGGAACCCGGCCATTACGGGCCACCCGAGCCCGGCGACATTCAATACTAGGGGCAGTTTCTTGCCGATTGGCTCGCGGCGCAGCCCCGCAACCGTCGTTAGCGCTGCGCCAGCGCGTGGCCCAAGAAGTGGTCTGGCGCCAACCCTGCTGGCAACCGGGCGACACGTTGTTTACGATGAGCGCCGCCGTGTCGGCCGGCCTGGTGCCAGTCAGGGGTTTGACGGGCGTCGATACGGTCGACCGCAGTCCCCGACGACGGCGCCGTGAACGCCGCGAATCGCGCCTCGACGTCGCGCACTCTCCGCCACACGCCTTGAGTCAAATTGCCGACCTGCGGGCCGGTTTTCCCCATCGCCATAGCCCGGGTTGCTGGCCGATCGGCTGGCAACCGCGGCCATGGCGTTCGCTAGCAGTTGAGGTCTGAATGCAAGGTTGGTGGATTGCCGATAACGAGGCGCCGAGCGTCGACCCCGGGGACATCGCTCGCGCCATTGGCGATGTGAATCAGTCGATGGTGCTGGTCGACGCCGGGGGTTACCTCGGCGTGGCGCGGGGCGGCACGAGCCTGTTTCGCGCGGCCCCGCCCGACGTCGCCGCATACCGCATCGTCGCCTACTTGCCGGAGTCGCGGCTGGAGAATCTGGGCGATCCGACCTTTTGTGCCGACCACGGCCTGCGTTATCCCTATGTCACCGGCGCGATGGCCAACGGCATCGGTTCGGCGGCGATCGTCGAAGCGATGGGGCAGGTCGGCATGCTCGGTTTCTTTGGCTCGGCAGGTTTGCCCGTCGACCGCGTGGAGCGCGAGATCGATCACATTCAGGCCACGCTCGGCGGCCGCCCTTACGGCATCAACCTGATCAACAACCCGGGCGAGCCCGACCTCGAAAACGCCATTGTCGATTTGTACCTGCGCAAAGGGGTGCGGCTGATCGAAGCCTCGGCGTTTCTGGCGCTCAGCCTACCGTTGGTGCGCTTTCGCACGCACGGCATCCATCGCGATGCCAATGGGCGGATCGTCGCGCCCAACCAGGTGATCGCCAAGGTGTCGCGCGTCGAAGTGGCGACGAAATTCTTTTCGCCCCCGCCCGACGACTTCTTGCAAAAGCTGGTGCAGGCCGGCGCGCTTACGGCCGAGCAGGCCGAGTTGGCCCGCCATATTCCAGTTGCCCAGGACATCACGGCCGAGGCCGATTCGGGCGGACACACCGACAATCGCCCCGCCATCACCATGATCCCCACGCTGTTGGCGCTGCGCGACCGCCTGCAGCAGCAGTTCGGCTACCAGCAGCGTTTGCGCGTCGGGGCCGGGGGCGGGGTCGGCTCGCCGGCCGCTGTGTCGGCCGGGCTGGCGATGGGGGCCGCCTACGTGCTCACCGGCACCATCAACCAGGCTTGCGTCGAATCGGGGACGTCCGACGCGGTGCGGGCGATGCTCGCGCAGGCCGAACAGGCCGACGTGGCCATGGGGCCCGCCGGCGACATGTTCGAGATGGGCGTTAAGGTGCAGGTGCTCAAGCGCGGCACGATGTTCGCCATGCGCGGTCAGAAACTTTACGACTTGTACCGCGAGTACAACTCGATCGAAGAGATTCCCGCGGCCGAGCGGGCGGTCCTTGAGAAGCAGATGTTTCGTCAGCCGCTCGAGGAGATCTGGCAGCAGACGGCCGACTATTTCCAGCGCCGCGATCCGCGCCAGGTCGAACGCGGCCAGAAAGACCCCAAGCACAAGATGGCGCTGGTGTTCCGTTGGTACCTGGGGCAGTCGTCGCGCTGGGCCATCACCGGCGAGCCGACGCGTCAAGCCGATTATCAAATCTGGTGCGGGCCGGCGATCGGTTCGTTCAACGAATGGGTGAAAGACTCCGTGCTGGAACCGGTCGCCAACCGGCACGTCGTGCCCGTGGCGTTCAACTTGCTGTATGGCGCCGCGATTCTCAATCGCACGACGGCGCTGCGCGCCCACGGCGTGTCCCTGCCCGAAGGTTCGCTGCCGAGCAAACCGCTGCCGGTCGAAGAGATCTGGCAGCGAATTGGGTTTTAGCCGCCGAGGCCGCGGAGTTCTGTCGGCCACCGAGGGCACGGAGGGCACGGAGAGAGTTAATTGAAGTTGTTTGTCGAGCGGTTGTGCGCCGATCGCGGACGCGCTGTCGGATTTCAGCAGGCTCTGCATCTGACTTCTCTGCGTGCTCCGTGACATCGCAAGCTAACATCCGTCGCTCTCGAGGCGCTCGGCGATCCGCAACAGCCGGTTGTATTTGGCTAACCGTTCGCTGCGGACGATCGAGCCGATTTTGATCTCCTCGGCGGCCGTGCCGACGGCCAGATCGGCGATGGTCCAATCCTCCGTCTCGCCGCTACGTGCGGAAACGACTCTTCGGTAGCCGGCCGCTTCGGCCATGGCCATCGTCGCCAAGGTCTCGCTGATCGTGCCGATCTGGTTGAACTTGATCAACACGGCGTTGGCGACGTTTTCGGCAATGCCGCGTTCGAGCCGCCGGCGGTTGGTGGCGAATAGATCGTCCCCCACCAGTCGCACGCGCGCGCCGAGCCGCGCGGTCAGCCGTTGCCAGCCGGCCCAGTCCTCGTCGGCCAGACCGTCTTCGATACTCACGATCGGAAACTCTTCGACGAGTTGCTCGAGCCGATCGATCATCTGGTCGGCGGAGAGCAACTCGTCGCCCGTGGCGGCCAGCCGGTAGTTTGCGCCGTCGAAAAAGTGCGTGGCTGCCACGTCAAGCGCGATCGCCACGTCGACTCCGGGCGTGAGACCGGCCCCCTCGGCTGCCTGCACGACGCACTCGAGCGCTTCGCGTGGACCACTCAAGCGCGGGCCGAATCCTCCCTCGTCGCCGACTAGCCAGCCTTCGTAGCCACGTGCGGCCAGCAGCTTGCCCAATTCGCGGTAAGTGGCGACGATCCGCTCGAGCTGCGCGGCGTAGTCCGCCGCGCCAACGGGCAGGATCAACACATCCTGAAAATCGAGATTGCCCCCCGCATGCAATCCGCCGGAGATCATGTTGGTCATCGGCGTCGGCATCCGCGGCACCAGCGGCGCGCTGCCTTCACGGCGCAAAGGGCGATACAACTCGGCGATGTGCTCAAACAGCCAAAGGCCGCGGGCCGCGGCGCCGGCGTGCAGCGCGGCGAGCGACACGCCCAACAGCGCATTGGCCCCCAGTCGGGTCTTCTGCGGCGTGTCGTCGCATTCCAAAAGCCGTGTGTCGATCGAAGCCTGATCAGCCGGATCGAGCCCGATCACCGCGGGGGCCAGCACCTCGCGCACGTTGGCCACGGCCTTCAACACGCCGAGACCGGCGTGGCGGCGCGGATCGCCGTCGCGCAGTTCGTGGGCCTCGGCCGAGCCGGTGCTCGCGCCCGAGGGAACGATCGCCGACGATGTCGCGCCGTCGTCGCCAGCGATCTCGACTTCGATCGTCGGCCGTCCACGGCTGTCGAGCACTTCGCGAGCGTGAACGTTGGCAATGCGCGTCATGATCGGTTTCCAAAGCCCTCTCGTCGTTGAGCCGCATTCGCGATCGGGGGCGAAGCGATGCACAACGCATCCCGAATTCGCGACTCAACTTCGCTCCACGCGGTTGGTCCTTGCCGGAAGATCTCGCGGCATAACTGACGCACCAGCTCGCGGACGGGGATCTCCGTCAAATAGTCGATGCGGCTGGTGCCATCGAGCCGCGCCCACAAGCAGCCAGCCAGGTGTTGCAGCCCGCGATACGAGAGCTCCTGCGATTGGTGCAGCCCGATGCGTTCGACGATAACCGGCAGATAGCCGCCCCAAAACTGTTGGATCAAAGTAAGCATCCGCACGGCCGGCGAGCTCAATCGACCGGCCCCATCTGTAGAACTCGTGGCGTGGTAGAACGTCTTGAGCACCAGATGAGCGAGAAAGAACCCCAGATCGAACGCCGGATCGCCGTAATGCCCCGTTTCGTAATCGACGAGCGTCAAGTTGCTGTCGACCAGCAGCAAGTTCTTGGGGCTGAAATCGGCGTGGACGAGCGACCGGGCCGGCGCGGCCAGGCTCTCGATCAAACGCCGCAGCCAGTCGCGTGCCTCGGGCACATCGCGCGCGACCGTCTCGTAGTACGGCGCCACGCGCAGCTCGTAAAACAGCGTGCGATCACCAAGCTCGACCGCCACTTGGGCATCGTGCCAGGTGCCGACGTGTAGCGCGGCGAGTAATCGACCACACTGGGCGCCGAGCGCCGGATCGATGCGGCCGGCCAGCAGCTCTTCGCGCCAAACTCGATGACCCGCCGGCACGGCCGACATGGCGAACAGGTAGTTCTCGCGATCCTCGAACAACACTCGGGGAACGTGCCCCGGCGCCAAGTTCGCGCAAAGCCGCTGCACGGCGGCTTCGCGCCAGTTGCGCTCGACACTCGAAAACCAGGGCTGTGGAGTGCGAAGCTGAGGTCGTGCCTGTTTGATCACGAAATCGCCGGCGAGCCCACGATCGTCGGCCGCGGGCGACGACACCGCCGGCATGACATCGGCTCGTTCGACCAACAGCACTTCGTTCGAAATGCCGCCGGTCAATTGTCGGACGATGACTTGTTCATCGGCCTCGATCAACCCGCGCTCGCGCAGATAGTCGGCGGCGTTCTCGGCGGTGATTTCAAACATGGTTGGTCGTCAGGCAGCGCGCTCGATTCGATCGAACCCAAGCGCGCCGCGTGGAGTTTCAGCCCTGTTCGTCGGCGCTGGGTCCGTACAAGCCCGGCACCGGGATGTCGTTCAATCGCAAGTAGACGCACAAGTGCGCGCGATGATGCACGGTGTGATTGAGCACGAAGTTGCGGATCACTGCGGCCCGCGACATGGTCAACACGGGCTGTCCCCCCATCAGCAGCGACCAGGACTTCATGAACGCCTCGTCCGAGGTGGCGGCCAGCGCGCGCTTGGCGTCGGCCACGTTCTTGTCGAACTGGGCCAGCATCTCGGCGCGGTTGGTCCAAGGAGGCGTGCGATACGGCTCGCCGCCGGGGGGCTGAATATCCCAGGAATCCTGACTCAGCGTCCCTTCGACCCAGCCGGGGATTTCGACCAGATGGGCGCCGACCCAGCCGATCGTGTTCGACTTGGGATGCGCCTTCCAAGCGGCCTTGTCGTCGGGAATCCGCTCGAGCGTCTTCCGCGTGCCGGCCATCTCTTGTTCGAACTCGGGCAACAACAGCTCGGAAAGTGTCATCGGTAGGCTCCTAGGGTTTTTCGGCTTGGCTGATAGCTTACTACAGCGACGCTTGCTCAGACTTAGCCAAACCGCCCCGTTTAGCTGAAACGTTTGATCTGGTCGGCTTTGCTAGCGGCGGCCGACGCTAGCTGCCTCGGCCTTGTCGCTGCCGCGGGCTCTCCGTATACTCCGCGACCTTTCTCTCGCGGTCTCGGTCGATGCCATTGAGCAGGCCGGCGGCCGAACTCGCATTCGCATGTTCAATCAACAGCGCGCCGGCTTCAACGTTGGCAGGCGCGCCGATGGAGGTTTTCGATGGCGCAACGCATCAGCCGCGCGATGGTCTTGGCCGTCGCCTGGACTTGCCTGATGGCAACCTCGTCCCTGGCCCAGTCGACCGACGGCGGGCTCGACGACCAGCCGCCAGCCGAAACCCAGCCGCGCCCGGCTCGCCGCGCCCGCGCTCGCGAGGCCCCGCGCGAATCGGCCTGGCCCGCCGAACCAGCGCCGGCCCCGGTCGACGAGAATGGTTGGCGAACCGCCGAACGCACGGCGCCCGCCGAAGGCTCGGCCCGTGGCGGCGGTGGCGATCAACCGCTCGAGCCGCTGCGCGAGCTCCCCGAGAGCGGACGCCGCAGCATCGCCAAGGTCAAGCAGGGGACCGACACGCTCCCCAACGAACATGGCCAGGTGTGGCGCGAGTACGACATCACGCCTTACACGCTGCGCGTCGCCTCGACCACGCGCCCCGAGCAGGCGATCGTCGACTGGATCTTTCGCGAGACCGGCTTCGAAGTCTGGCACAGCGAAAAAGTCAGCGTGCTGGCGGCCGACGGCCGCTCGCTGCGCGTCTATCACACGCCCGAAGTGCAGGCCGTGGTCGGCGACATCGTCGACCGCTTCGTGAACACCGACGCCGAGACGCAGGCCTTCTCCGTGCGCGTGGTCACGATCGATCATCCGAGTTGGCGCACCAAGGTGCAGCGGCTCTTGAAACCGGTGCCGGTGCAAACGCCCGGCGTGCAAGCCTGGCTGGTGACCAGGGAAGACGCCGCCTTCATGCTGGCCGAGCTGCGGCGGCGATCCGATTTTCGCGAACACGGCTCTCCTCATTTGCTGGTGAACAACGGTCAATCGACCGTGGTCTCGAACATCCGGCCGCGCACCTACGTCCGCGACCTGGCGCTCCGCCCCGAGGCCTGGCCCGGCTTTCAAGCCGAGATGACCCAGTACGACGAGGGCTTCTCGCTCGAATTCAGTCCGCTGTTGTCGAGCGACGGCACGCTCGTCGACGCGGCGATCAAGTGCAACATCGACCAGGTCGAGCGGCTGATGCCCGTCTCGCTCGAGATCCCGGTGCCCGCCGCGCAGCGCCAGCGCACGCAAGTCGACGTGCTGCAGTCGAGTCAGTTTCGCCTACACGAGCGGTTCCGCTGGCCGGCCGATCACGTGCTCATCGTTGGCCTGGGCGTGGTGCCGACCCCCGTCGCCCGCGAAGCCAGCGGCCTGACGATGGGGCTCACCAGTTTCCTGGGGCCGGCGCGGGCCGACATGCTGCTGGTGTTGGAATCGAAAGGGAAGATGGCCGCGCCGCAAACGCCGGCGGCCGCCACCGCCCGCACGGCGCCGATCCCGGCGACGACGTTCCAGCGGTAAACGCCGCAGTGCCACCAGGTCCTCTGCTGGTCTCGTTGTCTAGCGGCCGTGGAACTGTCGCCGCGTTGCGGCGCGTCGGCAGAAAATCGAATCGGTTGTCGCCGCGCGACAGCCCCTTCACCGGTTAGTCCCCAGACCCTCGCTGCGCTTCGGGCTAGTGTGCCAATATTGCGTTGGGCGACTACGCCAAGTGTTCGCACAGGCTCACGCCGCCTGGCTATTGACTGCCGCCCCGTGCGGGCGAGTTTTGTTCGGCGACGATCGATAATGAGCCTGCGCGCCCCAGCGCAGAAGCGATCGACAGCCACAACCAGTAGCCGCCCATGAGCGCTACTTCTTTCGCAGCGCTTCCATCGGCGACAGGCTCGCGCCCCACCAGGCCGGGTAGATGGCCCCGAAGAAGCCGACCAGCAGGGCCACGACGAACCCCTGCACGAACACGGCCGGGGCGATCTCGCTGCCGATGTAGCCGTTGGTGAGCGGGAGGTTCGCCATGATCTTAGTGATGCCGATGGCGGCGATCGCGCCGGCCACCGCGCCGCTGACGCTCAACAGCGTGGCTTCGAGCAAGATCAACCGCATCACGCGGCTCTTGCGCCAGCCGATCGCTCGCAGCGTGCCAATTTCGCGGGTGCGTTCGAAGACCGACATGACCATGGTGTTGAGCATGCCGATGGCGCCGATCACCAGGGCGATGGCCGAGGTGATCCAGGCCGTGGCCTTGGCGGCTTTGACTTCTTGCACCTGGGCCACGAGCACGTCGGGACGCATGGCCTCGAGATTCGGCTCGAGCGCGACGATCTCGCGGGCGATGCGGGCCATTTCGGCTTCGTCGCCAGGATGATCGATCGAGACGGCAAAGCCCGTGACCTTGCCGTTGAGGTCGGTGAGTCGCTGGAGTTCTTCGAGCAGCACGATGGCGCCGCCGTTCTCGAAGACCGTGGGGCTCTCGTAAATGCCGACGACCTTGTACGGCTGCTCGTAGATTTTGACATCGTCGCCAACGTTGGCCCCGATGTTGAGCGCGAGCACTTTGCCGAGCATCAGCGAGCGCTCGTCTCCGGCTTCGAGACGCCGGCCGGCGATCACGTTGGCCCGCTTCAACTCGGGCGATTTGGCGGGCAGGCCATTGAGGATCACGGCGTACTGGTCGAACTCGGGCATGGCGATCATGTCCATCAGTCCGCCGTCGACCTCGCGAACCCCTTTGATGTTTCGCAGTTTGGGGTCGAGCGCGACGCTGAGGGTTTTGTCTTTGCGATTGCCGCCACCGGAGCGCTGCACGAGCAGGTCGACGCCGCGGCGCTGGTACATCCGGATGAACGAGCGCTCGAAGCCTTGCGAGATGCCGACGAGCGAAATCACCGCGGCCAGGGCGATCCCCAAACCGAGGATCGTCAGCGCGCTGCGCGTGCGGCGCCGCACCAGGCTTTTGAAGGGAATACTCAGGAAGCTCATGACCGACTCGAGTGGGGCGTGTGGTGACCGACGACGTCGGAGACGATCCGCCCGTCGCGGAGATGGATGGTGCGTTGCGCTCGATCGGCGACATCCTGGCTGTGCGTGATGACGACGAGCGTCACGTTGCGCTCGCGGTGCAGGCGGTCGAACAGATCGAGCACCTCGGCTTCGTTCGTCGAATCGAGGTTGCCCGTCGGCTCGTCGGCCAGCAGCATGGCGGGCTCATTGGCCAAGGCGCGGGCGATGGCGACGCGTTGCCGCTCGCCGACCGACAGCTCCATCGGCAGGTGATCGACGCGATGTTCGAGGTTCACGATCCGCAGCAGCTCGCGAGCGCGCCCGGCGCGTTCGGCTGGCCCCAGCGGGCCTTCGAACATGGGGATTTGTACGTTTTCGACCGCCGTGAGCGTGGGGAGCAGATAAAACGACTGAAAGACGAAGCCGATCCGCTGGGCGCGGAAGCTGTCGAGGTTGCGTTGCTTCGAAAGGGGCTCGCCTTCGAAGTAGATCTCCCCCCGGTCCGGTCGGTCGAGGGCGCCAAGCAGGTTGAGCAGCGTCGATTTGCCGCTGCCGCTGCGCCCCATGATCGCCAGGTATTCGCCGGCATGCACTTCGAGCGAGACGTTGTCCAAGGCCGTGACGTGGCCGTCGGCGTAGGTGCGGCTGAGGTTCTCGGCTCGCAGGATCGTTGGCGAAGTTTTCTGCGAGCGCGGTTCGACCGCGGCCGCCGTGGTGGTGCTACTCATAGCGCAAGGCCTCCGTCGGCGGCAAACTTGCTCCCCGATACGCCGGGTACAATCCGCCCGCCAAACCGACCGCTAAAGACATGACGAAACCGGCCATCACCACACCAGGGGTGATGCCGCGTTGAATGACACCTTGTACGACCGGCATGTTGCTCAGGGCCACGGTCAGGCCGTAGGCCGCCAGCGTGCCCGCCAGGCAGCCGACCACGCTGAGCACCAGGGCCTCGAGCAGGATCATCCGCGTGATGCGTGTTTTGCGCCAGCCGATCGCCCGCAACAAACCGATCTCTTGCGTGCGTTCGAGCACCGACATGACCATGGTGTTGAGCATGCCGACCGAACCGATCAGCAGGGCGATGCCCGAGATGATGAACGACATGGCCCGCGACATGCGCACTTCGGCGCGACTGTTGACGAATTCTTGCGAGGGCTGGGCGACCAGGCCCAGGCGTTCGCCGTCGACTTCGAGCGCTTCGATTTGTTTGCGTAGCGCTTCGATCGCCTGGCGATCTTCTTCGGGCGAGCGTTTCTTGATGGTGATCTGGAACTCGTTGACTTGCCCTTCGCGCTGCATGATCTTCTGCAAGGCGAGCAGCGGCAGGACCGCGGCGCCGTTTTCGATAATGTTGGTGCTTTCGAAGATGCCCACCACCTTGAAGGGGGTCCCCTCGATTTCGGTGGTGTCTCCCAGTTTCTTCTCGATATTCTCGGCCAGGGCCTTGCCGAGCAGCACGCCGCCGGTGCCGTCCATGGCGGCGTCGGCATCGGTGATGCCGCGCCCTGCGGTCAAGTGCAGGGTTTCGAAGGCATAACTGCCGGTCGGCCAGCCGTGGATGCGGATGCTCAGCACGTCGTCGCCGAACGAGACATTGTCGCCCAGGCTGTAATTGACCCGGTCGACGTGGGGGAGCTTTTTGAGCAGTTCGGCGTAGCCTTCGTCCATGGCGCTAGCCAGGGCGACGCCGGCCCGCACCACCACGAGGTCGACCCCCCGGTTGGTATACAGGTCTTCGGATGTTTGCTGGTAGCCGCGCGAGACCCCCAACAGGGCCACGACCGAGCCAATGGCGACCGCCACGCCGCTGGCCGTGAGCAGCGAGCGGGTCTTGCGCCGTAAAACATTCTTAACAACGACGTTCCAGAGCCGCATGGAGTTGCCGTTCGCCGGAGGAGTCTGGCTGGAGCGGGAGTTTTCGGGGGCCGGAGGCACCAATAAAGTATTGCGATATACGGCGTTAACACAAGTGCGCTGCCAGGGAGCGTCCTCTCCCGATCGAACGGCGCGAAACCAGGCTAAGGCGGCTGAACGGAGCATGAGGTCGGGCGCCAATCGTGGCTCGAAATGGGGGACGCGGTAAGGCGTTGTCCGACGGTTCGTCAGACGGACTTGCTCTATTTGCATCAGCGTCGTGCGGCGCCCGCTGTTACAAGGCGAGATTCACGTCGCCGACCACGACGACCCGCGCGCGGGGGGCGGCGGACTAAGACGCTGGCGGGAAGCCGGCGGCGGCCGCACGGCAAGCGGGCAGTCGATAGCACACGCCGAGCGTGACGCGCCTCTATCGAATCGTCGCGGTGGAGCAGTCGATGACTGCCGAGCGCGGCAGATCGACTTGCCAGACGCATCGCGATTTGCGCCAGCCGCACGCGGCAGAAGTTGCGTGCCGAAATGTTCGTCGGGCAGATTAAAAAATGGTGTACCCACCATGCGTGGAATTTGGTTGACAAGTCGCGAGGAGGTTCGATAAGTTTGGCGCTAGTCTCTAAATCATGGAGGTGAGCACCGCAGAGATTTGTCTACTTCTCGGGTAAGCGGAACGGAAGTTCGCTTCGGCGACGGATCGCGATTTCGCGGGTCGCAGCTTGGCGAGCTCTCCTCGCCAGCAGGCTTCGCTTCGCCGTCGGTGCCGCAACCGAGCTATTCGCGGCACGACAGTCGGATGCTGTCGATTGCCTGCGACGATCCCGGTTTCCGGAAGTAGCAATCTGCTCGCCTAGCTACGAAGGATTGCGCCGCTGGCCGCCCGGCAATAATAGGGTGCGCGAACTAGGCCGCCGGCGGATGATTGATCGATGGATTGTCAACTAACGGAGTTTTCCCTTCAGGAAAGGGGGTGCTAGAGATGAATCGTGCACTTGTCTATGGTCTGCTGCTGTTTGCGGCCGTGATCGCGCTTTCGCTGTTGAACTCGGATCCGGCCACGGCGACTCAGACCGCCGATTGTTGTGGCTGCTATAGCTGCGACAGTTGCTGCTCGTGCTGCTGCTTCCGCTGCCGTCGTGCAGCTCGCCGCGCTGCCCGCCGGGCACGCCGTTGCTGCTGCTGGAGCGATTGCTGCTCGTCGAGTTGCTCGTGCAGCAGTAGCTGCTGTGGTGGCGAAGCGGACGACGAAGGTGAAAGCGAGGAAGCCGAACCGCAGGCCAGCCGCGTTCGTCCCGAGTCGCGCAGCACGGTCACCACGACCCAGCGCGGCACGCGACCCCGCGCTCAGCAGTTCGAGTATCGCTCGACGACCTTCCGGAGAACGTAACGTCAAGTTGGGTTCGCAGGCGTGCGGCGAATGCTATCGCCAAGCGGTTGCGGTTTTTGCCGGCGTCGCACGTCGTAACTGTGCATCCGCGCAGTGCGGCGCTTCGGCAAGTCGGTACGGTCGATTCGGACAGGCCCAGTCACCTGGCGTGGCTGGGCCTTTTTTCGTTGATCGTGCACCTGCGTCCCCCCACGAAATGGTGGCTTCCGGGGGTTTCGGCGGAGACGACGCCCCGTCAGCGGGGCGCCGCTCGCCGGCCGCCGCTAGGGGGGGCGATGCGACCGCTTGCCCGACGACCGTGGCGCCAAGGTGCAGCCAGCGATCGCGGGTGCCCCGCACCTGGTCGGCCAGCAGCCGCTATCACCCCTGGCTTGGAGATTCTGGAAATCCGCAACAATTTTGGTTGACGGGCCCACGACCCGCTTGTATAAGGAAACCTAGTGCGGTCGGCTATTTTTGCCGGCCCCCAGAATAGCAAATCTTGCTAGGTGTGGACTGCTAATGTAGGCGCGAGGGAAGCCGCGTCATTCTAATTGCTCGCGATTCGGAGGGTTCTGCCTCCGATGGCTTTCTGAGCTGGCAGGTCCGTGTTCTTGTGGTGTCTCTGTCAGTTGCGTTGCTGCGCTGGCGTTGACGGTGCCGCACGCTCCCCACAAGGTTCTGCCCGCCTCAAAGCTGCGACATCCGGCCCGACTCCCAGTCGGTCGGTGTTCTACCGTCGCTAGCAATTGATTTCGTTTCGCGCGGCTGGTTCCTCGGCGCCTACCCCTAGCGTCGCCTGATGTGCCCCCTCCCCATTGCCGAGGAAGACCTTCGATGACCCGCGATTATTCGCTGTTCCGTTCCGCTTGCCGTCCCCAGGGAATTCGACCGATGAACAAGAAGTTCACGCAGTTGGCCACCGCGATGCTCGCCGCCGGCGCCTGGCTGTGCTTGTCCGCCGGGGCACAGGCCGCGATCGTGGCCGCCAACTTCCAGACCAACGCGCAGACGTTTTCCGCCACCGTGACGGGGAGCGGAAATCTCATCGCCGATGGCAACGGCGTCGCTCCGGTTAAGGCCACTGTCGAGCCATTCGTGCTCACGCCGCCCTTGGACCACCCCCTCGAATTGCTCGATGGGGATGGCAATCCGGGTGGCCCGTCTCTCGCATCCAACCCGCGCAGCGTGGCGATCCCCAAGATCGATGCCCCCTATCGATTCGACCGCACGGGGGGGGATCCACCGAAAGACATCTACGTCTATTACGAACCCTCGACCGGCGACGGCGTCGATCCCTATTCGGCCCAGAAAGTCATGAAGACCGTCGATGGCAAACTGGTGCCGGTCGAGTTCACCTTTGAGTCGGGCGTGCCGAGTGTGGGGCCTCCCAAAGTCTTCGGTTTTTCGCAGACGCTGCTGGATGCCAACGGCCAGGCCCTGAACGACATTCAGAATCTCGACCTCGACATCTTCAACGGCAAGGCCGCCGACTTTGGCCTTTCCCAGGTCATTATTACCACCAACAGCAACAACCCTGTCCTGAAGAACATCTTTATCGATTTTGAAGGAACGCTGAAGGACCTGACGTTTCAGCAGACAGGCGGCGCGATCCTCTCGCCGACCGGGGCCGGCATGGGGACGTTCGCCATCGACGGCTTGATCTCCGCGACTGCCGGCGATCTGAAAGCGATCGTCTTCGGTGCGCTCAACGTCGATATCGACGATCAATCGCTCAGCCAGGAGTTCACGCTGACGGGCACCTACAAGATCGAAGGCAGCCCGAACGATCCGAACGCCAAGATCACGCTCGATGGCAATACGAAGTTCTCGTATGTGCTGGCCACGATCACTTCGTTGGAAACGGCGTTGACCGAGGAGGAGCTGATCCCGCTGACCGTTTCGGCGGCGGTTAGTCTGGCAGCCAGCATCGACTTCGACATCAACTTTCATCTCGAGCGCGTCGGCGTGATTCCCGAGCCAGGGAGTATCGTGTTGCTCGGGGTGGGTCTCGCCAGCGTGGTGCCGGTCTATCTGCATCGCCGCCGGCGATTAGGTAGATCGTGACGGGACCTTGAATCCGGCCGCCGCGGGCGTCCCAGACGCCTGCGGCGTGCCAGCCGAGAAAATCCCCAACGGCACGCCCCGTCTTCCTCGCGGGGTATGCCGTTTTTTATTTGCGCCGGCGAATCATCCACGACTTTGCCGGCGCGAAATCGGCCCGCGCTCAGAAGTCGATTTCCATGCCGTCGACGCCCAATCCGGTCCGCGGGAAGATGGCTTGCGCGACTTCCAGACCGATGGGATCGTGCACGCCCAACAGTGGGTTGACGTGCACCAACACCAGTCGGCCGACTTCCGCCTCGCGCGCGACTTGGGCCACGCCGGTCGTCGAACTGTGCCCCGTTCGCTCCGCCCATTCTTGCATCGAGTCGTCGAAGTAGCACTCGTGCACCAACAGGTCGACGCCGCGAATCGCCGCGATGTAATCGGCCCCTGGGCGCGCGACTGTGTCGGTCACGTAGGCCAGCGAGCGGCCCGGCCAATCGAGTCGGAAGCCCGTCGATCCGCCCGGATGCTCGAGCGGAAAATGCGTCAGCCGACCGCCGGCCGCCAAAGGCACCTCGCCAGCGAGCGGCCGATACTCGCACGGCAGCGCGACCGGAAAGAGCGGCGTCGCCAGCAAATGATCGTTGATCGCCGCGATCGTCGACTCCCGCGCATGCACCGTGACGCGCTTGACGTTTCTCTCGAACAACACGTCGAACAGAAACGTCAACCCGACGATGTGATCGAGATGCGCGTGCGACAAGAAAATGTCGAGCTCGTCGGTCGCCAGGTGCTGGCGAGCGCGAAACATGCCGGTCCCCGCATCGAGCACTATGCCGGCTGCGGGGAGCATGAAGCAAGCCGTCTGGCGTTGCTCGCTCGGGTGGTACCCGGTCGTCCCCAACAGCACCAGCTTCATCTGACCGACGCTCCGGCGGTGATCTCGCGGGAAGCCGGTCGGCCGCCGAGCGTTTCACCAGGTTCGCCGGCAGGTTCCGCTGGGCGAAAAAATAACAGCCGTGCCGGCAGTGCTATTGTGCGTTGCCGCCGGGCGCATGGCAAATTCGCCGGTCGCGGCGAGCGAAACGGCCCGCTGCTGCGGCGGCGCGGCTATTGGCGGGGGCCCAGCAGGCGGTCGAACTGGTTCATGATCTCCCCTTGAATCGCCTGGCCCGCCGCGTTGCGAATGAACTGGGCGCTCGTCTGCTGCAGCGCGGCCTGGTCGATCTTCGGCGCCTTGAGCGTGCCGCCGATGGGCAGGCGAATCGTCTGACCGCGGAGGGCGTCCCCCAGGCGGTTGTTGCCGATCCATTTCGGCGGCACCGGCATTTCGGCGACGATGGCCAACGTTTCGTCAAGCCCGACCGATCCCGAGGTACGGACGGTAAAGTCGGGGAAGACCAGCGAAAGCCCTTGGTGATAGACTCGCCCGTCGATCATCCGGAATTCGACGACGCTCTCGCGCATCAGGCGCGCGGGGGCCGGCCGATTCAAGAGCACTGCCAGCTCTTGCACGAGGGGGCCAGGGCCGATGGCCACTTCATGCACGGTCATGCGACCGGCCAGATCGCCCTTGGCCAACTGACCGATCGGCAGCCGGCAGGTGTCGAGGTCGATGGAGAACCGCCCGTCGGCTTGCGTGACGTCGGCCAAAACCGGCGCGACAAACTTCAAGGCGCGGGCGCACATCTCGGGTGTGATCTGCACCTGTTCGGCGACGCGGCCGCGCGGCATGGTCAGTTCCATCGGGCCGGGCGACAACCGCACGGTCGGCGCCAGATGCAGTCGTCCGCCAGAGGCGGCCACGTCAAGCGGCGTCAGCCCCAACATGCCCCCCGCCAGGTGAGCATCGATCGTGGCCGGCCCCAGCACGAAGCCATACAAGCTACCTCGATCCCATTTCAGCGATGCCGTGGCATCGAGCTTGGCTAGCGACGAATCGGCCGGCGATGGCGCCGGACTCGGCGTTGGTTTCACGCCAGCAGCGCCGGCCAACGGCACCAGCGGCGTTAGCGGAGCATCGGGCGGTCGTGGTGGCTCGGCGGCAATGCCTGCCAGTGGACCCCGCAACGAGAAGGGGCGCTCGTCGCGGCCATAGAAGTCGATCCCCTGCCCGGTCCATTGCTGCCAGACAGGCTTGAGGGCCGCCAGGTCGTAGCGCACGCGGCCATCGAGCTCGACGAGTCGTTGGCCAGCCAGGTCGCTGATCTGTCCCCGAGCGGTGCAGGCGATCGCTTGCGCGGCGACGTCGAAATTAGCCAGCCGCACCGTCTGCGACTTGGCATCGTGCGCCAGCGTGCTGACTACGTTCAACTGCGGCTCCTGCCAGCGGGCGCCGCCGGGCCAGGCTGCCAGAAACTGGTTGATTGTCGTGTGCAGCCGGGCATTGGTGACGTCGCCACTGCGCGTGACCTCAACTCGGCCGTCCATCCGGCCCGCAAGCTGACAACCGGGAGGCTGCGTGGGGTTGAGCGTCCATTGCCACAGTCGGGCGACGTCGCCCGAATATTGCACGGTTCCTTGCAATTCCATGCCGCTGGGGGCGTTCATGGCGACTTGCACGCCCCGGGCGTCGGCCGTCAGGCTGGCCGATTGCCAGCGGGCGTCGCTGATCTCGAGTTTGCCCGACTCGCCGTTCCAATTGCCATTTGCCGAAAGCTCGACGAGCGGCTCGTCGATCACCAGTCCCGGTAGCGCCGCATGCAACGAGTGAACGTTGGCCCGGACTGGCGCGAGCTCGATCCGCCCAGAGCTATACGAGATATTGGCGGCGACCTGGCAGGCTCCGGCCAGGTCGTATCCCGGCATGGGGCCGATCCAAGGTTCGACGCGCGGCAACCAGCGCTCGAGTTGACCATTCATGCTCAGCGCCACCGGCCAGACCGTCGTAGCGTCGATTTTCGACACCGATCGCTCGAGCTGGGCATCGAGCCGATCCCGACCGGCGACGAGCCGCAACGTGGCCTGTTCCACGCTAGTTAACTTCGTGCCATCCATAACGCCGGCCAGCGCCAGCGTCAGTTGCAACTGCGGCTCGATCCAGGGATGCGCGCCGGGGCGCGACAGCTCGAAATGTTGTGCGTCGAGCTGGCCGTCGAGTTGGAAGTGCCCATCGTCGGCTCGCTGCCAGTTGAGCTTCGAAGTGCCGGTCCCCGTCATGCGCAAGTCGTCGACGTTGACGAAGCGCGACAGTTCCTGGGCCAGGCGATCGAAATCGAACGAGCCGGTGACTTCCCCCTGGTGGGCGCTTCCCGAGCCTTCGATCTGCAGAAAATCGGCCTGCCCGTTCAGCCGATCGACGCGCCAGCCATCGGCCGCTTCGTGCGCGGCGAACGTGACCAGCATCGGCTTGTCCCAGGTGATTTCTTCTCCTGCGGCGACAGCCGCCAACTGCGTGGTTTCGAGGCGACCCTGCCAGACGACCGCGTCGGCTTGCGGCTGAGCGTCGATCTCCAGTTCGATGCGACCGGCCGTGATGCGGGCGTCGTCGCGCACGCGGACCGTGCGCGGCAGCGCGGCGGCGAGCTTCGCCAGATCGACGTGCCCGACCACGCGGAACGGTTTGCGCTCGAGCGCCTGGCTCCAACCGCCGCTGCCGTCGAGGGTGCCGGCGAACGAGGCTTCGCCCAGATCGCACGTCAGCGTGAGTTGGTCGACGACGAGCCGCTCGTCTTGCCACGAGGCTTTGATCGGCAGCCGCACCGAGGCCAATTGCAGTCGATCGCCATTCAAGGCGGGCCCAGCGCAGACCAGATGTTCGATAACCGCCTGGCCATCGATATTCGCGTGGCGCAACTGCCCGTCGTCGTACGACCACTCGCAGACGAGGTCGCTGGCCAGTTGCCCTTCGGCTTCCCAGCCGGCCGCTACGCGACGCGCCGCAGCCGAGGCGATCCACAGCGGAAAGCCCTCGCTCTTCAGCACCAGGCGGCTGATCGGCGTCGACTTGTCGGGGCCATGCGTGTGACCGTCGAGCTCCATTGCCAGCTTGGCGACGTGGCTGCCGGGCTCGTCCTGCACGTGGGCGGTCCCCCGCGCATCGTACCCCGCGCCGGCGGTGGCCAGGTGGCGGAGCCCCGCGTTCACGTCGCCGATCACCGCGCGGCGGTCCGTCACCGTATCGATGACCGTTACGCTGCCGCGGACGACCTCGACGTCGAGCTCAAACCCATCGAGCGGATCGCCCGACGATTCATCGTGCTTGTCGTCGGGTTTGTCGGCGAGCCAGGGTGCGAATACTCGCTCGAGGTTGGTGTCGTGCTCAGTCAGTACGACCCGCAGCTCCGGTTCGACAATTCGCAGTCGCCCCAGGCTGGTGCGGTTGGTGAGCAGGCCGAGCAGCGTCTTGTCGCAATCGATCGCGGCCAGCCGGGCGACGAGCTCGCCGTCGTCATCGCGCAATTCGATCCGGTCGATGCGCGCCGCGGAGAACCACCCGATCGAAATCCCGCCGACGCGCAGGTCGCCGCGCAGATCGCCGGCGACGCGGTCGACGAGCCAGGTTCCCAGCGGCGTGTAGCTGACGATCGACGGGGCCAGCGCCACCAACAGCAGCAGCCCGGCCAGGGGCATGAGCAGCAGCCGCGAACCGCGCCGCTTGGGTTGGGGCTCGAAGCCCTCGTGTTCGTAGTGCGAGTGATGTTTGCGACGTCGTCGCTGGCGCAGCGTTGGCATGTCTTGGCCCTCGTCCCTGAGGCGCAAATGCAGTCAGCGCAAACACAGCCTGCCCGCGCGATCGTGTTCCGACCCCTCGGCGCGACAGCCCTCCGTGGCGCGGCGGCATTCTACGAGGCTGCCCGATTTCGACCTAGCCCGGATCGATCCGCGGGCGGCTGCTGCATGTATCGGCCAGCGGTGCGGACTTTGTCCCCCCAGGCAGGTGGCAAAACTTGGCGGCCAAGCCGCGCGCTAGCAGTTTGGACGGGTCGGAGGGCATTTGTGGCTGCCAGCAGCGGCTAGTAAGATCGGTAACGTTCCGACCAGGATTCCGGGAGCCTTCTACGTGTCTGCTAGCTTTCCCCAGTTCTTCCGCGTCCGGCAGAAATTTGAACGACCGCAAGTCGACCGTATCGAGGCCGAAGTCGGCCAGCAGCTTTCGCGACTGCAGTTGGAGAAGAAAATCGCGGCCGGCCAGTCGGTTGCTGTCACGGTCGGCAGCCGCGGCATCGCCAACATCCATCGCGTCATCAAGGCGGCGGTCGATCACCTGAAAAGTCTGGGGGCCAAGCCATTCCTCGTCCCCGCCATGGGGAGCCACGGCGGCGGCACCGCCGCCGGGCAGCAAGCGATCGTCGAGGGGTACGGCCTGACCGAGGCATTTGCCGGCTGCCCGATCCGTTCGTCGATGGAAACGGTCGTTGTCTGTCGCACGCCCGAGGGGATTCCCGTCCATTTCGACCGCCACGCCTACGAAGCCGATCACGTGCTGGTCTGCGGCCGCATCAAGCCGCACACGAACTTCGTCGGCGAGGTCGAGAGCGGCCTGATGAAAATGATGCTCATCGGGCTCGGCAAGCACGAAGGGGCCAAAATCTACCACCGCGCGATCCAGGACTACAGCTTCGGGCAGATCATTCGGAGCGTGGCCGGCGAAGTGCTGGCCCGTTGCCGGATCGTCGCCGGTTTGGGAATCGTTGAAAATGGCTATGACGAAACGGCCCTCATCGAGGCGATTGCTCCCGAGAATTTCGAGCGCCGCGAGAGTGAATTGCTGCTGCTGGCCCGCCGCTGGATGCCGAAGCTCCCGTTCGAACGGGTCGACGTCTTGCTGATCGACGAGATCGGCAAGAACATCAGCGGCGCCGGCATGGATACCAACGTCGTGGGGCGCAAGTTCAACGATCATCGGGCCGCCGAAGACGAATGGCCCAAGGTCAAACGCATCTGCCTGCGCGGCCTGACCGAGGAGACGCACGGCAACGCCGCCGGCATTGGCATGGCCGAGTTCTGCCTGAAGCGAGCGGTCGATCAGGTCGATTGGAAGATCACCAAGATCAACTGCCTGACCGGCGGGCACATCACCGGCGCCGCCGCGCCGGCCACTTACGACACCGATCGCGAGATGATCGAGTCGGCGTTGGCCAATATCGGCCTGGTCGAGCCCCCCGCGGCGCGCGTGCTGTGGATTGCCAACACATTGCACCTGGCCGAAGTCGAGTGTTCAGCCGCGTACCTCGACGAGGCCCGCACGCGCGACGATTTGGAAATCGTCGCCGAACCGCGCGATCTGCCGTTCGATGTCACGGGCATGTTGCCCGAGTCGAGCGAGTTGGGGGCCAACCAGGCCGCCGCGGCCGGAAGTTGACGCCCTCGGATTCATCGCAGCCTCGTCGATCGCTAAAGCTCTGGCGCCGAACGACTTGCGATACTCGTTGTCGGCCGCCACCTGGCGATTTGGCTTTGACAAATCGCGCCCGCTCGCCTATCGTCGAAGGGAGCGTTGGGCCAACGCTGTCTGGGTCGGTACAGGGGAATGTGCCGCGCATTGAGTCGCTAGTGAGCACTAACTAACTCCTCGAGCTCTCGGCATTGCCGGAGCGGTCAGTACAGGGTGCTCGTTTTTTCTTTAGGATTTGCGACTCATGAAAGTCAAGTTTTCGAGCGGTGGCTGGCCCACCCTTCGTCTGGCGAACTCTCCTTCACGTTCGCGCACGGCTCGCGCGCGGCGACGTCGCGCTCCGGCGCACAAGCGACAGCACGTGCCCTTCTGGAATGCGCTCATGGGCGTGGCGCAAGGGCAATCGCTGGAAGAGATCGAGAGCGATTACCTCGTCTCGCGCGATCGCTAGAAGCAGTTTCAGATCGTGCCAAGGTCGGCGCGGGCATTTGCACGCCGGCCGATTACGTTGCCCCGCGGCGGCTACGTCGCGCGGCGAATCAACCAGTCGCCCATGCCAGGCCACAATTGGCCCACGGCCGCCAACCACCGTGCGGCCGATGGCACTACCAACTCGGCGCGACGCGCATCGCACGCTTGCACCACGCGAGCCGCCAGCCAGGCGGGATCGATCGCCCGTGTTTTGGCGCCACCGCCGGGGCGCCGGGCGCTTTCAGGCAGCGCGGCCAGGGTCGCTTCGTCGCGCTCGCGCGGCTGCTGGCGGGCGATCGGACCGGGCGATACCAATAACACGTGCAACCCCCGCGGCCCCAGTTCGAGCCGCAGTTGCTGACTATAGGCCGAGACCGGGAACTTGCTGGCCGGATACGCGCCGATCCACCGCGCGCCGATCTTGCCCGCCAAAGAGCCAATGTTGACGACGTGTCCGCCGCGCTCGAGCAACTGCGGCAGGCAAGCTCGCGTGCAGCGCACGACCGAAAGAAAATTCAGCTCCCATAACTCCTGAAAGTCGGCGGGGGTCGTGTCTTCGATGGCTTGTCTTGCCGAGCGACCAGCGTTGTTCACCAGCGCATCGATGCGACCGAACTGTTCGAGCGTGGCGGCGGCCAGGCGATCGACATCTTCCTGCCGGGTGACGTCGGTCGGCACGGTGAGCACGGGCGCAGCGGTGTTCGCCAGGCTTTCGGCGGCCGCTTGCAATGGTTCGGCACGCCGCGCCGCCAGCACGACGGCCGCGCCCCGTTCGGCCCAGGCCCGCGCCAGCGACAACCCTAGCCCCTCCGAGGCTCCGGTGACGATGGCGACTTTGCCGGCCCAAGACTGCATCGTGCGTCGATCTCGAAGGAGAATTGCCGGCAGCGACGAGCGAGGAGTTCGACCGTGCCCGCGCGCGTTCGGCGTCAGGCGTCGATCGAGTAAGGGGCGCGTTGCTCGCGGCCGATCATCGCGCTAGCTTCGCTGTCGCCGACGAACTCTTCCTTGTCCGCGTCCCAGTTGAGCTTGCGTCCGAGCCGCAGCGAAATGTTCGCCAGGTGGCACGCGCTCACCGAGCGGTGCTGGCTCACCACGTCCGAAATCGGCGTTTGCCGGCTACGTACGCAGTCGATGAAGTTGCGCATGTGATCGTTGCTGACGATGAGCTTGATGCGATCTTCGGGGAGTGGATTCTCCGCCAGTTCTTCGACCGGCTTGCCGGCGATCCGCCCGCGATTGACGTACACGCGGCTGCGATCTCCCTCGAATAGCACGCCGTTGTCGCCGATATTGACGTGCAACTGCACGTCGTCGGGATACTCGAAGTCGACGGTGAAACTCTTCGGCGTGTTGTAGCCGTTGGGAATGTCGGGCAAGCTGCCGTGAGCCTCGACCGACAGCGGCCCGCTCTGGTCGACCCCCATCCCCCAATGGGCGATGTCCATGTGGTGCGCGCCCCAGTCGGTCATGATGCCGCCCGAGTATTCGTACCACCAGCGAAAGCTGTAGTGGCACCGCTGGGGAATGTAATCGGTCGCCGGCGCCTGCCCGAGCCAGAAGTCCCAATCGAGCCCCGCGGGGACGGGGGCCGTGGCAAACGGGCCCCCCGCTTCCGAGTCGGGGAGCGTGACGGTCACCTTCTGCAGTTTGCCGATGCGGCCGTTGCGGACCAGCTCGCAGGCGAGCCGGAACCGCTCGTCGCTGCGCTGCTGCGTGCCAACCTGAAAAACGCGGCCGGTCTCTTTGACCACCCGCACCAGCAGCTTGCCTTCGTCGATCGTCAGGGTGAGTGGTTTTTCGCAGTAGACATCCTTTCCGGCCCGAAGCGCCGCCACGGCAATGGCGGTGTGCCAATGGTCGGGCGTGCCGATGGTAACCAGATCGATGTCCGTGCGTTCGAGCAGCTTGCGATAATCGCCATGGATGTCGGCTTTGCCGCCAAACTCTTGCCGGGCCCGCTCGGCATGGGTGCGATCGACGTCGCACACGGCGACGACGTCGCCATAGCGCCGCGCGGCGTTGGCAATGCTCGTTCCTTGTCCGCCGACGCCGATCGCGCCGATCACAAAGCGATCGTTCTTCGCCGTTGGTTCGGCAGCCAGGGATTTCGCGCTGCCGGTCAACCAGTGGGGGGCCAGGCCGGCTCCGGCCAGCAGCGCAGCCGACGATTGCAGAAAGCCGCGGCGATCGACGCGAGACATGCGGGTCCCTCCAGCGGGATTCGACGGAGCAAAGGGGGCATCCAGTTTCGCCGCCAGTGTAATCGCGCCGAACGCACGCGACCAGCGCTGGGCTCGACGATCGACGCGGCCAGCGCGATCACGGAACGCTGCCGGTCGCTTCGTTGCCGTCGCGAGTGGCGATGCTCCACCAGATCAGCATGTCGACCTGTTCCGAAACGAACTGTACGCGGCCGTCTCCCATCATCACGTTGACACCGCCCGAGTGCTGGCTGCTGGGGGATACGAGCACCTGTCCGTCGAGCTCGCCGTCGATCAGATGGACGTTGAACGTATTGATCGGCAGCACGTGCAGATAGGTGTTGCCGACCAGCGGCGAGCCGGAGATCCAGGCTCGCCCGACGAGCTTGCAGTAGGTGAGATCGGTGTGCGAATACTGCCCTTGTTCGTGGTAGTCCCCCAGGCGGCGACTGTCTCCGGCGCCGCCGCCGCAGAGCGACGTCACGCGGCGCTCGGCGACTTCGATTTCCGCCGCCGAGGTCAGGCTGCTGATCAGCCGCTCGGTAACCGCGACGGTGTTCGACAGACCGTCGGTGAACTGGGCCGCGCGCGTGGCCCCGGTGTGCCAGGCAGCCGGTTTGCCCGGAGCGACCAATCCCAGGAAGCCGTTGTGCTCGCCAGGCACGGGGCGCGAGCCGTCGATCCCCGTGGCCCGCGGAGGCCAGCCGGCGTTGGCCGCGTAGCTGCTGGCGGCCGGTCGCGCCGTCCCCATCGTCTCGATCTGGTCGTCGAAGCTGTCCGACGGGCACAGGTACGTCGGCACGCTCGTGCGCGCCGCCGCGGCGTTCGGATGATCGGCGTTCAAACGAGGGTTGAACGCCAACGTCGCGCTGGCGTTGTTGATGTTGAAGTCGATCTGACGGTGGATCGCTTCTAGTTCGAGTTGTGGCAGCAGCAAGGCCTGCCAACTGTACAGCCCCGTTGTCGCTTTGCCCGCCGCCAGGGGCTTGCCGCCGCCGACCATCGAAACTGGGAACGAACCATGCGCTTCGTGGTAGTGATGAAACGCAATGCCGATCTGGTGCAGATTGCCCGCGCACTGCAAACGCTGCGCGGTGCCGCGGGCCGACTGCACGGCTGGCAGCAGCAGCGCGATTAACACGCCGATAATGGCGACGACCACGAGCAACTCGACGAGCGTAAAGGCGCCGCGCCGTGGGTTGGTAGACATGCCAGATTCTCCGCCAAAAAAGTTGCCGTAAGCCGGAGCGTTGCGCGCCGCCGGAGAGACGCCACGGCGAGGCGTCTCCCCGGCAGGCACTGCGCGCCACGACCGAAGCTGGTGACTAAACGCTTAATTCCCTCGACGCCGACGCCTCCACGTTGCTGCTGCCAGGCCGACCGAGCCGAACGCCACCATCGCCAGGCTGCTGGCCTCGGGCACGACCTCGAAAGTGAAGGTGTCGCTGCCCGTGACCGCGCCGTGTACCTTGTGTGTGCCGGTCACGGTGAGCTCGACCTCGTAGGTGCCCGGGGCGGTGAAAGCCAGATAGAAGTGGCTATGACCGCCAGGACCAATGTTGATCAGGTCGTTGGCGAACGAAGCATCCTGCGTGTCCCAGCGGCGGGAGAACGCGCCGCTCATCGCCGCGAAATCCCCTGGTCCCGAGAAGCCGGTCAGGGCGAATTGGATGCTGCCGCTCCAATCCGCGGCAACGAACCCTTCTTCGGCCCCCATGCCAAAAAACGGCTGACCATAGTACGAGGCATCGGCCGAATCGAACATCAACACCCAAAGTGGCTTCCCCACGGCGGTCCCCAGGAAGTCGAAGCCCGCGCCGGTGAAGTCATAGGCTTCGAAGCTGCCGCCGAGCACGCCAGCGGTGCGGCCGATGTTCGAGCTGTTGGGCACCTGAATGATGGCGTCGCTTGGCAGAAACTCCTCCGAGTCTCCCAGCGAGGCGCCGTCGACGATGGCGCCGGCAGCAACGTGCAAGTGAACGAAGAACCCGTTGGGGTCTTCGTCGGCGTCGTATTCGACTCCCATGTCGCCGTGCCCACCGGTGTAAACCGAAGCGGCCCCAAAGGACGTGGGGGGCAACCAGGCCAGAGTCAACGCGGCGACCGTCAGGGTCGCGATTTGGATCTGCAATCTCATGTTGATGTACTCTCTCGTAACTGTGGGTCTGTTGGTCTGGAAAACGGCACCGTCGGCCGGGGGCAAACGCCCCCAACCGGGCTGCCGATTGGTGAAGTAGTGCAAAACGACGGGGCACTCCGCTCCAGCAAGCCGGACGAAGCCCGTGGTGGTCGGACCGCAATGCTCCGTCCCGCATTGGCGAAGACGGAGTGCCCGCGTCGAGTGCCGCGCGCCACCGGTTGGGCGCGGCCATATGGCGATCGAAGTGCTCGAACTACGGCGCGACCCAGCGCGATCCCGTCGCGGCGCAGAGACTCGCTCGCAGCGAACCCTGCAGCGCACGATCACGAGCTAACGCATTGGCAATTCGCGGATGAAGTCGAGCTGGTAGAAAACACCGTGGTTGCGCCAGCGGGGCGCAGCGAGGCCGTGCGGTCGGACCAGCGCGGCGGCCGAGTGCCTGGCAAACGCCATGCGTTCGCGGACCAAACGGCGCAGTGCTGTCCGGCTCAGGCGGCCGAGCAAGACGCGGGAGGAGCCCGCGATTGATAGATCTGCTCGAAGGCTGTCGCCAGACGCACCACGATGGGAGCCGGCGCGGCATAACAACTACCGGACGTGAGCAGTTCGATGACCGGCGTCTGCTGCTGCGCCAGCGAACAGAACTGGCAAAGCAAACAGCCATCGCCGGAATGCGGCGTGGGCGCTTCGTGCGGCGCGCGGTTGTCGGCGGGGGCTGGCGGCTGGGCAGGCTGCGGGCGGCCGGCCGCATGACTGTGTTGGCAACCACCGTGCGACGCGTGACGATGAGCCGTCGAGACGTGGCGGTGGTCGTGCCGGCAGGCGGTCGCTTCGACGACGCAGGTTCCCGACGCGCAGCGATGCTCGAAACCGGGGAGCGCGTGCAACCCCCGTCCCGCAATCGAGACGGTGGCGAAAAACGCCAGAAACGACCAGCAACCTAACTGTCGCACGCGGCGCATGAAGAAAACCGCCCAACCGTTCAGCAATTCAAAACACAGTTGTGCGGTCCGACCGGGACTGATTATTGGCCCGCGGACCCCGCATGTCAATCGCGTATACCCAGGTTTTGCGGGTTTTATGGCCGGCGCGGTACCGCCGAGAGGCAATCCGTCGTGGCGTCCCCCACCGCCGGTGCTCAGCGCGGCGTGAAACGCGTCACGCGCCACTCGATCGTGTTCGTCGTGGTCCCAAGCACCTGGCGGCGATAGCGCCGCGGATACCCCAGTTGCGGATCGAACTCGGCTTGCAGCACCACTTGCCCGCGATCGCTCACGCCGAACGCCCGCTGCGGGTCGCCCTCCGCCGACGACAGATCCTCGGCGATCATCGCCATCTGATTGGGGACCGACCAGAAGTCCCAGGTGCGGCGCTGCACCGGCGTGTGGCCATCGCGGGTCATGTTGGTCACTTCGCCGTCGCGCACTTCGATATGAATATTGCCGGTTTGCGCGCCCGATAAGACCAGATCGAGGTCGTAATTGCGCGGGCCGAACTCGTCCCACCGCGACATCGCCGCGGCGAGCGTCTCGTCGGTCAACCGCGGCAAGGGATCGCGAGCGCTCCAGGCGATCGCCAAAACGAGCAGGACGAGCGCCGCGCCCAAGCCAGCCAGGCAACCCAGGGCCAATGCACGCGGACGCGCCGCGCCGCGCGACTGCGGCTGCCCGCTAGCTTCATCGGATTTCGCGTTCACGATCACAGGCGATCCGGGCGTTCGGAGACAGACGCCAGAGGTTACGTTCCGCGCACCAGGCCATACCATTCGATGTGCCGGCGCGGGCAAAACCGCATGCCGAGCTCGCCGCAGAGCGCCTCGAGCCAAAGGCCCTTGGCCGCCAGCTCGTCGAGATCGGTTCCTTGCGGCATCAGCAGCACTCGCGATCGATCAACGTCGACAGCCAGCCTGCCGAGATAGCGCTCGACTTCCTGCACGTCGGCGGGTGCGTCGATGACGAACTTCAATTGATATTCGTAGCGCTCGACGAGCCGCCGCACGACGTCGAGCGCTTCGCGCGTCCGCTCGTGCCGGCGATGCCAGGCCGCGTGCCAGGCGACATCGGGCGCCGAGCCCACCAGCTTGGGGCTGATCGACATCAGGTCGCAGGCCACGGGCAAGTCGAGCGTGCCGGCCGTTTCGATTGTGATGTGCAGCCCGCGGTCGCGCAGCGCGCTCGTCAGCGGCACCAGCTCGGCGAACAGCATCGGCTCGCCGCCGGTGAGCACGGTGTGCGTCGCCGCGTAGGCATCGACCCGGGCGAGAATGTCGTCGAGCGACAGGTCTTCTCCCTCGGGCTCCCAAGAGGTGTAGGGCGTATCGCAAAACCAGCAACGCAGGTTGCAGCCGCTGGTGCGCACGAACGCGCTCGGCTGACCGGTGAGCAGCCCTTCCCCTTGCCGCGAGTGAAAAATCTCCGCAATCCGCATCGGTCGACGACAATCCCCGACTTCTTGAGCCAGCAGCGCCGCGGCAAAGGCCGCGTAGCTCTTACCAGCCATAATCGCAGAAAGGGGGCGCAGCGGGTAGCGGTGAAGAATCGACTCGGCCGATCCTATGGTGCCGAAGTGCGCCCGGCCACCTGGTGCGGAGCCAGCAGTTCAAAGGGCCAACCGGGGACGTTGCGCAGCAGCCCGAACATCACGAGCGCGGCGGCTAGCGCCAGGATAACGCTCCCCGGCAGTAGCGGCCGGGTGCGCGCCGGGCGGCCCCGCCATTTGTCGACGCCGCGCCACAGCATCCCCAAGCCGACCGCCGGCATCAAGAACACGAAAATGGGGTTGAAGGCCAGCGCCTGCGGCAGATCACCATGCAGCAGCGCGTGCAAGGCCCGCGTCGAGCCGCAGCCGGGGCAATGCCAGCCGGTCAATTGATAGAGCCAGCAGGGAGGGAAAAACCCCGCCTCGCTCGGATCGACGGTGTAGACCAGCAGCAGGCCGCACAAGGCCAGCACACCCCCGACGGACATCCAGATCGCCGGACGAGTTCCCAGCCCGCGGCGCGCCGATACCGTCGCCGAGCGGCGAGCGCCGATCGTCGGGGGAATCACGCTGCTGCGATCGTCGGCGGCCATCGACTCCTAGAAGCTCCAAACAAAATTCATGGCGAAAAATGCAATGTAAAACAGAATCCCGCCCGCATACACGCCGCACGCGGCCAGGCACCAATTGCGGGCGAGCCGCGCGGAACGGGCCGCCTGCGCGATCTGGTTGGCCCGCACTTGCCCGTTGACCTGCGCCGCGTAAACGATGGCGACGATCCCGCACGGCAGCGCGAACACACAACTGCACAGGCCGCTGACGACCGTCACGATAATCGCCGGCACCAGCCAATTGAAGATCTGGCCGGTGGGGAGCGCCGTCCCGGGCAGCGTGACCGAGGCTTCGTAAGGGTTCGCCAGCGGCGCGCCGCAAGCCTGGCAACTCCAGACGTTCTCGGCGTTTTCAGTGCCACAGTGGGGACAGAACACACGCGTGGGCCGATTCTCAATGGATCGCGAGCAACAGCAATTCTGACCGAGACTACGGGGGTGGCATCTGCTGGCTGGCCATCATGCCAATGATCATCAGCGCGTAAAAGCCCAGCACAAGCAAATCGAGAGCTATTCCCGAGCCCAGCCCAATCCAACACCAGAGTCGGGCGTTGTCGGACGCCTTCTTCGCACCGGCCATGTCACCGGCCCGCAAAAAACCATTTACTTGCGCCGCGTAGACGATTCCCACGATGCCAAACGGCAAGCAGCAACAGAGCGTGACAAGTATCGACTGCACCAGGTAGTTGGGAATGCTCCCCGGCGGCAAGGAGCCACCGCCGACTGTGCCCGCCTGGAACGGGTTGTTCAGCGACGTGCCACAACTCGTGCAACTCGTCGCGCTATCCGCATTCTCCGCGCCGCATTGATGACAGAACAAGCTCATTCGATTCCTTTCGCAATTAGTACGCGTCTTGCGTCGAGCTGCGAGAGTCGATTCGCAATTCGGCCACTAGCGCCCGGTGCGCGTGGCCGGCTAATGCTGAAACAAGAATTCTTTCGCATTCAACAGCGCCCAGCAGACATCTTCCAGACCGTTCATTCGCTCGGCCTGGGCGGCGATGTGCTTCTCGGCGGCGGCCACTTCCTCGGGGCCAGGGTGCCGGCAGAGCGCCGACAGGTACAAGGCATCGATGATCTCGGCGTTCGACTTGCCGGCCGCGACGAGCTGGCGCAGGCGATTATTCTCGTTGGTCAGCTTGCCGTGGATCACCGGTCCGTTGATCATCTGCAGCGCCTGCGACAGGTTCGACTCGTTCGAACGCTCGCATTGGCAGGCCATTTCGCGGGCCGGCTGGCCGAACACCTTGAGGAAGTAGTTGTCGCCATCGGGCGCCGGCAACTGGGTCGCCCGCGTCCCCGCGGGCAGGCCGGCGTACTTCTCGTCGATGCCGGTCACGCGGCAGATGGCGTCGAGCAGTTGCTCGGCCGAAAGCAGCCGCGTCTTCATGTGCGAGAAGTACTTGCTGTCGTTCTTGTTGAAATCGTTCGAGCGCGAGCTGAGCTGATAGACGCGGCTCGTAAGCATGGTTCGCAAAATGTGCTTGCGATCGAAGCCGTGCTTGGCGAAATCGTCGGCCAACGCGTCGAGCAAGGGGCCGCTCGAGGGTGGATTCGACGCGCGGAAATCGTCGACCGGCTCGACGATACCCCGGCCGAACAGGTGCCCCCACAGGCGATTGACTTCGGCCTTGGCGAAGAACGGATTGTCGGGCTGGGCCAACCACTCGACGAAAGCGTCGCGGCGATCGGCTTCGCCGGCGATCTCGGCTTCGCCCGTCAGCGGCAGCCAGGGCTTCATCTGCTGGCCGGTGCGCGGCTGGGTGACTTCGCCGCCGCGGGCCACCCAGACCACGAGCTCGTCGGCCGAGGCGCTTTGCTTGCGTTGCACGCGATTGAAGAAGGCGCCAATGCCGTAGTAGTTGTCCTGGGTCCAGCGCTCGAAGGGGTGGTTATGGCACTTCGCACACTGAATGCGAATGCCCAGAAACAATTGGGCCGTGGTCTCGGTGCAGTCGTTCGTGTCGGCGGCGGTGCGGAAGTAGTTGGCGGCCGGATGATCGAACGTGCTCCCCGTGGCCGTCAGCAGTTCGGCGGCGAACTGGTCGTACGGCATGTTGTCGCGGATGGCGGCCACGAGCCAATGATGGAACTTGGGAACCGCCGTGCCGACCTTTTTGCCGTTGAGACGCAGCAGATCGGCCCACTTCAGCGCCCAGAATTCGGCGTATTCGGGCCGCTCGAGCAGGGCATCGACGAGCTTAGCGCGCTTGTCGGAATCGGTATCGGCCAGAAACGCCGCGCTCTCGTCGGCCGTCGGCAGCGCGCCGAGCACATCGAGATAGACGCGCCGCACGAACTCTTCGTCGCTACACAAGTCCGACGGCGTGATCTGCATCTGCCGCAGCTTGTCGAACGTCAGGTGATCGACATAGTTGTTCTCGGCCGGCGCGGGCCACTCGAAGCCCTCGACGTCCTTGAGGAACATCAAGTAGCTGGTTTCCATCTTCTCGAGGTAGCGCACGAGGATGGCGGCCTCTCCCCGGTCGGCGGCGACGACCAGCCCGCGTTCGTCGACGGTGGCCACCCCTTCGTCGGAGCTGCTATAGCAGGCCAGGTCGGTGACATCGCGGACGCTGCCGTCGGAGAAGTGAGCCAGCGCGACGAGCTGTTGCGTGTGCGCAGGCCGCCGAAGCGTGCGCAGCGGTGGGTAAACTTCGAGCTTTGTGCAAGTCGGAGCGTCGGCCGGATCGAGCTGCAACCCCTGCGCGATCCAGTCGCGCAGCACGGTATAAGCCGGATCGGCCTTGGTCATCCGCCGCCCGCCGCCGTGCGGCACCTCCATCAATGGCTTGCGCAACAGCAAGCTCGACTCAGGTTCGAGCGCGTTGGTGCGGCGGTTGTACATTTCGCGCACGAGCGTCTCGGTGTCGAGCACCTTGTCGTAAGCGCGCAGCGACAAGCGGAAACCTCCCTTGCCACTCGGCGAACCGTGGCAGGCCCCCGAGTTGCAACCTTGTTTCGACAGGGCCACGAGCGTGCCGAACTGGAACGAAACCGGCTCGGGCGTCTCTTGATTGGCGACCACGACCGCCGCGGTGGCCTCTTGCCCGCCGGCGCGCACGCGGACTTCGGTCGTGCCATTGGCGACCGGGAAGACGACCCCGGCGTCGATGCGGGCGATCGCCGCGTCGGCGACGTCGATCTCACAGGCGCGCGTCAGATCTTGCACGCGCCCGTCGGCGTAGTGCCCGGTGACGACCAACTGCATGTGCCGGCGCGGCGTGTCGAGTTGGAACTGGGGTGGAAACACCTCCAGACGCTCGGGCGTGCCGACCACGATCGGCTCGAGCACGGTCGCGGCGTCGGCGGCTTCGGCCGTGGCGGCGTCCGACTGCCGGTCGCAGCAGCAGACAAGCGGGATGCTAAACAGCAACGTGGCGGCCAAACGGCTCACGTTGGTCAGTCGCGATACGTTCGGCCGGCGATTTGGCGGGGATGGTTGGCCGGTCGATTGCTGGCAAGCGGTGCGCGCCATCATGATTCGCCCTCCTGTGTGGCCTGATGTACGTCCGGGGCTGGCTCGCGCCGTCGGCTGGCTGCGAGGCAAGGCGCCTTCGTGGCGATAGTCGGATTGCGGGGATGCTACGTCGGGGTGGAAGCTTCGCGGGGGGGGTATTTCACCGTTCGCGCCCATGCGTTTCGGGCGAACGCAGTTTACGGCATTTTGACTTCGAATGCTGTGGCTGGGCTCTCGACCATAACTTGCCGCCCGGCGATCGTCGCGGTTGCCACGGCTCGCAAATCGGTCATCGAGCCGACCGACGCGTCGGCCGCGGCGGTGAGCTCGAACTCCAGTTCGTTCTGACCGGCCGGCACGACCAGCTCCGCCGGAGCGGTTACTCCCAGCGGCAAGTTTCGCAACACGACCGCGACCGCGGGCGATTCTTCGCCGGCACGTTCGAGCTTGATCTTGCATTTCTGCGTGGCGCCAGTGGCCACCGGGCCCGCCGGCTCGAGCGTCACGCGCAGCGGCGGACCGACGGCCAACCGCACGTCGCCCAGCACGACCTGGCGGGGCTGATTCTGAAACGAAGCCGCCCCCACCACGCGGAAACGATACTCACCCGCGGCCAGGGCAGCCGGCCCGCGGAGGATCACTTCGGCATCGGCCTTGTCCTTCTCGATCGGTTTGACTTCGGCCGTCACGCCGGGGGGAAGGCCATCGACATTCAGCGAGATGGGGTCGCCAAAACCCTTCACTCGCTCGGCGTGAATGGTGAATTTGCCTTGCCCGACCAACTGCGGCAGCCAGACCGGCTCGGCGGTCACGCTCAGCTTGAAGAAGTCGGCAAACACCGGCCCCACGCCGAGCCCGACAACGCCGTCGAGCGACGCGGGAGGGTAGGGCAACCCGGCGAAGGCCCCTTTGAGGACCGCCGACGTGCCGGCCACGGCCGAAAAATCGACCTCGCCGATTTTGGCCCGCCCCACGATGCGGATGTCGCGGAATTGCCCCGATTCGAGCGACACCGGCACGGTCACGGCCATCACCGTTTCGTTCTTCCCTTCGGGGATCGTGTTGTTGGCCAGCGAGAGACCTTCGCCCGCTCCCTCGATCGACAAGGTGATCGGTCCGTTGTAATCCGACCGCGCGGCATTCACCTTGGCGACAAAGACGCCTCCCTTGGGAACGTCGAACTTGTCGGCCTCTAAGCTGAGCACAAAGCCGGGCTGATACGGCGTGACTTCGATGCGGTAGACATGCTCCGGCCCGCCACGATGGTGCAAGTCTTCGACGACCAGGCGGTACGTGCCGGCCTCGGCGAAGGTGAAGTTGAGAATCCCCTCTTCGGTGCCGGCATCGTCGGCTTCGGCCAATTGCCCGCCGTCAGCCTTTTGCAGCCGCAGGAACAGGTCGGTCGGCGATCCCAGGCTGCGTGTCTTGCCGACAAACAGCAGCCGCTGACCGGCCGCCACGTCGAACTGATAAAAGTCGCGATCGTTGGCCTCCGCGAACCGCCCGCTGATCGCGCCGGGCACGGTGACGGGCGACGCTTGTTCGGCGGCGTTATTGGGCTCGAACTCCACTTGCTCGCCGCCAGCCGAAACCTCCAGCACGGCTGGTGCCGATCCTTGTCCGTCGGCGTAGGTTGCTTCCACCGGCATGGTCGCGGCGGCGGTCGCCGTTATCGGTACGTCGGCGGCGCTCAAGCGATCGACCGACGCGCCGGCCATCTGCAAATGAGCCACGCTGCCGCGGGCAGCGCCCATTGGATAAGGAGCGGAAACCAGCGGATAGTCGCCTAGCCGCAACCGATAGCGAAAGTTACCCCCGCCTTGATAACGAATGTCGCGAATCTCGAGGTAGTAGACGCCATCGGCCGGAATTTCGATGGCAAAGCGGCCATCGGCGCCGACGCCCCCTTCGTCGTCGCTGTAGGCCAGTTCCTTACCGTTGGCGTCGAGCAGACGAATCACGGCGTCGAGCGGCGAGCCTAGCCGTCGGGCGAAAACTTCGGCCGTCAGCCGCTCCCCGGCGTGTGCATTGAATTTGAAGAAGTCGAAGCTCTCGGCCTCGGCCGCGCCGTCGATGGCGACCGGCAGGCTCACTTCTTGCGCGGTCTCGAGCGATTTGTTCTGGCCGTTCTCGCTTGTGCTCGGCAAGTCGTCGACCAAGAGCAGCCGCAGGCTCGATACACCTTGCCCGGTCGCCACCCTTAAGCCGCCGATCTGCACCGGCGCGTCGGGCAAGGTCACCCGCAACACGAGTTGATCGGCCTTGGTGCCGTTGCCTTCGATGCCCGGCGCCAATTCGACCGTCGCTGGACCACTTGGACCGACGAGGTTCGACCAAATGGCGGTCGGGCCGGCGAGATTCGCGCCGTAGACGGTGACGTCGGTCGCTTGCCCCGGCACTACCGCTCCAGGAACCATGTGACTGACGACCGGCGCCTGGGCACGAGCCGTGGTCGTCGCAGCGCTGGCTACCGCTGCCAGCATCGCCGAGGCGACTGCCCGTCGCAGTTGGAACTTCGCGTGGCCGCTAACAGAGGGCGTCTTCATACCCGGCACCCAAAAACTCGCTAGAGAGCAGGCCGCAGGTTGCGCCTAACATTCAGGCGGGCAACAACCTGCGTAATGCATCCAGCGATGTTAATGCGTGCGGAGGGGGGTTGTCAAAAAGAAAACGGGCCGGCCAAGGTGAGCGAGATCACCGACTGCCAGGCCGCGAACCGGCCACTAGTACAGCACTTGCACGCCAGCGGTGATTTGGTCGACGCTCACTTTGCTGGTCACGCTCGTCCCCGGCAGAGGTCCAGCCGGCGAAACAAAGGGCCCGGACACTTGCCCCTCGAAGCCGTGCGTCCAGGCCAGGTTGAAATAGGTGCGGCGGCCGAAGCGGACCGAGGTCCCCAGGCTCAGGTAGTGCTGCATGATCAGCGGCGTGCCGACATTGACGAACGCCTGCGAGTTGGGGATCGGGTTCTCGATAAACGTGTAGCCACCGAGCAAGGCGATGCGGTCGGTCAACTGGTACCGCAGGCCGTTGGCCACGGAAAAGATGCTCTCCCAGCCCAAGCCGGCCACGGCACCGTTGGCGAGAAAGCCCTCGCCGTTGAAGCCGGCGGCCCCACCGTAGTCGAAGTAGCGGACGTCGACCGCGTAGAGCCAACGCTCGAAACCGGTGTAGGCGGCCCCGACCGAGATGATCGACGGCAAATCGAAATCGAGCGTGGCGAAGGTCGGGTTGCCGAATTGGTCGTTCGAGTTGTAGTGCAGCGGCTCGAACCACTGCTTGCTCTTGTAACTGGCGCCAAGCTGCCAGCCGAGGTCGGTCACATAGAACAACCCGAGCTGAAAGCCGGCCCCCCACGCATAGCGCGATCCAGTGCCGGGCCCGTAGGTCGGCGCGCCACCGGCGAAGTTCGGCGGCGCCAAAATCAACGGATCGACTTGCGCGTTGGCCAGATCGATCGTCGGCGCGAAACCGAACGAGAGCTTTTCGGTCAACGCCAACGAAACGGTCGGAGCGAGTTGATAGATCTCCGCGCGCGAATAGACGCGACCGACGCCGATCCCAAACGGCGGTGGCGGCGTCAGGACCGGGTTCGCGTTGGCCGGGTCGGCCAGCGAACTGGCCGGATAATTCGTGCTGAATCCACCGATGCCATAGACACCGATGCCGAACGTCCAGGGGGAGTTCGGATTGCGGCTGACCCATGCCATCGTGGGGACCGGCGAAACGCCCGATTGCCCCGGCGTCGAGCCCGACAGGGGCCCGACTTGCGAGTCGAGCGACATCGTCGGCAGGATGGCGCCCAGGGCGAACTGCATTTCGGAGCGGCGCAGCCCACTGATCGTGGCCGGGTTCCAATTGAGCGCGCCAGCCGAATCGAGTGGCGCGGCGACGGCCGCTCCCCCCATCGCCTGATTGATCGGGCCGGTGCCGGTCAGAAAGATGCCTTGCGCGTGGGCCTGTCGTGGCGCCACCGTCGACAGCGCCACGCAGCAAACGGTTGCCGCGAAGGCCACTAGCGCTGCGGCTGGGCCGCGACGACACGGAAGGATAGAAACCATCTGGCGCATCGGCCCGCCTTTTCCGCGCACACTCAGGAATCAGCTTGTGACAAGCCCCGTGCAAGTCGTATCGGATGGACTGGCATCGCCAATCAACGCGAAGAGAACGAGGCGGCACGTCTCAACATCCGCCCGCAGCGGATTTGCCGCTCGGGCAAGCTGTGCGGGCGCCCCCGCTAGGCGATGGCGTGCTGGATCGGTTGCGGCAACGGGAGGGATGCGAATGCCGGCAGCGGAATCTCGCCCGAGCAATTGAGCAGATTGGCCACCCGCGTGAACTCATCCTCACGTCGCCGAAACGCCTCGACGATGTCCGGGTCGAAGTGCGACCCGGCCCCCTCGAAGATGATCTGGCGGGCCTCGGAGTGTCCCATTTTTGCCTTGTAGACGCGCCGCGAGGTGAGCGCGTCGTAGACGTCGGCCAAGGCGGTCAAACGGCCGCAGAGCGGGATTTCGCGCCCCCGCAGCCCGAACGGATAACCGGTCCCGTCCCAGCGTTCGTGATGCGTGAAGGCTATGTCGCGCGCCATCGACAGATAGCGGGCTTCGGGATGGGCCAGCGTCACGGCTTGCAGTGTCTCGCCGCCGATCGTCGTGTGCTGCTTCATGATCTCGAATTCCTCGGGCGTCAGCGGCCCGGGCTTGAGCAGCACGCTATCGGGAATGCCCACCTTGCCGATGTCGTGTAGCGGCGAGGTGAGGTAGAGCAGTTGGATGTACTCGCCGTCGATTTCCTCGTGATACTCGGGCCAGGTCGACAGCTCCTGCGAGAGAATGCGACAGTATTCGCGAATGCGATCCAGATGCAACCCGGTGTCGTTATCGCGCGATTCGGTCAGCTTGGCCATGGCGAAGAGCAGCACGTCGCGACTTTCCAGCGACAAGATCCGCTCGGCCGTGCGGAGCCGCACGCGCAGCTCTTCGGGGTGGTAGGGCTTGCTGAGAAAGTCGTCCGCCCCGGCCCGCAACCCCTCGACGACGTGATCGATGCCGTCGAACAGCGTGACGAGCATGATGTAGACGTAGGCGTTCCATTTGCGGCCGCGCACCTGCCGGCAGAGCTCGTCGCCGCACATCTCGGGCATTTCCCAGTCCGAGACGACGATGCGGTACTGCCCGGTGCGCAGCAGCTCGAGTGCCTCGCGGCCGTTGCTGGCCGCGGTGACGCTATAGCCGAAGCACCTCAGCGTCGAGCAGAGGAACTCCGACGAGACGCAGTCGTCTTCGACGACGAGCACTCGCATCTGTTCGGCCATAACGCCCTACTCAGGATTCGCGGACCAGTTGCTGCAGGGCCATCGCCTCGTTGAACCGCTGCCACTCTTCACGTAACTGAGCGAGTCGCGGGCGGGCCGTCTCGAGCGAGCCCTCGCGGAGATCGTTGCGCAGCTCGGCGGCCCGGCCGTGCAGGCCACAGGCCGCGGCATTCGCCGATGCGCCGGCGAAGCGATGCGAAACGCGACGCGCCTTGTCGATGTCGCCGGCAGCGAAGGCGTTTTCCAATTCGATCAGGTCTTCGCCGCAACGATTCTGGAACAAACCGAGCATGCGCTCGGCAAACTCCAGATTGTTCAGGCAGCGCGTCATCAATTCGTCGACATCGATTACGCCTGAGAGATGCGGCGCTTCGGTAAGGGACATGCTTCACCCATAGTCCACGAGGGTACGACCAGCCTCGGCGCATTGCGTCGGTTGAGGCTGCTTAAATCCAAATGAACGTTAGTATTACTGGCCAGCTAGTCAAACCACATGCCACGCTACGCTCCGCGTTTGGCGCACATTCGGCACGATCGTGCGAAAACGCACCCCTTATTCGTCGCCGCGCTAACGATCGTCCCATTTCCAACCAGCCGAAAGCGGGGGCGGGTTGATGGGTGGGCAAATCGACGGACTCCCCTAATATCCAACTATCAACTTGTGCTGGAGGCTTCGCGCGACGCGCCGAACTCCCGCACCGCGCCGTACAGCTCATCGGGCTGAATCGGCTTGGTGATGTACGTGTCCATGCCGGCGGCCAGCGACTGTTCGCGGAAGCCCACCAGCGCGTGCGCCGACAAGCCGACGATGCCGATATGGCCGCCGGTCGCCTGTTCCAACTCGCGGATCGCGCGAGTGGCGCCCAGCCCGTCGAGGTCGGGCATCTCGATGTCCATGAAGATCAGATCGAACGACTGTTGCTCGAAGAGCTCGACCGCTTCGCGCCCGTCGCTGGCCAGTTGTACGCTGTGCCCCTGCAGTTCGAGCAGGCCGGCCGCCACTTGTTGATTGAATGGGCTGTCGTCGGCCACGAGGATCGTCAGCGGCGTCGTGCTCGCGGCCGGCGCGGCAGCTTCGACTTTGGTCGCCGACTCGTCGTCGGCTCCCAGGGCGCCGGCCACCAGGGTCGACAACTCCGCGAGTTTGAACGGCTTGGCCAGGCAATGGGTCATGCCGAGTTGGCGACACTGCTCGACCGCTTCCACGCGACCGGCCGGCAACAACAGCGCCAGCCGCGCGCCGCCCTGGCCGACGCCGCGCAACTGGTCGACCGTCGACAGTTCGAACGGTGCTTCGGAAGCGATGTCGATCAACACCAGCGGGGGCTCGTCGTCGGGCTGCCGCGAACGATCCGCGAGCCACTGGGCGGCTTCCGCCACGGAGTTAACCGTCGTGGTCGCGGCGCCCAGCACTTCGAGCATTTCGGCGTAGGCGTGCTGAGCCGAACCGTTTTGTGAAACGAGCAGGGCGGGAGTCGCCGCCAGGCGAACCTGCGCTACGCGGCAATCGGCGTCGTCGGCGACCGGCTCGAGCGGAATGACGAAGTGGAACTGGGTGCCGTGCCCCTCCTGGCTTTCGACCCAGATCTTACCCCCCATCAGCTCGACGAATTGCAGGGAGATGTTCAATCCCAGGCCGGTGCCGCCAAAGCGGCGCGTCGTCGAACTATCGGTTTGCCGGAAGGCTTCGAAGATCGTGGCCAGCTTGTCCTGCGGAATGCCCACGCCCGTGTCGCGCACCACGCCATGAATGCCGTGGCCTTCGGCCCCGTCGGCCCGGCTCAGATCGACGACGATCTCTCCTTGCGAGGTGAATTTGACCGCGTTGCCGATCAAGTTCACGATGATCTGTCGCACGCGATTCGGATCGCCGAGCACCTTGGCGGGCACGTCGGGCGCCACGCGGCAGATCAACTCGAGCCCCTTGTCGGCGGCGTTGACCGCCAGCAGCCGCGCGGCCTGGACCACCACGTCGTGCAGGCAGAACTCGATACGCTCCAGCTCCATCCGGCCGGCCTCGATCTTGGACAAATCGAGAATGTCGTTGAGCAACATCAGCAGGGCGTTGCCCGACTCCTTGACGATGCTGACGTAGTTTCGCTGTTGATCGTTGAGCGGCGTGTGCAGCACCAGCTCGGTCATGCCCAACACGCCGTTCATGGGCGTGCGAATTTCGTGACTCATCGTGGCCAGGAACCGGCTCTTGGCCTGGTTGGCCGTCTCGGCCACGTGTTTGGCGGCCCGCAGTTCTTCTTCGGCCTGCCGCAATTCGCGGGCGATGCGTTCCAGCTCGCTGTTCGAGGCGGCCAGTTCGCGGGCCCGGCTTTCGGCGGCCGCCGTCCGTTCGGCGACGCGGACTTCCAGAGATTCGTTGAGTTGTTGCAGCTCGGCGAAGCCCGCGGCGTTTTCCAGCGCCGCGCCGGCGATCGTGGCGATGAAGTCGGCCAGGCGTTCTTCGTCGGTCCGGAACAGGTCCCGCACGTGCTCGTGCGTCACGTACAGGCAGGCGACCGTGCGACCGCGGGCGCGAATCGGCACGCACAGCACCGAGCGCTCGAGCGCGTCGGCGGCACTGGTGGCGGCCAACTGCAGCTCCTCCTGCGTGCTGGCGATCGCGCGCCGCGCTTGGACCGTGCGCTCGACGATCGTGGCGTCGACGACGACCTCGGTGCGCGGCGCATCGCTCGACTCGCAATAGCTGCCGTCCTCCTGTATCGGCAGCACCAGGCAATGCTCGCCTCGCAACAGGCGCAGCGCCGCTTCGCGGGCTTCTTCGTAAATCGCCGACGCCGTCAACGCCGAGGCGATGCGACGCCCCGCGTCGAGCACGGTGTCGAATCGATCGGCCAGCGACAAGTTGTGCGAATCGCCGACTTCATCGCGGCGGGCATCCGAGCCGACAGCTTCCAGCGCCGCCAGGATCGTCTGCGCGTCGGCCGACCAGGCGTCGGCGCCTGGCCAGCCGGCCTCCTGGCCCACGCGGGCCAGCGCCAGGAGCGTTTGCGCCTCTTGGTAGCGCTGACGGAGCGCACGGGCGACTCGCAGGCTCTTTTCGAAGGTTCGTCGCGCTCGGCGCAACCGCCCGTCGAGGGCCAGCGCCAGGGCGTATTCGCGCAGCGCCTGCGCCATGTCGTTGCGACACAGCCAGGAGGCCCACCGCGCGCGGCGCGCCGCCCGCCGGCCGTCGCGAATCCGCTGCCGGCGCCGCGCGGGCGTCAGGTCGTGCGTCTGCTCGGCCTCCAGGCGTCGTGCCGTCGCGGCCCAGACCACGGCCGGTATCGTATAAGCGTTCTGCACGCCCGCCGCCGCGGCGATCGCGGCGCCACGCTCCAGCACTTCCACGGCCTGCGCATAGTTCTGGCGGGCAATCTGCCGCAGGCCCTCGGCTAAGAGCACTTCGGCGGTTCCTTGGGCGTCGTCGGTTCGCTCGCGTTCCAACTCGACGTCGAACAGCTCGTCGGGAATGTCTCCGTGAGCCGCGCGCGACCAGACGTCGAAGATGATTCCCGAGGCCTGCGTATCGCCGACTTCGATTCCCGAACGGTAATTGAGCTGCGATTCTTCGATCGCTCCGCTCATGTCACCCAGGTGATAGAGCGCGGCCGCGATCTGGTAGCGGGCCATGTGCACTTGCCAGTAGTCGCCGAGCCGTTCGAGAATCCGCACGGCGGCGCGGCACTTCTCGACGCACTCGGTAAAGCGCGAAGCGGCATAAAGCGTGATGCCGTAGAACACCAGCGTCTGCCCCTGCCCCCACAGGTCGTCGAGCTGCTTTCGCATGGCCAGCGATTTTTCGGAGTACTCGATCCCCCGCTTGAAGGCCCGCACCAGCGACATGCCAGGGCCGTGCTCCGAATAGGCCTGCGCCAACTCGTGGCTCGGCTGGTAGCGCTCGCCGAGATTCATGCCGCGCATGTGGGCCCACAGGGCCATCAGCTTGCTGCGCGAGTACCAGCAGCCGTGCGCGAAGTTGCTGAGCATCCGTAGCGCCAACCGCTCGGCGGCGTCGGGCGGCCGCGGCAGCCGATGCACGAACACGCGCGGCAGCGCCGTATGAAACAACTGGACGATCGACTCCCACAAGAAGCAGAACACGCCGCCCAAGGTCGTGCGCGGAACCGAGCGCCCGAGAATGCGCAGGCCGGCGTCGAAATGATCGATCGCCGTCGACATGTCCCCCCGTTTGAACGACAGCTCGCCGAGTTTGCCGCGGATTTCGGCTTTGGCGTAATCCCCCTCGGCCACGGCGGCCGCCGTCTCGAACAGCTCGCCGGCGTCGTCGTACCGCCCGCGGAGCATGAGGATGTCGCCCAAACCGCCGACGATGCGGAACCGGTACTCGTCGTCGCGCGCCCCGCGCAACGCAATGCGATATTGCTGCTCGGCGATCTCCAGGGCGTGCTGGGCGCGAGCCCGCTCGGCCGATTCCAGCGCGAACGGCAGGGCCGCTTCGCTATCGCCGGCGGCGTCGTAGTGATAGGCCAGTTCGGCGATGCTCTGGGGCGCGTGCTCGGCCAGGTAGGCGGCCGCCCGCAGGTGCAGCCGTTGCCGCCGCTCGGGCTGCATGCGGTCGAGCGCCGCGTCGCGGATGCGGTCGTGGACGAAGACGCAATGATTGCCGTCGGGACGCACCCAAACGAGTTGTCGCTGACGCGCTTCGTCGAGCGCCGCCAGGCAGCGGGCTTCGGGCTGCTCCAGCAGCCGCACGGCCATCTGCAGTTCGAATTCCTTGCCCAACACGGCGCCCGTCGACAGCAGCTCGATCGTCTCGGCGGGGAGCAGATCGATGCGCCGCGCCAGGAACGAGCCCGCGCGACTCGACGAGCCGACATCGGCCATGGCCGTCGGTTCGACTTGCCAGCCGGCCGCGTCGGGCATCAGGGCGCGCCCTTCGACCAGCCCGCGCAAAACGGCGGCAGCCATGAAGGGGCTGCCTTCGGCGAGTTGTTGGATCTTGTCGAGGGCCGGCGCCGGCAGCGGGCCCGCCATCGATTCGACGAGCTGGCGGGTCTCGACGGCCGTCAGGGGGGGCAGTTTGAGGTGCGCCACGCGATCGATGCGGCGCAGCAAGTGATCGCTGGCGATTTCCTCCGAGCGAAACGCCGAGACCACCATCGCGTGCCGGCGTCCCTTGGTCGAGTCGTCGTCGAGGTGCCAGCGCCGCAACAAGCGGAACGTCAGCTCGTCGGCCCACTGGCAATCGTCGATCAAGATGAGCGCGGGGCGGGCGGCGGTCCCCAAGGCGTCGAATAAGCGGACGAGGGCCTGAATTGTGCGAGTTTCGCCCGTTTCCTCAGGCGCGGTCGTCGCGGCCGAACTTTCGCCGAAGATCGTCGCCAGCGCGGGGAGCGCCGCGGAGATCGTCTGTTGATCGTCCTGCAACCGGCTCCGCAGCTGGGCGGCGAGCCGCGGCTGCTGTCGGATGGCGGCCAGAATGCCGTCGACGATGCCGTCGAGCACGCGGAACGGGCGTTGCGCCACTTCGCTCGTGGCCTGCCCGCGCAGAATCCAGAATCCTTGACAGGCGGCGCGCCGCGAGGCTTCTTCGAGCAGACGGGTTTTGCCCCCGCCCGATTCGCTTTCGACCAGCAGCAGATGTCCGCGACCGGCCGCGGTCTCGGCAAATTCCGCTTCGAACGCGCGCAATTGTTCGCCGCGCGCCACGAACGAAGGGAGCGTCAAGGTGTGCCGCTTGTCGTGCGCGCCGATGACGATCTCGGGTTCGGCAACCCCAAGCTGCAGCTCGTCGGCGATCGCCTCAAGGTCGATCAAGACCGCTTCGGCCGATTGATACCGATCGCGCGGGTCTTTGCACAGCAGGCGCTGCACCAAGGCTTCGAGGGCGCGCGGAATTTGCCGATCGGGGCCACGCAAGTCGGGGACCGGCGCCGTCATGTGCGCGAACAGGATCGTGCCGATCGTGTCGCCATCGAACGGCGGTCGGCCCCCCAGGCAGTGAAACAGCACGGCCCCGGCCGAGTACAAGTCCGAGGCGGTGGTCAAATCGTGCTCGATCGAGCCGGCTTGCTCCGGCGAGGCGTACCGCGCTACTTCCAGCAGGCGCGCTTGAGCTGGATCGTCGGTCGAGATCGCGCGGATCGGTCCGAAATCGACCAGCACCGCCGAATCGACAGGGCCAGATTCGCCGACGATCAAGTTCGATGGCCGCACACCGCGATGCAGCACTCCTTGTTCGTGCAATTCGCCCAGCGCCGAGAACATGGCGCGCCCCACCGCGAGCGCTTCGTCGAGCGACAGCGGACCCGCAGCGAGTCGGGCGCGAAGCGATCGCCCCGGTACGTGTTTGCTGACCAGCCAGAACGAATCGAGCACGCGACCCGCGAACACAACGGGTGCAAACCACTTGCTCGAGATGTGCGCCAACAAACTCGCTTCGTAACCGAGTCGCATCAGCGCGCCGGTCGTGAGCTCGGCTTCGGGCGTGCGCTTGGCAACGACGTCGCTATCGGTCGCTAGGTCGCGCGCAAGGAAAGCGCGACACGATTGACCGTCGCCTAAGGGAAGCCGCAATTCAAAGCGGTTGGCGACAACTTGCCGTTCCGCGCTCGGGCTTTCACCCGTCGCCCGGCGGACGTTGGCGATGTCGCTCTCGTGCGTCATGGTTGCGCACTACAGGGGCGCGATGGATGCGAGACTTTTATGGAGTCGAGTTGTTGACCACTCGTAACCAGCGACGGCGCAAAATGTTGACGGTTGCATTGCCAGGCGAAGGTCCGACTGCTCGCGCGCGTTGTCTCACGAGGCAGCGATCGGACCGGGGCGCGACCGCTCACGTACCGCGCGCACCGCGCACAGTTTGCCCGACCGTCATAACCCGTCGTCGGCACCGGCCACGGCGCATGAATTCGCGCCGAAAAGTCTAGCTCGCTGTGGAATGCGAAGTTGCCGTTGCTATAACGAATCCTCGCTACAACTCATCCGAGCGGCAGCCCGTCAGGAGAATTGTCTCGCTTGGTGCGGTCGCAACACCATCGCACTCCAGAGGCCAGCGAGACATCGTGCTCTGCTCTTGTCATTTCCAATGGAGTCGCCGCACACCTGGAGCGTGCCATGAATCCCCTTCGCGTGGACTCATCAGAAGGAATCTCCCCTCCGTTGTTTGAAATTACCTGGGACGAAGATCGTCAGTACCGCATGGACCCGGCGGTCGTGACCTCGTTACTGCGAGAGCAGGTCCCAGTGCTCGACTTTGTCCAGTGGACCGTGACCACGATCGAGCCTGGCTATACCGAATCGGTGTTGCCGCTCAATCCGCAGTCGACGAATCAACACTTCACGCATCAGGCGGCGCTGGCCGTCTTGGCCGGTGATTACACCGGCGGCACGGCGCTGGCGTCGCTGATGCCTGGCTGGCCGGTGATCGGCGTCCATCCGGTCACCTCGCCGCAGTCGGTTTCGATGTGGCTGCTCAAGGTCGACATCAAGTATCTGCGACCGAGCGTCACCGATCTCAAGGTTTCGGCGCGGATCGACGACGACACGCGGCAGCGCGTGCAGAAGCGGTTTCTCGCCGGACAAGCGGTGATCGAGACGATCGCGATCGAATTCCGCAACGGCGATACCATGATCGCCGAGGCGAACTTGACCTACTTCGCCCGCCAGTCGGTGAAGCTGCGCTCCGAAGGCATTTCGACCGAACGCGTCAACTCGCTCTACGAGCTGAAGCTGACGTCGTCGGCCGAGCTGATCGCCGGCGTGCGGGCTCGCGAAAGCGGTCGTTTGTACGACGATCCGTATGCCGCGCCGATGGCCGGCCAGCACGGCATGGCGCTGGCCACGCGGTTTTGCGAGCGATCGCCGCAGCTCGGCGGCATGGTCGCCGCCCGCACCTGGCACCTCGATCGGGCGATCATGAACTTCGTCGAGGCGGGGGGTCGCGATATCGCCATCGTCGGCGTCGGCTGGGACATGCGGGCGTTCCGCTTGCAACTTCCCGAGGGGACGCGGTTCTACGAGCTCGATTTTCCCACCACGCTGCTGGAGCGCGGCCGGCGTCTGGCGCAGTTGGAGTTGACCTGCCCCGCCGGCATCACTTGCACGCCGGTGCCGATCGATCTGCGGACGATGCCCCTCGATCAGACGCTCGGCGCTCACCTGCCGGCGGATGTGCCCGTGCTGCTCGCCTGGGAAGGGATGAGCATGTACTTCCAGGAGCACGAAGTTCGCGACATCCTGGCAGGCATGCTCTCGGTGCTGCAACGTCCCGATAGCCTGTTGTGGGTCGACCTGATGGACCGCCAGGCGGTCGAGCATCCCGAGCAATACGCGGAGACGATTCGCAAGTTCCTGCGCGGGATGCAGATCCTCGGCGAGCCATTCACGTTTGGTACGGCCTCGATCCCGGAGTTCATGGAGAGCGTCGGCCTGCGCTCGCTCGAGGTCGTGCCGTCGGACATCTGCCTCCGCGGACGCAAGGACCCGGTGTACGAGATCTACCGGTTTTGTGTCGCGGCGGCGGCCAGCACTTCGGAATTCCGCGAGCCTGCCACATTCAAGATCACGCGGTCGGCGCGACCGACGCGAACCCCTTCGCGGCCGCACCTGCCGGGCAATCAACGTCGCGAGTTGGGCAACGGCCAGCGCCGACCCCATCGCAACGGCTCGACGAAAACTCCACGCTTGTAAACGGACATCGATTGCTCTTTCCTGTAGCCGGCCTCTGCGAGGCCGGTCCGGGATGACGCCGGTCCGGGGTCACAGACGTCACAGACCCCGGCTACAGATCTGATTACACACGTATACCCTCTCCCCTCGTGGGAGAGGGCGGCCGGCCGACGATCGGCCGGCCGGGTGAGGGGGCAGGTCCCCGCGCGTTCGATTGAGTTGAGTATCTCAGTCGAAGGCGGGCCGCGGCGACGGCGCGCGTGTGCCAGCACACGCTCGTCGTGGGCATGCGATCGATGCGCTAGTGCGTGGCGTCGAACATCGACGCGGGTGTCTCGGTATCCGTTGCTCCCGGGGCGAAGCAGACGCCGGTCGAGGTCGTTTCGTCGACGCTCTCCGGCGCCGTCACCACGCCGCCGGCGTGCACGGCCCGATCGCGCCCGGCGGCCTTCGCGCGGTAGAGGGCTTCGTCCGCCAGACGAATCAGATCGAAGGGCGTCTGCTCGTTGCCGGGGATCATCGTCGCCGTGCCCACGCTGATCGTCACCATCGGGCTGACCGCCGGGTGCGGGTGGGCGATCTCGAGCTGCGCGACCTGCGCCCGAATGTTCTCGACGACCACCGCGGCGTTCTGCTCGCAGGTGTTCGGCAGCACGACGACGAACTCCTCTCCCCCATAGCGGGCGACCATATCGTCGCGTCGCCGCACGCCGGCTTGAATGGCGCCGGCCACGCGCCGCAATACGGCGTCGCCAGCCAGATGCCCACGCAGATCGTTGAACTCTTTGAAGAAGTCGAGGTCGATCAGGGCGACTGACAGCGACAACTGCTCGCGACGATGCCGCCGCCATTCGTGGTCGTAGACCTGATCGAAGCCGCGGCGATTGGCCACCCGCGTCAGCGCGTCGAAGGCCGATTCGACCTGCAGCCAGTGATTCGCCTCGCGCAGGGCCTGGCGCGATTGCCGTTCGAAGTGCAGCATCGTGAAGGCCAGCGCGTAGCAGCACAGCACCAGGCCCGCGAGTCCCAGCGAGCGTAGAATCGCCAGGTTGCGCGGCGCGATTTCGCTGGTGATCGTGATGCTCCAATGATCGAGCCCGCCAAAGACTCCAATGGTGATCAACGAAACGACGGTCCATAGTCCCGCCCAACGGGCGCCGCACAATACCAACGACAGCACCGGCAAGGTGACATACCAGTCGACCGACGGTCCCCAGCGTCCTCCGCAGCAGAGAGCCAGCGCCGTATAGACGTAGAAGGCCGAGGTGCACAACGCGTTGCCGCACACCAGGGTCGGCACCCCCAGGCGAATCGCCACGAGGATGCCGATCGACAGCAGGCAACCCGACAGGAGCACCACCGTGCACAGCGCTCCGCCCATGGCGAAGTGGATGGGGGCGAAGACCGCGGCCCAAAACAGCATCACCGCCGTCAACGCGGTCGCGCGGCTCGTCTGCCGCAAGTCGTCGGCCAGGGGGCCACGCGGGATCGAGGTCATCGCCAGCCTTCGGGCAAAGGATCGGCAAGGCCAGCGCTGGCGCGCAATTACACCCGGCAAGTCGGCGAGCGGGGAGAGCGATCCCGGCCTTAGCCGCGACGAGGCCGATGCCGGTCGTGGATCGTGCTAGCGACCGCAAGTGGTGGGTGCGCACTTGACGCGGACTTACACCGCAAACCTAGCACGAAGCGACTGGCTTGCCCGCTCGGCACCCTCAGGCGCGACACGCCCTGGGCAGCGATGTTGCCTTTTGGCAACGTCGCAATATGGCTCGCCCGGATCGGCTCACGACCCGGCAGCGGTGGCCGGCGCCAGGTGCGCGTCCTTGGTCGTGGCCCGCTCCTGATGCGGTCCAGCCAGCGCGGCCGCTTCGGTGTCGACGATCGTCGGCGCGGCGGACGCGGCGGCCGTTTCCTCGACGATGTACAACTCGCCGCGCCACAACTTGCGCCACGCTTGCCGATACGACAGGCGATGGTAACGCTCGGGAAAGTGCTCCCGCAGAATCTTACTGACCAGCGGATAGTAGTCCGAGCTCATGCTCGGAAACAGGTGGTGCTCCGTGTGATACGAGAAGTTGCTGTGCAAGCGATCGAACAATGGCGGCACGTCGATCGAGGTCGAACCCAGCAACGGATCGTGGATCTCGGCCAGCCCGTGCAGGTAATGATTCGTCCAGATGTACGACATGGCGTACGTCGACGTGAACAGCAGCGCGATCGGTCCGGCCCACAGGTAAGCGCCGAGCGAGCGGCCCACGGCAAAGTAGATGCCCACCTGCAAGGCCACGATGCAGGCCACTTCGAAGACGATCCGCCAGCGATCGCCCGCGCGATAGTCGGGCTTGAAGGTGACGATCGCCGGCCGCGCAGCGCCGGGGTAAAACACCGTCGCCAGGTGCCGCAAGATATACGTCACAAAGTGAAATCCGACGCCGAGATTCCAGCGCGATGTCCAGCGGTGCGGCATGAAGAAGCGTGCGTACCACCATCGCCAGCGGCCCCCCGGCGCGTCGAGCTCGCTCTGGCGGAAATACCGATCCGGATCGTTGAGCGTATTGGCGTGCGCGTGATGGTTTTCGTTGTGCAACTTGCGCCACATCGTGGCCGGAATCATGTTCAGACCCCACAAGAACACTTCCAGCAGGTAGCGGGTTCGCGACCGCCCCATCATCGCCCCGTGCGATAGCTCGTGCGCCAGAAAGACTAGGCACGTCAGGCTATGACCGATCGTCGCCGACAGCGCGAACCGAGCCAACACGTTGGTCCACTCGCGGATTCCCCAGATGCACAGCGCGATCACCCCCAGGTGCGCGACGCACTGCCAGAGCTTGCGCATCGAGAGCGCGAAGGCCTCGGCCGGCAACAGCGGTTTGACGATCGCCGCATACTGACCGCGCGTGAGTAGTTGAGGGGAGTTTTGCATGGCAGATCCTCACTCGACGAATGAGCCGCGGTGCCTGCAGACGCGTGCTGGATTCAGCGTGCCGAACGGGCGGCAGCGCGCGAGCCTCGCGCGGCGCCACTGTTCTGCTGAATATATCAACCCGCTGCCATGCACCCAACGAAATTGGCCGCGGCAATCCGTGGCTTTTGAGCCTTCGGCGGCAAGCTGTGCCGATCACGTAGAAGAGTGCACGCCAGTTGCCGCATCTCGAGAAACACTGGCCGGGCACACTAAAGGAAACCGCAGGCGTGCGAGTGCAGATAGCCGGCCGGCAGTTGGCAGCCAGCATCTCGGCGAACGGTAGCGTCAGGCGCCGTGCTTCACCGGCCCGACCAATTCGCTGCCATGCTCGACCGGCTCGGTCGGCTCTCGATGGGCGCCACCGTTGCCGTTGGTGCCCCCATGCACGGCGTGCCGAACTCGCTCGGTCGCATCGTCCAGGTCCGACGCGGTCTCGGAATCGACGTCGTCATCCTCGGCCGAGGCCAGAATCTCGTCGAGCTGGTGCTGACCGGTCAGGCGGGCGTAAACGTAATACAGCGACGGCACCAGCACCAGCACGATGACGGTCGACGCCATCAGACCGAAGCACAGGCTGGTCGCCATCGGAATGACGATTTGCGCCTGAAACGAGCGCTCGAGCAGAATCGGCAACAACCCGGCGACCGTCGTGACGCTGGTGAGAAACACCGGGCGCAACCGCCGCGAGCTGGCATCGATCAGCGCCTCTTTGAGCGGCACACCGTCGCGCACGCGATGATTGATGAAGTCGATGAGCACGATGGCGTCGTTGACCACCACGCCCGTCAGCGCCACCAGGCCGAACACGCTGAACATGGTCAGCTCGCGACCCTGCAGGAAGTGCCCCCAAATGGCGCCGATCACGCCGAAAGGGATGATCGCCAGGATCATCAGGGGTTGCAGATACGAGCGAAACTCCATCGTCAGCAGCACGAACATCGCCACCAGGGCCACGAGCAAGCCAAGCCGCAGACTCTCCATCGACTCGGTCGTTTGCTCTTGCTGCCCCTCCCAGCGCACGCGCAGGCCGTCGTATTTGCGCAGCAGGTCGGGCATGAACGAGGTGCGCAGGTTCTGCACGATGTTGTAGGCGTTGGCCAGCGATTCATCGACGTCGGCGGTGATCGTGATCGAGCGCATCTGGTCGATGCGGTTGATTTCGGAGTAGCCGCGCTGCACGTCGACGTCGGCCAGCTCGAGGATCGGCCGCTCGCTGCCGTCGACGGTGCGAATCCGAATCTCCTCGAAGTCGGCCATCGAACGCCGCTCGGAGCGCGGATACCGCACCATCAGCTTCACTTCGTGGCGGCCGCGCTGCAGCCGCATCACTTCTTCGCCGTAGTAGCTGGCCCGCACGGTTTCGGCCAGGTCGGCCAAGGGAATGCCCATGGCCATGGCCCGCGGCTTGATGCGCAGTTGATACTCCCACTTGCCGGGGCGCGAATCGTCGGAGATGTCGTAGACGCCCGCGAATTGCCCGAGGCGGGCCTTGGTTTCGTCGACGGCGGCCTCGAGCTCGTCCATCTTCGTGGCGTCGGCCAGCAGCTTGAACTCGATGGGGCGGCCGCCGGGGCCAAAATTCTGCGCGCCAAAACTGATGGTTTCGGCCCCGGGAAAATCGCCCGACAATTGCCGCCATTCGGCGATGATTTGCTGGCTGCGCACCGTGCGCTTGGCCGTGTCGATCAGCTCGACGCTGACCCCCCCCACGTTGCTCCCCGTGGTGCGGGTGTCGGGGCCCATGGCGCCCGGCGCGCTGACCTGACCGACCGAACGTTGTAGCACCTCGACCAGCGGCTCGCCGCCGACCGAGTACTTCTCGTTCAACTGCTGCATGGCGCGTTCCATCCGCGCCGTCGATTCGATCGTGACCGCCGCGGGCGTGCCGTCGGGATAGACGATGCGGGCTTCGATCTGGTTGCTGTCGATCTTCGGAAAGACGATGAACGGCGTCAGCCCCGACGCCACGAGCCCCAGCGAAATCAACATCACGGTCGCGGCCAGGGCCAGCGTGGTCGCGACGTGATCGATCGACCAGCGCAGCAGCGGCGCGTAAAAGCGCTTAATAAAACCATCCAACAACCGATTCGAGGCCCCGTTCGACCAGACGAACGCGTCGCGCATCCGCTTGAATGGATAGCACAAGTGCGTCCAGAGCACGGCCAACCCGACCAGGGCGTTGCCCAGGGTCAACCGCAGGGGGAGCGACATGACCGCGCGCCAGCGTCGCATCCGTTCGAGCAGCGATTCGGACCCGGGCGGATGCGCCAAATGGCACGGCAGGATGAACGCCGCCTCGAACAGCGAGATCAACAAGGCCGCGACGACGGCCAACGGCATCACGGCGATGAACTTGCCCATCACCCCGCTGACGTAAAACATCGGCATGAAGGCGATCACCGTCGTGGCGACCGAGGTGGTCACGCTGGGGATCACCTCGATGGTGCCGTCGATGGCCGCGCGGAGAAAGTTCTTGCCGGCCTCGCGGTGGGCGTAGACGTTTTCGCCGATCACGATGGCATCGTCGACCAGGATCCCCAGCACCATCAAGAAGGCAAACGACGTCAGCATGTTCATCGTCTGGCCGGTGAAGTAGAGCACGGCGCAGGTCCCCAGGATGGCGATCGGAATGCCGATCGCGACCCAGAAGGCCAACCGCAGCTCGAGAAACACGGCCAGCAGCAGGAAGACCAGGATCAGCCCCTGCAGGCCGTTGTTGGCCAGCATCTGCAAGCGATTGCGAACCTCGATCGATTGGTCGCCCCAGACGGCCATCGTGTAGCCGTTGGGTAGCTGGTTCGTTTTCACGTAGTTGCGCACGTCGGCCACCATGGCCAGCAAGTCTTCGCTGCTGGTCCGCTCGACCGAGATCACCAGGCCCGGGCGACCATTGATGCGGCTGAACGACGTGATCGTGTCGTCGAACTCGTCGCGAACCTGACCCAGATCGTTGACGCGGAGCACGGTCCCTTCGGGCGTGGTGACCAGCGGCAACTCGGCGATCTCTTCGCCGATGCTCCGTTTGTTCTTGCCGCGCAGCAGCACTTCGCCCGCTTCGGTGCGCATCGTGCCGCCGGGGAGTTCGAGATTCTCACGGCGAATGATCTCGGCAACTTGTATCAGCGTCAGCCCGTGCTTGCGCAGCGTTTCTTCGGAGATTTCGATGTCGATTTGGAACTCGCGGGCCCCCAGGATCTCCGCCTGCGACACGGCCGGCTGCTGCAACAGATCGTCGCGGACGCGTTCGGCCACGGCGCGCAACTGCAATTCGCATTCGGGCCCCTGGCAATCGGGGCCCAGCACGCCGACGCGAATCACCGGCTGGCGGAGCGTGATTTGCTTGACTTCTGGGTCTTCGGCGAACAGCGGAAAGCTGGGGATGCGATCGACCTCGGAGCGCACCTCGTTGAGGATTTTCTGCACGTCCTTGACGTCCGATTCGAGCTCGATGACGACGAACCCGGCCCCCTCCTGCGCGACCGAAGTCTGCTTCTTGATCCCTTCGATCGCCCGCACCGCCTCTTCGATCTTCTGGCAGATTCCTTCCTCGACTTCGTCGGGGCTGGCGCCGGGGTAGGGAACGCTGACCAGCAAGATCTCCAGGTCAAACTCCGGAAACACCTCGCGGTGCATTTTCCAAAGCGTGATCGCTCCGACGAACATGCCGGCGACCATCAGCGTGTTCATGGCGGGCGTGTTGCGGACCGCCCATTGAATGAGCGCTTTCATTCGGCGTCTCGTTCCCGAATCGGCATGCCATCGACGGCGACGGCCAGCGGCGAATTGACCAGCTTGGCGCCGGGCGCCAGCTCCGAGCCCGCGGCGTGGAACAACACCACGCCATCTTCGTTATGGGCGACCCGCACCTGACGGATCACCAGGTGGCCGTCGACGATTTCCCACACCTTGCCGCCGGGGCGCAGGGCCCCTTCCGGAATTTCCAGCAACGTCTCGGCGCTGTCGGTCTGCACGCGCAGGGTGACGTACATGCCGCGCACCAGGGCGGGCGGGCCGACCGGCGACGAGGTCGCCTGGCCATCGGCCGTGCGCACCCGCACCTCGCGCGGCTTGGCCACCAACACCCGACAGGGGACCGTGCGCGTCCGCTCTTCGACCCCGATGCCGTCGAACCGCGACAGCACGCCGTCCCACTCGAAGCGCTTGCCCAGCAACTCGTAAACGACCGTGACCGGGGCGGGCGGAACCTGGTAGTCTCCGCGCAGCGTGGCCACCGTCGGCTCCGACGCTGTCCCCGCGCGTTGCGACCACAGCCACATCAGTTGATCCATCCGCAGATTGCAGCGCACCTCGACGGCCGAAGTATCATCGAGCGTGGCCAGCTCCGCCCCCTTTTGCACGTACGAGTCTTCCTCGACCATCTCCTCGACGATCACGCCGTCGACCGGCGAGACGATCTTGGTGCGCTCCAAGTCGAGCTGCGCCTTCTCGAGCTGGGTGCGGCTCAGATCGCGAGCACTTTCCAGGCGATGCCGCCGCGTGTTCAAAAGCTGCAATTGATTGTCGAGCGTCCGCACCGAATTTTTGCCCGTCAGCTCCTCGCGCCTAATGCGATCGACTTCCGAATCGGTCACCACGCGGCGGCCGACGAGCGCCTCGACGCGCTCCAGTTCCTTGTGGAGCAACGCTAGTTGCTCGCGGGCCAGCTCGACGAGCGCCTCGTTATTCGCGACCTCGACGTCGAGCTCTTGCAGCGAAACTTCCGACTGCGCCAGTTCCCCCTCCAGACGTTTCACTTCGAGCTCGTAGTCGCGCGAGTCAATCTCCAAGAGCGGCGTGCCGCGCGTGACGAAGTTGCCGGCGCGGCAGACTTCTTCCTTGTGCGCGATGCGGCCGGCCACTTCGGCCGAGAGCGAGATCTCGCGGAACGGCACGACGATGCCGTCGACGGTGAAGCTGAGCCCTCCTTCGTGCGCCTGGACCGCGACGCTCTCGACCAGCGGATCGCTGGCGGCGTGCGGCTCGCTAAGGGGATCGGCCTTCAGCCCGCGCAAGGCCGCGAAGCCCACCAGGCCGCCGAGCAGAATGAGCAGCGGAGTGGCGATGCGCAACGCTTCGAGCGGCAGCCGGCGCGGCGCGGCGCCGTGCCCGGTCGTCGTCTGGCCCGAACCACCCCCGGGCGTCTGTTGATCTGGCGTTAAGTCTTGTTTCACGGCAAGCCCTGTCGGCGGGAAAGTGGCTTTGGATTTATAGTTGGCTGGTCAAGGTGCGGGGCGTCGGCCCGCGGCGGTTTTGTCGCTCGAACGCGCCCAGCCGCGCCAGGCTAACGCACTGCCTCGCGCCAGCTTCTCTGGGAAATTGTTTCGCTGGGGACATCCGCCCCCGCATGCAGCCCACGCACGGCAGCCAGGCTGAAGCGGGTGATGTGCGCCGCCAACTGCGGCGTCGAGTAGCGGGCGACGCGCTGGGGCTCGGGAATCAGGCAGCCGACGATCGCGCGCCCCACGCGATAGTAAACGCACTGTCCGACCACGCTAAAGGCCAGTTGCTCCAGTTCGTAGTCCGCCACGTCCTCGGCGGCCAACTCGCGCAAAATGTTCAATAGCACGAGAAACTGCGGGCGAAAATACTCCTCGACCAGTTCCTGGCAGGCCCCCGAGGGATCGAGAATCTCGCGCATCATCAGCCGCGACTGCCACGGCGCCTGATGTTCTTCGAGCATCCGCGTCAGCATGGTCTCGATGAAGGTCGCCAGCCGATCCGCCGCCGATGTGCCGGCGGCCCAACTCGGCATCGGCACCCGCTCGACAAGCAGTTGCTGAGCTCGTTTGACCGTTTCGATATATAAGCGCTCTTTGTCGCCGAAGTAGTAGTTGATCGCGGCCAGATTAACTTCGGCCGCCTGGCAGATTTCGCGAACCGTGGCCGCCTGAAAGCCCTTCTCGGCGAAGACGGGCCCCGCCGCCTGGAGAATTCTGCTTCGCGCGTCTTCGTTGCTCATGGGAATCGCCGCACCCCGGTTCGTGGCTTCCAAACACGTGTTTTAATTAAATGTATCAAACAACTGTTCGCGCGGCACATGAATAACCGAGAAAAACCCTCGGAAAACTCAGAAAATGCCGCCACATGCTGCCGTCCGTGCGGACGCCACGCGCGGAGTCGGGATTATCCGGCCGGTGCCCCACTATTTGGGGGGGCGCGCCAGCCGGTATAGCACGTGACGCCGCAGCCGGTGCCCCACTGGCAGATTGGGATGATCGAAGTCGTCGTCGGCCGAATGCGTCATGCCGAGCCGCTCCATTACGCCCCGCGAACGCACGTTGTCGGGCACGGTTAGCGCTACGACCTCGTCGAACTGCAACCGGCCAAAGGCAAAATCGAGGGCGGCCCGCGCGCCGATCGTGGCGTAGCCCTTTCCCCAGTGCTCGCGAGCCAATCGCCAGCCGACTTCGACGCAGGGGGTGAAGTGGGCGGTAAACGTCGGCACGTTCAGCCCGACGAAACCGGCGAACTCGGTCTCGCCCGGCGCTTCGACCGCCCACAATCCATATCCATGGCGGGCGAAATGATCGCGGATTCGCCCGGCCATGGCGTCGCTCGCCTCGCGGTCGAGCACCGCCGGCAGAAACTCCATCACGCGCGGGTCGGCATTGAGGGCCGCGAACGGGGCCAGATCGCTGGCGCGCCACGGTCGCAGCTTCAGTGGCCCGGCCTGCAACGTGGGTCCGTCGGACATCTCGGTTCCTGATGGTCCTGTAGCAACTTGAAACCGGCCGGCCGGTCGCGAGCGGCACGCGAGACGGCCATAATACCAGCCGCAGCGTCTCAACCGATCACCACGCAGCAGCGAGCCGATTCAACGATGTCGCGAACTTGCCTGTTCACGTTAACTGCCATGCTCCTCTGCACGACGGCTCGTCCGCCGGCGCGCGGCGCCGACGAACAATTCAATTACGACGAAGCGAAGGTCGCCCCCTACAGGCTCCCCGATCCGCTCGTTATGCAAGACGGCACGCCGGTTACCACACCAGAGCAATGGCGCGAGAAGCGCCGCCCCGAATTGCTCACGCTCTTCGAGAACCAGGTTTACGGTCACCGGCCTCCCAAGCCGACGGCATTGCAATTTGACGTTGTTGCGACCGACGACAACGCGGTCGGCGGCCACGCCACGCGCCGGCAGATTCGCATTCACGGACTCGGTGGCGACGGCGATCGGGCCGCCATCGTGCTCACGCTTTATACGCCCAACGAGGCGGCGCACGCCGTGCCCGCTTTCGTCGGCATGCATCTGTTCGACCCAGCGGCCGCCGAGCCGATCCCCGGCAAACTGCTCGACGCCGCGGTCGACGAGGTGCTCCCCGGCTCGCGGTTGCTCGAAGTGATACTCCAGCGCGGCTACGCCGTCGGCACGCTCACGGCCGCCGACTTCTGCCCCGACGACGCCAAGCGTTTCCGTGATGGAGTGCTCGATCAGTTGTACCCCGATCAAACGGGTCCCCCCGGCCCGGAGCAACCTGGCGCCATTGCCACCTGGGCCTGGGCGCTGAGTCGCGCTCTCGACTATCTGGAGACCGACAAGGCGATCGACGCCAGCCGCGTGGCCGTGATCGGACACTCGCGGATGGGCAAGACCGCGCTCTGGGCCGGCGCCGAAGACCAGCGCTTCGCCCTGGTGATCTCGAACAACTCAGGCTGCGGCGGCGCAGCGCTCAGCCGGCGCCGCTTCGGCGAGACGGTGGCCCGCATCAATCGCCATTTTCCGCATTGGTTCTGCGGCAACTTCAAAAAGTACAACGACCACGAGGACGAGCTGCCCGTCGACCAGCACGAGCTGGTGGCCCTTTCCGCGCCGCGGCCGGTCTACGTCGCCAGCGCCGTGGAAGATGGCTGGGCCGATCCGCGTGGCGAATTCCTGTCGGCCGCGGGCGCCGATGCGGTCTACCAACTGCTGGGCGTGCCGGGCCTCGACGTCACCAGCCAGCCCGAGGTCGGCAAGGCAGTCGGCCGGCAGATCGGCTATCACGTCCGCGTCGGCAAGCACGCCCTGACCGATTACGACTGGCTGCGGTATCTCGACTTCGCCGATCGGCAACTGAAGCCGGCGAAGTGAACGTAGATCCTCAATCGTAGGGCAGGCGCCTCGCGTGCCTGACAAGATTCACACGCTGATGCACGGGGTGCTTGACCTACTAAGCTCTGTTCGGCCACGCCTCACGCCAGCTTCTTGAGTTTCGACACCCGGCCCGTCGCCACCCATTCGGCCACGAAGATGCTGCCGTCGTGACCGAAGCAGGCGTCGTGCGGGTGGACGAACTTGCCCGCCTGCCACTTCGCCCGGTCGCCGCGGACCTGCATCCCCCCCTCGCCCGTGATCCGGGCGACGTCGTCTCCCAGCCGCGCGACCACTTCGTTCTTGTCGTTCAAGATCGACACGCGGGCGTGCAACTCGGGCACGACCAGCAGGTCTTGCCAGGTCTCGGCGTTGGCCGGCAAGCCGTAGCCGGTGAGCGTTTCCAGGTACTTGCCGTCCAGCGAGAAGTACTGCAGCGTGTGATTGGCCCGATCGCAAACGACGATCGCCGGCTCGCGCCCCGCGCGGCGATCGACCCACACGCCGTGCGGCGTGTTGAACTTGCCGCGGCCTTCGCCCGGACCGCCGAAGCACGAGAGCCATTTGCCATCCTTGTCGTAACGGTGGATGTAGAACGCGCCGTAGCCGTCGGCCAGCAAGAACCCGCCGTCATCCAAGAAAGCGAAGTTCGTCGGCATGAAGCGATCGCGTCCCCATTTGCCGGTTGGCTTGGTGTCTTCTTCGGCGGCGTACACGCCCGACTCCATGGGAGCGTATTTCTGCCAGACTGTTTCGCCTTGCAGATCGAGCTTGGCGAATGTCTTGAGCGCCTGGTAGGCACAGACGTAAAGGAACTCTTGCCCTCCTTCTTGGCGAATCTCGATGCCGTGCCCGCCCCCTTGAAACTGCTCGCCGAACGAGCGGATGTACGACCCTTCGGGATCGAAGACGAAGATCGCCGGATGCTCCTTGAGGTCGGCCTTCCCTTCGTGAATCACGTACAGGCAGCCCGCGCGATCGACCGCCACGTTGTGCGTGGTCTGCCAGGTGAACTTGTCGGGCAGGCGCGGCCAGTCGTGCTGCACCTCGAAGCGATGCTCCCCTTCGCCGACGATCAGCGGTCCGTCGGTTTTCTTGGCGGTCAGAATGGTCGGAGCGCCGACCAGGGCGGCCGTGCCGGCGGCGGTGGTGGCCAAAAACCGTCGACGCGAAACGCTGTGGGGCGAAGTGCGAGACATCGGGTTATTCCTGTGTGCGGTGGAGTGGAACGGCGACAGTCAGGCGACGAGCGGCCGTCTGACCGCGACACGCGATGCGTGAGAGCTGCGGCTGGCCGCCGCTCGCGCGTGCACGCAAGACGTCGCCTGGGCAGCCGCCAGTTTACAAGACCGGCCGCGGCAATGCCCACCGGTTCGATTGTGTGGTCGAGGGGGACGGGAGTCGTTTCCGGGTATTCGGCCAAGCTGCGGTCACCTCGCAGGCCGGAAACGACTCCCGTCCCCTTGGGGTCAGTGCCTCGAACGTTATCGGTAACCCCCGTGCGTTGTCGCGCCGGCGGCGATTGCGGTTGGCCTCTCGGAGCGTTAACCGTCTGTAAGAAAGCACGAGAAATGTTCGGCATCGGCTCCCTGCCGCGGTGGGCCGCCATGTGGCTGCTGGCCCTTGCGATCTACGCCGCGTTCAAGCTGACGAGCTGGCTGGCCCGCCCCGCCGGGCAGGCCCCGACTTGGAAGCATGCTTTGTACCTGTTCGCCTGGCCTGGCATGGATGCCGGGGCATTTCTCTACGGCACGCGCGTCGCGCCGCCGACGCCCACCGAGTGGGCTTTCGCCGCCGGCAAATCGATCGCGGGGCTGCTGGTGTTGTTCGTGGGCCTGCCGGCATGGCTCCGCCGAGAATCGCTCCCCGATTACTTCGTCGGTTGGGTCGGCATGATCGCGATCGTGGTACTGCTGCACTTTGGATTGTTTCATCTGCTGTCGTGCGGCTATCGACAAGGCGGCATCGACGCCGTGCCGATCATGAACCATCCGCTGCGGGCGCACGGCGTCAGCGAGTTCTGGGGGCGGCGCTGGAACCTGGCCTTCCGCGATTGGACGCACCGTCTGCTGTTCCACCCGCTGCTGCGACGCCTCGGCCCGGCCCCCGCGTTGGTGTTGGTGTTTCTCGTCAGTGGCGTGGTGCACGACGCGGTGATTTCGTTGCCGGCCGGCGGGGGACTCGGCTTGCCGACGACGTTCTTTGCGATCCAAGGGGCCGCCATCCTTTTCGAGCGCAGTCGTTGGGGGCGGGCGCTCGGCCTGGGACGCCGCGCGCGTGGCTGGCTCTTCTGCCTGGCTCTGCTGTTGGTCAGCAGTCCGCTGTTGTTTCATCCACCATTCGTTTCGCAGATTGTCATTCCGTTCTTGCACGCGATCGGAGCAGTACCATGAAACTCGATTTAGCGGCCGCGATCTTCTGGATTGGGTGGGGGCAACTCGCGGTCCTCGCGGCATCGGCACTGGTGCCTGTGCGGCTCGATTGGCGGCAACGATTGTCCGAGCTGCCGACGCTCGTGCGCCAGTTGTTCTGGGTTTACGGCGGCTACATCGTGCTGTCGATCGTCGGCCTGGGGGCGATCTGCATCGTGAACGCCGGCGAACTAGCGACCGGCTCGCTGTTGTCGCGTTCGTTCTGCGCCTATGGAGCGGCCTTCTGGGGCGTTCGCTTGTCGCTGCAACCGTTTTTGGCGGCGCGCCCCTTCCTCACCAACGCGTGGTTGCGTGCCGGCTACCATCTGCTAACGGTGATGTTCGCGAGCTTCCTCGCCGTGTACCTCTACGGGTTTTGCACTAGCCCTTGCCGCTGACGAGTTTGTGGTCGGTAGAATGGCGGGATGGACGCTAAGCCCCAACGCCGCTGGTTCCGCTTCCGCATATCGACGGTCCTGATCCTGATAGCGATCGTGGCGTGGGCGATGGCGTGTTGGCCGTGGGCCGCAGTCAGTAAACGGATCATTCTTGCCACTGCTGCCGACATCGACCCAGCGATAAGCTTCACCAAAGTTCTTTTCTCGCGCACGACGCCTAATAATGGTCCGTTGGTCGAGGAAACATGGATCGAGCCGAACACTGCGGCTGCGTACCCCGCCCTCGCTCTCGCAGCCTTCCTCGCCTGGAAAGCCGCGTGGGCCGTGGTCGAACGGCGGCGGAATTGGCGAGCCACCGCCTGAGGTTGCTTTTGCGCCAGGTGGTGCGATACCATGAACGGCGTGGCCCGCCGGCCCGATCGACGCCATGCGCCGCGACCCAGGCGCCCCCGCCGAGCGTCGGAAACGAGACTCCCCAACCGAGGGCTCAAGCCCAGGGACTCTGTGATGCTGCGAATTCGCGACTTGACCAGCGCGCGGCTCTGCGACGGGGTTAGCCGCCGGCGGTTCATCGAAATCGGTTCGTTGTCGGCCTTCGGCCTGACGCTCTCCGGCTTGCTGCGGTCGCCAGCCCGCGCCGCCCAGGAACCGGCCGCCGGCCTGCGCCGCACGTCATCGCGCTCGGTGATTCTGATCTGGCAGCATGGCGGCCCGTCGCAGCTCGAAACCTTCGACATGAAGCCCGAGGCGCCGGCCGAAGTGCGGGGGCCGTACCAGTCGATCGCCTCGTCGCTGCCGGGGCTCGACGTCTGCGAGCTGTGCCCCGAGCAAGCCAAGGTGATGGACAAGTGCACGGTGATTCGCAGTTTCTCGCACGAGAACTCCGACCACTGGGCGGCCGCCCACTGGATGCTCACCGGGCGGTTGGGGGCCAACGGTTCGGACCGCCCGCCGCGGCAACCTTCGCTGGGGGCGGTGTCGTCGCACCTGCTTGGCCCGCGCCTCCCCGGCGCGCTGACGTCGGTGAACATGAACGACGGCGGCTTCGGCTATCACGGCGCCGCCTGGCTGGGCGTCGCCCACAATCCCTTCGGCTACGGCGACTATAGCTACGGCAACGAAGCAGGCCGCTTGCCGACCGGCGACGACAAGAGCTTCACGCTCGTCGAGGGGCTGAGCCAGGACCGCGTGCTCAATCGCGTGTCGCTGCAGCGGCAGTTCGACACCTTGCGCAAGCGGCTCGACGCCAACGCCGATTTCTCGCACCTCGACTCGGTCGATCAACAGGCGGTCGACATCGTGCTGTCGGGGCAGATTCGCGAAGCCTTCAATCTCGAGCGCGAGGACGAGGCGACCCGCGCCCGCTACGGCGACGGCTGGGGCGCGCAGGCGCTTCTGGCGCGCCGCCTGATCGAGGCGGGCGTGCGCTTCGTCACGCTCAACACCGGCTATTGGGACGATCACGGCAATATCAAGGGTGGGCTCGACAACAAGATGCCGCGGCACGACCGGGCCATCGGCGTGTTGCTGCAGGATCTCGCCGAGCGGGGCATGCTCGACGACACGCTCGTCGTGTCGGCCGGCGAGTTCGGCCGCACGCCGCGCATCAACAAAGACGCCGGACGCGATCACTGGCCGCAAGCCCAAAGCGTGCTGCTCGCCGGCGGCGGCTATCGTCACGGCCAGGTGGTCGGCTCGACCAACGACAAGGCCGAATATCCCACGTCGCGCAAGGTGACGGTCGAAGACTTCTGCGCGATCGTCTACCACGCCTTGGGTCTGCAGACCGACGACACGATTCTCGATCCGTCGGGGCGCCCCACGCACCTGGTGCCCGGGGGCGAAGTGCCGCGCGAGCTGTTGTAGACGCCGCGCGATCATTCCGACGCGGCTAGTTTCCGGGCGGTCAACCAACGCTCGGCCGCGCGCAGTACGAGCCACACCAGCGCCACCAGCACCGCGGCGGCCAGCAGTCCCCAACGTCGATAGTTCGGCAGATAGCGCAGGGCCAACTCGCCGACGAAATACGCCAGCCCAAACAGCACGGGCACGTGAACGCAGACGGCCAGCGCGAGATAGCGCAGCGCCACTGGCCAGGGCGTGTTGATCGCTCCGATGGCGAATTGAAGGGGGGTGCTGGCCCCCGGCACGAAGCGACAGAGCACGATGGTCCACAGGCCGCGTTTGGCGAACCAGCTCTCGGCTCGGGCCAGGTGCGCCGGCTTCAAGACCCACTTCAGCGGTGCCCGCTCGAGTGCCCAACGCCCACCTAGTCGTCCGCTGCCGTACCAGAGCAGGTCGGCGGCGTAACTACCAACCAGGCAGCCAGCCAAGGCGGACCACCACCTCCAATCGCCACGAGCGGCAGCCACGCCCGAAGCGATCGTGCCCAAGTCCACGTGAGCAAACGCGGCCCCCGCGGCGATCAGCAGCGTCTCCCAATGGCTGGGTATCGGCATCAAGACTGTTCTTGCGTGAATGGGGCGCGAAGGAACGACCGCAACTTCTACATCAAGTAAAATCCATCCGGCCCGCGGCTGCAAACTCGCCGCTCGCCGGCCGCGAGTTGCTGCCTGCCTGCGAACGGCCACCACGCGAGGTACCGCTGGGCAGTCTCTAGTTTGTGGCCAGCGGTTTGCCTATCATGAATCGCTACTCCTGTTGCGTTGCGCGACGGCATCGCGGGCCAGCGCCGAAACTGCACATCGAGGTGACTTGATCGTGTTGTCTCTTGTGGCTCCCGCCATGTTGCCCGTCGCGAATGCCTTTGCCACGCCGCTGGGAGCAAGGTTGCTCGGTTGGCGGTGGATCTGGGCAGGCTGCCTGCGTGAGTTGCGTCGCCAGCCGTGAGCACCAGCGCTGTAAAGAGGGCCCGGCGCGTGATCGTCGTCGGGCTCGATGGGCTCGAACCGGCGATCGTCCAGCGGTTGCAGGCCGCCGGGCGCTTGCCGAACCTCGCGCGGCTGGCCGCCGCCGGCGGCTACTCGCGCCTGGCAACCACGCTCCCCGCGCAAACGCCCGTCGCCTGGTCGACCTTTGCCACGGGAGTCAACCCCGGCGGGCACGGCATTTACGATTTCATCCGCCGCGATCCGTCGAACTATCGCGTCGATATCGCGCTGAATCGCTACGAGCGTCCCAATGCGTTGCTGCCCCCGCGAGCCGTGAACCTGCGGCGCGGCACGCCGCTGTGGAACTTGCTCGCCGCGCACGGTATCCCTTCGACCGTGCTGCGCTGCCCGTGCAGTTATCCCCCCGACGATTTCGAAGGGCGCCAGCTCAGCGGCATGGGCGTGCCCGACTTGCGCGGCGGGTTCGGCACTCCCACCTACTTCACCACCGACGCCAACGAGCAACCTGGCGAGAGCGAGCAGGTTCGGCAGTTGACGCGCGGCGCCGATGGCCGCTACCAAGGCAGCCTGCCGGGGCCGCGTTCCTCGGCCACCAGCGACCTCGAATTCCCCTTCGCGGTTGCAGTCGACGCCGCTGCGCGGCGCGTACGCATCCGCTCGGCCGGTCAACCGACCGAGTTGGTCGTCCCCTTGGGGGGCTGGAGCGACTGGCTCGAGGTCAAATTCAAGGCGAGTCTGCTCGTCACCGTCCGCGGCATTGTCCGCTGGCATTTGGCGCAGCTCGAGCCCGAGCCGCGCCTCTACGCATCGCCAATCAATTTCTCTCCCGAATCGCCGTTGTTTGCCATCAGCACGCCGCGCGGTTACTCGCGCGAGCTCATGCGACAGTTCGGCAACTTCTACACGGCCGGCATGATCGAAGACCACACCGGTCTGAACAACGGACGCATCGACGAGGCGGCGTTTCTCGAGCAATGCGGGCAAGTCATGGACGAACGCGAACGCATGTTGCACTACGCGCTCGAGCACCAGCCCGACGGCCTCGTCTACACGCTGTTCGACACGCCCGATCGCATCCAGCACATGTTCTGGCGATTTGGCGAACCCGACCATCCGGTCCATGCGCAGCATCCCGTGCCCGACGGCGTCCATAAGTGGGGGCACGTCATCGACGATCACTACGTAGCTTGCGACGCGGTTGTCGGCCGCGTACTCGAGCGCTGCCGGCCCGACGACCTGCTGGTCGTGCTCAGCGATCATGGCTTCGGCAGCTTTCAGCGCGGCGTGCATTTGAACGCCTGGCTTCGCGAGCAGGGCTGGTTGGCGACGCGCCCCGGCCACGAGCCCGACGACCCCGCGGGGGATTACCTCCGCGCGATCGATTGGAGCCGCACGCGGGCCTACGCCGTCGGGCTGGGGAGCATCTATCTCAACCTTGCCGGCCGCGAGAGGGATGGCCAGGTCGCCGCCAGCGATGCCGCCGCGCTGCGCCAGCAACTCGCCGCCGAGTTGCGCGGCCTGGTCGACCCGGCCCGCGGCCAAGTGGCGATCGTCGCGGCCAGCACGCGCGACGAGGCCTACCGCGGGGCGTACGTCGACGAAGCGCCCGATGTCATCGTCCGTTTTGCTCGCGGCTATCGCGCCTCGTGGGAAACGGCCCGCGGTGCGGTCCCACGCGAATTGTTCGGCGACAACACGCAGCGCTGGGGGGGCGATCACATCTTCGACCCGGCCGCCGTGCCGGGGGTATTATGGATGTCGCGGGGCTGGCGGCGCGAGTCCCCCGCGATCATCGACCTGGCGCCGACGATTTGCGCGGCCTTGGGTGTCGAGGCGTCGCCGGCCTTCGAGGGAGTGTCGCTCTGGCAATGAGAATCCTGGTGATCGGTCTCGATTGCGCGGCGCCCGAGCTGTTGCTCGGCGACGAGCGGTTGACCAACATCCGTCGGTTGATGGCGGCTGGCTGCTACGGTCGCCTGACGAGCGTCGTGCCGCCGATCACGGTTCCGGCCTGGATGTGCCTGGCCACGAGCCAGGATCCTGGCTCGCTGGGCGTGTACGGCTTTCGCAATCGCGCCGATCACAGTTACGACGCGCTGAAGACCGTCGACGCCAAGGCGATTCGCCAGTGGACCATCTGGGACCAGATCGCCCGCGAAGGCAACCGCGTCAACATCGTCGCCGTGCCGCCGAACTATCCGCCGCGCCGCGTGCACGGCGTCTCGATCGGCTGCTTTCTGACGCCCGACAACCCGGCCGCGGGCTGGATCGAACCGGCATCATTGGCCGGCGAGCTCGAGCAGAAGTTTGGTCCTTACCAGGTCGACGTCCGCGGCTATCGCACGTCGGACAAGCGCTGGCTGTTGGAACAAATCCGCACCATGACGCGGCAACACATGGCCGTCGTGCGGCACTTGTTGGCGACGACCCAGTGGGATTACTTTCAGTTCGTCGAGATCGGCCTCGATCGCTTGCATCACGGCTTCTGGCAGTATCACGATCCCGAGCACGTGCTGTACGAGCCCAACAGTCCGTTTGCCGACGCGATCGCCGACTACTATCTCGAGCTCGACGACGAGATCGGCCGCCTGCTCGACGGCTTGACCGAAGAGACCGCGGTCCTGGTGGTTTCGGACCACGGCGCGCAGCGCCTCGACGGCGGGTTCTGCGTCAATCAATGGCTCGTCGATCAGGGCTTGCTCGTGCTCGACGAAATGCCGCGCGAGCCGACCCCGTTTGCCAAGCTCGCCGTCGATTGGAGCCGCACCAAGGTTTGGAGCGAAGGGGGCTATTACGCCCGCGTGTTCCTCAACGTCCGCGGCCGCGAGCCCCAGGGGACGATCGACCCGGCCCGTTACCAGTCGTTCCGCGACGAAATGCGCGAGCGCCTGCTCGCCACGACCGATCCCGACGGGCGACCGCTCGGCACGCTGGTGTTCAAGCCGGAAGAAATCTACCGCCACGTCCGCGGCGTGGCCCCCGATCTGATCGCCCACTTCGGCGGCCTCTATTGGCGCTCGGTCGGTGGAGTCGGTTACGCCGGGCATCATGTACGCGAAAACGATACCGGCCCCGACGGCTGCAATCACGCTCAACACGGCGCGTTCGTGCTGGCCGCTTCGACTTCTCCTCTGCGCGGCGAGATCGCCGACGCCCACCTGCTCGATATATCTCCCACGCTGCTCGCGCTGGGGGGTTACGACATCCCCGAAACAATGCAGGGGCGCAACCTGGCGGCCGATGCCGCGCCGTCGGCCACGCAACCCGATACGCTCGACGATTCGGTGCGCGATCGGCTGCAAGGCCTGGGCTACCTGGGATGAAGGCTCCCCGGCACGTGCCCGCCGCCACATTCCCTGCCGCGACTCGCCCGAGCAGGTGATCGTCGACACCGGTTCGGCCGGCTAGAAGTAGTTTCAAAACCGTCCAAAGCACGGGGACAGTCCCATTTTGCTCGGAGTACCTCGGAAAATTGGGACAGTCCCCGACGGTTTTGAAACCGGTTCTAGTTAGGATGGATTCTCGCGTGCCGTAGCGCCGCGCCGATGGTTCATCCTGAATCGAGAGTGGGGGAGTCACGCCGACGATGCTCCGCAATCCGTTGCCCCAGCGCCAGCGCGGAGCCCAGCGGCAGTGGGGCCTGGCCAGTCGAGGCGAATGGCTCGCCGCCGCGCTCTGTCTGGCGGCCTGGAATCTGTGGATGTTCGCCATCACCGGGCGATACGGCCCGCGAATGGTGCTGGCCTTCGCGGTGCTCGAGGTGTCGTTCCTGCTCTGGGGTCGTCTGACGTTGCTGCTGCTGGCGGTCGACCGACTGCTGCCGCGAACGTTTCTGTTCCCACTGGTGCTGGGGGCGAGCGAAGTGCTGGCCGGGCTGGCGGCCGTGCGGTTGTTGACGCCGATTCCCTTGGTTGCCCTGATCGCCGTTCAATTGGCGATCGCGGCCATCTTGAGCGTGGTGTTCAGGGAGCGGCTGTCGAACTGGAGGCCCCTGCCGCGACTGGCGCGGCGCGAGTTGCTAACGCTCGTGCTGATCGTGGCCGCCGTGACCCTGTGGCTGCAACATGTCATGCCGCTGGTCGCGCTGCGCGGCGCGGAGAGCTTCTATCGACCGCAGCTCGAGACGTTCTTTCATACCGCGCGCGCCACGCCAATGCTCGTTCAAGGGAGCCCGCTGGCGCTCGGCTCGTTTCACTTCGCGGGCGAGCCTTTGACGTACTATCACTATGCAAGCTACGCGCTGGCGGCCAGCCTCTCGGCCCTGGTGGGCTGCCCGGCTTACGACGCCATGGCGGGAGCGTGGTGCCCGCTCGGTTTCTTTTTGCTGGGCGGGGCGACCTGGGTGCTGGGGAGCGTGTTGTGGCGTCCCGCGGCGGGCTTCTGGTGCGTTGTCGCGGTAATGGTTCTGCCCGACCCCAGCTTCTGGTTCACGCGGGTGACGTTTTTGTCGTTCGACGCCTTCGTCGAAGCGTCGCCGGCGGGGAGCTACGCCGTGAGCGCGGCGGCGCTGGCCACGACGTTGATGACTTTGGCCCTGCGCGCGCGGCGGATGAGTCTGGCCGTGGCCGCGTTGGCGCTGGCGGCGGCGACGGTCTTTTTCAAGGCGAATTTCGTGGTCGCCGTGCTCCCCTTTTGCTGCCTGTACTTTCTGCTGGGCTGGCGGCGCTTCGGCGCCGCGCGCATGGGGCCGGCGGCCGTGCTGCTGGCGATCGCGGGAGCCGTGAGCCTGTGGACCGGGTCGCGGCTCAGCGCGGGACCAACCCTAGCCTTCGATCCCGAGCTCGGCCGGGTGTACGCCAACTTCTTGCTCGACACCGAGGCCCCCCGCGGTTGGCTGCAGGTCTTTCGCGCCGGGGTGAACCATCCCTCGTGGGCCGTGGCCGCGCCGGCGCGGGTGGCGTTGTTGGCCGCGGCCACCTTTCAGGGGTTCTTGCTGCCGATCGTCGGCGTGCACGTTCTGGCGTTTGTCGTCTGGCCGTCGGGCCGTTTGCGGCACGCGCTGTTTCCGCTGGCCTTCGCCCTATACCTGGGGGTCGGCGTCTTGATGGCCCCGAACCAGAACGGCGATCCGTTCGAATTGCAGCATCGCACTTTCATGTGGGTCTACGCGTTGGGCTGTATCTGCACGGCGGGGATCCTGGCGCGCCTGGTCGGATTCTGGCGCCAGCGGCCGGGCAGCACGAACTATGCCGCCGGGTTCGCGCTGTTGGCCCTGCCGCTGCTCGTCGGGCGGGAGTCTTACGTCTCGCCGCACGAGACAGTGCCGACGGGGTTGATTCGCGCCGCCCACTTCATTCGCGAGCACAGTGCGACGCACGACATCGCGCAGGATAGCCTCAACGACGAGCATCTTTATCTGAGCGCCATCAGCCAACGCCGGGCATACGTCTGCATTGCCTTGAGCGATCCTTTTCCCGGCAGCGGGCGCTTGGCCGACCTGCACGCCGCCCGCGCGCGCGAAACCCAGCAGTTGCTTGCCGCCACGACCACGGCGGCGCTGCACGACTACCAGCGGCGCACCGGAGTCCGCTGGTTCGTCCTCCGGCCCGAAACCGCGGCCGCCTGGCCGGCGGAAGTCCTTGCCCGGCCGGCCTTCGAATCGTACGGCTATCGCGTATACGACTTCAGCCATCTCCCCGCCGCGGCCGACTGACGCCGCCGGAGCGCGAGCCCGCGCGGCATGCTACAATCGTGACCGAATCTCGGTTTTTCTGGCGATCGAATCGCCGCGCCCCGGTTAGCTTCCAGCACGCGGCTCGTTCGACCCGGCAATATTCTCCCCTCTCGACAAGGAAACTCCGGCGTGCCCCGCATCGCATTGATCTGGATTGTCTGCATGGCTAGTGAACTGCATTTGACGTCTCGAAACGTCGCGGCCGAAACGCCCGCCGCCGCAGCGAAACCCGCGCGCTGGCTGGCCCACGACATGACCCGCCCGCATCCCCCGGTGGTCACGCCGGGCAAGCAGTCGTTGCCCGCCGCGCCGCCGTCCGACGCGATCGTGTTGTTCGACGGCAGCGATCTCTCGAAGTGGCGCGCCGCCGACGGCAGCCCCGCCAAGTGGAAAGCCCGCGACGGATATATGGAGTCGGTGCCGCTCAGCGGATATCTGGTTTCGGCCGACAAGTTCGGCGACGTGCAACTGCACATCGAGTGGGCGACTCCCACGCCGGCGCGCGGCCGCAGCCAGGGGCGCGGCAACAGCGGCGTCTTCTTGATGAGTCTGTACGAAGTGCAGGTCCTCGACTCGTACGAGAACGAAACGTACGCCGATGGTCAGGCTGGCGCCATTTACGGTCAGTATCCGCCGCTGGCCAATGCCTGCTTGCCGCCGGGCGAGTGGCAGGCGTTCGATATTTCGTTCCGCCGCCCGCGGTTTCACGAAGATGGCACCTTGGCCCGCGCCGCCCGCATGACCGTGCTGCACAACGGTGTGCTGGTGCAAGACGCCGTCGAGCTATGGGGCCCGACCACCTGGATGCAGAACCTGCCGTACACGTCGCACGCCGAGCGGCTGCCGATTTCGCTGCAAGACCACGGCAACCCGGTGCGCTATCGCAATATCTGGTTGCGCGAACTGGTCGACCCCGTCGGGCCCGAGGCGACCGAGCTGCCACCGCGCAACGTGATCAGTTTGCCGGCCAGCGCGTTGGAGAAATTCGTCGGAGCGTACGGCAATCTGCTCGGCCCCATGGGCGAGATCGTGCTGGTCGACGGCCAGTTGCAGTTTCGCATGAAGACCGGGCAGGTGATCGACTTGCTGCCGTTGTCCGACAACGAGTTCGCGCTGCGCTGGACGGCGGCCAAGGTCGAGTTCGACGTCAAAGACCCGGACGAAGTCGCTGGCTTCACGCTCCACCTGGCCGGCGACAAGCAATCGGTCCGCAAGCTGCCGCAGGACAAGCAGCAGCCCTAGATTCTGTCATGGGTCAGCCAACTGGCAGACCAGACCTGACGGCCGGAACGCGCCATCAATGATCCCGCGAACTGCGAAGATCGTGCTGCTGGCCATCGCGGCGCAGGTTGCGGTAGTAACGGTTGAGGCCCAGGTCCTGAGCTCGAGTTGGATATGGACATCGGACGCGACCTGGTACATCACTGTCGCTGTCAGTGACGCGGCATGCGCGGCGATCACGTCCCTCGCGCTCATCAAGATCACCCGGACGCGATGGCCCGCGCCGTTGCTCGCCGGCGTGGCGATTGGGGTTGCGATTTCCCTGTGCTGGATTAACTACACGAGTACCGCCGCCTCGTTTGCGACGACCGACTTGGTTTCTTTCGCACTTCCTCTAATGGCCATAGGCGTGGCGAATTTGTACGCACGCGGTCGCGTTGCGCTCTGGGAGTTGCTGTGTCTTCCCATGGCGAGCATCGCGATGGCGGCGTTCTGCACAATCATCTATGAGATTGTTCTGTTTACCGAGTGGAAGGAGTGGACTTCGACATCCGCGGAGATTCGGTTTACGAGTTGCGTCCACTGGACACTTGTCACCACAGGTTGTTGTATCTTGATGCCGCGCTGTTTGTCGGTTGCCCGGCATGGAAGACAGCGCATCCTGAGCGGCGTGGCGCTCGTCGCGATGGCTCTTGCTTACCCGCTTTTCGTTGCCTTTGGCCTGACGGCCCTGGCTCGATACAGTATCGTCCATGACAAGCCGTTTGGGCATTGGACAGCAGACGACCTGCTAACGATCCTGGATGCCCCACCCTCAGCCGCGCTGTTGCTACAAGCTCTCGAGAACGATCCGTGGAGCGTGCCGCTGGGCGCTGAATTCGGGAACGTATTACGGGATGACTGGCGCCGAGTCTACGTCACGCGCCTCGCCGAATCGCCTGATCGATCAACGTTTGACGAACTGATCGACTACTTCCTGGCAAAGCCGAATCCGCTGCTTGCCGACTGTATCGCCCAAGTCTGCAGCGAAGATCGGGGCATCGAAGCGAGCCCGCTGCTGTTACGTTATTCCTTTCGCGCGTGCCTCGTCCCGCGCGACGATGTGTTCGAGCAGGCACTGTTGCGAATGAGAATCCCGCACGGCGCGTCGCCGATTATCTGGTTGCAACCCGCTGACGGAGTGCCAAGCGACCGGCTATCCAGCAAACAGAGAAGTCGCTTGAAGGAGTTTTTGGGTCAAGATGCCGGCGACCGTCGAGACGCCTGGTTTGATCTACTAGAAGAACCCCAATGGCAGCGACCTGATTACTGTCCTATTGCGGTTTGGCAGCAACTGAATGCCGAAATGGATGCTGTACGGTGGCTCATCGAAGCGCTCGGCGATTTGGCTGATGTCGACACCGACGCGCGCATTACCTTGACCATTTGGCGAAGCATTGACTGGAATGCCAAGTCGACGGACGATTTCGTTCAATCGCTGCGAGCCACGTATCAGGCGGCACAGCGACCAGAGTTGTGGTGAGCTCACGGCCAGTGCGCTATCAGTCGTCAGGCGAGGGTGTCGAACACTGTTGCTTGGCATTTCCACCATGCGATTCACACTTCAACTTCGCGGCTTTTCCTTGGTCGTGCGACGCGCAACTTCGTCCAACCTGCGGGCTCAGTCGACAACGCAACTGGTCCCATGGGCAAAGTCCTTGCCACTCGGGGGGGGCTACGCGCGCTGACCTTGAAAACCCCGCGAGCGTCCGGTATCACTCCGCACCCGCACGGCCGCCCAGCGGCCGCGGAGAAATTCTCAATGATCAGGCCGCGCACCGAGGGAGCGAGCGATGTCAACCATGCTGAGCGGCTTCTGCTATTGTCTGATCGGTTTCGTGGGAGCTGACGCGATGGCGCCCGGAGACGACCGCGCGGCGAAGCCCGTCCTCGAAATGCAAGACCAGTTCGCCAAGCCTCGCAAGCTGTCCGATCTGCGTGGCGACGTTGTGGTGCTGGTCTTCTCCGATCGTGGCGGGGCCGAAGCCAGCCGCGCGTTGGGCGCGAAACTGCACGTCGAATTCCATCCGCAGGCGCAAGGCCTGCCGCCAGCCCAAGCGGCCCAGGCGCCGGTCCGTCCGCTCCCCAATTGGCCCGCTGCGGAGCCGCAGCCTGAAGCCCGTCTCGTGGCCGTCGCGGTCATCGGCGAGGTCCCCTCGGCGCTGCGGCCGATGGTGCGGTTTCGTTTTCGCCAGGTGGCCCCCGAAGGGGCGATCTGGCTCGACATGCACGACACCATGCGCAAACAATTCCGCGTCGTGCCCGACGTGCCGAACGTGGCGGTGCTCGACAAACAAGGACAAGTGCGCTACACGACATCGGGGAGCCTCGACGCGGCCGGCTACCAGCAACTCGTCGCGGCCATCGACGCCTTGCGCGGCGAGCGACGCGCGGAACAGGTGGCGCGATCGCCCCAGCCTGGCGGCAGTCGGCCCCCCACGGCGCGGTAACCAGCGCCGGGCCGATTCCCCGGGCCGTGCGGCGGTCGAGCTGCGGGCGACCACCGGCCGTAAATGCTCCACGCCAGATAATTGCCGCACGGCAGCGGCGGCTGGAACGCGAACGCCGTTCGCAGGTCAGTTCAGGCTGACGGTGACGGTCTTGGTCTCGGTGTAGGCGTCGAGCCCTTTCTCGCCCAGTTCGCGCCCCATGCCCGACATTTTGAAGCCGCCGAACGGCGCGGCGGCGTCGAACACGTCGTAGCAGTTGACCCACACGGTGCCGGCCTTGATCGCGGCGGCCAGCCGATGCGCCTTGCCGATGTCGCGCGTCCAGACGGCGGCCGCCAGGCCGAACATCGTGTTGTTCGCCCGCTTCACGATTTCGTCGAGATCTTTGAACCGCAGCACCGACAGGACCGGGCCAAAGATCTCGTCCTTGGCGATCGCCATGTCGTCGCGCACTTCGCCGAACAGCGTCGGCTCGATGAAGTAGCCACGGTCGCCGTGGCGCTTCCCCCCGGACAGGCACTTGGCTCCTTCCTTGGTCCCCCGCTCGATGTAGCCCATGATCTTGTCGAACTGCGCTTGGTCGACCTGGGGGCCTTGTTCGGTGGCCGGGTCGAGCGGATCGCCGAGCTTGCGCGACTTGTTCATGCTCACCAGCTTGTCGACGAATTTGTCGTGCACCTTGTCTTCGACGAACAATCGGCTGCCGGCGCAGCAGCATTGCCCCTGATTGAAATACAGCCCGAAGTGGGCGCCCAGCGCCGCCGACTCGAGATCGGCGTCGGCGAACACCACGTTGGGGCTCTTGCCGCCGAGCTCGAAAGTCAGCCGCTTCAAACTCGGCGCGGCGTCCTGCATGATGATCTGCGCCGTGCGATGCTCGCCGGTGAACGCGATCTTATCGACGTCGGGATGCTTGACCAGCGCGGCGCCGGCTGTCGGTCCGTAGCCCGGCACGATGTTGATCACGCCGTCGGGGAAACCCGCCTTCTGCGCCAGCCGGGCCATCCGCAAACAAGTCAGCGGCGTTTGCTCCGCTGGCTTCATCACCACGGTGCAACCCGCGGCCAGCGCTGGCCCCCACTTCCAAGCGACCATCAGCATGGGGAAGTTCCAGGGGATGATTTGCCCGGCGACGCCGACCGGCTCGCGGCGCGTGTAAGTGAAGTACTCGCCGCGGACGGGAATCGTCTGCCCGTGAATCTTGTCGGCGAAGCCGGCGTAGTAGCGCAAGCAGTCGACCACCAGCGGCAAGTCGGCGCCGCGGCTGTCGCGGATCGGCTTGCCGTTGTCGAGCGTTTCCAGGGCGGCCAGTTCGTCGATTTCTTCTTCGATCAGGTCGGCGAGCTTGTAGAGCAGCCGCCCCCGATCGCGGGCGTCCATCCGCCCCCAGGGTCCTTGTTCGAGGGCGTGCCGGGCGGCTTTCACAGCCAGGTCGACGTCGGCGGCGTCCCCCTCGGCTACTTGGGCGATGACTTCTTCGGTCGCCGGATTGATGGTCTCGAACGTGCGCCCGCTGACGGCCGGCGTCCAGCGCCCGCCGATGAAACACTCCGTTTGATGAATCCGCGGTTGCTTGGTCGGTTCGACGAGCGTGGCCATGACGTTTCCCTCCGCAGCGAAAGAATGGGGCGCGAGCGACGCGGCCCGTCTGGCTGGTCATCCCCCTTTATGGTGGTTGGCGACCGTTGCGCTACCACCCGATACCAGCACGATGGGCATATTTGGCGTCGCGCTCGAAATTCTATCGCCGACTTCCAATTGAAGCCAGCAAACGCCACAGGCCAGTTGCCAGCGGCCCGTGTCTTTAGCGGACACGCGAGGCATGTTAATCTTGTGCTGCACAAGGGGCCGGTGAATCGCTACGCCACTGGGATCTGTCAGGTATCCACCGGCGATGCGCTCGCGACCCACTACAACGCAGGCCCTGTTCGCCTCGGCATTGGCCACGGTCGTGGCGCTGCTCTGCCGGCTGGCGCTCGAGCCGCTGATCGGCGAACGCGTGCCGTTCATTACGTTCCTTCCGGCGGCCTTCGTGGTCGCCTGGTGGGGTGGGTTCCGGCCCACGGCCATCTTCGCCGCGCTGAGTTTGCCGGTCTTGATGTACTTCGTGCTGCAGCCGAAGCACTCGCTGGCGGTCGAGCTGGGCGAATTCCGCGCCGGGTTGGTGATGTACGTGGCCATCGTGCTGGCAACCGGTTGGCTCGGTCAGCAACTGCACGCCGCGCAGCGCCGCCTCGAAAAAGCTCGCCAGCAAGCGATCGATGATCGCGAGCGCTTGCGCGTCACCCTGACCAGCATCGGCGACGGGGTGATTGTCACCGATGCCCGCCTGCGCATCGTGTCGTTGAATACCGTGGCCGAACAACTCACGGGTTGGCGCAACGTGTCGGGAGTTCATCGCCAGATCGATGAAGTATTCCAGATCATCAACGAAGAAACACGTGCCCCGGTCGACAACCCCTGTGCCCAGGTGCTCGAAACCGGCGCGGTGGTGGGGCTGGCCAATCACACGCTGCTGGTGGCCCGCGACGGAACCGAGCGGCCGATCGACGACAGTGCCGCGCCGATCAAGACCGCCAGCGGCGAGCTGCTGGGCGTGGTCCTCGTCTTTCGCGACGTCAGCGAAAAACGCGCGGCCGCTAAGGCCCTCGCTCGTAGCGAGCGCGAGCTGGCCGACTTCTTCGACAACGCCGCCATCGGACTGCATTGGGTCGGTCCCGATGGCGTCATCATGCGAGCCAATCGGGCCGATTACGAGCTGCTCGGTTACAGTCAGGACAACTATGTCGGCCGCCCGCTGGCCGAGTTCTATGCCGACGAGCGGGAGATCCAAGACATCTTCAGCCGCTTGCAGGCGGGCGAAACGGTCGAAAATCGCGAAGCCACGCTCCGGCACCGCGACGGATCGCTTCGCCACGTGCTGGTCACGTCGAACGTCTACCGGGAAGACGGCGAGTTCGTCCACACCCGCTGCTTCACGCGCGACATCACGGCTCGGAAGCGCGCCCAAGAAGGACTTAGTTTTCTGGTGGACGCGACGACGTCGCTGGCGGCCATCGTCGATCACCGCAGCGCGCTCGAGCAGGCGGCCCGGCTTACGATCCCCTACCTGGCCGACTTCACGGTGCTGACGTTGTTGGGCCCCGATCGCCAAATCGAGTTTCAGGCACACGCCCATCGCGACCCAGCGCAGGAAGAGCGGCTCAAGTCGCTGTTGAGCCGATTCCCCTTGAACTGGGAATCGCCGTCGATCGTGGTCAGCGCCTTGGCGTCGGGCCGGCCGCAGTTCGTCGCCGAGCTGGCGCCCGCCGCGCTCGGCAAATTGGTCGGTTCCAAAGAGCATCTGAATGCCGCGCTCGAGTTGCAGCCGCGGTCGGCAATCGCAGTGCCGCTGATGATTCGCGATCGCGTCATCGGCGCCCTGAGCCTGGTCATGGCGGAATCGCAGCGCACCTACGACGAGCAAGACCTGCAACTGGCCGAGGAGTTCGCCCGCCGCGTCGCCACGGCGCTCGACAACGCGCAGCTCTTTCAATCGTTGCAAGAGACCAATCGCCAGAAGGACGAGTTTCTGGCGATGCTCGCCCACGAACTGCGCAATCCCCTGGCGGCCATCCGCTACGCAGTCACGTTGGGGCAAATGTCGACCGACGACGCCAGCGAGGTCTACGAAATCGTCGAGCGACAAGTCGACAATCTGGCGCATCTGGTCGACGACTTGCTCGACGTCTCGCGCGTCAGCCGCGACAAGATCAAGCTCGTCCGCGAATACCTCGACGCCCGCACGATCATTCAACGGGCGGCGGCCGCCGCCAAGGCATTCATCGACGAGAAGCAGCACACGCTCCAGCTCGACATCAAGCCCGGCTTGCTGCCGCTGTGGGTCGACCCGACGCGCGCCGAACAGATTATTGGCAACTTGCTGGTCAACGCGGCGAAGTTCACGCCTCCCGAAGGGCGCATCGTCGTCCGCGCCTGGGCCGAGAACCAGCAGGTCGTTATCCAAGTGATCGACAACGGCGCCGGGCTCCCGCCTGAAATGCTCTCGCGCGTCTTCGAATTGTTCGCCCAGGGCGATCGATCGCTCGATCGATCGGCGGGCGGGTTGGGGATCGGACTGACCGTCGCTCGGCGATTGGCCGAAATGCACGGCGGCAGCCTCAGCGCCGCGAGCGCAGGGCTGGGGCTCGGCGCCGAATTCACCCTGCGATTGCCTTTGATCGAAGCGCCCAGCGACGCCGCTGCTCAAGGGACGCATTCGTCGGGCCATCCTCTGCCGCCGCAGAAGATTCTCGTCGTCGACGACAATCGCGACACCGCGCGCACTTCGGCCATGCTGCTGAGGGCCGCCGGCCACGAAGTCGAAGAAGCGCACGATGGCCCGACGGCGCTCGAGGTCGCCCGGCGCTTTCACCCGCAGTCGATCCTGCTGGATATCGGCCTCCCGGGCCTCAACGGCTACGAAGTCTGCCGCACCCTGCGCCGCGAAGGTTTCGACCAGACGCTGATCATCGCCATCTCGGGTTACGGACAGCCCGAGGATCGCCACCGCTCGCGCGAAGCGGGCTTCGACCAACATCTCGTCAAGCCGGTAAATCACCAGGTGCTGTTGGATCTGTTGCGCGTGGGGCGGTTGGCGCCGGGCGTCGGCAGCTAGCAGCGCGCGCGTCGCTGATCTTCGGGCGCGTTTTCCAGCACCCGTTGCCCTCGGTTGCCTGCTGGCGCCGATTGGTCTTGCCGTGCGTCGCGGCGGTCTGCTATCAGTAGGCCCCCTCCAAACCGGTCCTACCGCGCGAAAGGAACCGCATGCGCACCTTCCACCCCGCCGCACGACGGCATCGATTCATGGCTCCGCTGGCCTTGGCGACGTTGTTGTTCGCGGCCGAACCGGTCACCGCACAATTCGCGCAGCCCGCTCCGCAGCCTGCAGCCGTCCCGGCGGCGCAACCGGGCGCAGTTCCTTATGCGCCGGCCGCGGCGCCGCAGTTTCAGTTCCAATCGCGCGAGAGCATCATCGTCGGCAAAGCCACCGAAGTGCTGCGCGCCTTCTCGGGGCTCACGATGCGGCAAATCCCCCCGGCCATGCTCAGCGACGCCGAGGCCGTGGTCGTCGTGCCCGAGTTGATCAAGGCCGGCTTCATCATCGGCGGCCGGCATGGCCGTGGCGTGTTGTTGGTGCGCGATCAAAACCGTCAATGGAGCAACCCGTTGTTCCTCACGCTCACCGGCGGCAGCATCGGCTGGCAGGCAGGCGTGCAATCGAGCGACATCGTGCTGGTGTTCAAGAGCCACAAAGGGCTCGACAGCATGTTGCGCGGCGAAGCCTTCACGCTGGGGGCCGACGCCGGCGTGGCCATCGGCCCCGTCGGCCGCCGCGCCGAAGCCGCCACCAACGCCCGCTTGGGCGCCGAGATCTATTCCTATTCGCGCAGTCGCGGGCTGTTCGCCGGGGTCTCGGTCGAAGGGAGCGAAGTGCGCATCGACGTGGCCGGTAGCGCCGCGTTTTACGGTCTACCGATCGGGTCGCCCGATACGATTCTGCGCGGCAGTTACGAGCGCACGCCCGAAGTCGCCGTGCAACTGCGGAACATGCTGACGCAAGCGGCCGCTCCGCCGCAGGCCGTGCAGCCAGGGCAAGTCGTGCCCGATGGCCAGGCGCCGCCGCTGGTGCCGATCAACCCGCCGCCGGCAGGCACGCCGGCCGTGGTGCCAGGCCCCGCGCCTGGGCAGTAGCGTGTAAGCGCCTGCCGGAATCATCGCGCCGCGCAACCGCGGCACACTAGCGCAATGCGCAGCGAGGGTCCGGGGCCTGACCGGTGATGGGTTAGTCGGTCGGCGACAAGCGATTCGATTCTCTGCCGACGATCCGGCGGCGACACTCGGAGTGAAGCACTTCGTGGAGTCGCCCTTTGCAACGGCGCCTCGCCGAGGGGGACGGGAGTCGTTTCCGGCCTTCGTCGTTGCATCGTTCTTGGTCCACGCCCGGAAACGACTCCCGTCCCCTTGGGCCTGCAACGGATAGGGCAAGTTAACCGCTCTCCCCTTGTGGACTTCGACAGGCTCAGTCGAACGGAGAGGGTGGCCGGCCGACGATAGGTTGGCGCTGCCCGGGCGGAGCGAAGCCGAACCGATGAGGGGCGCTCGAGTTGTTCGACGCCGCCAGGCCCGCGCGACAGAATGAACGTTTAGCGCTCGTCGTAGGCATGAATTCATGATCCACAGATTTCTCAGATTACGCAGATGAGTTGCTCGGTGACTCGTCCGCTTTGGCAATCTGCGTTAATCGGCGAAATCTGCGGACCACAAAGCTGCATTTCTTTGCGCCTTCGCGCCTTGGCGCGAGATCCACGTTCCTTCGCGCGGCGAGATCGCCGCTGTGCCTGCTGCCCATACCCCAACACACCTGAGCGGCGGCAATTCAGCCCGAGTTGTCCCGTCGAACTTGAGTTCGGGTGCAATACCAAGACACCCGGACGCAAAATTACGGACCATCTAATGTCGTGGGGGGGTACGGCCGCTCAGAGGCGGTTCTTGGCCGAGTGGCGGGCGATCAAGCGCCGCTTCCACTCGATTCGCCACACCAGCGCGCGGTCGATCCGCCGGAACGGCCGATCGAGGTAACGGCGCAAGAACCGTAGCCGGCCGAACCGGCTGACGCTGTCGGCCGAGTAGTCCAGTTGGGCCAGGTCTTTGACGCGCCAACGGGTTGTCAGCCGCCGCCGCACCCGCGCGCGCCCCAGATCGATGATGTGCAGGTCGGGGGGCCCGCTGCTCTCGGGGACCAGCACGTGGCAGAGGTAGTAGTCTTGATGATGCACTCCGGCGTTGTGCATGGTGCGCGTGATCGGGGCCAGCTTGTCGATCGCCGTGCGATAGGCGGCCCCGGCCGCGTCGGGCGACGGGCAACGCGCGTCGATCCACTCGGTCAGCTTCACATAGCCTTCGAGCGCTTGCGTGATGACGAACGATCGCCGGTCTGCCTGTCCGAACATCACCGGCGTCATGGTCGGCAGCCCGAGGCGATGGAACTCGAGCAGGGCGTCCCACTCGACCCGCGCGCCGACGATCGGCCGCGTGAACCGCAGCAGCGGCTTGACGTACTCGCGCCACGGCGGCGGGCCGTAGCGCTTGATGTAGAACGCCGGCGGTGGCGAGCTGGCGTCGGTGGCGGCGTCGAGCTCGAGCCGCACCGTTTCGCGGGCCCCCTGGCGGCGGGCGACCGCTCCGCCGAGGCCCATCAACCGCTCGAACGTCGTCCAGCCTTGGCGCTCGAGCAATGGAGCGAACTGCCGATTGACCAGCAGCCGACCGTCGTCCCAAGTGTCGAAGGCGAACTGGGTCACGACCTACCTCGTTCGCGGCAGACTTCGGCGAGCACTTCGGCCGTCTCGCGCGCGTTGCGCTGCGGCGTGAAGGCGAGGACACTGCCGGCGGCGTGCGCCGACATGGCAGCGCGTTGCTGTGCCGAAAGTTCGAAGTACTCGTCCAATCTGGCGGCCAGCTCCTGCATCGCCCAGGCGTCGGAGATCACGTAGCCGTTGCGGCCCGGCTCGATCACTTCTGCCCCGCCGGCCGTGGCCGTAGTGATCACCGGCAATCCGCAAGCGAGGGCTTCGAGATGCACGAGACCGAACGGCTCGTAGGCGGTGGGGAGCACGAAGATGTCGCCCGCGCCGTAGAACCGCTCGATGTCGTCGCGGCGGCCGGCGAACTTCACGCGGTCGCCCAGCCCCAGCGTGACCGACAACTCCGCGTAGTGCTGCACCGGTCCGGCGCCGACGACCAGCAACCGCGGTTGCTGGTTGCGGGCCGCGACCATGGCCATCATCACCGTGGCCAACGGCTTGCCGCGGAAGTCCATCGACGCGTAGACGATCAGCGGGCAATCGCGCGACAGCCCGAGACTGCCGCGCACGGCGTTGCGGTTTTGGCGCACGTCGACGTGAAACACCTGGCGATCGACACCGTTGTAGATGGTGCGGATGCGCTCGGGCGAGACGCCGTAGTGTTGCGTCAAGAGCCCGGCGTCGAGCCGCGACTCGGTGATGATGCGTTTCGGCCCGTCGGCTGCGAAGAGCGCGCGTTCCAGTTCGAGGATGGCGCGATGGCGAGGATTGAGGCGGCTTTCCCAGAAGCGGCGCAGCCGGCCCGGGTACCGCACGCGCAGCCAATGGGCCTGCAAGCGATCGGTGAGGCGGTAGACGTCGAGCCCGGCGGCGCGCGACAGCCCGAGACTGACGTCGAAGTCGCCGGTGGCGACGGCGCGGCCGGCGTTTTCGGCGAAGGAGCGGTTCTTGGTCCAACTGGTGGTGTTGTTGACGTCGACCTGCACGAAATCGATTTCATCCTGCAGGTCGGCGTCGATCGACTCGCCGATCACGGTCACCGAATGGTCGAGCGCCATCAACTCGCGCGCCAACTGCGCGCAGTAGCGCTCGGCGCCGCCGCGCCGCAGCGAACATTCCTTGCGAACCAGCGCAATCTTCATGCCGACGAGATTTCCCCAGACCGTGAGTGTCTGCGGCATGGTATAGCCCGGCCGGCCCCGTTTCACCAAGAGCAGCCGCGGCGAAGGGTTCCCCGAGCGGCCCGAAAACGACAGAATGCAGGCCGACGCGCCATCGCGGGGGGCGAACCTCGACGAGCCAGGGAAACTGATCTGATGCAGCGGGTCGTGGTCATTGGCGGCGGTTTCGGCGGGTTGAACGCGGCGCGGAGTCTGCGCCGCGCCGCGTGCCAGGTCACGCTCGTCGATCGGCGAAATTTTCACCTCTTTCAGCCGCTGCTCTATCAGGTGGCCACGGGTGGATTGTCGCCGGCCAATATCGCGGCCCCGTTGCGGGCGATCTTTCGCCGGCAGCGCAATCTGCAGATCTTGATGGGCGAAGCGACCGATATCGACGTTGCCGGGCGGCGCGTGACTGTGGGCGACCAGTCGTTGCCGTACGACACGCTGGTCGTGGCTGCTGGCGGGCGGCCCTCGTACTTCGGCCACGACGATTGGCCCGACGTGGCCCCCTCGCTCAAGACGGTTGAGGATGCCACCGAGATCCGCAGCCGCATCTTGAGCGCGTTCGAGGCCGCCGAGCGCAGCCCCGACGTCGAATCGAGGCAAGGCTGGCTGACGTTCGTGCTGGTGGGAGCAGGACCGACCGGTGTCGAACTGGCCGGTGCGCTCGGCGAGCTGGCGCACCACACGTTGCGTGATAATTTTCGCGTCATCAATCCGGCCGACGCCCGCATCCTGTTGATCGAGGGAGAAGATCGCGTGCTGCCGACCTATCCGACCGATTTGTCGGCCAAGGCACAGCAATCTTTGGGGCGATTGGGGGCCACCGTCTGGACGAGCGCCCGCGTGATGAAGATCGAGCCCGATCACGTGGTGATTCACTCGGCGATCGGAGACCAGACCGTTGCGACGCGCACGGTGATTTGGACCGCGGGCGTGCGGGCCGAGTCACTGGCGGGCCGGTTGGCGGCCGCCACGGGCAATAGGACCGATCACGGCGGTCGCTTGATCGTGGAGCCCGACTTCACCCTGGCCGGGCACCCCGAGGTCTTCGTCATCGGCGACATGGCAAGCTATCCGCGCGAGGGCCAACGACCGCTGCCGGGTGTCGCCCCCGTGGCGATCCAGGCGGGATGCTACGTCGCGCGCGTCATCGAGAGTCGCATCCGCGGCAAGTCACCCCCAAAATTCACCTACAAGGATCGTGGCGACATGGCAACCATCGGCCGCGGCGCTGCGGTTGCCGATTTGCGCTGGGTGCAGTTTTCGGGCTATCCGGCCTGGTGGGCCTGGTTGCTGATTCACCTGCTGAATATCGTCGATCACGAGAGCCGGTTGCTGGTACTGGTGCAATGGGCCTGGAACTACGTCACCCGCAATCGGGCGGCGCGGCTGATCACCGGCCAGGCTGGGAGCGCCGCGACCACGACGGACGGCGCGAAAACACCTGACGACGCTAATGCCGCGACACGATCCGGCAGTCAGCTATCTACCGCGACGAAGGAAGGTTGAACCGATGAAGTTGCTCGAAATGTTCAACCTTTCTGGCCGGCGGGCCGTGGTGACCGGCGGCACGCGCGGACTCGGACTTGAAATGGCCCGCGGGCTGGCCGAAGCGGGGGCGGAAATCGTCGTCGCCAGCCGTAGCGAGGAACACCTGGACGCGGCGCGCGACGAATTGCTGGCCGCCGGCGCCCCGCGCGTCGATGCGCTCGTGGGCGACTTGATGACGCCTGCGGGGGCCACATCGTTTTGCGAAGAGGTTTTGCAGCGGTTCGCGCCGATCGACATCCTCATCAACAACGTGGGGGGGCGGCGCATCAACTTTCCGACCGAAGAGATGCCGACCGACGAGTGGCTGCGGATCCTCGACTTGAACCTGACCCAGGCGTTTATCTGCACCAAACTGATCGGCGGCGCGATGCTGCCGCGGCGGCGCGGCCGGGTGATCAACGTCACGTCGATCTCGGGGTTAGTGGCCGGCAAGCCGATGCGGGGCCGCTCGTACGAAACATCGAAAGCCGCCCTGGCGATGTTCACCAAGTCGGTCGCCGCCGATTGGGCGCCCCACGGCGTCACGGTCAACGCCATCGCGCCGGGTACTTTTCTGACCGATGCCAATCGACGTTGGTTCGCCGATCGGCCGGAACTGAAAACCGAAATCGAAGCCACGGTGCCAATGGGCCGGCTGGGCGATCCGCGAGAAATTGCCGGCCTGGCTCTCTACTTGGCCAGCGATGCGTCGAGCTACATGACCGGCTCGGTGATCGTGATCGACGGCGGGCGATTGCTATGGTAAACCGCGCGCTCAAGGGGCCGGCGCGATCTCGTCCGCAGCAATAGTCGGCAGTTCAAAGGCCGCCATCTCGATATGGTTGCGGACGAAAACGCGATTGCCGACCATCGCCGGGTTGTTCCAGGTCTTGCCTTCGATCGCCTGAATGCGTCCCAGTTCGTGGTGCCCCTCGGGCGTCGCCTCGACGAGCACCAGCTCTCCTGACTCGGCGAGAATCACCAACAATTCGCCGCAGAGAAGCATCTGCCCGTGGCCATAGCGGCCCCCTTGCCAGCGGCGCTTGCCGGTCGCCAGGTCAAGGCAAGTCAATATGCCTTTGTTCAACCCATAAACTTGATCGCCAAATACGATCGGGTTTGCGTAGGAGCATTTGAGGAGGTTGTTGCGCCAGATCTCCTTAACCGACCAACGACCATCAAGCTGGGTGACCTCGAGAACCGCGGCGCCGGCGTCGGAGGAGATCAGCAAGCGATTGGGTTCGATGAGCGCCGGTTGAGCGGCGTTGTTATCGAACGGGGTCTTCCAGGCAACGCGCCATAGCTCGCGGCCATCGGCCGGATCGTGCCCCGCCAGGCCCGGCGCATCGAATACGATCAGTTGGCGTGTGCCGTCGATTTCCACCAGCATCGGCGACGAATAGCTCGCCTGGCCGTGACCGCCGGCCCAGGCGAGTTCGCCGGTCTCGCGGTCGAACGCCAACAGGGCATGGCTGTCGCCGGCGGCCGCACTCCCGCCGGCATGTTGTTCGCCGGGATTGACGACGACCCAGTTGTCGTAAACCAGCGGCGAGCCGCACATGCCCCACTGCAAGTTCGCAGCGTGGTTCGTTTGCAGGATGTCTTGTCGCCAGATTTCGCGGCCGTCTGCGGCATTCAGGCACAACAGCGCGCCTGTCGCGCCCAATGCGTACAGTCGCCCAGCGGCAAACGTTGGCGTGGCGCGCGGCCCGTCGCCGCCGAGCGTTTCTTGAAACAGCGCCGGATACTCGACGAGCCAGCGCTCCTCGCCCGTTCGAGCGTCGTAGGCCACGACCGCCTCCTTGTCGCGGCGCTGCTCGATCGTGGCCAACAGTGGGCCAACGACGACAAATCCCGCGTACCCGCCGCCGACCGGTTGCTTCCATAACAGCTTCGGCGGCTTCGCTTGCCAATCGCGGGCCAACACCGGCGGCTCGGGCACAACGCCATCCCGATGGATGCCCCGATACTCGGGGGAGTCGCCGGGACCGACCTCCAGCGCCGCTGAGCTGAAGGAGACCACCTCACTGGCATGTTGTTGGCGATGTGCTTCGAGCGCAGCACTTCGCGACTTGCCGAGCCGCCACAAGATTGTCGGATGCATGTCGCCCGAGAATTCGACACTCTCTATCGACACGATCAAGGCCACGCCGACGGCCGCCAGCGAAGCGCCGATCAGCAGGCGGGTTAATCCGGCCAGGCCCGAAGCGAGCAACAGCCACAGCACGAGGATCAACCCGCCCAGCGCGGCAACGATCCCCACCGCGGAATTGCGCATCCCCCGGTCGAAGTTCTCGACCGGAATGAACAACAGAACGACAATTGCCAGCGCCACCACCGCCAGCACGATCCAGGGAAACCAGCGGCGGCCGTGGTGCGGCACGGCAGGCGCCGTCGCGGAGTCGGCGTGAGACATCTCGAATCCTTTTTGCGGCCGAGGCGCCGCTCGGCAGAAAAGCCGGCACGATCGTGCCAGCGCCACGACAAACCGCCGTATTCTAACAAACGGAAGGGGACAACGGGCGAGTGTTCGGCGGTGCCATGGTCTTCACAGCCGGCAATTGGTGATGGCCGTCTCGAGAATCGCCGAGGCCCCCAGTGCTTCGAGCTGTTCCATCACTGCAATCACGTCGCCGCGCCGCACCATCACCCGCACCGCGCACCAGTCGCGGTCCTCGAGCGCGCTGACCGTGGGGCTGTTGAAGCCGGGCGTGATCTTCTCCGCCTCGGGCAGCTTGGCTCGCGGCACGTTGTACTCCAGCAGTGAGTAGCTGCGGGCAATCACGACACCTTCGAGGCGTCGCACCACGCGATCGGCCAATTCGGCGTCGCGCGGCTGACGGTTTTGCACCAGCACCGTTTCGAACTTGTCGATATCGGCCAGCACGCGCAAACGATTCGCAGCCAGGGTGCTGCCCGTCTCGATCAAGTCGACGATCACGTCGGCGACCCCCAGGGCGACCATGATCTCGACCGAACCTGTGAGATTCACCAGGTGGACCTTGGCCCCTTCGCGCTCGAGAAACCGCTGCGTGAGATTCGGAAAGCTGGTGGCCACACGCGCGCCGGTCAGTTCCGAGACTTTCGTCGCCGGGTTGTCCTCAGGCACGCAGAGCGACAAGCGACACCGCCCGACGCCCAGGCTCAATCGCGTCAGCAGATCGACACCACTCTCGGCCACCAGGTCGCTGCCGGTAATCCCCAGGTCGATGGCCCCTTCGGCACAGAGCACCGGGATATCGTCGGTGCGCAGGAACGTGATGTCGATCGGCATTTCGCGGCAGCGCGCAAACAGGCTGCGTTCCTGCCGGCGGAAGCTCAAACCTGCTTCGTGCAGTAGTTCGCTGGCGATCTCGGCCAGGCGACCCTTGCTGGGGATGCCGATCCGCAAGCTCGTCATGATGGCTCCGCAGGCTGCTGACCGGGGGGCCGTTCTCGGCCGGCCGTGCGGCTGGCCTTTTCGTCGAGCCCCGAGCGACCCGAGCGGCGGGCGAGCTCGGCCGCGACGTCGGCCAGATCGACTTCGCAAAAGGTCAGCAGCACGAACAAGTGGTATAGGACATCGGCCGCTTCATGCACCACATGACCATATTGGGTGACGACAGGTTCGCCGGCCGCGGCGATAACCTCGTCGGTTTCCTCGCGCAACTTGGCGGCAATCTTATCGAGACCAGCGTCGAGCAGCGTCTTGGTGTACGAGCGGTTCGACGGCTGCCGCTTGCGATCGGCCAGCACGGCCATCAGTTCGGCAAAGGTGCGATCAGGTTCGGACACAACGGCAGGCTTCTCAGGCGACCGGCAGCACGAGACAATCAAAGACGCGGCTCGGCCGCTACGTGGCGCGGCCGCGATGGCTGGCAATTCTACGTCATTCTCGCGATTCCACAACGCGGGGGGCGCGCGACCACTTTTCGCCCGTCCGGAGCTTGCGCTGGTTTTTATCGACTCCGCGACCACAAACGCCGCCTGAGAAAATGGTCCTGACCGGTACGAGTTTCTCCGACTGTTGGCATCTCACCGGCCCTACGGCAAGCGGCAAGACGAAGGTCGGTCTGGAATTGGCCGAGCGCCTGCACGCCGAGATCATCTCGCTCGATTCGATGGCCGTCTATCGCGGGCTCGATATCGGCACGGCAAAGCCCACGGACACCGAGCGGGGCCGCGTGCCGCATCACTTGATCGACATTTGCAGTCCGGCCGAGGCGTTCAGCGTGGCGCAATACCGCGACGCCGCGCGCCGCGCGGTCGACGACATTCGCCGCCGCGGGCGCCAAGTGCTGTTCGTCGGCGGCACGCCGATGTACCTCAAAGCCCTCTTGCGCGGGTTATTCGACGGTCCGCCGGCCGATTGGGAGTTGCGCAAGCAACTCTTGGCCGAGGCCGAACAACAGGGGCCGCGGACCTTGTACGAGCGGCTCGCGGCGATCGATCCACGGGCTGCCTCGCGGTTGCACGAAAATGATACGCGCCGAGTGGTACGCGCGCTGGAGGTGTTTCAATCGACGGGTCGCTCGATTGTCGACTGGCAAACGCAGTGGGACGCTTCGGTTCCACATGTCGAGGCAGTTGCGTCGGGGCAGGTCGACGCCGCTACAGTCGAGCGCGCACAGCAAACGGACGAGTCGCGAGCTGCTGCGTCGCGAGTCTTCGTGCTCTCCTGGCCGCGCGAGGTGCTTTATACGAGGATCGACGCGCGCGTGCAGGCGATGTTCGCGTCAGGGCTTGTCGACGAGGTTCGTGCGTTACTGGCCACGGGCCAAGAACTCGGCCGCACCGCTCGGCAAGCGCTCGGCTATCGCGAAGTGCTCGAGCACCTGGAGGGACAGCGCGACTTGCCGGCGACCATCGAGCTAGTCGCGCGGCGCACGCGGAACTTCGCCAAGCGACAGCTCACCTGGTTTCGCAGCTTTCCGGAGTGCCATTGGGTTGACCTCGACGAGTCGCGCGACGTTGTCGCGGTCGCGGCGGCGATCCTGGCGGCCGACCAAGCTTTGCCTGGATGATTCTGGTGCGCGGTAAAAACCACCGTGGCACGGCCATCTTGGCCCTGTTTTTCATGGGCAGTCAGCCCCATGCCACGTACCAGACTAGCCGACCTGCACCGTTACCCGCTGGACGCCGTTCCAGGCGTAGCCATCGGGGTTCCAGCCCGCTGCGGGATCGAGCGGTTGCGTGCGCCCCAGCGAATCGAGAGCGCGGGCCAGAATCTGTTGCTCGCCTGCCGGCAGCGTGAGCCCGATCGACCAGTGCTGCCAGGCGTATGGCCCACGGCTCTTGGCGAGCTCGGCCCGTTGCCAGCTTTGTCCGTCGTCGACCGACACTTCGACCGCCTCGATACGCGCCCGGCCATCGTTGAAGGCCACGCCGCTTACGGAAGCGGCGCCGCTCGCCAGGCGCTCGCCGTCGAGCGGCGCAAAAATCACACTCTTGGTGCGCAGATGCCAGTTCGGCTCGCTGTTCTCCAGCGTGTTGACATAGGGCGTGCCCGCCGCGATCGGTTCGCGGGGCGTCCGGTAACGGGGCACCTGGTTGTGGTTGGGCGTTTCTTGCGCTTCGAGCCGCAGGCGGCCGAGCCATTTGACGTTCATCGTGGCGTAATAGCCGGGCGTGACCAGTCGCACGGGTCCGCCATGCACGGCGGGGATCGGCGCACCGTTGAGTTCGATCGCCAACAGCGAACGCTCGAGGGCGTCGTCGAGCGGAATGCTATGTTCGAAGTCGGCCTTGTCGGCCGAGACTGGAGTGTCGCGACCTTCGGCCGTCAGGAACTTCGCGCTAGAGTGCGGCCGGCAATCGAGCACTTCGAGCACTGCCCGCAACGGGACGCCGCGGAACCGCACGTTGCCCATCGCACCGGTCGACCAAGGAGCCCCTTTGACCTTGGCGGCGCGAGAATAGAACGCGCGGCCATTGCCCGAGCACTGCAGAACAAGCTCGTGCTCTTCGGTCGGCATGTCGGCGAGTATGGCGGCGTCGAGTGTGCGCGGAAACTCGACCAACCCGGCGACCTCGATCTGCCAACCTGCCAGCGGCGCCGGTTTGAGCGTATCGGTGTCTGCCAGCTTTTGATTGTTTCGAACAAAGAGGATGTCGGCCGGGGTGATCTCGTGCGCTCGCAATCGCTCGAGCGGCGTTTCGATCTCCAGCGGCCCCGCGCCGTGAACGATCAGTCCGGTTGCTTTGCCCGCTATGAGCTTGGCCGAGTCAGCCGTCGCGGCCGCTGCGCCGGCCGAGGCGTCGATCGCCGGCGCTGCGCCCCGAGCGATCGCTCCAGCGGTCCAAGCGGGGGCGATCGTTGCGCCGGCCAGCGCGCACAGATTGTGTAGAAAGCTCCGTCGGCCGAGCGGCTCCTGGGGAGAGTTTTCGGCTTGGCACGCTGGTTCGTCGATCAATTCGTCTCGCGACATCACCGCTAATACCGCCTGAGAATTGCCCGCCAGAATGCTCCCCACGCCTGCATCGTGATATGACCTGGCGAGCAATGCAAGTTCTAAACGGCACATCGGTAGCTTGCCGCCCGGGGCCGGTTAGCGCCACGCGCGGCGAGCCCGGAGACCGCTTGCAATCGAGCAGGCGGGAGATCACAAAGCAGCGATGATGCGGCAAGAGCGCGGTGCGGAGCCGATCATTTCCCTCACAGGAGAGCCAAGTTGAAGCCCATGGGTCAGTTCGTCAAAGCGACCATGCTCGGCGGCGTGGTCTTCATCGCGCCGCTGGTGATCATCGCGGCGGTGGTTCGCGAGGCGGTGCGCCATGCCTCGAACGCACTGGAGCCAGTCGCCGAGTTCGTTCCCGAGCAGCGCGTGGCGGGCGTGCTCTGGATTGACGTCGTCGCCGTGATGGCGATCGTGGCGGTCTGCTTCTTGACGGGCCTCCTGATTGCGACCCGCCCCGGGCGCGCGATCAGTGACCGGCTGGAGCGCGTGGTGTTGCGTCAAGTGCCTGGCTTCACGTTCGTGCGCACGATGGTGCACGGCGTCGCCGGCCTCGATTCGGACACCAAGCTCGTCCCTGCCCTGGTGCGCTACGACGACAACTGGATGCTCGGCTTTGTCGTCGAACGACACGGCGACGCGCTGGTAACCGTGTTTCTGCCCAGCGCGCCCACGCCGGCCATGGGCACGCTTTGTTTCATGACGCCCGACCGAGTGGTGCCGATCGACATGCCCGTGATGCCGGCAGTCTCGTGCGTGATGCGGCTGGGGGTTGGCTCGCGCGAACTGCTCAAGAAGCTCGAGCAGGCACGGCTGGGGCCGTTCGCCGCGCTGCCGCCGACGCTACCCAAACAAACGATCAGCTGAACTCGACCGCCCCGTCGAGGAAGCTGGCCAGTTCGCGACTGCGCTGCGGATGCTGCAGTTTTCGCACCGCCTTGGCTTCGATCTGGCGAACGCGTTCGCGAGTGACGGAGAAGATCTTGCCCACCTCTTCGAGCGTGTAGGCATAGCCGTCGGCCAATCCATAGCGGAGGCGGAGAATCTCGCGCTCGCGATGGTTGAGTCCTTCCAGGACATCGCTGATCCGCTCCTTGAGATGCTCCTGGGTGATTTCCGCCAGCGGATCCTCGTCGTGCTCATCCTCGACGAATTCGCCGAAAAAGCTGTCATCGTGCTCGCCGACCGACTGGTCGAGCGAGAGCGGATGTCGCGTCATCTTCATGACGCAACGGGCCTCTTCGAGCGTCAGGTTCGTGGCCTCGGCCATTTCCTCGACGCTCGGCTCGCGGCCGTGCTTCTGCAAGAAGTCGCGGCTCACCGTCCGCACGCGGCTCATCGTTTCGATCATATGCACTGGCAGGCGAATCGTGCGGCTTTGGTCGGCGATGGCGCGGGTGATCGCCTGGCGAATCCACCACGTGGCGTACGTCGAGAACTTGTAGCCACGGGCGTGCTCGAACTTATCGACGGCCCGCATCAGGCCGGTGTTACCTTCCTGAATGAGGTCGAGGAAACTCAGGCCGCGATTGCGATAACGCTTGGCAATCGAGACGACCAACCGCAAGTTGCCGGCCGACAAGGCGCGCTTGGCGGCGTCGTAGGCTTGCTGAAAATCGGCAGTGCGCTGCACGCGGCGTGTCAGCGTGGGGCGGCTTTCGAGCGTCAACTGCATGAGTTGGTGCAGTTCGTGGCGCAACCGCGAGCGGGCCATGTCGTTGCCGTGGATGGTTGGCTCGGCCAGTTGGTCGGCGATGGCCTGCATCCGCTGTGCAATCTCGTTCAGTTTGTCGAGCAATGGCTGCAATCGCTGCGTGCGGAGCCCAAGCTCTTCAATCAGCGCGACCGATTTGCGGCGCCGCAGCACGATGCGCTTCCAAGCAGCGCGACGGATCGGGATGGGCTGCCGGCGGTCGATGGTGATGTAGAAATCCCCCTGGTTTTGGGCGAGCAGATGATCGAGCGTGCGCAAGTTCGGCCCCAACTTGGCCAGCACGCGCTTCTTCTCGGCGGCATCGGTCACCGAGACTTCGACCGTGCGGTCGAGCCGCAATTCGCCGTCGCGCACTTTGCGCAACAGTGTCACGGCGCCGACCAAGACAAAGTCGCTGGCCAGCATGCTGTTGCGGAAGAGCGTGCGGGTGCGCTCGATTTCGCGGGCGGCCGACAGCTCTTGCTCGCGCGTCAGCAAGGGGATTTCGCCCATCTGCATCAGATAGATGCGAACCGGGTCGTCGATACGCGAGTCGCCAATCGCCGCGTCGATCTGGCTGTCGCCGTAAAGATCTTCGTCGACGTCGTCGCCGGAATCCGACTGAAAGCCCTGCGATGATTCCTCGAGCGGACCGTCGTCGTCATCAAACGGAGCCGACGACGACTCACTGAGCCGGTCCATGTCGCGAACCGCAGGGCGCGAGCGGCCATTGCGTCGTTTCGCAGTCGTGGTGTTCGACGAAACGGCGGGCGTGGTTCGACGAAGCGGTACAGGTTTCCGTGTCGCTTTTCGCAAGATCCGACCCTTTCGGTCCAGTTGGAATGAGGACGCTACCGCTTAGGAAGCGGTCTCGACGGCAGACGGCCGGACGTTACCAAGCACGCCCGATGCCGGGTTGCCGCGTAGTCGATGTGAAAGCGGTGACAACTGGTTTCTCGATAAGGGTTTAGCAGCGTAAGTCTCTCTTCGGATTGCACTCATGCAGGTTTGCTCAGAGTTGCCAAAAGTCGACTTGCCGCAGTCCTCACGTTGCACTGCGGCGACATGATTCGATCGCCCCCTTACTCCTGCCTAACACGTCGCTACAACCGACGCTATGGTTAGTTCTCCTTACCGTTGAAATATTCTGTTCAGCCCACCGAAAGAGTACCCCGCCAGGGGGTGGTAGGTAGCGCTCCCCTCGTATTCGCCTACGAGGGCGAGCCGGCTTTCGTTCACCCGGCTGGTAGAGAAAGTACGCCGAACGAAAGGGAAAAAACGACGGGGACCGGCGACCGGAACAAAGTCCGATCCACCGGTCCCCGTCGCGCCTCTCTCTTCTCCCGCTCCGACCCCACCTGGCTTGGCGATGCCTCGTCGCCCAAGCTGTGATTGCGGCCGATCAACGCCACCCTGGGCGTTAACCAGCCCGTGTTCGGTTCCCCTGGACCCGCGGGCCAACAGCCGGTTGGGCCTGTGGGGCCGACTGTCGACCGGCCGCGCCGGTGGTCAAACCACCCGCGGGCGGCCAGGGAACCTTGTTTCGAATGCCGGTCGACGAATCCTTGCGGACCTGCGTCGACCGGTTCGCGCTTTGTAAACGGCTCTCCGACTTGCCCGCCGCACTAACAGACGGGCTGCGAGCTCACCGGATTCGGGCGACCGCCAGCTCAAAGTGTCAAGCTCGCGGTTACGGCGGCCGCACCGAACCGGTGGGTCTGGTAACTCGACCGCACCTGTCGTGCGGTGGGCAACGTCGGAGAGGTGACCACTGGCAGGTCTGATTCAAATTCGAGACGCTGCTGCTTCTCGGTTGCCAACGTCGCGTTGCGTTTTGCTGTTCGTGGCGACGCTGGTGGAACGGCCAGTTGATCCCTGCTTCTTGTCTCTTTGATCTCCTGCGGTTGGGGTGCCAAGTGTCTGTCCGGTCCGCGGTTGCCCGCGCGATTTATCGAGCGGCAACGGCGGCATCGGTTGCCGGGGCATAGCGAGCTTCGTGGGCCAGGCTGTCGAGGAACTTGCGAGCGGCCAGGTAGTCACTAGTCGACAGATTGGCGATGTCGTCGCGTAACAAGGCCTTCAGCGACTGGGTCGCCGCCTGCACCTGACGAAAGATCGCTACCGACTGTCCGGGCTCGGCCGCCGATCGCCTGGCAAACATCTCACTGAGTTGGGCGCGCAACCCCTGGTAACGCGGCTGCTGTAGTGCAGCCGGCCAGGCGATGGCGCCTTGCTCGCTCAATTGCCCAGCAGCAAGCCGTTGCGGCGTGCGACTCTGATTGATGCGTTCGATTTGCACCGCCGTCAGTCGGGGGCCTGCCTCTGCCCTGCGAGCCTCGGTGTTGACGCGACGATTGTGGAAGTAGGTCTCGACGGCCAGGGCGTCGTTCTGTAGTGCCAGTTGCCGCGCTTGCTCGGCCGCGATGGCCCCCTGACTGGTCATCAGGTTGTATTGCCCCCAGCTTTGCACCAGGTCGCCAAGGCCGCGGTAGTAGCCTTCAGCAATTGTCGAAGCGTGGTAGCCCCCCCAGCCCCAACCTCCATACCAACCGCCGGGGTATCCATAACCCGATGGGTAGCTGCCGACATATTGGCCGTAGCGGAATCCTTGGAAACCGGGACTAAAGCCATAGTTATTGACGGGATCGTCGGCCTTGGCGGTGGCGGCCGCCGACGCGACGAACATGGCCGCAAGTGCTAGGGAGCGTGTCATTGCTGGGGAGTCCTTAGTTTTGTCGATCGCTTTTCAGCGGGTGATTGATTGGCTCAAGCTGACGTGCCAATTGGTTTGCAAGGTTGGTGCCAGGACCTGCCGTGGGTCGCCAAAGGACGACCAGAGTCGCTTGCAAGCGATTGCTATTTATAGGGTTGCAGTTCATGGCGGCGTCTGCCGCGAGCGGCCCGCCGCGGCAGGTGAGTCCGACTTTTCCGTCTCAATTCGATATCAAGCGTCTCGTTTCGAGACTCCGTCATTCCGGCAATTGGTTGTAACGCTCGAGCTCGTTGCGACGAGGCCCGGTCGGCAGCCGATTGGCTCGCCCCGTCTCGATCGAGCTCGACTCAAGGCGGCCCCTCCCGCCTGGTGCGGCCGCTGTTAAGATGACCCGTTTGCCCCAGAACGACGCACCTTCTGGGTTGCGTCTGCCGCGCGGAATGGCGCGCGTAGCTCGTCCAAATCCAAGGGGGGAATCTGGTTGCCAATGGCGAGTCCCACAGCTTCCACGACTGAAGATCTCTCCGCGCTGGCGGCCCGCTTTCGCGCCGAAGCCGAAAAAATCGCCCTGGGGGGCGGAGCCAAAGCCATCGAGAACCAGCACCGCAAGGGACGGCTCACCGCGCGAGAACGGATCGCCGAACTGATCGATCCCGGCACGCAGTTGTTCGAAGTCGGCCTGTGGGCCGGCTGGCAGATGTATCAGGACTGGGGCGGGGCGCCCGGCGGCGGTGTGATCTGCGGCGTCGGCCAGGTTGCCGGCCGCCGACACATGATCGTCGCCAACGACGCCACGGTGAAGGCCGGCGCTTTCTTTCCGATCACGGCCAAGAAAGTGCTCCGCGCCCAGCGCATCGCCTGGCAGAATCGGCTGCCGTTGATCTACCTGGTCGACTCGGCGGGGGTCTTTCTGCCGCTGCAAGAGGACGTGTTCCCGGACGAGGACGACTTCGGCCGCATTTTTCGCAACAACGCGGTCATTTCGGCCGCTGGTCTTACGCAGATCGCCGCCATCATGGGCAACTGCGTCGCCGGGGGCGGCTATCTGCCGGTGCTCTGCGACAAGCTGCTGATGACCGAAGGCTCGGGACTGTACTTGGCCGGACCCGCCCTGGTGCGCAGTGCTATCGGCCAACGCGCCTCGCACGAAGAGCTGGGGGGTGCGGCAATGCACGCTCAGATCAGCGGCACGATCGACTATCGCGATCCGAACGACGAGACGTGCCTCGAGCGCTTGCGGCGATTGGTCGCGCTGGAGCGTGAAGATCCAGCCGAACCGGCCCCTCCATTTGCCCGCGGACCGATCGCCTCGCCGTCGCGACCGGCGACCGATCTGTACGACCTGGTGCCTGCCGATCCACGCAAGGATTATGAAGTACGCAATGTGCTCGAATGCCTGGTCGACGCGGGTTCGTTCGACGAGTACAAGGCCGAGTACGGCCAATCGCTGGTCTGTGGCACGGCGAGAATCGGCGGCTTTTCGGTCGGCATCGTCGCCAACCAGCATCATCAGGTGCGGCCGGCCAGTGGGCCGATCCAATTCAGCGGCGTGATCTATGTCGATAGCGCCGATAAGGCCGCTCGTTTCGTGATGACCTGCAACCAGGACTGGCTGCCGATTATCTTCCTGCAAGACGTCAACGGATTTATGGTCGGCCGCGACAGCGAGCAGGAAGGAATCATCCGGGCCGGAGCCAAGCTGGTGAATGCCATCAGCAACAGTCGGGTGCCGAAAATCACGTTGCTGTTAGGGGGCTCGTTCGGTGCCGGCAATTACGCTCTCTGCGGCAAGGCGTTCGACCCGCGGTTTATCTTCGCCTGGCCCAATGCGCGCTGCGCCGTGATGGGGGGGGAGCAGGCCACCAGCACGCTGTTGGACGTGCAGGTCAAAAGTCTGGAACGGCAGGGTCATCACGTCGATGCCGAAGAACTGGCCAAGCTGCGCGACAAGGTAAAAGGCTCGTACGACTCGCAGATGGATGTGCGCTATGGCGCGGCGCGCGGCTGGGTCGATGCGATTATCGATCCCGTAGAGACGCGAGCCGCGCTCGTCGAATCCCTGATTCTGTCCACGCGCCATGCCGCCGACGAGCCGTTCAAGCTCGGCGTCTTTCAGGTGTAGCCAGGCTGGCCTGGGAGCCGGCATACCCGCGAGGCGTGCTAGAGCGGGCACTCGGATGCGCGTTGTGCATAACACACGGGCACGGTCGGCAAGACGGTTGAGCAGCGGCGCGCCAAGCGAAACTGCGCCGGAAAACTCGCCCCAGCTTTCTCAGCCTCATAATGTCTTGTCGCACGGCAATTTAATGCGGTTCGGGCGGGAACTTTCCGGTCGCGTTCGACAATTGGCACATCGCTTGCAAAACGTAATCGCCGTCAAGCTGAGCGAGACTGAAAAGGCGGTCGCGAAGCGGGCAGTCAGGCGGAACGGACCAACAAGTGGCAGGCCTGAGCAGAGGGCAGAGGAGCCGAACGTCTCATGTATAGCGCCGCCAGGTCGACTGCTCCCAGTTTGGACGAGGGAGCCGATCGAGACCTTGAACGCAGAATCATCAATTTCCTGTCGCGTCGGCATGTGCCCGGCTTACGACAGTTGGAAGTGAAGGCCAACAACGGCATCGTGACGCTGCGTGGTCAGGTGCGGAGCTTTTACGAGAAGCAGCTAAGCCATCACTGCTGTCGCCGCGTGGCCGGAGTGGTGCAATTGATCGATGCGGTCGATGTCGTCGAGTCGCCGCGGAACGCGACAGCTCTTGCCTGAACCGAGAACCGACCCCAAAGAGGAGTGGCGATGACGAAGGAACGATATCCCACGACAGTGCAAAACAAACAAACTCGCCTTACTGGCGGCCTGCGGCCGTCGGGAGGCTAAAGCGTACTTCTCTCGCCCCCCACGAGAGCTGCCCCAGGGAGGCTTCCCTGCTTCCCTCTCCCTCCCTGGGGCTTCTTACACCTAGTAGCAGCGTGCCGCCCGAAGGGACCTCGGGCGGCACGCTGCTGCTGTTTTGGTGCAGGCCAATCGCCGGCATCGGCAAGGGTCGGGCGAATGTCTGCCGGGACGTTGCGCAGCGGTTGGTCGTGCCGCCCAAGGCGACTGACCGGGCGCGACGGCTAACGCGTAACCGTGACGCGGCCCGCGTGCCAACCGCTGGTATCGATGGTTCGCGCTGGCACGCCGTCGAGCCGCGAGACGCCCCCAATCGTGACCCTTCGTGCGACGCTATCGGTCGCGCCGCTGAAGGGATCGGCTGGCCGGGCCGCTGGACTGCTCGCGAGGTTGCTCGCGGGGGCAGGTCTCACCGCCACCCGCCGCACGATTTCTTCCTCGACCATCCGCTGCGTGACGACCGGCGTGTGCTCCGTGCGGTTTTCGGCAACCAGCTCGCGGCGCACGATCGGCTGCTTTGTCATCTGGGTGCGGGTTTCCCAACGCGTCCGCCGCACCCAGTGCTGCGCCAGATAGGGTTGCACGAAGGGATTCCAGCGACCGCGCCAGTAGCTTTCCAATTGCCACTCGGTGACTGGCACCGTGGTGACCTGCACGGTGTCGGAGAGCTCCGTGCGGTACTGCTCGCGGTAGACGGTGCGCGTCGTGGGCTGGTGGACGATCTCGGTGACGGGGCGTTGCACGCGCTCGCGCGTCTCGCGATAGGTGACGCCGTTTTCCTCGTAATACCGCTCTTCGGCGCTGGCCGAGCCGGCTATCAGGGCGCCGCCAACCAGCGCCGCCACCATCGTGCGCACCATAACAAGGTCACTCCGCAACAAGATCTTGGCATGACGTACCGAGCGGTGTCGCGGACCCCTTCCTCGACGCGCGACCCCGCTTGCCCGCCCCAGGCGCCTCGGCGGCGCGGAAATTCGACCGAGAGCGCCTCTTGATCGTTCATCGGCGGTTTCGTTAGATGGGCAACAGCTCGAGCCGGCTAAACCTGGCATTCCCGCGAATTCAAGCGGAATTCGACCGAACGCAACCTCGAATCTGCTAGCATGCTTGGTGGAGAACGCTTCCGATGATCGCCAAAGAACTCCTCGACATTCTGGTTTGCCCCGAGACTCGCCAGCCGCTGCGCGAAGCGCCGGCCGACGTGCTCGAACGCCTTAACGCCGCGATCGGCCAGGGCACGCTCGTCAATCGCTCGGGCCAGCGCGTCGAACAGCGCCTGCCCGGCGGCCTGGTGCGCGAAGACGGGCTGGTTCTCTACCCGATCGTCGACGACATCCCCATCATGCTCGAAGGGGAGTCGATCATTTTGGACTCGGCCACGTTCGGCGCGGGTTGAATACGAAGCCGGCGATGGCTTGTATCCTCCGGCCGCGGAGTTCTCATGAACCTCGGCGACTTCGCACGCGTGCCGCTGGCCCATTTGCCGACGCCGCTGGAACCACTCGACCGCCTCTCCCGGCATTTCGCGGGCCCACGGCTATTCGTCAAGCGCGACGACGCGACCGGACTGGCGTTGGGCGGAAACAAAGTCCGCAAGCTTGAGTACCTGCTGGCCGAAGCCCACCAGCGCGGCGCCGACACTTTGGTGACCGTCGGTGGACTGCAGTCGAACCATGCGCGGCAAACCGCTGCCGCCGCCGCGCGACTGGGTATGCAATGCGAGCTGATCTTGCCGCGGTACGTCGACTGGTCCGATCCCGTCTATGCCTCATCCGGTAACGTGCTCCTCGATCAATTGTTGGGGGCGCGGCTGCATCTGCTGCCCGAGACCACGCTCGAGCCGGCACGCCTGGAACAGATTCTCGACGAGATCCGCCAGCGCGGCGGACGACCGTTCTATATCCCCGTCGGCGGTTCGACTCCCAGCGGTGCACTCGGTTACGTCAACGCGATCCGCGAACTGCTGCCGCAACTCGACGCGCTGGGAATTGCCAATGCCGAGATCGTGGTGGCCACGGGCAGCGCCGGCACGCAAGCCGGCATCGTGGTCGGACTGGCCGCCGCCGGGCGAGCCAATCGTGTCACCGGGATCGCCGTCAGCGGCGACAAGACCCAGAAGGAAAACCTCGTTCGCGACCTGGCCGCGGCCACGGCCGAAATGCTCGGCCTACCCTGCACAAATCTTGCGGATCGCGTACAAGTGCTCGACGACTACGTGGGGCCGGGCTACGGGCTGCCGACCTCGGCCATGGTCGAGGCCGTGCAACTGGTCGCGCGGCTCGAAGGTCTGCTGCTCGATCCGGTTTACACCGGCAAGGCCATGGCGGGTTTGTTCGATCGGATTCGTCGCGGACAGTTCGGCCGCGACGCCACCGTGGTGTTCTGGCACACCGGCGGCACGCCAGCGCTGTTTGCATATCCGCAGACCATCGTCGGGCCGAGCGGGTAAAGAGGCAGCCGTTCGGCTGCGGGAATCAATGCAGGTGTTCGCTGGCGCCCTGGAACAGGGGCGGACTGTCGGGGGTTGGCGGGGGCGCAACTCCGAAGACTTCGTTGGCCAGGTCGCGCAAGCGACCAAGAGATCCCTCGGCCATGCCGTGCTTGACGAGATCGACGAACTCACGTGGGTCGTTATCGAGATCGTAAAGCTCCTCGGTACCCAGTCGTTCGTTGCGCAAGTAGTGCTTCCCGTGGGCGATGATCGAACGAACAGCACCAGTAAACCAGAGCCGTGCGCCGCCGTGAGGCGTCGGAAGCACTTCACCCGCAATCACGTTCTCGTCGTTCGCCCCCGGGGATTGTGAGACTTGCCAGTAGCGCGTTAGCGATCTGCCGGGAAAGGAGAACTGCGCGGGCTCGCTCAGGAGATTGAGTATGGTTCGTGGTATGTCAACCAAGCTTGCGGGCTGTTCGACGCGCAAACCAGACGGCACCAATCCCGGCTTCCAAATCACCAGTGGCACGTCAATCTCCTGACGATACATCGACTGGCCATGCATGATGACTTCGTGCTCGCCAAAGTGCTCGCCATGGTCGGACGTCACGATCACCAGGGTATCTTGCAACACACCGCGTCGACTGAGTTCACTCAACAGCTCGTGCAGCTGGTGGTCGATGTAGGCGATCGAGCCGTCGTACGCATCGATCATGGCCTGTAGCAGTTCGGGCTCGTGCAAGAGTTCTCGCGCGTCGGTCGAGAACAATCGGTCACGAAATTCTTTTCTGTCAGCGGCCGGGATGGATGTAAATCGATCGAATTGCGGATCCGGCGTCTCGTAGGGCAGGTGGGCGTCGTAGTAATTCAAGAACACGAAGAAAGGGTGGCCTTGGTGCCCATCGAGCCACTTGAGAAACTCGCCGTTCACTTGTTCCGCCGTCTTGCGCTCGCCAACCCTTCCGCGCGCGAACATCGGTCGAAGCAGCGGTGAAGCAAGCAGCGTCGCAGACAGGCTCGGGTTGTAATTCTGGTAATGAACGAAACCGCGCCCCAGGCCCGTGTGCTCTCCGCAGTTCTCGACGTTGCCATAGAAGCCAGCCGACACAAGCCCAGCATCATGTAGCGTTCCAGCGAGAGTTGCCATTTCGATCGTAAAACCATGCGGATAATCCGCCTGGTTCGCATGGGGAAGGGTCCCCGTGAACAGGCTGGCATGCGTGGGGAGCGTCCAGCAACAGGGGGCCATTGCCCGCGCAAAGGTGGTCCCCTCGGCTGCCAAGCGGGTGAGGTGCGGCATGATTTGTCGCTGGTATCCGTATAGCTCGAGGTTTTCCGCGCGTACGGTGTCGACCGTTATCAGTAACACATTCGGCGTGCCGGGTACGGGTGGCCGCACGGCCGCTCCGCGATGCTCCTCCCATGCTCCCCAGGACGGGACTGCAATTGCCAGCAACAGTCCCGCCGCAGCCAAGGGCAAGATTGTCCGACGCGCGAAGCGCAACGAGCCCGGGTCGAAGCGCAGCACAAGTCTCGTCGCCGCAATCGCGAGGCCGATTTCAAGCACCAGGGTCGCCAGCGGGTGCAAGCGTGTGGTCAACGTCCAGCCGCAGGTGAAGAGTGCGAGCAAGAAAGTCAGGAAGGAAACGACCGTCAACGCCGGGCGGCGGCCCAGAAACGCCACAACTGGCACCAGGGCCATGCTCAGCAGCAAAAATGTCAGCCCATCGGCGATTGGAGTCATCCAATACGAGGCCCGCGTATAGTACGCCATCGGGTCGATGGAAGCCCAGCGATAGGGGGTGCAGAAAACTCGCAGCCCCGCGCGCACCACGTCTTCCACAAGGATCGTGCCAAACGTCACGGCCAGGGAAATCGTGGCAAACTCCGACCAAGCCAGCCGCCGCCGCGATACCAGCACTCGCGCCGTGGCTGGCACCTCTCGAACTGATTCCACAACTGTCATGAGTTCATCGCTCGCAAAACCGCTAACACGACGTCATGACTTCAAGAAAGTGATTCACCTGACGAGCCGAGCGGCCGACCATCGCGTCACGCTCATCGCTAGTACCTAACTACCCTGCAGAATCCGGTCCTGTTTCAAGGAAACCCGCTGTCCGGTAAACAACCTGGTAAATGGAACCACGCACCCCCCCATATGGTGCAAACTCCCCCGGCGATTGGGCGTCGCGTCAGACGCTCTTTGCTCCGCCGTATTAGGTGCAATCAACTCGTCGACTTAGTGGCGTTCAGCCGTCGCCTGGGACCGCAGCAGACCACCACCGTGTCCTTGCTCCTCATTCCCTGCCGAACCCCGCTTGAGCCACCACGGTCGGCAACCAGTTGAGCGGGCCGAGCGCCGCGGGCGGCGCATGTGCTCCTCAGGGGAGACGCGTTGGGCCGGCGAACCTGTGGCCGACACGCTGGTCGGATCGTGGTCCCGCCGGTTCGAGTGGCGCCTCCCCCGGTGCGGCCGCAGAGCGCGGATTGACTTCGGCCCAACGCAGGATTAACGTGCGAGCGGTTTCAGGCGCAATCGCAGGCCGGCACCTGCCGCGCGTCAGCCAACTCGCGCTATCTGGCAGCTAAGGGGTCGCTCGCCGGTCGAGCCCATTGGGTGCCGCCCCATCTTGGCATTGGTTCGACGATCTTCTCCCGCCTCGCCGAGTAACCTTTTTCGACTTCCTATTCGGTTGGATTGCTTTGTTGGAACGCGGCCGAGGGTCGCTCGACCATCACGGTGAAAACTCCGCTTCAGAATGGATCGCCAAGACGATGAAACGAACAACCTTGACGTGCTGCGCTCTGCTGTTGGTGTTCTCCTTGACGACCCAGTCGCGGATCGGCGCGCATGAGCCGCTGCCGGCGGCGATCGAGCAGGCGATCAACGCGCCGCGATTCAAGCACGCGCACTGGGGCCTGATGGTCGTCGACCTGGCCACCGGCCAGGTATTGCTGGCCTGGAATTCCGACAAGTTGTTCGCGCCGGCCTCGACCACCAAGCTCTACACGGTCGCCGCCGCGCTCGACGCGCTGGGGGCCGACTACCGCTTCGAAACGCCGATCTACGCCCGCGGTATCCGTTCGCTCGACAATGGGCTGCACGGCGACTTGATCCTCGTCGCCAGCGGCGATCTGTCGATGGGAGGGCGCACAACCGAGCAAGGCGAGATCGCCTTTACGAACTCCGATCACACCTACGCGACCGGCACCTCGCAGAGCGAATTGACCACGCCCGACCCGCTGGCGGGGCTCAATGAACTGGCGCGCCAGGTCGCCAAGCAGTTTCGCGTGCTCGACGGCGACGTGCTCATCGACGACCGGCTGTTCGAGCACTCCAGCAGCAGCGGCAGCGGGCCCGATCGCGTGTCGCCGATCATCATCAACGACAACGTGATCGACATGATCGTTTCGCCGACGAGCGCCGACGCGCCGGCCAAGGTCGAGTGGCGCCCGCGGTCGATCGCCGCCACGGTCGATGCCCAGGTGACGACCACGCCCGCCGGCGGACGCACGCGCGTCAGCTTGCATAGTGCGCCGGGCAACCGGCTGATCGTGCGGGGCGAAATCGCCGCCGATCAAGCGCCGCTGGTGCACATTCACGAAGTCGAAGATGCCGCCGCCTGGGCGCGGGCTTTGTTCATCGAAGCGCTCGAGCGGGCCGGCGTGCGCGTTTCGGCCTCGCCGCTGGCCGCGCACCAGGCCAGCCAACTACCCGATCGCGAGCAGTACACGAGCCTCGAAAAGGTGGCCACGCTCGTTTCGCCCCCATTCTCCGAGTCGGCGCGATTGATTCTGAAGGTAAGCCATAACCTGCACGCCAGCACGTTGCCGTTGCTGGTGGCCGCCAAGCACGGTCGCTACTCGCTGGCCGATGGATTGCGTCTCGAAGGCGAGTTTCTCAAGCGCAGTGGCGTCGCCTCGGACGAGATTTCCTTCGGTGGCGGCGCCGGCGGGGCCAACGCCGACTACACCACGCCGGCCGTGAATTGCCAGTTGCTGCGGATGATGGCCGGGCGGCGCGACTTCGCAGTCTACAAGCGGGCCCTGCCGATCCTCGGCGTCGACGGCACGCTGGCCACGGCGGTCGACTCCGATAGCCCGGTGCGCGGCAAGGCATTCGCCAAAACGGGCACGCTCTACTGGGGCGATCTGCTTAATCGCCGCCGCTTGCTCACCAGCAAGGCGCTGGCCGGTTACCTCACTGCCAAGAGCGGCCGCGAGCTGGTCTTCTCGCTGGTCGTCAACGGCGTGCCGCTGAAAAACGACGAAGAGCGCAACGAGATCGGCCGCACGCTCGGCCATTTGTGCGAGCTGATCTACGACGCCAACTGACGGGCCGCCGATTTCCCTCGCCCCTCGTGGCTCGCGCGACGTCACGCTCACGCTCGTTCGAGCTGCACCACTTCGCGCATGTGAAACTTGAATTTGCCCAGGTTGCCGCCGAAGTTGGCCGCCGACAACCGCAGCACGCCGGGCCCCGCGGCCGCGTGCGCCGCGCGATGCATGGCCGAGCGAATCGCCTGCTCATCGACGCCGTCGAAGACCAGCTCGTACGCGCACTCGGTCTCGGGATGCAACTGGCTGGCGACGCGGCCGCGCAACGTCGGGCACCAGGCGTCGTTCGTCGAAGCCCGCAGCGCCTTGTAGCGCGAACCAACTTTGCTGCCGCTGCGCACCAGCCCACCGGGAAAGGGGGCGATCACGCCGGCCAATTGGGCCACGGCCGCTGCTGCCCGTCGCGCCGCAACGAGCGCGGCAACTTGCGTGCGGGCTTCGATGATCAGGCTGCCGCCGCCGATTCCCTTGGCGGCTCCGGCCGTCGCCGTGACCAGGAATTCGCCGTCCATCACCGGTATCCGCCAATAGTGTTGCTCGCCGATCCGCTTGCTCTTTTGAAAGCCGTCGCCGAAATAACGCAGATGATTGCCGAGGGCGAAGTGCGTTTCGGCCTGCGGCAGCCCGTCGTAAACGGCCGTGGTCGGGCAGGTCATCACGCATTGCCCGATGCGCGTCGGTACCGACTTGGCGAGCACGTCGGCCGAGTAGCCGAAGAACATCACGGCCGCCCCCACGCGTCCGTCGGGGGTTTCGTCCACGGTCAGCGACGTTTCCAGGCCCGCCTCGACGTCGCAAGCGATCACCGATGCCGCGTAGCCGGTCACCTCGCGCACGGCCGCCGCCAGCGCCTCGTCGTCGAGCGCCGTGATCACGAGCCGGGCGTACCACATGCGGAACGCTTCGGCGAAGGTGTCGACGATGAAGGTTTCGCCAAGCTGCATGCGATTTTCGAGTTATTCGCGCGAAAGAATGCGACGTCTGCGGGCGACGTCGAGCCGGCGGCACTCCGCAACCGCGTGCTGGTGTTCTATATTCTCTGGCATGGCCGACCAAGCCCCGCCGACTTCCGGTATTCCCGAAGCCAACTCAGGGTCGGCCGGCCGTCGCGACGGTGAGCGGACGATTCCGGCGAGTATCTGCCTCGGCTGCGGTTGCCTGTGCGACGACATCGACGTCGTGGTAGCGCCCGACCCGGCGGGGCACGAACAGATCGCCGCTGCCCGTCGGGCTTGCGAACTGGGAGAGAAGTGGTTCGCGGTTGGCCAGCAGCGCGAACCGGCCGCGCAGGCCTGCCGCATCGCCGGCCAGCCTGCCACGTTCGACACAGCAATTGAGCGCGCGGCGGAGATCTTGGCCGCGGCCCAGGCCCCGCTCATCGTCGGGCTGGCTTATTCGTCGACCGCGACGATTCGCTCAGCCTTGGCGCTGGCCGAGCAACTCGGCGCGTCGATCGATTCCATGACCGGCCTTCGGCATGCTCCCGCCGTGCTGGCGGCCCAGGCGATTGGCGAAGTCACTTGCACCTGGGGTGAGATTGCCGCCCGCAGCGACCTGGTCGTTTGTTGGGGCGGCGATCCGGCGACCACGCATCCCCGGCACTTCGAGCGGTACAGCCTGGAACCGGCCAGCCGGTTTCTGCCGGGCGGGCGGGCCGAGCGCCGGTTCATTGTCATCGACGACCAGCGCACCGCCACCGCGGAGTTGGCCGATGACTTCATCCACCTGCAATCGGGGAGCGATTTCGACGCACTGTGGGTGCTCCGCGCCCTAATACAGGGCATCGAGATCGAGGCAGATGTCGCGCAGCGCGCAACGGAAGTGCCGTTGCCAACGTGGCTGGCGCTGGCCGAACAGATGAAGCAGGCGCGCTATGGCGCCATGCTGTTCGGCGAGCGACTCGAACGCTTGTCGCTAGCGCACCTGACAATCGAAGCGCTGCTGCTGCTCGTGCGCGAGCTCAACGATCACACGCGCTTCGTCGCCCATGGATTCGGATCGCCGGGGAACGCGGCCGGCTGCGATGAGACCTTCACCTGGACGACCGGCTATCCGTTCGCGGTCGATTTCGCGCGCGGCTTTCCGCGCTACGACCCCGACGATGGTCGCGCCGCGCGGCGGCTCGCGCGGGGTGAAGTCGACTGCGTGCTGACAATCGGCAACGACGCCATCGCGGCGCTACTCAGTGCGGCCGCCGACCATTTGCGAAAACTCCCGCTCGTGGTCCTCGATTGGCGCGAAACCGCGACACGGTCCGCCGCGACGGTCGCCTTTCGCACCGCCCAGCCGGGCGTGGCCGCCGGCGGAACCGTTTATCGCAGCGATGGCGTGCCGCTGGCCTTGCGGCCGTCGCTAGCGTCCACCGAGCCCACGGAGCTCGAAGTGCTCGCCGCGCTGTCGCGCCGCGTCGCGGAACTGCGGAAGGCGTCACCATGATCGATCAGGCGAAAATCGACTACTTCAAGATCGCCGGCGGCACGGTCTACGACCCGACCAACGACGTCGACGGCCAGGTGCGCGACCTCTGGATCGCCGACGGCCAGATCGTCGATGCGCCGACCGACCCCGCCGTGCGGCCGGCCCGCACGCTCGATGCCCGGGGGCTGGTCGTCATGCCCGGCGGCATCGACATGCACTGCCACATCGCGGGGCCGAAGGTGAATCTCGCCCGCCGCCTGCGCCCCGAGGATCGCCGCGCCGATCCGCCGCTGGCCCGCACGGCGCTCACCCGCAGCGGCACTTTGGGGAGCACGCCGAGCACGTTCGCCACCGGCTATCGCTACGCGGCGCTCGGCTACACCACGGCGTTCGACGCCGCCGTGCCGCCGCTGGGCGCGCGCCACGCGCACGAAGAACTGGCCGACACGCCGTGCCTCGACGGCGGATTCTTCGTCTTGATGGGCAATCACCACTATTTGCTCGATGCCCTGCGCACGCGCGACCCCGCCCGGCTGCGCGACTTCGTCGGTTGGCTGCTGCAAGCCACGCGCGGCTACGCCCCCAAGCTCGTCAATCCCGGCGGCATCGAGATGTGGAAGCAGCATCAGGCGGGCAACGCCGGCGAGCTCGACGATCCGATCGATCATTTCAATGTTTCGCCCCGGCAGATCATCGCCGGCGTGGCGCAAGCAGCCGCCGAGCTCGGGCTGCCGCATCCGGTCCACATCCACGCCAACCATCTCGGCATCCCCGGCAACTGGCGCACCACGCTCGAAACGATGCGGGCTCTCGAAGGGCGCCGCGGACACCTCACGCACATTCAGTTTCACAGCTATGGTGGCTCGCCGGACGACGAAGGGAGCCTGTCGTCGCAAGTCGCGGCGCTCGTCGACTACTTCATGTCGCAGCCGCAACTCACGGCCGACGTCGGCCAGGTGCTGTTCGGCCCCACGACGAGCATGACCGGCGATGGCCCGCTCGGTTACTTTCTGCACAAGATCTACGGCGGCCGCTGGCAGAGCGACGACGTCGAGCTCGAGTCGGGCTGCGGCATCGTGCCGATCGAATACAAGGAAAAGAGCCTGGTACACGCCTGGCAGTGGGCGATCGGGCTCGAGTGGTATCTGCTGGTCGACGATCCCTGGCGAATCGCGATGAGCACCGACCATCCCAACGGCGGTTCGTTCCTCGCATATCCCCAGATCGTGCGGCTGTTGATGGATCGCGAAGCCCGCCGCGAGGCACTGGCGCGCATCCATCCTCGGGTGCGCGAGCAAAGCCGATTGATGGATCTCGATCGCCAATACACGTTGGGCGAAATCTGCACGATCAGCCGCGCCGCGCCGGCCCGCATGCTCGGCCTGACGAACAAGGGTCACTTGGGCCCCGGGGCCGACGCCGACATTACCATCTACGACAGCGACGCCAATCCGGCGCGGATGTTCGAGTGGCCGCGCTGGGTGATCAAGGCCGGCCAGGTGATCGTCGAGAATGGGGAAATCCGCGAGGCGCTGCCGGGTGCCCGGCTGCACGTGTCGCCGGAATACGACCGGGCGATCGAGCGACCACTGGCCCGCTGGTGGAACGAGCATTCGACGCTCGAGTTTGCGAATTTTCCTGTCGGCGACGAATATCTCCCCGGCCAGCTCGCGAATCCAAAACGGTAGCGGTGCGCCGCCGCGGCGCGCTACAATACGGCGACCGTGTTCACGCTGTTGGGCTGGAGACAGCACCCCATGTGGAATCGGCCGGAGCAATCGCGCAACTACGATCGCCGGCGCTTCTTGCGTCAAGCGGGCGGGGGGCTGGGCATGATCGCCCTGGCCTCGCTGTTGGATCGCGACACGCGTCGCGCCGCGGCCGCCACGGCCTCGGCGACGGCCAGTCCGCTGGCTCCCAAGCCGCCCCACTTTGCCCCCCGCGCCAAGCGCGTGATCTACCTGTTCATGCACGGCGGGCCGAGCCACGTCGATCTGCTCGATCCCAAGCCCGAGTTGATCAAGTACGCCGGCCAGCCGTTGCCCGAAAGCGTTGGCCCGGTGATGACGCGCCGCAAGGTGGCCCGCAACCCGCTGCTGGCGCCGGTCAAGCCGTTTCGCCCGCGCGGCGAGTCGGGGCTGGAGATCAGCGACTTCTTGCCGCACGTGGCCGAGTTGGCCGACGAACTGTGCGTGCTCCGCGGTTGCCACGGCGACAGCGTCAATCACCCGCAGTCGGTCTACCAGATGAACACCGGCAGCATTTTGATGGGGCGGCCGAGCCTGGGGAGCTGGGTCGGCTACGGTTTGGGGAGCGAGAACGACAGCCTGCCGGGCTTCGTCGTCTTGCCCGACCCCGGTGGCGGCGTCAAAGGGGGCCCGCCCGCCTGGGGCAACGGCTATCTGCCGGCCACCTATCAAGGCACGACATTGCGGCCGACCGGCACGCCGATCGTCGACCTCGCGCCGCAACCGCAAACGAGTGCCGACGAGCAACGGGCGACGCTCGAATTCGTGCAATCGCTCAATCACCGGCATCTGGAACAACGCGGCGCGTCGACTGAGCTCGATGCGCGGATCGAAGCCTACGAACTGGCGTATCGCATGCAGAGCGCGGCGCCGGCGGCTGTCGATCTGGCCGACGAATCGGCCGAGACGCTGGCGCTGTACGGCGTGGGCGAAAAGCATACCGACGAGTTCGGCCGCCGCTGCTTGCTGGCCCGCCGACTCGTCGAGCGCGGCGTGCGGTTCGTGCAGCTCTACTCGGGCGACACCAACGGCTGGGACGCCCACAGCGACGTCGCCAAGAACCACAACGAGTATTGCCGCCGGACCGACAAGCCGGTCGCGGCACTGCTCGTCGATTTGCGACGCCGGGGTTTGCTGGACGAAACGCTGGTGATCTGGGGAGGCGAATTCGGCCGCATGCCGATGAGCGAACAGGGCCGCGGACGCGATCATAATCCCTGGGGCTACTCGGTCTGGCTGGCCGGCGCCGGCCTGCGCGGCGGAATGGCTTATGGAGAAACCGATCCGTTCGGGTTGCGGGCCGTCGAAAACACCGTGCACGTGCATGACCTGCACGCCACGATCCTGCACCTGCTGGGGCTCGACCACGAATCGCTCACGTTTACCCACAATGGCCGCGAGGAGCGCTTGACCGATGTCGCCGGCCGCGTGGTGACGGAGATCTTGGGATGACGCGGGGCCTGTCGAGCGACGCTTCTTCCTCTGCCAAATGGGGTGCCACTGCTGGCTTGTCCAGCAGTGCGTCTGGCTTGCCAAGCAGTGCGCCGCGTGGTCGGGGATCGAATTGTCGCCCGGTCGCGCATTCGTCACGCGTCACGATCTGGGTATTGAGACTCTTCGTGTTGGCGTGCGCGGCGATCTCAACAGTTAGCTCGTTGGCCGCGGAAGACCCCCTCACCCCCGACCCCTCTCCCGCCGTGGGGAGAGGGGAGGTCACTGCGACCGAGGCGGAAACAGCACCGGCCCCACCGGAACGTGCGATCACTGCCGACGAGCGCGACCACTGGGCCTATCGCCCGTTGGCCGAAGTCGAGCCGCCGGCGGTCGACGACGAACGCTTTGGCCGCCACCCCATCGATCGCTTCATTTGCGCCGATTGGCAGCCGAAATCGCTGGCGCCGCTTCCGCGTGCCGGGCGCGCCACGTTGATTCGCCGGTTGTCGTTCGACCTGATCGGCTTGCCACCAACACCCGCGGAGATCGAAGCGTTCGTCGCCGACACGAGCCCCGATGCTTACGAGCGGCTCGTCGATCGCTTGTTGGCTTCGCCCGCTTACGGCGAGCGCTACGCGCAGCACTGGCTCGACCTGGCGCGGTTCGCCGAAAGCGACGGCTTCGAGCACGATCTGGTCCGCCCCAATGCCTGGCGCTACCGCGATTGGGTGATCGACGCTTTGAATCGCGACGTGCCGTACGACGAGTTCGTACGATTGCAGATCGCCGGCGACGAGCTCTACCCCGGCGATCCGACCGCGGCCGTGGCGACCGGCTTTCTCCGCTGCGGGCCCGACATGCCCGACATCAACCTGCAGGCCGAGCGGCGGCACCTGCTGTTGAACGAGATGACTTCGACGGTCGGCGCCGTGATGCTGGGCCTGCAAGTCGGCTGCGCCCAGTGTCACGACCACAAGTACGACGCGATCACACAGTACGACTTCTACCGGCTGCGGGCGTTCTTCGAGCCGGCCGACGTGTTCGGCGAGCATCCGATCCCGACCACCGCCGAAATGGCCGCGCGCCGCGAGGCCGAAGGGGCCTGGAGCAAGGAAGATCACCAGCGCAGTCGCCGCCGCCGCGAGTTGGAGCAAACCGCCCGCCGGCGCTTCCGCGAGAAAAACCCCGACGAGCAACCGCCACTCGAGGTGATGCTCGCCGAACTGAGTGACAAGGACCGCGCCGAACACACGAAGCTCGCCGCGGCGCTGGCCGGCCTGCCGGCATTGCCCGACCTGCCGCACGGGCGCGTGATGCAAAGCATCGAAAGCGACGACAGCGCGGCCAGTGACGAAGCGTTCGCGGCTCACCTTTATCTCCGCGGCGACTTCCGGCAACCTGGCCCCGAGGTCGACTGCGGCTTCCCGCGCGTGTTTGCGAGCGAGTCGCCGGATGAACCAGGCGAATCGACGAGCGATCCGTCCGATGCTGCGAAACCTCGCTCGGCCCTGGCGGCCTGGCTCACCGGTGGCCAACAACCGCTGGCGGCGCGCGTGATCGCCAACCGCGTCTGGCAATGGCATTTCGGCACCGGCATCGTCGGCTCGCCGAGCGACTTTGGCGTGATGGGCGAAAATCCAACGCATGCCGAGTTGCTCGACTGGCTGGCCGCACGGCTGGCCACCGACGGCTGGAGCCTGAAGCGAATGCACCGGCTGATCGTGACCAGCGAGACGTACCAACTCGCTTCGGCACCGCACGATTCCCAGTGGTCGGCCGCGGCAGCAGCTCAGGCACGCGCGGCCTGGGAGCATTCCTCGGCCGCCGACCCAGGCAACCACCAATGGTGGCGGCGCAACCGGCTGCGGCAGGGCGGCGAAGCGATCCGCGACGCGATGTTGCTCGCCGGCGATCGGCTTTCGCCGCGCCGTGGCGGTCCCGGCGTGCGGCCGCCGCTACCGCCGGAGGTCACCGCCACGCTGCTCAAGGACCAATGGAACACCAGTGGCGATCCCGAGGATCATCGCCGGCGGAGCATCTATTTGTTTGTGCGGCGCAACCTGCGCTACCCGCTGTTTGACGTCTTCGATCGGCCCGACACAAACGCGACCTGCCCGTTGCGGCACGAGTCGACGACCGCCACGCAGTCGCTGGTGCTGCTGAACTCGGCGTTCAGTCTCGACTGCGCGCGATGGTTGGCCGGGGCCGTGTTGTCGGCCGAACCGAGCGATCGGTCGCGGCAAATCGACGAGGCGTATCTGCGCGTTTTCGGCCGGCGGGTTGCCGCTGACGAAAGGCAAGACGCCCTCGCCTTCTGGCAGCAACAGACCGAGCGTCTGCGGGCCGCACGGCGCAACGCCGACAGCCTGGCGCTCCCAGAATTCGCCGCCGGGTCCGCGGTTGAGCCAGCGAACATCGAACCGCCAGCCGCGGCGGCCCTGGTCGATCTATGCCTGGCGCTGTTCAATGCCAGCGAGGCGGTGTACGTCGACTAGATGCCGTTTCAAAACAAGCATTGGACCGACGTGGGGAGTCACAGGCGCCCTTAACTTTCTGAAATGCAGGAATCGGGTGGCCCAGCCGCCTGTCGGCTGGGTCGCGTAGCGACAAGAGGTCTTCTGAAACCGACGTGGCTGAGGCCGCCGCGCGGCATGAATGCCGTCTTGTGGCTGCGCCACCCGACTGCAAGCAGTCGGGCCACCCCCGGTCGAAGGTTAACGGCGCCCCGTGGCAATTAGGCTGGGTTTTGAAACTGCCAGTATTCGATTTCCGGTCATGAAAGGATTTCTTGACGCATGCGATCTTTCCATCGGGTGTTTGTGTCGAAGTGGGCCGCGGTGCGTGCGATTTTGTCGGCCGCCTGGCTCTTGCCGGCGGCGACTCTGCTCGGGGCCGAGCCCGCGTCGCGCTACGGCAGTTACCAGGACGACGTCGCCTTTCTCAAAAAGCACACGGCCGTCGTTGAACTGACCGACGACTCGGGCAAGGCGCGCGTGGCGGTCTGCCCCGCCTGGCAAGGGCGCGTGATGACGAGCACTTGCGCGGGCACGAGCGGCCCGAGTTTTGGCTGGCTCAATCGCAGTTTCATCGAGGCCGGCAAGAACGACCTGGTCTTCAACAACTACGGCGGCGAGGATCGCTTCTGGTTGTCCCCCGAGGCGGGGCAATTCGCCCTGTTCTTCCAACCGGGGGCCGAACAAAAGGTGGCCAACTGGTTCACGCCGCCGGGGCTCAACGAAGGGAGCTTCGAGCCGGCGACGCCGACCGAGCCCGGCCTGCTGCTCAAGCACCAGTTGAAGCTGACCAACGCCTCGAACACCGAGATCGAATTGAAAGTCGAACGCGGCATCCGCCGGCTCGAACTGGCTCAGCTCGGCGAGTTGCTGGGGAGCCAGGCCGCCAGCGCGCTGGAGCGCGGCCGCGCGCCGTGGGTCGGCTTCTGGACCAAGAACAAAGTGATCAACGCGGGCGAACCTCTCGAGCCGGCGACGGGGCTCGTTTCGATCTGGAGCCTGGGGCAGTTTCGCCCCGGTCCTAAGACCGTGATCATCGTCCCGTACGAACCCGGCGCCGAGGAAACGCTGGGCCCCGTCGTCACGCCCGACTACTTCGGCCCCGTGCCCGAGGATCGACTTAAAGTGACCGAGCAGGCGGTGTTGTTTCTGGGGGACGGGCAGTTCCGCGCCAAGCTGGGCGTCGCGCCCAAGAGAGCGCGGTCGACAATCGGCTCGTACGACTTCGACGCAGGCGTGCTCACGCTGGTCAACTTCACCCTCCCCAGCCGGGCCGGCCAGCACATGTACATCAACAACACCTGGGTCTTGCCGCAGGCCGAGCCCTTCAAGGGAGACGCCGCCAACAGCTACAACGACGGCCCCGCCGAGCCCGGCGCCGAAACGCTCGGCGGTTTCTACGAGCTCGAAACTTTGTCGCCAACGGCCGCGCTGGCCAAGGGGGCCGCGCTGAGCCACACCCACGCGACGATCCACGTGCTCGGCAAACCCGACGAATTGGCCCCGCTGGTCAAGCAGGCCCTGGGGGTCGACCTGAACGAAGTCCGCCAGGCGATGGGGCTGTAAAGTAAACTATCGGGATGCTGCAAACCGCTCCCGCGTCGATCGTCGTCGAAAGCGTGCGCTCGCGCGAAGAGCTCGAAAAGCTGCTCCCCGAGTGGCGCGAGCTGCTGGCCGCCGGGGCGACGGGCACGGTGCTCGAGAACGATCCCGATCACGCGGCCGCGGCCCTGGCGACCACGGCCGCTTACGAGCCGCTCTTGATCGCGGCTCGCCTGGCAGGTCGCCTGGTCGGTGTGGCTCCCTGCTACGTCCACCGGGCGCGATTCAATCTCGAGTTGAGCGTCTGGAAGCTGCGCTCGCTCGGCGTGCGTTTGCTCAAAACCTTCGGCGACCGCTTCGTGCTGGCGGCCGACGCCGATCAACGGGCGGTGCTCGACGCGCTCTTCGATGGGCTGGCCGCCGAGCGGCGGGCCTTCGATCTGATACAGTTCTTCAACCTGGCCTGCGACGAACTGCTTTGGCAGCGGGCCCACGAACGCTTTGCCCGCGGCGGCGCGCTGCGGGCGGTGCTGGCCTCGCCGGTCGACACGGTGCATCAACTGTTGCTGCCCGCCACGCACGAAGCGTATCTGCAATCGCTCAATCAAAGCACGCGCAAAAATTTGCGCCGCACAACGCGCCGGCTCTTCGACGAAGGGCGGGCCGAAGTCTTTCGCGCCCAGTCGGCCGACGACGTGCCGCGGCTGTTGGAACTGCTCGACCGCATCGGTCCGCACACCTGGCAGGGGCGCACCTACGGCGTGACGCCGCGGGCCACGCCCGACCGCATCGAATACTACCGCCGGCTGGCGGCGCACGGTTGGCTGCGCGCTTACGTGCTGCTGTTCGACGGCGAGCCGATTGCCTACGAATTGGGCTGCCAATACGATGGCGTCTACTGGGGTCAGGAACACGGCTTCGACCAGCGTCACTCCGATCGTGGCCCTGGCTCGATCATGATTCACCTGGCGATCGAAGACCTGTTTGGCGAGCGACCGCCGCGCCTGCTCGATTTCGGCCTGGGAGACGCCGGCTACAAGCGGAGCTTCGGCAACCGGCAGCACGCCGCGGCCTCGCTGTATCTGGTCCCCCGCGGCCGCTGGCGTTGGTTGTTGGCCCTGCAGCGCGGGCTCAACGGCGCGTCGAGCGGAGCCCGCGAGTTGCTCGTGCGGCTGCGGCTCGATCGGCTCGTGCGGCGCCTGCTGAAGCATCAAGGTTGACGGCGGCGAGTTTGTGGCAAGCCGCGACCAAGTGGGGAGTTCTCGAGCTATCAGCCTGTTGAAGAATTCAGCAGCCGGTCGCGGCGAGCCCTGAAACTGGCGAAAGTCACGAGTCGCGCATGAGCGTTTTGGCCGCCCTCAAGAGCACGATCAAGAACTGGGCAGGCCAGTACCGGCTCGCGGCTGCCGACACGATCGCGCTGACGTTCGACGACGGACCGCACGCCGAGGTCACGCCGCGCGTGCTCGAGCGGCTCGACGCCCACGGCGCCCGCGCCGTCTTCTTTGTCGTCGGTCGTATGTTTGCCGATGCCCCCGGCGTGCTCGAACAGATCGCCGCGGCCGGGCACGTGCTGGGCAATCACTCGTGGCAGCACGACCTGAATCGCAACGGCCGGCTCGTCCCCTATCTGCGCGACCTGCGGCGCTGCCAGCGCGAGGTCGACCGCGTCACGGGCGAGCGGCCAGGGTTGTTTCGCCCGCCGCTGGGGCGCGTTTCGCTGGCGAGCGTGGTGGCCCCGCGATTGGCCCGCCTCAAGCCAGTTTATTGGTCGACCGAATTGCAAGACTGGCAATTGACCACCGACGAGGAAGCCCATCGCCAGGCGACCCGGTGGGCCGAAGAGATCTCGGCCGGCGATATCGTCCTGCTGCACGACGACAACCCCTGCGTGCTCACGATACTCGACGTGCTGCTGCCGCGGCTGGTCGAGCGCGGGTTCGACTTGCGACGTGGGCCGGAGTTGCTCACCGGCGTGGCCCCCGTCGACGGTCGCGATCGCCCGCCGAGCGAACCGACAGCCACGGCGCGGCCGCAAACAATCGCCCCCAGCCAGGATTGAATCGCACTTGCCCGAACCAGCTTTCCAACGCGCGGTCAAATTCGCCGCCAAGCGGGCGCTCGAGCGATGGATTCGACTTGGCGTGCCGCGCGTGCGGCCGCGCGTGGTCCGCCGCGTGCCGCACGACACCGGCGCCTTCACGCAGGGGCTCGCCTGGTGCGACGGCCTGCTCTACGAAAGCACCGGTGGCGACACCACCAGCAGCGTGCGAGCAGTCGATCCGGCCACCGGCGAAGTCCAGCGCCTCGTGCCGGTCGATGGCGATTTCGCCGAAGGGATTGCCGTTCTCGGCGAGCATTTGTATCAGTTGGCGTTCGTCTCCGGTCACGCCCGCGTCTACCGGCTGCCGACGCTCGAACGCGCGGGCCAGCGACATTACACCGGCGAAGGGTGGGGACTGGCGGCCACGCCCGACGGCCAATTGCTGGCCAGCGACGGCACCAGCCTGCTGCGGCGATTCGACGAATCGTTCGCCGTCGTCGGGCACCTCGCGGTGCGGTCGCGCGGGCTGCCGGTCCGCTGGCTCAACGATCTGGAATGCGTCGGCCCGCGCATCTACGCGAACATCTACGCCGCCCGCGATCTGGCCGAGATCGATGCCCGATCGGGGCGTGTGCTGCGGTTCGTCGACTGCGGCGAACTGGTGCGCGAGGCGGCGCCGGCCGAAGAGTACGCCGTGCTCAACGGCATCGCGTACAATTCGCAGGCCGGCACGTTCTTCCTCACCGGCAAGCACTGGCCAACGCTGTTCGAGGTCGAGATTCCCGACAACTAGATTCGCTAGCCGTAGTTTTGAACCCCACTTGGTTGCCACTGGGCGCCGTTAAACTTCCGAAATGCAAAAAATGGGTGGCCCAGCCGCTCGTCGGCTGGGTCGCGTAGCGACAAGAATCCTTCTGAAACCGACGTGGCTGAAGCCACCGTGTGGCATGAATAGCTTCTTGTGGCTGCGCCACCCGACTGCAAGCAGTCGGGCCACCCATTTGGACTGCTGGCTTGCGCAGCAGTGCCCGAGACTGAAAGCCGCCAACCGAGGGTCGAATCACCATGCTGTCGCGCGTGCTCGAGCCCGAGGTGATGGACACGCCCGGCGAGGCCGTGGCCTACGATCGCATGGATCACGCCGAGGTGAACCGGCGGTTCGTGGCCGATCTGGTGGCGGCCGCCGCGGGCCTGCACGTCGATCTCGCCTCGGCCGCAGTGCTCGACCTGGGGACCGGCACGGCGCTGATTCCGATCGAGCTGTGCCGCAGCGCGTCGGGCGTGTGCGTCTGGGCGGTCGATGCCGCCGCGAGCATGCTCGAGCTCGCGCGGCAGCGCGTGCAGCAGGCCGGCTACGGCGACCGCATCCAGCTCGAATTGGCCGACGCCAAGCGGTTGCCCTACGCCGACGGGCGGTTCGGCGTCGTCATGTCGAACTCGATCATCCATCATCTCCCCGAGCCGGCCCTGGCGCTGGCCGAAGCCGTCCGCGTGACCGCCCCCGGCGGGCTGTTGTTCTTTCGCGACCTGTTGCGGCCTGCCGATCTGGCGACGCTCGAGCAACTCGTCGCCACCTACACGGCCGACGCCGACCCACAGCAGCGCGGGCTGTTCGCCGATTCGCTGCACGCGGCGCTGTCGCTCGATGAAGTGCGCGAGCTCGTCGCCGCGCTCGGCTTCGCGCCAGGCACTGTCACGCAATCGAGCGACCGGCACTGGACCTGGTCGGCCGTGAATGTCGAACGCGACTCGACTGCGCCACAATCCCCTCTCCCCTCGCGGGAGAGGGAGGCTGACCGACTGCAAAGTCGGTCAGGCGGGTGAGGGGGCCGAGAACATCCAAGTCGTGCCGGCATCGATCAGACACAAGGCGCTCGCGTGCTGCTGTTCAAAAAGAAGTTCCTGCCGGCGATCCGCAGCGGCGACAAAACGCAGACCATTCGGCTCTGGAAACATCGACGCATGCGCGCCGGGCAGCGCAGCTACATACCGGGCGCCGGGTACATCGAAGTGCTGGCGGTCGACGAAATCGCGCTCGACGAGCTGACCGACGGCGATGCCTTGCCCGACGGTTTCGCCAGCGCCGCCGAACTGCGGGCCGAGCTGGCGGCCCTTTACGCCGACGAGCTCACGGCCGGCTACCGGGCGTATCGCGTCCGCTTTGTGCTGACGGCCCCGCCGCCCTAGCCCGAAGCGCAGCGAGGGAGGAATCGATGTTCGGCGATTCCGCAACCGGGCTCTATCGTTTCACGCCACAAACGAACTTTGTTCCTGCGAGCACGCAATGGCTGTCATCTATGCCGCAGACGATCATGGCAGAACGCGAATCGTCGTTGAAAACGAACCTTCGTTTGTTGTTCCGCTAGCTATTGCGCCACCGGGACTCGAAGGCGAGTTGTCGAACGGCAAATGGCTTGTGGTGTCGATGTCCATATGGAACACCCACGACATCGAAGCTGGCGATCGCGCAGTCGCGTTGGCAAAAGAGCAAGGGGGACGAATTACCCTCGGCCTGCGACCCTTCAATGACTGGATGGAAAACGCGACTTGGATCGAAGGCTTGCACGCACCCGTCAACCCAGATCCTCTCGCAGTCCATGTCGAAAAGGGTAATGTTACGAAACTTGCGATTACCGGCACCAACATTCACCATCCGCTGTGGGTATCGTTTACCGACGGAAAGGTGAATGGCCTAGAATTTGGCCTTTTGAGCGACGATCAAATCCGCGGGCTAATGGATCGCTTGCTTTGAGACTTCGACGAGCGGGAACTACGTCCTTCTCGACGACTCATCAAGCTCACATCCGCTTGGGTACGTCGGCAGGGACCCTTGCTGCGCTGCGGGCTGGTGTTGCGTCTTCCCCCGCAACGTTAGTGCCCCAGCCCCCTCACGGCGTCGGGGCGAACTGTCCGTAGCTGGTGTTCCGCTCGGCGTACGACTCGCTGCCGCGCCACACCACGGCGCACGACTTGCCCGCCGCGTCGTCCTGATCGTGCACCACGACGGTCGCCTGATAGCTGTGCCAGCCCGCCGGCTGGTAGACCTTGATGACGTCCAACGGAATGGCGATCTCGATGTCGTAACCGTCGTCGACGCGCTTGCCGGCGGCCACCGCTCCGGTGACCTTGCGGCTGCCGCGAATCGCCGTCACGTCGAACTTCGTCTGGTTGCCGCCATCGGGGGCACTCACCCGAAACGCGTACGTTCCCTGACCCAGCCGGGGATCGCCGCGCCGCTGGTCGAGCGGCCGCACGTCGAGCCGCAACTCGAGCGCGTCGCCCGACTCGATCCGCTCGTCGACGACGTGGGCCGACAAGTAAAGCATCTTGTCGTCGTGCCCCATGCCGAACCGCAGCGAGGCATCGTCGGGCCCGGTCCAATCTTCGCTTGCCCCCACGACGAGCGGATGCTCGTCGAGCACTTCGTCGCGACTCAGCTCGTCTTCGAGCGTGCCGTCGATCGACGCCAGCGTCACCGTCGGGCAGGCAAACCGGCGATCGATGATCACCGGCACCGTCCGCTCGCAGGAGAGCTCAGGCGTGCCGCTGACCGTCTTGATCCGCGCGGTGAGCAGCGTTTCGGCCAGATGCGGAAACGCGATCGGCTCCGAAAACTCGATCCTTACGGCCAACTCGGCCGTTTCGCCGGCCCCGGCCGTCAGCTCGAGCTTCGCCGGATCGACCGTCAGCCCGCGCAACGGCAAGCCTTCGATGGTGCCGCGCACTTCGATCGGCGTGTCGAACTGGTTGGTCACGCGGACTTGAATCGAGCCCTCGGAGAGCCCGGCCCCTTCGCTGATCAAGATCGGGGCCACTTCGATCCGCGTCTTGGCCAGAAACTCGCGGAACCGCGCAATCCCTTTCTCCGTCACCACGGTGTCGGGCAGGATGCCATCGAGCAGCAGGTTGGCGACGTGCGGGCCGTCTTTCTCCATCGTCAGCCAGGCGACGTGGTCGAACTCGCCGTAGGGCGTGCCGCGCAATTGCGAGCCGCCGCCGGTCGTGGCCAGGTGATAGTACTTGCGGCCGTTGCGGTCGTACTGCACGTAGTGGTGGACGTGCCCCGCGAAGACGGTGAACGGCCGATCGCCCAACAGTTTCTCGACGTTCTTCCAGTTCGTGGGATCGGGGTTGCCGGCCACGGTCGCCGCTTCGGCCTTCGTCCAGAGCGGCTTGTGCATGAACAGCAGGGTCCATCGCGCGTCGGCATGCTTGGCCAGGTCTTGCTCGAGCCAGGCCAATTGCTCCGAGCCGATTTCGTCGTGACGGTCTTCCGAAGACATGCAGACGAAATGCACCCCCTTGTAGTCGAACGAATACCACTCGGCGCCGAAGTGCTCGCGCCACAGTTGGTGCATGGTGGGGTTCGAAACGTCGTGGTTGCCGGCGACGAAGAAGAACTTCATCTCCATCTTGTCGATGAAGCCGAGAAACTCCTTCCACTGCTTTTCGATCTCATCGCGATCGCCGCTGTAGCCTTCGATCAAGTCGCCGACCGACATCACAAACTCGGGGCGCATCCAGTTCAGCCGCTCGACCGCCTTCATCCAGATGCCGGGCCGGTGCCCGCCCGTGTTGTCGGTCATGATGGCGATATGAAAGCGATTCGGGTCGTTCAAGATCGGCTTGTCCGACCAGGGCCGAGCCCCCTCCATGGCCGGCAGCATCAGCGCCTGCGGCAATTGATCGGGATGTTCGGCGACCGCCGGGTGGTCGTGATCGTCGTCGTGTTTGCCGTCTTTGCCCGGCGGGTGAGCGAGCGTGCGGGCGGCCAACGACAAGAGAAGTCCCAGCACGAGCAGAATCGACAACCTCGATCGACGCATCATTTCGAATTCCTCGGCGGAAGCAGAATGTGAAGATTGTGTTGCCCAGCGTGCGACTTGCAGCGTCGCAGCCCGGTGGCAGTTTGCGCTTCTGAAATGGCCCTGTCCAGTTTGAGCCACAAGTTCGACGCCGTGACCCCCGCGCGGCAGAATGTACTTACGGTCGAATAGTCCAACCAATCACTGGCGGAACGCGCCTTGATGCGAACGGTTGCCACATCGTGGGTGCTCATTGGCCTGTGCTTCGCCGCAGCGGTGCCAGTCGGGTTGATCGATTGGGTTCGGAGAGGCAAACCGCCACTGTTGATGATGCTCGCGTTCGGTTTCTTCGCCTTGATGTGTTGGTTAATGGCCTATCGGCGATGGCGATGAGAGGCCAACCCCCGAATCGTTCGACGCCGTGTTACCGCGCGGATGCACGCCGGGTGCCATTGGCTCCGCCAGTGCTGGCTCACCACGTGAGTGCGCCGCCATTCGCGTCCCTGGCTTCATCGTGGCCCTCAAGCGGTATCACTACTCGCTGAGCCACAAGTTCGACGCCGCGGCGCCAGCGAGGCAGAATGAACGCACCATGTCGTACCTGTTCAATCGGCAAGATTTTCCCGACCTCACCGACGGTGCGTACCCAATCGTCGAGCAGATAAACCAGCGGGCCGCAGCGCGTGGTTTTCTGCAGACGGAACTCCGCGACGTCGTGCTGTTGATGCTCTGGACGCTGCTCAGGTGGGAGCGCAAGGTTGGCCAGGTGGTGTTGGAAGAGTTGGGTGTCGACTTGGATCACCTGGCCAGCGACGTGAATTCAGGGCTGCGTGCCCGCGGTGCCGAGAGAAAGTTTCGCGTCGAGAACAACTCCCTCGTCGACCGGCAAACCGGTGCTCCGATCTATTTGAGCGATCTGAAGTCCAGCGTCATTGAGTTCCTGAATGTCGCCCGCGCGGAGTCGAAGCGCATGGGTCACACGTATGTCGGTTCGGAGCACTTGTTGTTGACGATATGCCGACTGGCGGATGCCGAGTTGCAAGCGATCCTGGACCGTTATGGCGTTTCAGCGCCGCTGGTCGAGGCGCGTATTCACCGTGTGCTCGGCACGCCCCCAACGCCCGATTCGCGGCCCGACTCCGCCATGGAACAATGAACGAGCAGCCGAAACTACCCTGGTTCCGCTTTAGGCTCTCGACGGTGCTGATCCTGACGCGATTGCCGCGTGGGCGATGGCGCTCGGGCCACTCGTGTACACGCCGATTTGGGTCGGAGATTTCAGTTGTCCCGGGTGGCGGCGTGAAATCAATCCTACGATTGCATTTCCCGCTCTCGCCCTCACCGCCTTGCTGGCCTGGAAAGCCGCCTGGGCCGTCGGCCCGCGAGTCGTTCGACGCCGCCAGTCGGCGGTGCCATGAGCGGCCACTTACAGGGCCGAATGCGATTTGTGGAAAGAAGGTTATTGGTTGCCACCTGACACAGGGCTCACGCCCTGTGCTGTTCGAGGCGGCCCTTCAGGCCGAAAGGCGAATCGCAAATACGTGCGCTCCGCCGACTCGCCCGGTGACGATTGATGATGTATTCCGGCCTGTAGGGCCGGCTCTAACAGCCGAGGCCGTCAGGCCTCGGACCTGTGTCAAAAATATCCCGACCCTGTAGGGGTCGTTCATTTCCGGCTGACGAACTCGCCCCCACGGGGCGACCTTCAATAGCCAGGCGGCGTAAGCCCCTGGGATAGTTCTCCACAATCCCGCAAATACTCGCGCGGAATCCACTGCGTGTCGGTGTTTCCGTCCGAATACCGTGCATAGCATCCGCGTTCGTAGAGAAAGTTGGCCGGGTCTTCGACGATCATGTGCAGTAGTTCTGCAAACGATTCTGCCAGAGCGTCTGGTTCGAAATCATCGTGATCGCAATAGAACACTTGTCCCGCGTCGCCACCGTCGGTTTGAAGAACGAAGTAATTCGCGGAATGTGGAATCTCGCCAATAACGATACCGCGTTCGTACCACACGGGCAGGTCATCGACGTCCCAGCCCATGGCAAGCATGGACTCACGCATCTCTTGTGTCTTTGGCTGCCAATTAGCCACCTCGAAAAGCCGAACGCCGGCGGTATCGGACCGCGTATCGCAATACAACACCAGCCCATCGTGAAGTCCTACGAATTCCTTCATCGATGGCGCGGCGCGGCCCAATAATTGGACCAGCACCTTGAGGGCTTCATCGGAAGCCGTCGGACCGATCACGTTTCGTAGGCGCGCGACTAATTTCGTTGTCTCTGGTCGGTCTCCGCAAGCGTAGCAGCGGAAACCCGGCGAGGGATCGCGAATGTGAGCCTCGAACCGCTCCAGTGACATTGCTTGCACCGAGATTCAGGTGTGGCACCCGCGCTCGCATTCAACTTTCGCTTGCTGCTTGGCTGAGCGGGCTGCGCTTTGCCGGAACGACTTCGATCTTGTCGATACCACCGTTGCGCTTCAGGTCTTTGCCGACCGCGAGCGTCACCTCGAAATCGACCTTCGCAAAGCCTGCCACTTCGACGCGCGGCGGCGAGCAGTAGCCGGCCCCAGGATCGGTCACCACGATTCGCTTGATCTGGCCGTCGACGACGATGGCGTGCGCTTCGGCCGTGCGAGTGGGCCACAACTCGCCGCGCTCCGGCCGAAAGCGATAGTAATTGCTCATCTGGTCGAGTCGCTCGTTGCTCACCCCGTGCGGCGCCAGCACGCGCAGCAACGCGGCCTTGTTGCGGCGGGCTTCGGCCCCCGTCGGCCCGCGTCCGCGCGCCGGCGTCACGCCGCTGAAGGCCTCGCGAAAGACTTCGGGCTTCACGCCCAAGGCCGCGGCGATCAGCACCACGGGCCGGCCGAAGTCGTGTTTGCCGATCTCATGCCCGCCGGAGAACGACACCGGGACGCGCTCTTGGCGCGGTCGATCGGCCGCGCGGACCGTGTCAGCCACGCCCAAGATCCCCAGGCCGGCCACCAAACCCATGGTGTACGCTCGCGCGGTGGTCATCGATGGGATTGCCTTTCATCATTTCGCACCAGGCAGTGGGTAGCTCGGTGCAGGCATTTTACCCCAGGCGAGGGGCCGGGGGGCTCGTGCTCAAGATTCCAGAAAGAACGGTCTGGCCGGTTCGCTGGCTCTCGACACCGCAGCACGTCTGAGTCGCGGCGCCGCAATGCTCAGGCGATCGCCCAAAGGAGGTGCCGCAAGCAATAGGCGGCCGAGCGGCCGTTAGGACTCGGGACGCAAAACGGCATAGGGACGCAAGCGGGACGCACACGCCGGAGTTTTGCGTCCCGACGCAAGCTGCTGCGATTTAATCACTTAACTGCCTGTAACATGGCCCCGGGACGGTCGGGACGCAAAATTACGGACCTTCTTATGTCGTGGGGGGGTCGTGGGCTGGTGTACGGCGGCTGTTGTCTTGGGCGGATCGCCGGGCGGATTGGTCGCCCCACCGTGGACCTCTATAAAGGGAAACCTCGCGACTCCCGGCAAACCGCTACCTGGCAACGCTCGCATGGCACATCCGGTTCTGACCGCCATCTGGCGGCGACTGACGACTCCGTATACGCCCGACGACTCGATCGACTCGTTTCTGGCCCGCGCTCAGACGCAGCAAGACGCGCTGGCCGAAGCGACCGTGGCCGTGCTCGACGCCAAGGAGAGTGCCCGCGTGTTTGGCGTGCACACCGCGCGGCGTGGCGTGCAGCCGGTCTATTTGCGGATCGTCAATCGCTGCCAGGGAAACTTGCGGCTGCAGTTGGTGAGCATCGACCCGAACTACTACACGCCGCTCGAAGCGGCCGGCGTGAATCACTTCTCGATACTCAAGCGGCTGTCGGCTTTCGGGTTCATTGGCTGGCTGTTCTTGCCGCTGTTGGCGCTGGTGCCGCTGAAGTTGATCACCGCGTACCTGGCGAATCAGCGGATGGACGAGTACTTCGCCCGGCGGGCGTTTCACTTGCGGCCGATTCCGCCCGGCGGCTGCCACGAAGGTTTCGTCTTTACGCCACTCGACGCCGGCACGAAGATCGTGCACGTGCTGCTGCATGCCATCGGCGGTTCGTTGGAGACGGCGCTCGATGCCCCGGCGCCGGCCGCGGCAACTGCTTCGACCGCCGCGCCGCCAGAGCCTGCCACGGCTACGGCGGGGCCGTCACACGAGGCCGCCGCGCCCACGATCGCCGAATTCACCTTTGCCTTGCCTGTTCCTGGCATCGCGGCCGACTACTTGCACCGCGACTTCGCCAGCCTGGTGCCGGCCAGTTCGGTCGACCACTGCGATGTTCCGCAGTTGGTCGAACATCTCGAACGCATGCCGGCCGCCACGACCAATGCCAAGGCCCTGCGGTCGGGCGATCCGGTCAACCTGGTGATCATCGGCGACTTCGACCGCTTGATCGGCTCGTTCGCCGCCCGCTGGGACGAAAGCGAGACGATCACGCTCGAGACCTGCTGGAAGACGACGCGGGCGTTCCTGCTGGGGTCGGACTATCGCTACTCGCCGGTCAGTCCGTTGCACTTGTTCGGCCGCAGCCAGGATGTCGCCTTGCAGCGTACGCGGCGCTCGATCAACGAGCGGCTGCACCTGCGGCTCTGGCTGACGCCGCTGAGTTTGACCGGCCAGCCGGTTTGGGTCGGTCAGGTCAGCCGCGACATTGGCGTGCGTTTCACCACCAAGACCTGGAACCTGACGACCCACCGCATCGACCCCGATGTCGACGAAGCTCGCGACTATGTGATCGAAGATCTGCTGCAGGCCGAGCGGATTCAGGCCGCCGGCTACGTCGATGGCGTGGGGGCGTGCACCCGCGCGGCGCCGCGGCGCAACCTGACGGGCGATCCATTTTTCACCGACGGCAAGCGGGCAGTGATTATGCTATCGGCAACGCGGACGCTGCCTCGCTTCGTGGCCTGGACGTAGCACCCAAAACGGGAGACGGCGCAACCATGCGTGTGAGGCAATTCAACCTGTTGGTGCTTGTCGTCTTGGTCGTGTGCCGCAGCGTCGCGGCCGCGGCGGACGAGCCCACTTCCCGCGCACTGCTCGACTACCAGATCGACGTCACCACGGTTACCAAGGGATACGACGGTCAGACTTGCTGGATGCAAGCCCGCGCCGGCGCGATTCCTGCCGGCACGCGCGGCAATCCGTCGCCGACGCCGATCGTGGTCATGACCTTGCAAAAGCTGCAGGCCGATCGTTCGGACGTCTACTACGGCCTGAACGACTACCGCACCGACGACTTGGGAGCAACCTGGATCGGCCCGACGCCGCACGCCACGCTCGAACGGCACCGCGCCGAGCCAGACTTGGAAGTGGTGCCGTGCGATTTCTGGCCCACCTGGCATGCCAAGACCGGCAAACTGCTGGGAACGGGCGCAACGTTCTGGTACTCGGCCAGCAAGAACGATCACGTCAAGCACGGTCCGAGCGAGACGCCGTATTCGGTTTACGATCCGCAGCGCAAGACCTGGAGCGAGTGGCGCACGCTGGAGATGCCGGCCGATCGCAAGTTCGAGTTCTCGCGGGCCGGCTGCACGCAGCGCGTCGATCTGCCCAATGGCGACATCCTGCTACCGATCTACTTTCGCCGAGCCGACGAGAAACACCGACGCAATCGCTCCACCATTTGCCGCTGCCAATTCGACGGCGAGACCCTGCGCTACGTCGAACATGGCGATGAGCTCACCATCGATATCGATCGCGGGCTGTACGAGCCGTCGCTGACGAAGTACGTCGATCGCTATTTCCTCACGCTGCGCAACGACCGGCGGGCGTACGTCACTACCAGCGGCGACGGGCTGCACTTCGACGAAGTTCGCCCCTGGACCTTCGACGACGGCAGCGACCTGGGGAGCTACAACACGCAGCAACATTGGGCGACGCACAGCGACGGGCTGTATCTGGTCTACACGCGCCGCGGCGCAAACAACGATCGTGTGTTCAGGCACCGGGCCCCGCTATTCATGGCGCGGGTAGATCCCGAGAAGCTGGTGGTGATCCGCGCTTCGGAGAAGGTGTTGCTGCCTGACCGTGGGGCGGCGGTCGGCAATTTTGGCGTCACAACAGTTAGCCCCGACGAAACTTGGGTGATCGCCACCGAGTGCATGATGCCGGGCAAGCCCGAGCAGTACGGCAGCGACAACAGCGTGTACGTGGTGAAGCTGCGTTGGAGCCTCCCGAATAGTCTGGCACCGGCTCCATCAGCGTTGAGCGATTCCAACCACTGTGTGGAAAAGGGCCCTAATTAAGGATCCAGACCGGCGACAGACCGATCGCTCCAGGGTTCGAGCGCATGCGCCGCGAGCGTGAAAGCCCCCAAATAACACGACTGCGCGGCGGGCAAGCACAACGTACATTCACTTTCCCTCCGCCGCCCAGCGCTTCATCAGCTCGATGTTGCGCTCCAGCTCGCTGGCCGGCTCGCCCGCCTGACGCCGCCGCCGGGCGCGGGCGCCGAGGTAGACGTCCATATCGCTGTCGTACATCGCGGCCGGCTCGGGCTCGCGTCCGCGATCGCCGGTCTCGCTTTCCCAGGTTTGCAGACGCTCGCGCATTGCCGCCAACTCCTCGGCATACGACGGGTTGTCGGCCAGGTTCACCAGCTCGAAAGGATCGGCCGCCAGATCGTACAACTCTTCGGGCTGGCGAGTCGGGGCAAACAACAGATTTTCGGTCAGTTCGTCGAGTTGGCCGGCCGCGTGCAGCTCGCGCAGCCGCTTGACGATCTGCTTGCTGTCCTTGTATCGATTCGGCTGCAGATGAGGACGGGCCGGCAGATAGTTGCGGATGTATTTGAAGTCCGTCGTCCGCACCGAGCGGAGGTGTTCGACCGTTTCGTCGCAGCGATCGCGGGCGGCGAAGACCGCCTCGCGCGGTTGGTAGTCGGCGGCCAGCAAGTCGCGCCCTTGCATCCAGTCGGGCACGGCGATGCCGGCCAGGGCCAGCGACGTGGCCGTCAGATCGATGTGCTCCACCAAATCGTCGCGGACCGTGCCCGGCGCGATGCCTGGGCCGCGGATCACCAGCGGCACGTGCAACCCTTCGTCGTAAAGAAACTGCTTGCCGCGGGCGTGACTGATGCCATGGTCGGTCATGAAGCAAACGACCGTGTTGTCGAGGATCCCCTCGCGCTCGAGCCGGGCAACGACGTCGCCCACTTGCTTGTCGGTAAAGCGCACGGTGTCGAGGTACTGCGCCCAATCGTTCAGCAGCACGGGGTCGCGCGGATAGTACGGCGGCAGCTCGACGTCTTGGGGACGCGTGGTGCTTCCCAGCTCGCGCAGCGCTTGCTCGGTCCAGCGCGGGCTGTTGTCGTTGCCGCGGTATTTTCCGCCATGCAGTTGTACTTGCATGAAGAAGGGCTGACCGGGTTGGCGGCCCGACCAATCGCTACCGTCGTAGATGCTCTCGTCCCACTCGAAGTTGTAGTCGGTCTTGCCGAGGTTGCTCTTGCCGCCGACCAAGGGACCGCCAATGCACGTGTAGTAGCCGGCACGCTGAAAGAGCGCCGGCACAGGTTCGATCGCGTCGGGCAAATGGATCTTCTCAATTCCGCGCCCGCTGCGATGGTGATGCGCGCCGATCGAGGTTTGATAACAGCCGGTGATCAGCGCCGAGCGGCAGGGCGAGCAAACCGGCGCGGTGACATAAGCATGGGGGAACCGCGCCCCCTCGCGTGCCAAACGATCGACGTGCGGCGTCTCGATCAACTGTTCGCCATAGCAGGAGAAGTTGGCCGACATATCGTCGACGAAGATCCAGACGATGTTGGGGCGCGGCGCCGGTGCGGCCGCGGCCGATGGCGCTGGCGCAAAGCTCGTGCCGCACCAACCCAGCAGCAGCCAGAACAGTCGAAATCGAGATTCACTGAACAACATGGTCAATCCGCTGGTTAAGCCGTGGTTGTGCGTGCCGACCGATCATTGTACTAGCCGTGGCCGTCGATCGCGCGGCCGTGGCCAACTGGTCCCGCTGCGCGGGGTTCGCTACACTCGATGTATGCGGATCGTTTATGTGGCAGCCGGTGCTGGCGGCATGCTCTGCGGAACTTGCCTGCACGACAACACGCTCGCAGCGGCACTGCGCGCGGCGGGGCACGACATGTTGCTGCTCCCCACCTACACGCCGCTGCGCACCGACGAAGCCAGCCAGAGCGAGGGCCGCGTCTTCTTCGGCGGCATCAACGTCTACTTGCAGCAGAAGCTGGCGCTGTTCCGGCACACGCCTTGGTTCTTCGATCGCCTGCTCGACTCGCCGGCACTGATCGATTGGCTGGCCAGCCGCAGCACCTCGGTCGATGCCAGCAGGCTCGGCGATTTGACCGTGTCGATGCTTGCCGGCGAGCACGGTCACCAGCGGAAAGAACTCGAGAAGCTACTGCAGTGGCTCGAAGCGCTGCCCGCGGCCGATGTGATCCATCTCTCGAACTCGATGCTGCTGGGTATGGTGCCCGAACTGCGGCGCAGACTTCGCGTGCCGATCGTCTGCAGTTTGTCGGGCGAGGACATTTTCCTCGAGCGCCTGGTCGAGCCGCATTACTCGGCGGCCCGGCGACTGCTGCGTGAACGCGCCCGCGATGCCGACCGCTTCGTGGCCTTGAACCGCTACTTTGCCGATTACATGTCCGAGTACCTGGAAGTCGACCGCGACAAGATCGACGTCATCCCGCATGGTTTGAACTTGGCTGGTCACGGCCGACGTGGTGGGGTCGCCGAACAGACTTCGCCGGCCCGCACGATCGGTTACCTGGCGCGAATCTGCCCCGAAAAAGGCTTCCATCTGCTGGTCGAGGCGTTTTACCGACTGGCCGCCGACGACCGGCTGCCGGGGCTGAAGCTGAGGGTGGCGGGCTACCTGGGCGGCGGCGATCGGCCCTACTTCGATCGCATCGTCGCCGAAGTGAACCGCCGCGGACTGGCCGACCGCTTCGAATACGTTGGCGAGGTCGATCGTCAGGGCAAGATCGACTTCTTGCATTCGCTCGACGTAATGAGCGTGCCAACCGTGTACCGCGAGAGCAAGGGGCTGTCGATTCTCGAGGCGTTGGCCAACGGCGTGCCCGTCGTGCAACCGGCGCACGGCGCCTTTCCCGAATTGATCGCCGACACCGCCGGAGGCTTGTTGTTCGAGCCGGAGAACGTCGCGCAACTTGCCGACCGGATCGCTCAGCTGCTGCTCGACGATGAGCTGCGAGCACGATGCGGCGCGGCCGGGGAGTTGGCCATCCACGAGCGCTATCATCAAGCTGGGATGGCCGCGGCGCACGCGCGGATGTACGAGCGACTGCGATCGGGTCTCGATCAACGCGATCAAATGCCTCGGGCCGAGCCGGCTGCAGTGCCGCGCTAACCCTTGGGGCGTCAACTTTCTGCCACCGAACGAATCGAGCTAAAAACTGGCATGTCGGCCGACGCTGCTGCACCACTGGTCTATCGCACCCAGCGGATGGTTCAATGGCACGACACCGACGCGGCGCGGATCGCCCATTTCGCCGCGTTTTTCCGCTGGATGGAAGAAGCGGAGCATGAGTTTTTGCGGCATCTCGGTCTCAGCGTGCTCGGGCACGACAAAGAAGGCGAGATCAGTTGGCCGCGAGTTTCGGTCGGCTGCGACTATGCTTCGGCTGTGAAGTTCGAGGACGTGCTCGACATCGAGATTTCCGTGGAGCGGCTCGGCGAGAAGAGCGTGACCTATCTGTTTGGCGTCAGCCATGCGGGACGGCCGGTGGCCAAGATGCGGCTGACGGCCGTCTGCTGCCGGATGTCGCCCGAAGGTCCGCCGCGCGGGATCCCGATCCCCGTGGAAATTGCCAGTCGATTGACCCCCTACGGCCGCAAGTCCGTGGCCACCTAAGGTGCGCACCAATCCCCCCCATGAGCATCGTCGCCAACCGTCAGGCTGCCTGGCATGGATGAACTGAGCGTCGTCGATCTCACGAAGGAGTACGCTACGCGCGGCGAACCGCTCGTGGTGCTGCGCGGCGTGAACCTGCACGTGGCCGCCGGCGAAAATCTGGCGATCGTGGGCCCCAGTGGGTCGGGCAAAAGCACGTTGCTGCACATCCTGGGAACGCTCGAGCGGCCGACCTCGGGCTCGGTGCGCTTGGCGGGGCAGGATCCTTTCGCGCTCGATCCGCGGCAACAAGCCCGCTTTCGCAACGAACAGGTGGGCTTCGTCTTTCAAGATCACCACCTGTTGCCGCAATGCTCGGCGCTGGAGAACGTGCTGGTGCCGCTGTTGGCCGGCGGTGGTCGCGTGGCTGCGGAGCAAATCGAGCGGGCGCGGGAACTTCTCGGAAAGGTCGGCCTGGCGGATCGCCTGGAGCATCGACCGGCCGAACTCTCCGGCGGCGAACGTCAGCGGGTCGGCATCGCGCGGGCCTTGGTGCGACGCCCCAAACTGCTGTTGGCCGACGAGCCGACCGGGAATCTCGACCGCAACAGCGCGGCCATTGTGACCGACGCTTTGCTGGCCATGCACGGCGATGAAAAAACCATGCTGATCGTCGTCACGCACAGCGCCGAACTGGCAGCGAGGCTGCGCCGGAGAATGGAGCTTGACGACGGTGTTTTGGTGCCGGCCGGCTAGAAGTCTCTAGGACGAGAATTGCGCCGGCGTGACGCCGAGATCGACGATACTGCAGGCGAGAATGGGATCGAGCCCTAGCCGCGCGGCTTTGTCCAAGACTGCTTCGCTCTCGGTGCCGGGGTTCAAGAACAGCTCGTCGCAACCCTTGGCGGCGATCTCGTCGAGTGTTTCGAGCAGTGCGGCCGGCGGCAAGTAAACGCAAATTCGCGTCAGCCGGGCGACCGGCACTTCGGCCAGCGAAGCATAGCAGACGAGCCCTTCGATCCGCTCGGCGCGGGGATTCACCGGATAGACTTCGTAGCCCTGCCTCACGTGGGCCCGGACCGACTTGTTGCCGAACTTCTCGCGATTGCCGCTGGCGCCGAGAATGGCGACCGTGGGTCGAGACATCACTGAGCTTCCTTCCGTGTCGGCCAGGAGAAAAGGCATTGCCCGAAGTCCGATTCCGATCCGTGCGTCAATCGCGGCGGACGTCTTCCGACTCGGGCTTCTTGCGCGACGCCAGCCAGGCTTTCCATTGAGCCGAGTTGTACTCGAAATTGATGCGGGTCATGCGGATCAGGGCGTCGAGCACTTCGGGGTTGCGCAGTTGCTGCACGACGATTTGCGAGCTTTGGCCGGTCGAAAAGCCCCCCATCTGCGGAGTGGAAGGGAAGCCCGCGCCAGCGCCCGGCGGCGGGCCGCTGGGAGTGGGGCCGCCAAACGTCGTGCTGATACCTTGCGAGCCCTGCACGATCATGAACTTGTGGCGCGTGACGAGAGAGTCAACCAACGCGGGAATCGCCGCCGGATTGCCCAATTTGCCCAGCGCGTAGGCGGCCCGATTGATGACCGCATTGTCCTTGCTCTTGAGCGCCTGGATGAACATGGCGACCACTTCCGGCTGCTGGTTTTCGACCAGCAGTTCGACGGCCGACAGCCGCACGTCGTCCAACGGATCGTTCAGCGCCAGTTGCACCAGGGTGCTGAGCGCGTCGGGGGTGCCGATGCGGGCCAGCGCCTCGACGTACCACTCGCGGACCTGCGGGACTTGCTCGGTCTTGAGATGCTGCCGAATGGCCTTCACCGCGTATGGGTCGTTGATCGCGCGCAGTTTGGCGGCCCCTTCGGCCGCGCGACGATCGTCGTTGAGCCATTCGCGCCAGCGTTTGAGAGTCGCCAGCCATTGCTTCTCGGCCAACGTGTCCTTGCGTTTCTTCTCGGCGATTTCAATTTCTTGCGGCAACAACCAATCGCCGTTGTGCTGCACGTAGCCGCGCTCGGTCATGATTTCGGCCTGCGTCATCCAGCGGCCGGCGTGCTGCTGGTAACCCAACAGGCGACGAGCAACGGCATGATTGGGATCAAGCTCGATCACACGCTGCAGGTGCACGTGACGCTCCGCACGCAGCTTCTGCTGTCGGCACCACTCGGCCAGCGCCCATTGACCCTCGACGGTGTCTGGGTAGGTCGGAGCGAGCTGCCGATACTCGATATCGGCGGCGCTGGTGCGCACCAGCTTGGCGACCTGATCGCGCGGGACGATCACGCGGATGCCTTCTGCCGTTCGCAAAGCGACCTGGTCCGGGTCGCGCTTGGCCGTGTCGGCCAACTGGCCTTCGAGCTGGCCACCGCCGGACAAAACCACTTCGTCGGCCGAACACGCGCCGCCAGCGGTGGCAAGCAGTGCAAGGCAGGCCGCCGTGCAGATCGCCACTCGATAACTCCAGCGCAAGATCATGGCCGGGTTCCGCCGCTCAAAAAGAGGGGAATTTACGCCTTCAGTCTAACCTGTCGAGGCAGCTCAAACCATGCGGCTACGCCACGTTTGGGTACTGAGGTGACGAACGCCCCCGAAAACTCGCCAAAACGACGGATGCTATGCGTCGGCCTGGCCGAGTTCCCCCGCAGGGGGTTGCTCCGTCGGCGGCGCCAATCGCCGTGGCGCCGTGACCGTGCCAGGGACGATCAACGGGCTCGAGCTGTTAGCGTCGATAATCTGCTTCAGCTCGACGGCGTCGATCACTTCGGCCTCGATCAGCCGCTTGGCCAGTGCCTCGAGCGACTTGCGGCGCAGCTCGAGGATGTGCCGGACCTTCTCAATCGCCTCGTCGACGATGTGTTTTACTTCTTCGTCGATTTCGCGAGCCGTTTGCTCGCTGTGCGATCGTTCGCGAGGCATTTCCATCGTGCCGGCCAGAAATGGCGAGCGACCGTTCTCGCGATAATTCACCCGTCCTAGGCGGCTCATGCCGTATTCCATGACCATGCTGCGAGCAATGCTACTGGCTCGTTCCAAGTCGTTCTGCGCGCCGGTCGACACGTCTTCGAAGATCATCTCTTCGGCGATCGTGCCGGCCAGCAGCACCTGGATGCGGCTCTCGAGCTCCGCTTGCGTCAGTAAGTAGCGATCTCCTTCGGGGCGTTGCAGCATGTAGCCCAGCGCCGCCAGGCCACGCGGGATGATCGACACCTTATGAACCGGATCGGTGTTGGGCAGGCTGTACGCGACCAGGGCATGGCCGCTCTCGTGATAGGCGACGCGCTGTTTTTCGTCGGCGTGCATGACCCGCTGCTTCTTCTCGAGCCCCGCCGTCACGCGCTCCACCCCCTCGTTGAACTCTGGCATGCCGACGGCGGCCTTGCCCTTGCGGGCAGCCAGCAGGGCCGCTTCGTTGACCAGGTTCGCCAGATCTGCGCCGACAAAGCCCGAGGTGATGGCCGCCACTTCCTTAAGATCGACTTCGGCGGCCAGCTTGACGTTTTGCACGTGCACCTTGAGGATCGCTTCGCGGCCGCGCACGTCGGGGCGATCCACCAAAACGTGGCGATCGAAGCGTCCGGGACGCAGCAGCGCCGGATCGAGCGTTTCCGGGCGGTTCGTGGCCGCCGTTACGATCACGCCGCTGTTGGAGCCGAAACCATCCATTTCCACGAGCAAGGCGTTGAGCGTCTGTTCGCGTTCGTCGTGACCACCGACGACACTCGTGCCGCGGGTTTTACCCAGGGCGTCGAGCTCGTCGATGAAGATGATGCACGGCGCCTTGGCTTCTGCCTGCTGGAACATATCGCGGACACGGGCGGCTCCCACGCCCACAAACATCTCGACGAAGTCGGAGCCCGAGAGACTGAAGAAGGGCACGCCGGCCTCGCCGGCGATGGCCTTGGCCAACAGTGTCTTGCCGGTGCCCGGCGGCCCGACCAGCAATACGCCCTTGGGGATGCGGCCTCCCAAGACCTGGTACTTTTCGGGCGTCCTGAGGAACTCAACGACTTCGCGCAGCTCGTCGACTGCTTCGTCGATGCCGGCTACGTCGTCGAAGGTGACGCCGATATCCTCTTGGGCATACATCTTGCCGCGGCTGCGTCCGAAGGCCATCGGCGAGCCAGCCCCTCCCAGGCGGCGCATCATGAACAGGATGACCACCAGGAACAGTGCCGTCATGATGAACAGCGAGGCATAGCTCTGCCAGAAACCAGGAGCGGGTAACCCCTCGTACGGAAAGTGATTGGCCTCCAGCAGCGCTTCGAGCGCGCCACCATCCTCTTCGAGTCCGCGACGCGGGGTATAGAACGGCTTATTCGGCTGTGGCTTGTTGTTGGGGTCCGAAGGCTGCTTGACTTCGACCGTCACGGTGCCGCTGATCTCGGTCGGGCCGACCTTGAGATCCGACAGATTGCTGACCCGCAGCACCTGTTGGCTCCCATCCTGTCGATCAACGACGTCGATGTAGCCAGGCGATTTCGCTTTCTCGGTATCCGCCTCGGTCGCCTTGGGATTCCCCTGCTTGATGAGCTCCTTGAGATCGCTGTAGCGGATCTCGATTTGCGCTTGCTTGCGCACCAGCGTGAAGATGAACAGGGTCACCAGCCCCAGCGCCATCAAGTACCAGATCAAATTACCGGCCAGATGTGGGGTGCGCTTCGAGTCGCCCGACTTGCCCGATTTGCGCGGCGGGTCCTGCTTCTTGCTCATAAACGCTTTCCGTTCCGAATCGATGGCTGAGGAGGGGCCCCAAGGCTGGCGGGGCGGGCCGCAACTCTATCTTAGGAACGCTGCTTGCCGCGAACAACGAGCCCAAGACGACTTGGCCGCCGGCGAATTGTGAATCTGCTGGCATATCCGGCCCCACGACCTGCCACGCTGAGCGGGGGGGCCTCCCTGTCGTGCGCACCGTCCGGCGTTGGGCCGCGTACAAAACAAGCGGCTTGGCGATGTTGCGCCAACCTGGCTCGGGTTGTGGCGGTTCGTCGGGAACCCTAGAATCAGCAGAATCGGCCCAGTTTGTTGGATGCCATCAGTTTACGACAAACGGCAGGCGTGCGTTTACGCCGCTTCGACCCGTTGCCGATCGGCTTCGCGCCGCCGTGCTCGGTCGCTCGCCTCTCAAGGGATTGATCCGTGACCAGCGTCGCCGTTCTGGGATCGACCGGCAGTATTGGTCGCAGCACCCTGGAGGTGATTGCCGCCGCGCCAAGTCGCCTGCACGCCGCGGCACTGACCGCGCACGCCAATGTCGATCGCCTCGGCGAGCAAGCGAGGCGATTCGGCCCCCGCTGGGTGGCGGTTAGCGATCCCGACGCGGCCCGTTTGGCTCGCAAGCTCGACCTGCCAGCGGGTTGCCAATTGCTGACCGGCCCCGAGGCGTTGGAGCAAATCGCCCGCGAACCCTCAGTCGACATCGTATTGACGGCCATCGTTGGCAGTGCCGGATTGCGAAGCACCCTAGCGGCGCTCGAAGCCGGCAAACGGGTCGCCCTGGCCAACAAAGAGACGCTCGTTGTGGCTGGCCCGCTGGTGATGCACTTGGCCAGCCGCTACGGGGCCCAATTATTGCCCGTCGACAGCGAACACAGTGCATTGTTTCAGGCTTTGCATTGCGGACGGCGGTCGGAAGTGCGGCGCATTGTGCTTACGGCTAGCGGTGGACCGTTCCGCAATTGGTCAGCCGAGGACCTGGAAACGGTTACGGTTGCCCAGGCGCTTAAGCACCCGACCTGGCAAATGGGGGCCAAGATCACGATCGACTCGGCGACGATGATGAACAAGGCACTGGAAATCATCGAAGCTCGCTGGCTGTTCGGCCTGGATGCCGGCGAAATCGACGTCGTGGTCCATCCGCAATCGATCGTCCATTCGTTTGTTGAGTTCGTCGACGGATCGGTGATCGGGCAACTTAGCCCCCCGGACATGAAGCTACCGATCCAGTATGCCCTGAGCTTCCCCGAGCGATGGCCCGGGCCGGCCGCGCAGTTCGACTGGACACGGGCCTGCCATTTGGAATTCGAGCCCCCCGACTTTGACCGCTTCCCGGCCTTGGCGCTGGGGCTCGAGGTGGCCCGGGCTGGCGGCACGGCCGGGGCCGTGCTGAATGCCGCCAACGAAGCGGCGGTCGCCGGCTTTTTGGCCGGTGAGCTACCCTTTACACAGATTGTGCCCACCTGTCGGCGCGTGCTCGAGCAGCATGATTTCGAGGCTCATCCGGGCCTTGATCGGCTGCTGGCGCTCGACGGCTGGGCCCGTGAGGAGGTTTCGCGTTGTCTCTGCCCGTAATGCTCTCGCTGTCGTCGCTGCCCTTGGCGGCGTTTGATCCCGGCATCATCGTGGTGATCTTGAAGGTTGCCGCGGCGCTGGGGTTCGTGATCTTCGTGCACGAACTGGGGCACTTCGCGGTCGCCAAAATGTGCGGCGTGAAGTGCGAGAAGTTCTATCTCGGCTTCGACATCTACGGCCTGAAGCTAGCCAAGTTCCAGTGGGGCGAAACCGAGTACGGCATCGGCATCCTCCCCTTGGGCGGCTACGTCAAAATGCTGGGGCAGGAGGACAACCCCACCAAGGCCTACGAAGAGATGCAGCGGGCCAAAGAGGGGCAAGCCACGGGCGATCCCAACGCCCCGGTTTTCGATCCCCGCAGCTATTTGGCGCAGAGCGTGCCCAAACGGATGGCGATTATTTCGGCCGGAGTGGTGATGAACCTGATCTTCGCGTTCCTGATGGCGGCGCTGGCCTATGGAATCGGAGTGCCGTACTCGCCTTCCGGAGTTTCCCTTTTGGAGCCAGGCGCTCCGGCCTGGCAAGCTGGCCTGCAAGTGGGCGACGAAATCGTGGCCATCAACGGCAAGCCGTGCGAGCGTTATAGCGATCTGCGGGCGAACATCGCCTTGGCCAACCTCGAAACGGGAGTCGATCTGACGATTCGTCGCCGGTCAGCGGACTCAAGTGAGCCGCGCGAGATGCACATTCAAGTACACCCCATGAAGGGGCAAAAAATTCCCAGAATTGGTGTAGCGCCACCCGAATCGCTCGAATTGGCCGATACTGCGTCGGATAAGACGCATCCTGCGAGGTTTGGCTCACCGGCCGCGAAGGTGATGAGCCAGCTCGACGGTGGCAAACGGATCGTGGCGGTCAACGATGCGCGAGTCGAATCGTATGCAGATCTGATTCGAGAACTCGCCACGCACGCTCAAGAGCCGATTCAGCTTACGGTAGTTTCCGTTTCGGATGAAGTTGAGGCAAAAGACAACGTATCGGAAATTGCAGCGTCGTCCGCGGTTGAATCGTCGACAGTCATAATCGAGCCCGCGTCGATTAGGGACGTCGGCTTGATCATGAAAATGGGGGCCATCACTGCTGTTCGCGCCAACTCGCCGGCGGCAATTGCCGGCTTGAAGGAAGGCGACCGAATATTGCGCGTCGACGGTCAGCCAATCGAAGATCCACTGCGTTGGCCTGCTCAGGTCCGGCACGCTGGTGAGCGAGCGATGGTTTTACAGGTCAGGAATAACGAACAGGATAGCTCGGCACGCGAGGTCACGATTGCACCCAGTGCCACTGTTACGTTTGAGTGGCCCAACTACTTCTTTAGCTACGATCAAGTGCTGAGCGTTCCAGAACTGGGTATTGCGTTCTCGGTTGAGAATGTTGTCGCCGCGGTTTTGCCCGGCAGTCCGGCAGAGGCGGCCGGAATTAAAGCTGGCGACCAGCTGGCCACCGCCTCGTTCCTGGTGAAACCGCCAAGCGAAATGACCGATGCAGAGAAAGAATTCCTTGAATCCCAAGCAGGCGTTAAAGCGCCGCTGGAATTCGCTGACGACAAAGCCAATTGGGTTGCGTGCCTGAGCGAGCTGCAGTATCTGCCAGCGGACACCCAGATAAAACTCAAATTGGCATCGGATCGTGAAATCACACTTACCCCTGTGTCTGCCAACGACTGGTTTAACCCAGACCGCGGCTTGCAACTCGAAGGGGCCTTTCGCACTCGCACGGCGACGAGTGTCGGCGAGGCATTTGCGCTGGGTGGACGCGAGACGCTCGATTCCGTTCTACAGGTTTACCGCTTCTTGCAAAAACTCGGGCATCAAATCGATATCCGTGAAATCCGCGGTCCGATTACGATTGCCCGAATCGCGGGTAGCGCTGCCAGTGCAGGATTCGTAGAGCTTCTGATGTTCCTCGTCATGCTCAGCGCCAACCTGGCCGTGCTCAACTTCCTGCCGATACCGATGCTCGACGGCGGCCACATGCTGTTTCTGATTATCGAGGGCATCCGCCGCAAACCGGTTAGCGAGCGCGTCTTCGTCGCCTTCCAGTTCGCCGGCATCCTGTTCCTGATGAGCCTGATGGCCTTTGCGCTTTTCGGCGACGTTCGCGACCTGTTGCAGTGAGCGCGCTCGAACTGGCGGGCGTGCGGGCCGTGGTCTTCGACGCGGTCGGCACGCTGCTGCGCCCCCAGCCGAAGGTCGCCAAGGCCTACTGCGACGTCGCGCGCCGCTTCGGAAGTCGGCGTGAAGAACCTGAGGTGCAGTCGCGCTTTCTCGCCGCCTGGCAGGCCGAGGAGGCCCGCGACTCTCAATCGAACAGTCTGCGCACCGACGAAGCCCGCGAGCGCCGCCGCTGGCAAACGATCGTCGCCGCGGTGTTTCCCGAAGTCGGCGACCAGGCTGCCCTATTCGCCGCCCTGTGGGATCATTTCGCCGACGCCGCCAGTTGGCGGCAGTTTGCCGACGTCGAGCAGACCTGGCTTCAACTGGCGGCTCGTGGACTGGTGCTGGCCGTAGGCTCGAACTTCGACCGCCGGCTATTAGGTATCTGCCAGGCAATCGAGCCGTTGGCCGGTTGTTCGCATGTTTATCCCTCGTCGCTAGTCGGCCATCGGAAGCCGGCAATCGAATTTTATCGGCACGTGGCCACGGCGTTGCAGTTGCCTGGCGAGTCGATTCTGATGATCGGCGACGACTATGAAAACGATTTCGTCGCGGCCCGCCGCTCCGGCTGGCGCGCGTTGTTCTTGTCGCGCGATCGCGCGGTGAGCGATGCTGCGTCGATCGAGAGTTTGACAGAGTTACCAAGGTTGCTTCGCGATTGCTGATGCGAATTCTGATTCTCTATAACGCGCCGCTCCTGGATACCAACCATCCCGACTACGCGCAAGAAGCGGGCGTGCTCGAATCGGTCGCAGTGGTGGCCGATGCGTTGGCCGCCCGAGGGCATGCGATCGAGCAACTCGCCCTGGCCAGTGACCTTGAACCGCTGTTGCGGCTGGCCCAGGGACCAGCGCGGCCCGACGTGGTGGTGAACCTCTGCGAAGGGTTTGCCGGCCGGACCGAACTCGAACCCCACACGGCCGCGCTGCTCGATCTGCTGGAGCTGCCTTACACCGGTTCCTCGGCGGAAGCCTTGGCACTCGCGCGAGACAAGGCGCGCACGAAATACCTGCTGCAAGGGGCCGGCTTGCCGACCCCCGTGTTTGAGATAGTCGAACTCGGCCGGCAGGCGAGCGACAAGATCGTCCGACAACTCGCTGCGGGCCCCCTGTTCGCTAAGCCGGCCGCTGAAGATGCCAGCCTGGGGATTGGCCCCGACAGCGTGGTGACGACCGAGGCGGCCTTGCACGCCCGCGTCGCCGACATCCACGAGCGCTACGGCCCCGCGCTCGTCGAGCGCTTCGTCGCCGGCCGGGAGTTTAATCTCAGTCTGTTGGCGCTGGCCGAACTGCAAGTGCTACCGCTGGCCGAAGTGAACTTCTCGCGCGCTAAGGCCGACGGCTGGGGCATCGTCACTTACGACGCCAAGTGGACGCCTGAGAGTTCCGATTGGTGCGGCACGCCGGTGACCTGCCCGGCCGCGGTCGATGACGCGCTCGCCCAGCGGCTGCGCGACGTCTCGCTCGCCGCGTTCCGCTTGACAGGTTGTCGCGATTACGCGCGAGTCGACTTGCGCGTCGACGCGGCCGGCAATCCTTACATCCTGGAGGTGAACGCCAACCCCGACATCGCGCCAACGGCCGGCTTTGCCCGCTCGCTAGCGGCCGCCGGGATCGCTTACGCCGACTTCTGCGAGCGGCTGGTCACGACGGCCTTCGCCCGCCGGCTGGGTAGACAATTTCGTCAAAACCCCGCGAACGCAAGTTAACGATCCGCACACTCGGCAACGTTGCAGCCTGACGCGGGAAACACTCGTCGACGATGCCGGCAGCGGCGGCGTCGTCAAGCGTCGCCTCGCAGGCCGACGTGGTCGACTTGAGCAGCACCAGTTCGGCCGGCGCGATCTCGTGGTGCGCGAGGGCAACCGATAACCGCGCGGCGACGCTATCGCTTGTCGCTTGCCAGGACTTGGGCAGTCGCTCGCCCGGCGTGCTCGCCTCGACGCAGCGCAGGAATTGCCAGCAATCGAAGACAATTGTCTGGCGCGAGCTGCCATGGCGAATCTCCTCGACGAGCGTGTTCAGATCTTCGACATATGCCGAACCCGACAGTAACTCGCGCAGCAGTGCCGCGGTGACTGACATTGCGCGCAGCGCCAACCAGTGCGCCCGTTCATCGCCCAATGTCTGTACGCGATCGAGATCCCGCACGACATCGACCAGGCGGCCGCCGCCGGCCACCAGCACATCGACAGCCTGCGGCTGTGCGTCCAGCCAACGTCGCAACAACTCGGGTAGTCGCGGTTCGTCGAGCAGGCTGCCGCCGAGCTTGACGATACGCACACCAGGCAGGTCACTCTTTGCTGTGAATTGAGTCACGCCAATTGCTCCGCGGCCAGCACGGCCACGGCATGGGCGGCCGCCACTTGCGAAGTTTGCGGGCCTAGTCGTTGGGCCAACGACAGGATCTCGGCATCTGGCGGCACGAGCTTCGCCAGTTCGCGGAGCAAGAACTCCCCTTCGCCGGAGACCACCAACCTGTTGCAACCGCCTCGAATAAGCGTCAACACTTGCCGGAGACCTTGCTCGAGAAGTCGCAATTGCGCGGCTTTGACCACTTTGGCGGCGGCAATCGCATCCTCGGCCGTGTACATCGTGCGATCGGCGCAGATTTGCCGCGCCAGCCGGTCGCGGGCGAACTGCCGCGTCGCCGGTCGACCGTCGGCCGTGTTCGTGTCGTGGGGGCTCTCGGGCAGATCGCCCAGCAATAGATACGCGTCGCGCGTCGTGGCGAAAGGCTCTTGCGCCACGGGGCACTGGCCGTCGCGCCACGGCAAGCGCTCGACCAGCGCACAGATCGGAGATCGCACGACGCCGGTGTAGACGAGCTCGCCGTGCAACAGCCGCTCAGGATCGGTGCGTCCGCGAGCGGCCGGCTCGCCATCGATCAAGGGAATGATGTCGCAGGTGGTCGAGCCCAAGTCGAGCAGCAGTGCCGGCGCGGAGGACGCGTGTCGCCCGACAAACCGCGCGATCGCGTGCCAATTCGCGGCGGCGACCGCGAGCGGCCGCTCACGCGCCGTGGCAGCTTCAAGGAAAGTGCCATGCGTCGAGTAAACGCGCACCGCGGCCGACGGTCCGACACTCGCGGCGGCACGATCGACCGCATCGAGTATCGAGCGAACGCCGTCAGCCTTGGTTTCGTAGCAGTCGGCCAGTTCGCCGGTCATCGTCACGGCCAGGCCATTAGCCGGCGGGGCCTCGGCGATCAGGTCGACAAGTGCGTCTGCCAGCCGCTGCGGTTCGCGCCACAGCGGAAACGCCACGCTCCGGGACCAACCCTGGCCGTCGGATGCCTTGAGATTCGCCCCGCCGATGTCCAGCCCAAGCCAAATGTCCATCGACGCATGCTGATCCTGAAAAGCGCCTGCCGTCGTGCCTCGTTCGACTTGGCCGGTCCTCGGGTGCTACGCTCTTTGTAGCGGCCAGTTGTGTGTGGGCGTTTGTCCCGGCTTTGCAGAGGGTAGTTCGCGGAGTCGTTTACGACTTGGTTGACTAGCTTCGCACCGACAAGAACTTATCAGGCAAAAGCGATCGCGGCCACTTGTATCCCAGCGACCTATTCTGCTGTTTGAGTGCAACATGGGCAGTTCATTGATCGAGGTTGCTTGTCCGGTCTGCGACGCGACCGCCACGCGGCGCGAGCGCGAGGTGAACGGCTACGCGCTGGTCCGCTGCCGCGGGTGTGGCATGGTCTATGTCAATCCGCAGCTTGACGAAGCCGGCTTGCTCGAGCAGTATGCCAGCCGCGAGGAGCCGTTGGCCCTCAAGCGGCATTACGCTCGCGTGACGACTGCGGCGCGCATCGCCGAGTACGATGCCATGCTCGCGGCCATCGAGCGTTGGGTGCCGTCGCGGGGCCGCCTGCTCGAAATCGGGTGCGGCGCCGGTTACTTCCTGGCCCGGGCACGAGACCGCGGCTGGCAGGTTAGCGGGCTCGATGCCGCCCCCTGGGTCGTCGAGGCGGCGGCCGAGCGTGGGTTATCCGACGTGCGCGTGGCGACGCTGGCCGAAGCGGGCCTGGACGACGCCTCGTTCGACGTCGTCGTTATGGCCCAAGTGCTCGAGCATTTGCCGCGGCCGCGCGAAGTCTTGCTCGAGGTACGGCGCGTGCTGCGCCCGGGAGCGTTGTTCTACGCCAACGTTCCGAACTATCGCACGTTGCCAATTCTGGCCGGTCGCGACGACTTCGTGCTAAACCAGCCGATGGCCCACGTCAATTACTTCACACCGGGCACGCTGGCCGAGCTCTGTCGCCGCGCCAATTTCACGGTCTTGGAGACTAGCAGCTTCGGCGGGCTGAAATGGGAGAACCTGCTCGGCCGACCGTACCTGAGTGAGGAAGTACGCTCGGCTCAAGGCATTCCGAGCGAGCCTCAAGCGGCCACCGATGCCGCGGCCCTTAGCGTCACGAATCACGACACGACGCCCACAGGTGGCTGGAAGCGACATCTGCGGCCGCTGCTAAACAACTGGCTGAAGCTGGCGATGACGCTTGAAGTGTTCGCCAGAAAGCCGAGTTAGCCACGTACGTCGGCAAACGCCGCCTGCAGGGCTTTCAGTCCCGCCTGCCCTTTCTGGCCGTCGACCACCACATTCACGCGCACTTCGCTGGTGTTAATCATCTCGACGTTGATGCCGGCACCAGCCAACGCGCGGAACATGCGAATCGCCACGTCGGTATGGCTCCGCAGACCCACGCCGCTCACGCTCAGCTTGGCGATCCGCGGGCTGCCGCTGACCGCGCCGCAGCCAAGCTCTTGAGCCAGCCCGTTGACTAGTTCGAGTGCCCGTTTCAAATCGGCGCGCGGGACGGTGAAGCTCATGCTGGCCTGTTCCTGATGCCCCAGGCTTTGCACGATCATGTCGACGAATAGCCCGCCGGCGGCGATCCCCTCGAAGACTCGGGCGGCAATACCCGGGCGGTCGGGCACCCCGGCAATGGTCACGCGGGCTTGCGATTCGTCGAGCGCGATGTCCGTGATCGTCAAGTCTTCCATCCCTTGCAGTCGCGTGACGATCGCCAGGGCATCGCGCGGCGCGGGCTTGGCCGCCGTGGCGCTTTCGGCCTTCTGGGACGGCTCGTGCTCGAGCGTAAAGGCGCGGTGCACGGCCCGCAGCGCCTCGGCTCCCTGATCGCGATTGACGAGCACCGAGATTTTGATTTCGCTCGTGGCGATCATCAGGATGTTGACGCCGGCTTCGGCCAAGGCGCGAAACATGCGATCGGCCACACCAGTCTGCCGGGCCATGCCCAGCCCGACGACCGATACTTTCGAAACGTCGTCGCGCTGCGCGCAGTAGGCCGCCCCCAACTCGCGGCGGGCTTCTTCCACCGCGTCGCGCGTGGCTCGCAGGTCGTCGCGCGGCACGGTGAAGCTGATGTCGGCCAGCCCCTTGGCTCCGACGTTCTGCACGATCATGTCGACCGCCACGGCGCGGGCAGCAATCTTCGAGAAAAGTGTAAGGCTCGTGCCTGGCGTGTCGGGGATGCCGCAGAGCGTGACGAGCGCTTCGTCTTTGACCAGCGCGGCGCCGCTGACCGCCACGTCGGGCGCCTCGGGCTGGGCGACGATCATCGTGCCGGGTATGTCGGTGAAGCTGCTCCGCACGTGGATCGGCACGGCGAACTTCTTGCCGAACTCGATCGCGCGACTGTGCATTACGCCAGCTCCCAAGCTGGCCAGCTCGAGCATCTCATCGTAGCTGACTTGTCGCATCTTGCGCGCGGCGGGCAATAGCCGTGGATCGGTCGTGTAGACTCCGTCGACGTCGGTGTAAATCTCGCAGGTGTCGGCCCCCAGCACAGCGGCTAGCGCGACGGCCGTGGTGTCGCTGCCGCCGCGCCCCAGCGTGGTGATATTCAAGTCTTCGTCGATCCCTTGGAAGCCTGCCGCGATGACGACGTAGCCTTCGTCCAAGAGCCGCCGCATCCGTTCGGTCGAGATGCTCTTGATGCGCGCTTTGGTGTGCGTGCTGTCGGTGCGTATGCCGATTTGCCCGCCGGTGAGACTGATCGCCTTGGCCCCCAGCGACTGCACGGCCATGGCCATCAGGGCCACGCTCACTTGCTCGCCGGTCGAGAGCAGCATGTCCATTTCGCGGGCCGGAGGTCGGTCGCTGATTTCGGCCGCCAGGTCAACCAGCACGTCGGTATTCTTGCCCATGGCGCTGACGACCATCAGCACCTGGTTGCCGGTTTGCTGCGTGCGGATCGCCTTGCGGGCAGCAGCCAGAATCTTCTGGCTGTCGGCCACGCTCGTGCCGCCAAATTTCTGAACGACCAGGGGCATCGAATTGCCTTTAGGTTCTTCTCTTGATGGTGGAAAGTGCTCTGGCGGATACCACACGGTCGGCGCGCCGCCGCCAGAATAGCCGAGCAGGCCAGCCCGCGCGAAGGGTGCCCTCAGCTAGGTGCGCAGGCCCGAAACTAGGGGCCAGGCGCTGAACTCGGTAACTGAGCCGCCGCGCGTTGGTATTTCTGCCACGCCGTCAGGTAGCGCGGTTCCGCCGGGTTTTTCCGGAACGCCTCTTCCAGATAGGCGAGCGCCTCCTGGCGGCGTCCGAGTTGCCACAAGGCGTGCCCCAGCGTGAATTGCGACTCGGCGTCGCCCGGCACCAGGCGCAAGGCTTCCTCAAGCGGCGCGAGCGAGGCCGTTGCGTCTCCTTGCCGCAACAATACCACACCAAGATTGAGGTGAGCCGCGGCGAACTCGGGCTTTATGCGAATCACCCGCTCAAAGCAGTCGCGCGCCGCGCTCAGATCATCTAGATCCTTCAAATAGACGTTGCCAAGATTAAACCAGACGAGGAAGTTCGTGGGCTCCAAATTGAGAGCCAGCCGGAATTGAGTCACGGCTTGATCGAACCGCTGAAGCTCGCGATACGCGTTCCCCAAATTGTTGTAAGTCACGGCGTAAGTCGGGTCGATGTCACGGGCTTGCAGGAAATGGTCCGCAGCAATCGCGGCCTCGCGACGTGCCAAATAGGTGAGTCCAACTTTGTCGTGCGCCACATAACTGGTTGGGCTCACCCACAGACAATGTGCAAACAACCGCTCCTCGTCGATCCAGTACGAGGCCTGCACCGCGCTCAATCCGGCGAACAGCAAAACCAGACTCGCAGCAACGCCAATTGCGGCGCGCGACCAGTTGTTCGCGACGAAATAGGCAACGACCAGCGCCGGCCCGATCAGCGCCAGATACAGGTAGCGGTCGGCTACGGTCGAGATGTCCTGGTAACCGAAAGGCACGAGCCCCAATATTGGCGCCAGCGCAGCCAGAAACACGCCCGCCCCGGTTAGCCACACGCGGCGCGGCCTGAAGAATAGGAGGGGCACGGCAATCACCAGCGGGGCGAGTGCCTTGAGCCAAACTAGCGGATCGGCCAGCACTTGCCGCGCGCTATGCCCGTACGCCGCGGCCAGCGGCCAGGGAAAAACAAGTTTGGCCAGGTAGAACGATAGCGCATCGCCGGCAATCAGTAGTCGCTGGGCAGGCGAAGGGACGAAACGAATCACTTCTCCCGACTGCTGCGCCTTGTTGACCAGTGTCAATACGGCTGCCAGAGCCAACCAGGGAATCAACCACAATATCGCGGTCAACCATTGGCGAGGAATCCTTGGCTCAGGCTGCCGTACCCACAGCGATTGCAGTACCAACAGCATGAGTGGCAGCGACACCGCCGACGGCTTGCTCAGGAGTGCCAATGCGAACAGGACTGTTGCCGTCGCGTACCAGACTGCCTTCGCTTGCCACGTTTTGCCAAGCGCCGGCTTTCCATCGCCAACTACCCGGAGGTAACAAATGGCAGCCAGCAATGAGAACAAGCCAGCCAGCAATCCGCGAGTTTCCGAGACCCAGGCCACGCATTCGACTTGCATCGGATGCAGCGCGAACAACAGCGCGCCGAAGAAGGCCCCACCGCGATGACCGACAAGCCGCTTCAACAATACGTAGACCAACAGCACGTTGGCCATGTGCAAGCACAGATTGCCGAGATGAAATATCCGCGGGTCGAGGGTGTTGCGTGCCGGCGGTGGGGCGTTGCCGACCGCGTTCAGCTCGGCCAGCCAGGCCTCGACAGCAAAAAATGTGTACGTCGCAGGCACGTACAGGTTGAAGTACGGCTTGCGCCATGTTTCGATTACGCCCGTCCAACTCGGCGGATTGACGTTCGCATTGCGGACAACATGCACCATGTCGTCCCACTCGAGCAATTCGAAACGGTAGCACTGACCGAACACCAGCGCGACGGCCACCACAAGTCCCACGGGAGCGGCCCAGCGCCGGCCCGGCTCACCCGCGGCGAGATCTGTAGTCTGCGACGGTCGCAGGGCGGCAGATCGGGGCGCAGTTCTTCGCTTGCTCACGTCGAGTCGCTGTTGGAAGAAATGGAAAGAGAACCAAGAGCGTCGGGCTACGCAGGCCCGCGACTAATACGGACCGCATTGAAGTAACAGCCGCGGCAATCGAGGCGGATCTCCGCAACTTAATCCAGGAAGTAACGCATTACCTTCGAGCCCTCGGCAAACGCGAGCTCCGCCGTGCCGGCGGCGATCTCGTCGTAAGTCTCGGCGGCATCGGGTTGCACGCCGGTGCCGCAGATCGCAAAGGGCACAAACCCATGACTGTGCGTCTTGGTGCGCAGCGGAGTCGGATGGTCAGGCGATACCAGAATGCGGTAGTCTCCCGCGGCAGCCAACGCCGCATGGAGCGGCGCTACAATGTGCTTGTCGATTTCTTCCAAGGCGCGAATCTTCTCGGCGCAGTTGCCTTCGTGCGAAGCTTCGTCGGGCGCCTCGACATGCACGCAGACGATGTCGGTATCCTTCAGTGCCTCGACGGCGTAGCGGCCCGTGGCGACATAATCGGTATCGAGATATCCGGTCGAACCCGGCACCTCGATGTTCTTCCAGCCCAACAACACCGCCAGCCCGCGCAAGAGATCGACAGCCGTGAGCATCGCGCCGGTGCGGCCGTACAGTTCGGCGAACGGCTTCAGGGCGGGCTGTTTGCCGAGCCCCCACAGCCAAACGTTCGTGGCCGGCGTCTCGCCGCGGCTCCGTCGCTGGGCGTTCACGGGGTGCTCGGCAAACAGCTCCAGGCTGGCGTGCATCAGCCGATTCAATAAGTCGCTGCCAGGACCGCGCGGATAATCGTCGAGCACCGATTTGTCGGTCAGGTCGTGCGGTGGCGTGGTCCGCGTATCGCGGCTGAACGGCGCTGGCTTCTCGGCGCTGCCGCGGTAAATCAACAGATTGCGATAGCTGACGCCGGGGCGAAACTCGAGTTGTTCGCTCCCCAGTTGTTGCTGGCAGGCCTCGATCAGTTGCGCGGCTTCGGGCGTGCTGATCTGGCCGGCCGTAAACGACTGCATCGTCTGATCTTCAACCGTCACCGTGTTGCAGCGGATCGCCCAATCGTGGGGACCGAGTTCGATCCCTTGTGCGGCGGCTTCCAACGGCGCCCGGCCGGTGAAATACTCGTTGGGGTCGTAACCCAGCAAACTCAGATTGGCGACGTCCGAGCCGGCCGGCAGATGCGCCGGCACGTGGTTGGCGCGGCCGACGACGCCTGCCTGCGCGATTGCGTCCATCGCTGGCAACCGGGCGGCTTGCAGCGGCGTGCGACCTTCGAGCGCAGCTTGCGGCTCGTCGGCGCAGCCGTCGGGGATGATGATGGCGTATTTCATAGTGCGACCGATTCTAGCGTATGACGATGGGCGCTCGCACGCGCTCAATCCCGCACCCGCATGCGCACGCTGCCGGCGCGCACGCAGGCCAGGCGATCAATTTCGGCCACGGCGTCGCGCGAGGCTCCCTCGGTCGTCTGGTGCGTCATGATCACCAGCGGCACCACGGGCTTGTCCGGCTCGCTGGCTTCGTGCTGGATTACCGACGCGATCGAAATCCCGTGCCGGCCCAGCACCCCCGTAATGTCGGCCATCACGCCCGGCCGGTCCTCGACGTCGAACCGCAAGTAGAACCGCCCCGGCACCCGGGCGTGATCGCGCGGAGCTACGCGGGCGTGCTCCTGCGACCAGAGGCGCAAGATGCGGAATGTAAGCGCTGCCCGCCCCACGACCGTGTCGATCATATCGGCCACCACGGCCGAGGCGGTTGGCATTTTCCCGGCCCCCTGGCCATGGAAGAATACCCGTCCGACCGCATCGCCCACCACACTGATTGCGTTGTAGGCCCGTCGCACCTCGGCTAGCGGCGTGCCGATGCGGACCAAGGTTGGCGATACATGCAGTTCCAGCCCGTCGGCGACCAGTTGCGCCACGGCCAGCAGTTTCACGCGGTAACCGAGTTCTCGTGCGTAATGCAAATCGGCCGACTCGAGCCGGTCGATCCCCTGTCGCGGAATCTCGCGCCAGTGCACGCGAGCGCCGAACGCCAGGTGCGCGAGAATCGCCAGCTTCTGCGCGGCGTCACTGCCGTCGACGTCGAGCGTCGGATCGGCTTCGGCGTAGCCGAGCTTCTGGGCTTCGGTCACGGCCTCGGCATACGACCAGCCGCGCTCCTCCATCTGCGTGAGGATAAAGTTGCTGGTGCCGTTAAGAATCGCATCCAGTGCGGTCACCTGGTTGGCCGTCAGACACTGGCTAATGTTGGCGATGATCGGAATACCGCCGGCGACCGAGGCCTCGAACGAAATCGAACGTCCCAATTCGCGCGCCAAATCGAACAGCTCCGGCCCGTGCTCGGCCAATAGCGCCTTGTTGGCGGTCACCACGTCTTTGCCGCTTTCCAGCAGCTTGATCATGATCGTGCGAGCCGGCTCGAGCCCGCCGACCAGGTGCGCGACTACCTTGATCTCGGGGTCGCCGGTGATGCGCGTGAGATCGTCGGACAACACGCCCTTGGGCAGCTCGACGTCGCGCGCTTTGCTGGTGTCGCGCACCACGACTTGTTCAAGCCAGAGCGTGCGGCCGGCATGCCGGGCCGTGCGGTCACCGTAGTCGAGCAACAGGCGCGCTACGCCCGAACCGACATTCCCCATGCCGACGATGGCGACCTTGGTCTTTTGCATGTGCAGTTGCGATAGGAATAGAGTGTGTTAGCAAGCTTAGCACAGCGGCGGACTGCGATTCCAGCGGCCGGCGCCGGGGCGCCCAAGCCCGCGATGCTTGTCACGGAGCCGTAGGTGACGGTAGCCTGAGGGCCCGCACTCCGTGCCCTCGAATTCGTTACTGCACCGCGAGATCACGCCATGGACTCCGCTTCGCTCGCTTTCTTTCAGCGCGTTTTGGAAACCCCCAGTCCGTCCGGCTATGAGAAGCCGGTGCAAGACCTGGTGCGCGAGTACGCGGCTGGCTTCGCCGACGAAATCAGCACCGATCTGCACGGGAACGTCATCGCCTGCAAAAACCCCGGTGGCTCGCCCCGCGTGATGCTGGCCGGCCACTGCGACCAAATCGGCCTGCTGGTGCAGCACATCGACGATCAAGGCTTTCTCTACGTGGCGCCGATTGGCGGCTGGGACCCGCAGATTCTCGTCGGCCAGCAAATGGTCGTTTGGACAGACAAGGGACCGCTCCCCGGCATCATTTCGCGCAAGCCGATCCACCTGCTAACGGATGAAGAACGCAAGCAAGTTGTCAAAATGAAGGACCTGTGGGTCGACATCGGCGTTCGCGACAAAGCCGAGGCGGCCGAACTGGTCCGCGTTGGCGATCCGATCACTTTCGATCTCGGCCTGACGCGGATGCAGAACGAAACGCTCGCCTTTGCCCCCGCGATGGATAACAAAACCGGTCTGTGGGTTGCCATGGAAGCGCTCCGCCGGGCCGCAGGCCGCAAGTTGAACTGTGCCCTGTACGCGGTCTCAACGGTGCAAGAAGAGATCGGCTTGCGCGGCGCTCAGACCAGCACCTTCGGCATCGACCCACAGGTCGGCATCGCCATCGACGTCACGCACGCCACCGATTGCCCAACGATCGACAAGAAGCAGGAGGGAGACGTGGCGCTCGGCAAGGGCCCGGTGATCTATCGGGGCCCGAACATGAACCATAAAGTGGTCGATCGGCTCATCAAGGCGGCCGATGGGCATGAAATCGCCTACCAGCTCGGCGCGGTCAGCCGTCCGACCGGCACCGACGCCAACGCCATGCAGATTGCCCGCGCCGGCGTGGCAACCGGGCTGATCAGCATCCCCAATCGGTACATGCATAGCCCTGTCGAAATGATCTCGCTCGACGACATCGATCGGGCGGCCGATCTGATCGCCTACTTTGCCGGCGAAATTGACGGCAAAACCGAGCTCACCCCGTAGCGAGCTGGTTCGCGTGACGATCGGCGATTGCCGCGCAGTTGGGGTTGAAACGTTCGCCCCGCTGGGTGTCCCCCCCTTGGCATCCTGCCAAAATGGCACATCGCGGAGTCCCAAGATTGATCGTCCTCGCTGCTCCATTTTCGGCGACGATGGCGCAAGTGGTCATCCAGGAATGGCTTGGGACGCCCCCATTCTCCCTGGCACAGTCGTTGCTTCTGGTACCAACACATTGCGGTTCGCGACTGCCAAACCGTGCCTGGCAACCAGCTCAATAACGCAACCCAGACGCCAGCATCCACCAATAGCTCCTAGCGGCCAAACCAATGTCTTTGTGACGGCAACCCGGCCGCCAGCACCAATTTTCCAATCGCTCAACACACCAATCGCTCACTGATCCATCATTAGGAGAATCCCTCGTGGCTAAGCAGATTGTCTTCGACGACGAGGCACGACGGCCATTGGCGGCCGGTGTCGCCAAGTTGGCCCGCGCCGTTCGCAGCACACTCGGTCCCCGCGGTCGCAATGCGGTGCTCGACAAGGGCTGGGGTTCCCCCAAGGTGACCAAAGACGGTGTCACGGTCGCCGAAGACATCGACCTGGAAGATCCCTACGAAAACCTGGGTGCCCAACTCGTCAAGGAAGCTGCCAGCAAGACCAACGATGTGGCCGGTGACGGCACCACCACGGCCACGGTGCTGGCCGACGCCATCTATCGTGAAGGATTGCGAATGATCGCAGCCGGGGCCGATCCGATGGCCCTGCAGCGCGGCATTCTCAAGGGGGTTGATGCCGTCGTCGAGGCGATCGGCAAGCTGGCCACCAAGATCAACGACAAGAGCAAGAAAGAAATCACGCAGGTCGCCACGATCGCCGGCAACAACGACCCCACGATCGGCGCCGTGCTGGCAGACGCCTTCTTCAAGGTCGGCAAAGATGGCGTGATCACCGTCGAAGAAGGGCGGCAGACCGAAACGACGGTCGAGGTCGTCGAAGGCATGCAGTTCGATCGCGGCTATCTCTCGCCCCACTTCGTCACGAATCAGGACGAGCAAACGGTCGAGTTGGAAAACTGCTTGATCCTGATTTACGAAGAGAAGATCTCCAACGCCAAGCACCTGGTGCCGCTGCTTGAGGCGGTCAGCCGGGCCAAGAAGCCGCTTCTGATCATTGCCGAAGACGTCGAAGGCGAGGCCCTGGCCACCCTGGTCGTCAACAAGATGCGCGGCATTCTCAGCGTGTGTGCCGTCAAAGCGCCGGGCTACGGTGATCGCCGCAAGGCCATGTTGGGAGACCTGGCGGTGCTCACGGCCGGCACGGCCGTTTTCAAGGACCTGGGGATTCAACTCGAGTCGGTCAAGCTCTCCGATCTGGGATCGGCAAAGCGCATCGTCGTCAGCGCCGAGAATACCACGGTCGTCGGCGGCGCCGGCAAGAAGGCCGATATCGACGGCCGTGCCGAGCAGATTCGCCAGGAGATCGAAGTCACCGACAGTGAGTACGATCGCGAGAAGCTGCAAGAACGGCTCGCCAAGCTGGCCGGCGGCGTGGCGCAGATTTCGGTCGGTGCCGCCACCGAAACCGAAATGAAGGAGCGCAAGGCGTTGATCGAAGACGCCAAGGCCGCGACACAAGCCGCTCTCGAGGAAGGGGTCGTCCCCGGCGGCGGCGTGGCACTGATTCGCTGCGAGAAGGCTCTCGACAAGGTCGAGCCCGTCGGCGACGAGAAATTCGGTTTGAATATCTTGCGGACGGTGCTCGACATGCCGCTGCGATCGATTGCCGAGAACTGCGGTCACGACGGCGCCGTGATCGTCAATCGCGTGCGGCATCTCAAGGGAAAAACCGAAGGCTACGATGCCGACAAGGATCAGTACACCGACCTGGTGCAGGCCGGCATTATTGATCCAGCCAAAGTGGTTCGTGTCGCCCTGCAGAACGCGGCGAGTGTCGCCGCCTTGCTGCTGACGACCGAAGCCCTGGTCACCGAAATTCCCAAGGAAGAAGAGGACGCCGGCGGTGGTCATCACCACGACGACCACGGCATGGGTGGTATGGGCGGCATGGGCATGGGCGGTATGGGTGGCATGGGTATGGGCGGTATGGGCGGCATGGGCGGCATGATGTAGGCCGCTGCGGATCTTCCGCCAACCAATGCTCGATAATCCTCCAACCCACCAAATCAACGAACAACGAAATTCACAAGGAATAACCAGTCATGGCCAAAGATCTGAAGTTGCGTCCGCTGGATGATCGCGTCGTCGTCGAACCGCTCGAAGCCGAGGAAATGACGGCCGGCGGCATCGTGCTCCCCGACACTGCCAAAGAGCGTCCGCAACGTGGCACCGTGTTGTCGGTCGGGCCCGGCAAGGTGCTCGACAGCGGCGAACGTGGCGAGTTGTCGGTGTCGGTCGGCGACGAGGTGATTTTCGGCAAATACGCCGGCACCGACATCGAAGTCGACGGTCGCGACGTGAAAATCCTCCGCGAGACCGACATCCTGGCCAAGGTTTTGAGCTAACCAGATTCGAGTCACCTCGGCGCCTTCCGCCGAGGTGCCGCAGGCACGCCAGGCCGTGCCGAGCCCCGATCAACGCAATTCAATATCCAAGGAGCGCAACGCCGTGCCCAAGCAACTGCTGTTCGAAGATCAGGCCCGCGCCAAGATGCTGCGGGGGGTGGACAAGCTCGCCGATGCCGTGGCGATCACGATGGGGCCGACAGGGCACAACGTGATTATCGACAAGTCATTTGGCGGCCCGACCGTCACCAAGGATGGTGTCACCGTCAGCAAGGAAGTCGAACTCGAGGATCCGTTCGAGAACATGGGTGCCAAGCTCGTCAACGAGGTGGCCTCGAAGACGTCGGACATTGCCGGCGATGGCACCACCACGGCCACCGTGCTGGCCCGCGCGATTTTCAAAGAAGGGGCCCGCCTGATCGCGGCCGGCAGCAACCCGATGGCGGTGCGCCGCGGTATCGACAAGGCGGTCGATGCGGCGATCGAGCACTTGCGTAGCCTCGCCAAGCCGGTCAGCAGCAAGGAAGAGATCGCCCAGGTCGGCTCGATCAGCGCCAACAACGATCGCACGATCGGCGACTTGCTGGCCGACGCCATGGAACGCGTCGGCAAAGACGGCGTCATCACCGTGGAAGAAGGCAAGTCGACCGAGACCACGCTCGAGTTGGTCGAGGGGATGCAGTTCGACAAGGGCTACATCTCGCCGTACTTCATCAACCATCCGGCCACGATGGAGTGCGTGCTCGACGACGCCTATCTGCTCATTCACGAGAAGAAAATCAGCTCGCTGCGCGACTTGATTCCGATTCTCGAGCAGGTCAGCCAGACGGGCCGCCCGCTGTTGATCATCGCCGAAGACGTCGAGGGCGAAGCCCTCACCACGTTGGTGGTCAACAAGCTCCGTGGCGTGCTGAACATCTGCGCGGTCAAGGCGCCTGGCTTTGGCGATCGCCGCAAGGCGATGCTCGGCGACATCGCCGTGCTCACCGGCGGCACGCTGATCAGCGAAGATCTCGGCTTGCAGCTCGAGAGCCTGACGCTCTCGCACCTGGGCCGCGCCAAGCAGGTGTTGGTCGACAAGAACGACACCACGATTATCCAGGGTGCCGGCAAGCAGAGCGACATCCAGGCGCGCATTCAGCAAATCCGCAACCAGATCGAGGCCACCGAGAGCGAGTACGACCGCGAGAAGTTCCAAGAGCGACTCGCCAAGCTCACCGGTGGCGTGGCCATCATCTCGGTCGGCGCTAACAGCGAGGCCGACATGAAGCAGAAGAAGGCCCGCGTCGAAGACGCCCTGCACGCCACGCGTGCGGCGGTCGAAGAAGGAATTCTGCCCGGCGGCGGCGTGGCCCTGCTGCGTTGCCGCGAGGCGGTCGAAAAAGCTCGCTCGTCGTGCAAAGGCGATGAGCGGATTGGCGCCAACATCGTGCTCGAGTCGCTCGATTGGCCGCTGCGGCAGATCGCTGACAACTGCGGTATCGATGGCTCGGTGGTCGCCGACGAAGTCAGCCAGAAGTCGGGCAATGTCGGCTACGACGCCTACAAGGGGGAGTACGTCGACATGGTCAAGGCCGGCATCATTGACCCCTTGAAGGTCGTCCGCAGTGCCCTGGCCAATGCCGCCAGCATCGCGGGCCTGATGCTCACCACCGAAGCCCTGGTCACCAACATCGACAAAGAGGCCAAAGGCAGGAAGATCGAAGGGAGCGTCCGCTAGGCGGCCTTCCTGCGCATTGTCGCGGCTGAGGCTGGAACTAAGGGGCCACGGGCCCCGCCAAAAGAAGACGATTTCGCGGGGTCACCTTTCCGTCGCCGGAAGGGTGGCCCCGTTTTTCAGCGCCCGGATGCCCGGCAAAAGCAAACTCGATTCGTGGATGCCGGAAAACTCCCCTCAACGATGGGGGCGGGTGAACCTATAATTCCTGGGCGAACCGTTTGAGAGTTCGAAGCCTTCCATGCCCACCATGGCGTCCAAACGCGACTACTACGAGATTCTGGGCGTCGAGCGCACGGCCGATCAAAAGGTTATCGCCGATTCGTACCGGCGGCTCGCGCTTAAGTACCACCCCGACCGCAATCCCGGCGACGAAGAGGCGGTGATCCGCTTCAAGGAAGCGGCCGAAGCGTTCGAGGTTCTGCACGATTCGGAAAAGCGGGCCCGCTACGACCGCTATGGCCACGCGGGGGTCGACGGTGGGGCCGGACCGCATTTCGGCGACGTCAACGATATTTTCTCCGCCTTTGGCGACATCTTCGGCGACAGCATGTTCGGCGACCTGTTCGGCGGCGGTCGCCGTGGCAGTCGCCAACGCCGCGGCGGAGACGTCCGCTGCCACATCATGCTCGATCTGCTCGAGGCGGCTCGTGGCGCGACCAAGACGATCGAATTCGAACGCCATGAGCGCTGCGAAGACTGCAAAGGCTCTGGCGCCGCCAAGGGTCACAAGCCCGAGCAATGCAAGTATTGCGGCGGTCGGGGGCAAGTCGTGCAAGCGACCGGCGTGTTCCGCGTGCAGACGACCTGCCCGGCCTGCCAGGGCGCCGGCAGCGTCATCAAGCATCCGTGTCCCGGTTGCGAGGGGGTCGGTTTTCGCCTGCAACGCGTGCGGCGGGAGGTGCGCATTCCTGCCGGCGTCGACAACGATACGCGGCTGCGGCTCGACGGCGAGGGAGAACCGAGCCCCACGGGAGGGCCCCGTGGCGATTGCTACTGCATCATCGGCGTCCGCGAGCATCCGCTGTTTCAGCGCGAAGGTCAGCATTTGATCGTGCGGGTGCCGCTGACCTATCCCCAGGCAGCGCTCGGGGCCGAGGTCGAAGTGCCGACGCTCGATGGACGCGAGGATTTGAACATTCCTGCCGGAACGCAACCAGGCGAGGTCTTTCGCCTGCGCGGCCGCGGCATGCCCGATCCACATCGGCGCGGCGTGGGCGACCTGTTAGTACAAGTGCAGCTCGAGGTGCCCAAGCGGGTGACGGGACGTCAGGAAGAGCTGCTCCGCGAGCTGGCCGAGGAAGAACACGCTAACGTGATGCCGCATCGCAAGAGTTTCCTCGAACGGTTGCGCGACTACTTCAGCACCGCTGACGAAGCCGAGAAGACGGAGGACTAACGCATGACCCCAGCCGATGCGCATCGTCAATCGGAATCGGATGATGAGCGCGACTCCGCCGCGCAGGCTCAAACCGCCGATTCGCCGACCGCCAACGGCGATCTTGCAGTTCAAGTGGCCGAAGCTAACGATCGCGCGCTGCGGGCTCGCGCCGAGCTGGACAACTACCGCAAGCGCGTGCAGCGCGAGATTGAAGACGAACGGCGCTTCGCCGCGCAACCGTTGCTCAGCGAACTGCTCCCCGTGATCGATAACGTGCAGCGGGCGATCGCGGCCGCCGAAAAAAGCCCGGAAGGGGCTGGACTGCTCGAAGGCTTCAAGATGGTCGCCCGCCAGCTTGACGATGTGTTGGCCCGTCACGGCTGCCGGCGGATCGACGCCACTGGGCAACCGTTCGACCCGCACCTGCACCAGGCGATCGCGCAGCAACCCAGCGGCGAGGTTCCCCCGGGCACGGTGTTGTTGGTGGCCCAGGATGGCTACCAATTGCACGACCGTGTCATTCGGCCGTCGCACGTCATTGTGTCGAAATCGCCAGAGTGAGCTCACCGCCGAGTGCCTGGGGTTCCCCAGCGCGGCGAAGAAACTTGTCGGAACATTGAGGAGTTTTGCCCGCGTATGCCCACCTACGACTACCAGTGCGACGCTTGCGGCCATAAGTTTGAGCTCTTCCAGTCGATCACGGCCGATCCGGAAAAGAAGTGCCCCGAGTGCAAGAAGAACAAGCTGCGGCGCCTGATCGGGCCCGGCGCGGCGATCGTCTTCAAGGGCTCGGGCTTCTACCAGACCGATTACCGTAGCGACTCGTACAAGAAGCGGGCCGAGGCCGATAAGCCGATCAGTGAAAAAAGCTCGAGTAATGACAAGAGCTCGGGTAGCGACAAAAGTTCCAGCAATAAGAAGACTTCTTCCCCGAGCGACTGAGTCGGCTGACTAGTCGCGGAGGTACCACTCGCGTGGATTCGTCGACCCCGAAAGCGAAGTTGCCACGCTGCCCGACGTGCGGCGCGACGGTGGACCTCAAGTCAAGCCCCGCACCGCCGTTTTGCAGCACGCGTTGCCGGCAGATCGACTTGGGGCGTTGGCTGGGCGAGCAGCACTCGGTGCCGCACGCCGGGCGCGAAGACGAAATCGACGAGCCGCGCAGCCGCGAAGAATTCGAAGACTCTTAGCCTCTCGCGCGCCGTCCACTGACAGCTTCCGGTGCGCGGCCAGCAGTGCATAATAGAGGGCGGCTGGCGACCGTTCTGCAGATTGGCCGCCGAAAGCTGAATCGCGCCCGTAGCTCAATGGTAGAGCAGCAGGCTCATAACCTGTCAGGTTGTTGGTTCGAATCCATCCGGGCGTACTCCAAGGGTCAATTCCTGCAATTGCGGATGGATGTTTGAGCGGGAGCGATTGGCATTGAACACGCACGTCGTTTCGCCGGCAGCCTGGCAACGGATGGTGTCCGCTGTGGAAAAGGTTCGAGACCGTTTGCGACGTGCTGCCCAGGCCTTGGAATCCGCGGGCATTCCCTATGCCGTCGCAGGGGGCAATGCCGTCGCCGCCTGGGTAAGCGAGGTCGACGAGGCAGCGGCCCGCAACACGCAGGACGTCGACCTGCTAATGCGCCGCGCCGATCTAGAACGCGCGAAGTCAGCCCTGGCCACGGCCGGCTTCGTCTACCGCCACTCGTCGGGCATCGACATGTTTCTCGATGGCCCAGGAGCTAAGGCACGCGATGCCGTACATATCGTATTTGCCAATGAGCGCGTTCGCGCCGAATACTCGCAAGCGGCACCGGACGTCGACGAAGCGAAACCGACGGCGACGTTTCGCGTACTCGATCTACCGGCCTTGCTGCGCATGAAGCTCACTTCGTTCCGCCGCAAGGATCAGGTGCATGTGCTCGATCTGATCGGTGTGGGGCTGGTCGACGAGAGCTGGGTGTCAAGGTTGCCCTCGGAGCTCGCCCCCCGCCTGCAAGAGCTTCTCGACCATCCCGACGATTAGGCCTGCGGCCTGCCAGGAAACCCGCAATCAGCGCCCGATCTAGCCTTACTCCCCCAACAAGTCTTTCACATTTGGCTCGATCGCCTCGGCCCAGATTTCGTAGCCCCGCGGACTGAGGTGCAAATAGTCGGGCATGATCTCTTTGGTCAGCGTGCCATCCGCGGTGAGGAACTCGGGGCCGATGTCGAGATAAAAGACGTGCTTGTCGTCGGCGATTTCCGCAGCCAGCCGGCTGGCCTCGGCATTCTTTTCGCGCTGCGGATTTGGTTTCTCGCCCCGAGGAAAGATCGCCAGCATCAGAATTTTGGTATCGGGCAGTTTCTCACGTAGCCGGCCGACGATGGCCTTGATGCCATCGGCGATCTCCGCGGCCGTGTTGTCGGCGCCATTCGAGTTGTTGGTGCCGATCATCAGCACGACGAGCTTGGGCTGGATACCATCGAAGTTGCCGTGCTCGATGCGCCATAACACGTGCTGCGTGCGATCCCCGCCGATGCCGAAATTGGCCGCGCGTCGCGGTCCGTAGTACTTCTTCCAGGTTTCGTTATCGGCCCAGCCCTGGGTGATCGAGTCGCCGAGAAAGACGAGCTCCACGTCTCCCTGCTGCGCGCGTTCGTTGAAGCTCTCGTGGCGCTTCATCCAATCGCCGGGTCGTGGTTCAGGCGTTACCGCCGAATGCGTTGCCGGCTTGGCGGCGAGTGGTTGCGCGGTCGAGAGCGCCACCGACGTCGAAGCGATCAAGGCCGCCAGCAGAACAAACCCGCGCTGCGCCGAGAACTGCAAACGTGACCTCATGGTTGTCGTTCCCCCAGGTGAACCCAGCTTGGAGCATTCATCAAGAAGCCCAGAGGTCGCTATCTTCGCCACCCCTGGGCCGTGCGGAAACCTACTTCTGGAATGGCGGCCGTGGTCGCCGAACTAGAACACGGTCTCAAAGCACTCGCGACCCTCGACGCAACTGCCGCGTTCGACCCATTCACTATCGGGCCCTTGCTGCTTTTGCGTGCGGTTGCACCAGCAGTAGCCGTCGCCGACGCCATCCACGTCGTGCTGGGGCGTCAGTTTGCCGGTCATGTACATGCCTTTGGATCGCAAGTGCATGCACGCCGGACGGGCAGCTTGCTCATCTTCGCTACTGCGGCGGAAAGGCATCGTCTTCTCCTCGGGATGATACTGGCGCGAACGGGATGGCGGTCGAGCGAGCGACTTCCTCTAGAACCCGCCTGTTTCCTGCCCGGCGGCCATCAGCAGGGCGCGCTCGACACTGACGCGGGCCAATTGCACCTTGTAACGATTTGCCGAGAGTGGTGTGGCGGCAGCCACGGCGGCTTCCCCCGCGGCCTTGACCGTGGCCGGAGTAATCGCCTGGCCGACGATCGCTCGCTCAGCGGTCGTCGCGCGCCAGGGAATCGGCGCGGCATGTCCGAGCACGATCCGCGCCTCGCTCACGAACGGCCCGTCGAACTTCAGGGCCGCGGCCGCGGCCGCCAGGGGATAGTCAGGGCCGGCGCCGTGCCGCACCTCGTACGTCGCGCTGGCCACACCGTCGGCCGGCGGCAACATCACGTGCGTGAGCACCTGGTTGGGCAACAGTAGCGTTTCGCGCTCGCTTTCGTCGCGCGGAATGCGGAAGAAATACTCCAGCGGCAGCGACATCTCGTCGTCGGCAGTCGGGCCAGCCAGGCGAACTTGAGCGCCCAAAGCCACCAGCGCCGGGGCCAGCCGCGAGGGGTGGACGAACTTCGCCGGGCCGTCGTTCCCCAATATCGCGTGATAGCGATTGTCGCCGTCGGTGACGAGTCGGCCGCGTTGGGCGAGCAACCCTTGCCCATTACGGAAGAACCAGCAGCGCGGCCGCTGGCACAATTCGCCCCCCAACGTGCCTTGGGCTTGCAACTGCATGCTGCTGATGCCGCGGATGGCCTGGCCAATGGCGCTATAAGGCGACAGCGCCGCATCGTCTGCCAGGTCGTCGAGCGTGGTGATCGCGCCGATGCGCACGCCGAACGAATCGGCGACCACGCCGCGAAACTCGTCGACATTGCCGATATAAACGACGCGCTCGGGGTTGACGACAGTCTGCCGCATCAGGCCGACGAGGTCGGTGCCGCCAGCGAGAATCTCGGCCTGGCCCCAGCGATCGACGAGCATGTCGAGCACTTCCGACTCGCTACGCGGCGCGGCAAACGAAAACGCTTTCATCGTGTCGGTCCTTGAACGGAATTCACCTGGTTTTAGTTTGGTCGGCAATCGCAAAGCGCGCTGGCGTCACGCCGGCTGAGAGGCTTTCTCCAAGGCGTCGAGCACGCGCATCGGCGTGATTGGCAACACCGGCACGCGCACGCCCAGGGCGTTGGCCACGGCATTCGAAATCGCCGCGCCGGGGCTGATCACCGGCGGCTCGCCCAACCCGACCACGCCCCGGCTGTATTCGCTCTCCGGCTCGTAGATTTCCAACACGATCTCGCCGATGTCGCCAATCCGCGGCAAGCGATAGTCGGCGATCTGGGAGTTCACGAACGCGCCGGTCGCCGCGTCCATGATCCGCTCTTCGAACAAGGCGTAGGCGATCCCCATAATCACACCGCCATACATCTGGCTCTTGGCCGTCTGACGGTTGATCACCAACCCCATGTCTTGCACGGCGACGAATTTCTTCATCTGCACGACGCCCGTGGCGCGATCGACGGCCACCTCGGCCATCTGCACGCCCCCCACGCCCGAGCTCGACAGCGGCGATTGTTTGCTGCTGGGGGCGTAGGTGCCGCGGACTTCCAGGGCGTTCATCCCCAGCAAGCTGCACGCCTGCACCCAGGTCACTCCTTTGTCCGGGCTGCCGTCGGCATAGATGCGGCCGTCGCGGGCAACCAAAGATGCGGCTTCGACGCCCAGCTTCTCGCCGACCAACTCCGTGATCTTCGCCAGGGCGTCCTGGCTGGCACGGCGATGCGTTTCACTCACGCTCCCCACCGTGATGCTCCCGCCCGACGGATTCGCCTGAGGATACTTCGAGCTGCCGATGTTCACCTTGACGGCCGAAATCGGCAGACCGAACGTTTCGGCCACGACCATGGCCATGACGGTGCGGGTGCCGGTTCCCAGATCCTGGCTGCCGGCGAACGTTTCCACGCCACCGTCGGGATGCACTTTGACGAGGCAACTTCCGGGGACGGCGCCACCCCCCCAGGTGTGAATGGCCATTCCCAGGCCGGTGACGATCGAACCCTCGGCGGGCCCCTTACCGTGCGGATGCCACTTGGCTTTCCAATCCATCAGCTTGGCGGCGATCTCCATTTCAGCTTGGTACACGTCGGCCTTCTTGTTGGCGACGCTCGGCAGATTGCGGAGAAAGACGTCGTAGCTGTCGATCCCGAGCTTCGCCGCCACGTCATCGTAGGCCGTTTGCGAAATGGCGCAGGCCTGCGGATGGTTCGGCGCCCGCCAGGCCCGCGTGGGGCCCGTATTCGTGCTGATCCGCACGGCCGAGCGGCGGCGATTGGGCGGATTGAACACGTAGGGGATCTGCTTTTCGTCGACGGCCGCTCCCCGGTCGCCACCTGTGCCCCACTGCTCGGAATCCCAGACCTTGACGACGCCATCCTTGTCGGCGCCGATCTTGACCTTGATGAAGCCCGATGGCCGGCAACCGGCAACTTTCAGCTCGATGTCGCGATCGAGCATCAGCTTGACCGGGCGCCCCGTTTCCTTGGCGATCTTGGCGCAAGCCACGCCCCATTCGTCGGCCTGGAACTTGCTGCCGAAGCCGCCGCCGATGAAGTCGCAGTGCACCGTCACGTCGTCGGCGGTCATGCTCAGCGGGCTGGCGAACTGCCCGGCCGTGCCCGACACGCTTTGCGTCGACAGATGCGCGGTGAGCTTGTCTCCTTCCCAGACGCACGTCGAGCCGTGCGGCTCCAGACACATGTGCGTGATGGCATGGATGCCGTAGTAACCCTCAACCACGGCCGCCGACTCGTCGTAGAGCCGCTTCAGCTCTTTCTCGACGAATTCATCTTCGTCCTCGTCGTCGCCCGGTTCGTTCTCGAGCTCGACGTTGACGCCAGCCTTGCCGACGCGGTCGGCGCGTTCTGCCGCGCCCAGGAACTCCTCGGTCACAAAATGATCCAGCACTTCGTAAGTCACCGCGATGGCCGCCACGCCCTCGGCCGCGGCCCCCTCGGTCTCAGCGGCCACGCAGGCGATCGGATCGCCCTGCCACTTGAGCTCCGACTGCTTGGCATCTTTGGGGTCGATGAACAAATGAATGCTCACCACGCCGGGTACGGCCTTGGCAGCCGACACGTCGATCGACTTGACCTTGCAGTGCGCGTGAGGACAGCCGAGCACCTTGGCCACGAGCATGCGATCGAGCACGATGTCGTAGCTGTATTTGGCGGCGCCGGTCGCCTTTTCCGCGCCGTCGATGCGATCCTGTTCGGAGCCCAGCAGCGCGGCGGAGCCTTGTTTCGGCCAGCTATAATCAGCCACGGGCGCCTCCCTTCACGACTTCGAGACATGCTTGAATCACGTTGGCGTAGGTGCCACAGCGACAGAGATTGCCGTTGAGCCCTTCGCGAATCTGCGCCTCGCTGGCACCCGGGTTTTTGTCCAGGAAGGCCCGCACCGCGACGACGAAACCGGGGGTGCAGAAACCGCATTGCATGCCGTCTTCGTGCACGAAGGCGGCCGGCACGGCGTCGAGACTCTTCCCGCCGAGCGACTCCACGGTGCGCACCTTGCGACCGACGCACGTCAGTGCCAGCACGCTGTTGGAGCTGACCGGCTTGTCGTCGACCCACACGGTGCTGGCGCCGCTCGAGCCGTCGATGCTCACCGGCTTGGCGCCGGTCAACTGCAATTGATTGCGGAGCACTTCCAGGAGCGACATCCGCGGTTCGACCTGCACTTCGCGGTCCTGGCCGTTGACGCTGAGCGTGATCTTGGTCAGGCCGGGGCCGTACAGCGGAATTGTGTCCGCCTCGGCGGCTTCGGCAACGGCCGTGGCGCCGGTGGCCAGCGCCGACGCGGCCGCGGCGGCTCCCGAGCCCCGCAAGAAATCGCGGCGGTTGAAACCTCCGCGCGCTGCGTTGGTATGCGGTGAGTCCTTCATCGTTCGGCGGACCTCCCGAAACAAGCGAATAGCGGCCGGGCCGCGAGTGGTGTTTAATTCTCTAGCTCGATCGCCGCACAGGCGCGTTACTCGCACCCGGCAGGTCGTCGATTGCCGTGGATTGTATCGGGTCGGAATCCGGATTCAACCAAATCCCCCCTCGGCAAGCCATGAACACCGGATGTCAGCCTTGTTAAGAGTTGCTACCTGCCAGTTTCCCGTGTCTGGCGATGTCGCGCAGAATCGCGATTACATAGTGGCCCAAATCGCCGCAGCCGCCGCGAGCCATGCTCGGTTGGCCCACTTTCCCGAGTCGGCGCTGTCGGGCTATGCCGGGGTCGATCTGCCCAGCTCGCGCGACTTTGACTGGTCCGCCCTGCGCGCGGGGCTCGAAGCCGTGGCCGCGGCCGCCGCGCAGCACAAAGTCTGGGTCGTCGTCGGCTCGGCCCATCGGCTCTCGGGCGACGCGAAACCGCACAACTCGATGTATGTGATTTCCGACGAGGGGCAGATCGTCGACCGCTACGACAAACGCTTCTGCACCGGGGCCGCCGGCCCCGAACCGACGCTCGACTTGCTCCACTACACGCCCGGCAACCATACGTGCGTGTTCGACGTCGACGGCGTCCGCTGCGGCGTGCTGATCTGCTACGACTACCGCTTTCCCGAGTTGTTTCGCGAGCTCAAGCGGCGCGGCGTCGAGCTGTTGCTGCACGCCTATCACAACGCCCGCAAGGATCGCGAGACTTTCGAGCACGGCAACCTCTGGAAGGACGTGGTGCCGGCCGTGATGATGGCCGCCGCCGCGCAGAACTACTTCTGGGTGAGCGCCACCAACAGCACGGCGCAATACTCGTTTTGGCCCAGCTTCTTCGTCCGCCCCGACGGGCTGGTGACCGCACGGCTCGCCGAACACGAGCCCGGCATGCTGATCAGTGACGTGCGCCGCGACGCCGGCATTTGGGATGCCCCGGGCATCTGGCGGGATCGCGCGCTCGAAGGCTGCCTGTACAGCGGCGAACTGCTCGACGACCCGCGCAGCCAGGACCGCACCTGCTATTGATCGGGCCGACTGTATCCGGCGGAGTTGCTTGAAGCGGCCTGCGCGGGAATCTACGATTGACCACGAATCGTGCACCACGGATTGCACGGATTTCGTTCGAATCGGACGAAGTTCAAAGAACTATCCGTGCCATCCGTGTAATCCGTGGTTAAGAAATCCCCTCCGTCGTTTCAGTGGTCTCGCCTGGTTCGGAGCTACTTTGACATGCAATTTCTCGGTCGTTCGCTGTCGCCACGTTTGATGTTGGGCACCGTTGTCTTAACCATGGTAGCCGCGGCTGCCAGCGCCGCCGATAACACCCCGCCCGAGGGCTTTGTCGCGCTGTTCAACGGCCGCGACCTCACCGGCTGGAAGGGGTTGGTCAAGACCGACAATCCGTTCAAGCGGGCGGCGCTCACCTCGGCGGCGCTAGAAGCCGAACAGGAAGCAGCCGATGAATTGATGAAGGAGCATTGGTCGGTCGAGGATGGCGCGCTGGTTTACGACGGACATGGTCGGTCGCTCTGCACAGTCAAGGACTACGGCGACTTCGAGCTGTATGTCGATTGGAAGATCGGCCCCGGCGGCGACAGCGGCATCTATCTGCGCGGCACGCCCCAGGTGCAGATCTGGGACAAGGACCAGGGCCTGGGCAAAGGGGTGGGCTCCGGCGGACTGTTCAACAACAAGAAACACCCGTCGAAGCCGCTGGTGGTCGCCGACCACGCGGCCGGCGAGTGGAACACCTTTTTCATTCGCATGGTCGGCGACAAGGTGACCGTCAAGCTCAACGGCAAGCTGGTCGTCGACAACGTGGTGCTGGACAACTACTGGGACTACGACAAGCCGATCTTTCCCACCGGCCAGATCGAATTGCAGCACCACGGCGACAAGCTCTGGTTCAAGAACATCTATCTGCGCGAGCTGAAGCCCTAACGGTTGCTCTGCTCCGAGCTGTCCTATGGATGCCACCGTCAGCCGATCCCGTTGCGAGCCGCCGGAGCTCGTCCGATTGCTGGCCCCGCGGCTTCGTGGCCAGCAGTGCCTGGTTGTGCAAGGCGAGCACGACTGTCGCCTGGCCATTTTTCGCGTGGACGCCAGATGCAGGTTGAAAGCTCTTTGGCGCGGCTATCTGTTTGATCCGATGCGCCGCGAGTGCAATTGGCTACAGGACTTCGAGTGTTTCCGTCGCAGCTACGGGTTCAGGGTTTCGGGATTGATGCAGTTTGCTGTTCGAAGAGAGTGGAGGCGACTTAATTCGAAAGCTGTTGTCGCGACGTTTCCGGAAGTCTATCAAAATCTTGCGACAATTGCTTCCGTCTGGCAGGGGGACGGGGTGTATGCCGGCCCAAGGTATGCCCAATACCGGGCCGTGTGGACAAGGGCCAGCCATCCATTTCACCTGTGGCGTTGCCGACAACACACATTTGTGGACAGCCATGGCGATCTGTGCATTCAATCGCCACTGCAACAGACAGTGCTACGCCGCGACCAAATCGCGGGTGTCGAGCACTCGGTACGTGACGATGGGTTCGCCGGCGGTGTTAATCTCGTCCTGCGAACGGATGAGCGCAGGCCCCTATTGCGGCTCCGGTCATTGATGCCGCTTATCGATGCCGCCTACGACGACTGGGAACGCGACGCCGAGTTCGAATGGGTCGATCGCTTGGCTCTCAGGGTGCGTGACGTCTGCCGCGAATCGAGTACCTCCTAGATGTTGACTGCGACGACAGCTTGTCCGTGTTAACGTCAGGCCGCGCTCATCACCCGCACCTTGAAGCCCAGCGACTGCGACAGCGACACCATCTCCCCCAGGATGTCGCCGTAGGCCACGGCAATGTGGTTGCTGTTGTAGTGCGCCATGATCGTTTCGGTTGAGCAGCGCAGATCGGCCGCCATGAAGGGCCATTGCCGCGTGGTGCCGTTCCACCACTCATCGCGCACCTTCGGCGGCAGCTTGACGACTTCGCCGCGACCCAGGTCCATCCACAGCGCGCCATCCTTGATGTGCGCGCGGGCCCAGGTCATTTCGCCCGGCAGGCTCTCGCCGGCGAAAGTTCCACCAGGAATCGGAAAGTACCCCTTCGGCTGGCGGTAACTGTGCACGCCCTTGAGCGTATCGGGATCGTGATTGAAGGCGTACGCGCCGCACGAGCCCGAGTTCAACAGCACCCACAAGAAGCGGTTCTTGTGCTTGGCTCCCCAACGCACGTCGTGAAACATCACGGCCTGGTGCAGTCCGCGGCGCTTGAGCACTCGCTTCATCAGTTCCATCGGCACGAGGTTACCCTGGTCGGCCTCGGTCGACGTGATAACGAGATCGCCATTAGTCTCCGGCCGGCAGGTGCTGTTGAGCAACCCTTCGCAAAAGTCGCTCGGCGGCAACAGCGGCAGCAAGCCGAGTTGATACTGCCAGCCCAGGCAGTCGGCCTGAAACTCGTCGACCAGGTCGAGCACCGTCAGATACATCCGCAACTGTTCGCGGGTGGCCAGGGTGGTGAAGTCGTCGGCGCCATCCTCTTGCCAGTGGAACTTGACTCCTTTGGAAACGACGAATTTCAAAGCGTCGTCGATCCGTCGCTCGGTGATGAACTTGCCCCGGCTGACCAGCCAGGCCTGGTCCACCTTGTGCTCGGTGAAGCCGATCGGGTTCAACAGTCGCGGGCCGAAATAGCCATTGATCATCCCCATCGACGTGTCGCCGAGCATCAAGGCCAACACGCGGCGGTCGCGCAACTCGTTGAGCACTTCGCCGGCGATCTGGGCGGCCTCGGGCGAGACCGGCGCGCTATAGTGCAACTCGTCGGTGCGATAGGGAATCTGGCCCGTCGTGCACCATTGATCGAGTCGGGCCATGAACTGCTTGTCGCGCGTCCAGTCGGGGGCGTCGGTCCAGATGCGCGAGTGCTTGCGGCCGACGCTTTCCAGGCAAGCCCCCGTATTCAATAGCGCGACGAGCCCCGGCCAGGTGCCTGAGAAGTTCGACGCCAACAGCAAAGGGCTGTCGCGGCCGACCACGCCGTCGCAGGTGTGCGGACCGTAGGTCCAGTGACAAAAGACACCGATCAAGGGTTCGTCGAGCTTGCCGAGTTGCTCGATCGACTCGTGCGGCCTGCGCAGAAAGCTGCGGATCACCCGCGGCTTGCGCCCCAACCGCTTGAGCGCGTGGACGAGCTGCTCGGTCGTCTCCCGCACCTGGGGCAGGGCCAGCGCGTTGGGCTCGGCGCGATAATCGCCCGGCCAGAAGATCGTCACCTGCTTCGACATGTTCTCAACCGCCTGCAAATCGAGGAACGAACCGGCGCGGCGCTACACCGACAATGTTGGCGGCGACGCGTTGAAAAATGGGACAGGCACCGGGCGGCCGATCGGTTTCGTTTGGCCGCGTCACCTTGGGGGCTTGGAGCCAGTCCCGTTTTTCAACGAGCAGTTCGTATTCCTCCGTTGACAGGACGACGATTGTTCGACGCAGATTGCAGGTCTTGGCGGTGATCCTCCTAACGCCGACGCACCAAGGGCACGAATTCGCGCAGTGTCGGCCCCGTGTAAATCTGCCGCGGCCGGCAAATCCGCTTGTTCGGCGAGGCGTGCATCTCGCACCAGTGGGCGATCCACCCCGGCAGCCGGCCAATCGCGAACAACACCGTGAACATCTGCACGGGCAACCCGATCGCGCGATAGATGATGCCCGAGTAGAAATCGACGTTTGGATACAGCTTGCGTTCAATGAAATACTCGTCGGAAAGCGCGGCCGCCTCGAGCTCCTGGGCGATCGGCAAGATCGGATCGTGAATGCCACGCTTGGCTAGCAGCTTGTCGCAGATCGTTTTGATCAGCGCGGCCCGCGGGTCGTACTGCTTGTAAACGCGATGTCCGAAGCCCATCAGGCGGAAGCCGCTATCCTTGGTTTTGGCCAGTTCGACGTATTTCTTCACGTCGCCGCCGTCGGCGAGGATTTGCTCGAGCATCTCGACGCAGGCCTGGTTGGCACCGCCGTGCAGGGGGCCCCACAAAGCACAAATGCCCGCCGAAATCGAGGCGAACAAATTGGCATCGGCCGAGCCGACCATCCGCACCGTCGAGGTGCTGCAGTTCTGCTCGTGGTCGGCATGCGCGATCAACAGCACGTTGAGTGCCTCGACGAAATCGGGATCGATCTCGTAGGGCTCACTGGGCACGGCGAACATCATTTGCAGAAAATTCTGCACGTAGCTCAGGTCGTTCTGCGGATAGATGAATGGCTGCCCGATCGACTTCTTGTAGCTATAGGCCGCGATCGTCGGCAACTTGGCCATGATGCGGTAGATCGACATCTGCACTTGCGCCGGATCGCGCGGGTTGAGCGAGTCCTGATAGAACGTCGATAGCGCCCCGACCACCGAGCTGAGGATGGCCATCGGATGGGCATCGCGCGGGAACCCGTTGTAGAAGTTCCGCATGTCCTCGTGCAACATCGTGTGCCGGCGCAGGCTGTTCTGGAAACGCTCGAGCTGCTCGGCGTTTGGCAATTCACCGTAGATCAGCAGGTAGCTGACTTCCAGGAAATCGCAATGCTCGGCAAGCACCTCGATAGGATAGCCGCGGTAGCGAAGCACCCCCTGCTCGCCGTCGAGGTATGTGATCGCGCTGGTCGTCGAACCGGTGTTGCCGTACCCCTCATCGAGCGTGATATAGCCTGTCTGCGAACGCAACTTCGAAATGTCGACGGCGTGCTCGTCCTCGCTGCCGACGACGACAGGCAATTCGATCTCCCGCTCCCCGATTTGCAACCGGCCGGCCTCGCTCATCCAGTTCTACCTTTCCGCCGAAAAAATGAGACAACTGACCATCGCGCCAGGCAATAGCGACCTGTGTAGCGGGCCGGCGGCGGGGTGCGTCGAACCGGAAGGGGGGCCCGCAATCGCCGGTGTGCGGCCGGCGGCGTCGTCTCGAACCATGCCAAAGGCGCGTGGCGCAATCCAAACTGCGATTGTTCCAGCGTCTGAAGTTTAGCGGTCGTCGGCGGGCTCGACAATTCGCGCGGCCCTGGCGCGCCGGTCAGCCGTTGGCGAGCCCGCTCCTTAGCAGTCCGTTAACATAAGGTCACGGTAAGAACCGGTGCAGATGGTCGCTGCGTCGATACCGAAAGCCCCCTGTAAGGTGGCCAGTCGTTCATACCCTTGGGCTTCGTCCTGGCCTGGCGCGAGCACCGCCTCGAACTCGAGAAACGAGCCGAGCCCGACGACCTCGTCCAGATGAATGCGCACATTGTCGACGAGGTAAATCTCGCGGCGTTTGTCGACAACGCCAATTATTCCCAGCGCCGCGGCCAGGGCTTGCTTCAGCGTTTCGGGATGGGCCACCGGCACGAGCTGGTAATCGCTCGGGCGGGCAGCCGCGGTGTCGCTGCGCGAGTAGGCGATCAAGGTGCTCGACAGTCCGTTGGTTTGCCGCAGCTTCAAGCGGCCGCGCGGCGCGGCGAAGTAAGTGTCGATCTGATGCTCGATGCCCAGCCGCTGGGTGGCGACGCTGGCCGCAATTTCGCGGGCCTTTTCCAGGTTGGTCAACCGGGCCTTGAGTTCGATGTTCCGCACTGGACTGCCGGCTTCCGACGGTAAATGAGACGGTTTGGTGCAAGTTTGCCGAATTTAGGCGGTCGGCCGCCAAGCTTCAACATGGCCGCGCTACTTCGCCGATATCGGTGCCACGATCCCAAGGGGTGCTCCGCGGGAACGGCGAGCCTATTATTGAATGAGCGGCGCATTCAGGCCCCCGAGTATGTCGAGGGCGTCTGGCGGCCTGACACGCCACAGCTTGCAGCTCATCAACTTCGACGTTCGTCGACGCCACGACAAACTGGCTCCCCGCGACCCAAACGACAGCGCTGTTTCGCGCGCGAGAAGGTTGCTTTTATGCACAAACCAATTGCCAAAACCGGCTCGCACAAAACCCGGGCCGCAAAGTCCACGCGCTCTGGCGCAGAACAACTCTACAAGTTCAAGCTGGGCCGCAAGTCGTTCGCACTCACGTTTGAGCAGGCGTTCACCTATGGCCACACGCTGCTCGAGGGTGGCCATGCTCGCCAGGCGGCCGGGTTGTTTCAGCTCTTGGCGAAGGTAGGCAATCGCGGGCCGCGGGCTGCGATCATGCTGGCGCGCTGCCAAGCCGACTTAAACGACTTTGCCGCCTGCCACGAATTGCTCGAGCAAGCGTTTGCCGGCGAACAAGAAGCCGTGGCCAAGGAGTTTCAGACCGCGTTCGTCTACTACAAACTGGGGATGAAGGACGACGCCGCCCGCGAGATGAGCCGGATCGTCAAAGAATACGCAAATCTGCCGACCGCGTGCCTGGTGCTCGGCGACTGGTTCGCGGCGGCCGGCAACGTCGACAAGGCCCGTAAATGCTGGAAGTTGGCCGTCGCCCGCGATCGCCGCGGCGGATCGGTCGGTCGCACGGCTCGCAAGCAGTTGGCAGCGATGGAAGGCAAGCCACGCGTCCGGACTTCGGCCCGACCTGGCCGAGTGGCAAAGCCTTGAAGACCGCACCGCGCCGCTGCTTGGTTGGCTATTGCTCCCGTTTCAGCGCACGTTTCCCCAGCGATCGGGCGGCCAACAGCGCCAGCGCACTACGCCGACGAGGTCCGAAAACAATACCGGCCCTTGAAAACGGGAGTCGTTGGAGAACCGGCTGTTGTCCCCCAGCGTGATTACCTCCGTAGCGCCCAACTCCCAGGCAGTTTGGAATTCTGAAACAGCGCTAGCGGGCAAGTTCTCGGGCATCTCGTAGCGCAGGCCGATTCCTGGTGGCGGTTCGAGTTTCTCGCCGTTGGCGTAGACCGATCCCTCTTTGATTTCGATCGACTCTCCCGGCATGCCGACCAGACGAAAAACGTGCAGTACGTTGGGGTCGTAGGCCGCACGCTGCACGACCACGTCCCAGCGTCGCGGAGCCGCCAGCTTGTCGACTGCGATGCGATCTGGCGCTCGCAAGGCCAGGCCCGAAACTTCGTGCCTACTTGTCTGTCGGCAGTTCGAACAGATCGCCCAATTGTGAGTTTCAGGCGTTCCGAAGCTGCGAGATGCCGGCAACTCCATGCCAGCAAAGGCAGCGCCACCGCAGTGAGGACAAGTAACGTCGGCGTGCCACGCGACGATGGTGGGTGCCATGCTGTTTGCCGAGGCCTGATACCACTCCATGACGTGCGGCCGAACCACGAACGAGGCGATGGGCATCGCAAGTAGTCCGCAGGCATCGACGATCAGCCAGGCGATCACAGCGCGACCAAACGATAGTCGCAGCACCAGCCAAATCGTCGCGCAACTTGCCGTTACACAAGCTGCAAACGCGACCAAAGCAACCAGCAACCAGGCAACCGAGGGTTGCCCTGCGGGAGAGTTCGCCATGGACAAAGTCGCCAGAGACAGCGCGTTTAACAGCAGCAACACCAGCATTGCGATGCTCGCTCGCGCAAGGGTCGGCCGCATGGCACGCAGCCACCTCGCAGCCAGCCAAAGCACGAGGACTTCGTAAACCAGCAAGAAGATTAAAAAACCGACGTAGATCAATGGTGCGAGCATCTGAGCGCCCCAGGATGGATTTGCAGCCAGCCAACCGTCGACGTGCGAAGATTTCCCTGAACGCGAATCAACGTTCAACCACATCCGCGACCGAGCCGTGGCTGCGAGCGATTCAGTCGCCCTCTAGCGCCAGCCGCCCCACCCGATCACCAGATAACGTGCCGAAGTAAAGCTGCCCGTCACGTTCCTGTGCACTGGTTACCTCGCGGAACTTCTCGCCATCCGGATCTTGCAAGCTGCGCAGGATGGTTCCTTGCTCGTCGAGCGCCACGACGAATCCATACGGATCGGGCGCGGGCCACAACGCCTTCGGCAACCTCGACAGAACCTTTTTCCAGAACGGATGGGGATGCAGGCTATCGATCGTCGGATTGCGCACCGTGAACAGCGCTAGCCAGAACGTGCCCCGGCGGTTGGTACTGATATTGTCGGGAAAGCCGGGAAGGTTGTCGGCGAACGTGTCGGACGTGCCGGCCTTGTCTCCCTTCAGCCAGTACCGCGTGATGCGATAGCGATAGGTCTCATTGACCAGCACAAAGTCTTCCTGCTGCGACAGGGCCACGCCGTTGGCGAAGTACAGCCCGTCGAGCAACACCTCTGTTTCGCCCGTCGCCAAATCGTGACACAACAGCCGCCCGTGCGGACGGGCCTCGAGCAAGTCGTAGAGATACTCACCGTCGCCAAACTTGTCGCTGGCGTCGGAAAAGTAGACGCGGCCGTCGCTGGCCACATCGACATCGTCGGCAAAGCCGAAGGGGACTCCCCCGGCGTCGGTCGCGAGCGTGCTCACGTCGCCATCGGGCGAAACTGCCAGCAACCCCAGTCGAGCATCGACCACGATCAAGCGCCCGTCGGGCGCCCGCGCGATCCCCAGCGGCCTGCCGGGCGCGGCTTCGGTCCCCGTGCGTGCGACTAGCTCGATCTGGCCATCGGGTTTGATCCTGACGATGCGACCGTCGACCAGTCCGGTAATCACGCTGCCGTCGGCGTCGATTTCGACATCCTCAGGGCCGACGATCTGACCGGCGGCCAAGGGCGTGGCGTCGCGCAATTTCGTATTCGGCTCGAGCACGCCGGTCATCGGCGGCGGGGCGGGAGGGTCGTATGCCGCGGGATCGATCGGCGTCGGCGCGAAGAGCAGAAACCCGGCGACGAAAGCCACGATCAATAAGAGGGCGACCAGCAAAGCGCGCAGCCAACCGCGCGACTTTCGCAGTCCGTTGTTCGTCGCGTTGGGTGGTCCTTCGTCAGCGACGGTCGATGGAGTTGAATCAGTCATGCCGGCGGCCTTTTGCGACAGCGATGTGCGAAACTCGCCCGTCAACTGCGCTCCCTGCCAAGTCTCGGGCAACGCGCCGCGTTATCGGCCCCCGATCAGATACTGTCAAGCAATCGTGCTCGACTGTCGGACGCCAGCGGGAATCGCCAACGTGGCTTACATTGGCCACAGCTACCGACTAATCTGAGAAATTCGGTATTGAGCACGTTCGTGTCGATGATCGCTCGGTATCGCACGGCCCACGACCGCGCGCCAAGGCCACCCACACTCAATTACTTGATCTTCGGCATGGCCCACGACTCATCTACCGCGATGCCCACCCCCGCAGAAGAGCCCGATTCGACGTCGCCGACGTCGAGTGCCGTTGCGCCGGCGGGAGAGCGCGCCGCGGCGTCAGCTTCCAAGCAGCAAAGCTCGGAGATGCTCGGCGAAATCTGGATGCTCGTGCTGGGCACTTTGGGGCTGCTGGTCCCCTTTCTCAACAAGCCGGTGCATATCGACGATCCCCTCTTTGTCTGGACCGCGCAGCAAATCCAGCGTCATCCTGCCGACTTCTATGGCTTCGAGATCAACTGGTATGGCGAGCCGCGGCCGATGCACCTGATCAATCAGAACCCGCCGGGCGCGGCTTACTTGCTTGCTGCCGCGCTGTGGGTTGGTGGCGACCGCGAGGTATTGATGCACGCGGTGTTCCTAGTACCCAATATCGCCCTGGTGTTAGGTACCTACCTGCTGGCCCGTCGATTCTGTCAACACGCGGTGCTGGCCGCGGTGGCTGCTTGTGCCACGCCTGTGGTGCTCGTCTCGGCTACGACGCTAATGTGCGACAACCTGATGGCCGCCTGCTGGTGCTGGTCGATGCTGGCCTGGCTTCGCGGGCTCGATCGCGGCGGTGCACTGTGGTTCGTGGTGGCCGGTTCACTGGCGGCCGCGGCGGCCTTGGCGAAGTACTTTGGAATCTGCGTCGTGCCGTTGATGGTCGCATATTCTCTCGTTCGCCTGCGGCGACCCGGCTGGTGGCTCGTTGCCGCAGCATTACCGATCGCCCTGCTGGCACTGTTCGAATGGTACTGTCATCACCTGTACGGCCATGGACTATTAAGCGGAGCAGCCGATTACGCACGGGCCAACCAAGGATGGAATACCGTGCCGAAACGGCTGTTGCAGGCTCTGATCTTCCTCGGCGGCTGCTTGATCACGATCGGCTGCGCGGCACCGTGGTGCTGGTCACCGAAAGTGTTAATTCCCGCGGTCGTCGTCGCGGCCTTGGCCTTCGCCGGCTGGACCGCGGCCGGGGTGTTTCCCAACACCGATCTCCGCGACGCGCCGGCCCTGCGCTGGGTATTTCCGCTGCACGCCGTGGTTTTTCTGCTCGCGGCCGCGCAAGTGCTTGGCCTGGCGGTCGCAGATGTCGCGGGCCGCTGGCGGCAACCGTCCGCCGTTTGCGACAGTCTGCTGCTAGTGCTTTGGCTGGGTGGCACGCTATTGTTCGCCGCGCTGGGAAACTGGACGATCACGGCCCGCACCTTCGTGCCGCTGGCGGCGCCGGCAGGCATTCTGCTGGCGCGAAGGCTCGAAATTCGCCGCCATTTGCAGCCGGTCGTGGTGCCGCGCGGCGTCTGGATGGCACTGGGATTGGGAGCATTGGTGTCGCTCTCGGCGGCCCGCGCCGACTACACGTTCGCCAAGTCGGCCCGCAGAGCCGCGGCAACCCTCGTAGCGCACTTTGCCGAGCCCAATCAGATGCTCTGGTTTCAAGGTCACTGGGGCTTTCAGTACTACATTGAAGAAGTTGGAGCGCAACCACTCGATATGCCGCGTGACACCCTGATGCCGGGAGACATTCTGGTGGTGCCGTTGGAGAACTCGAATCAGCAGGTACCCTCCGACGACGCGGCCGAATTGATCGACGGCCTGGCGCAGGCGTTCCCGCGCACCACTTGGATCGCTACTCAATCCACAGCCTGGCGAGGGAAGTTCTACGCGGTCTTGGGCTGGCTGTCGCTGCCTTACGTCTTCGGCGCGATCGAGCCGGATGGCTATCTGGTGTATCGCATGACGGAGCCCTATCGCTTCTCAACTGGCAATTTGCGGCGGAGCGATTGACAATGCTCTCAGAACGAATGGGGTTGCGCGGGCACTGCGTTGAGCGAGCACCGTTAGTTTGAACGACGATGAATCGACCTGCAGGCTGGACGAACGCCGTTGACTCCGAGGCCCGCGAGTTGGAAGCCGCGCCGGCACAGGCAGCAGCATCTCTGCCAGGACCAACAGTCCGAGCGGCGCGGCGCGCTGATGAGCGTGGGCGTGAGGAGGCCCGGCTCAAACTCGTCCTGCTCATGGCGCTGGTGCTGGTTTCGCTGGTGCCCTTTCTGAACAAAGCCGTCCACATGGACGATCCGCTGTTCATCTATTCTGCTCGACAGATTCTCCGGAATCCGTTCGATTTCTATGGGTTCGACGTGAACTGGTATGGTTTCGAAGAACCGATGCACGAGGTGAACCAGAATCCCCCGCTGGCTGCGTACTTTCTAGCTTTGATCGGATATCTGGCGGGCTTCGACGAATGGGCCATGCATGCGGGGTTCATCTTGCCGGCGCTGGGAACCGTGCTGGGAACTTACGCTTTGGCTCGACGATGTTGCCGTCGACCGGTGTTGGCCGCGGCGCTGGTTTTTGCCATGCCGGTGACACTCGTCTCGAGCACGACCTTGATGTGCGATATGCTGCTGTTGTGCTTCTGGTGTTGGGCGGTCGCCTTTTGGATCGACGCCGAGCGACGCAATCGCCCCGCAGAGTTTGTCCTGGCCGGCGCGTGCATGGGCGCCGCCGCACTCAGCAAATACTACGGCATCTGCCTCGTCCCCATGCTGGCTGCATATAGCATCGCCCGTCGCTTGCCGCTCTGGACGACGACCGACTCCCCGACACGGCGTGATTGGCCGATCGCCATCACGATAGTTGTCGCTCTGGCGATTCCCTGCGCGGCCTTGATCGCCTTCGAGAACTGGTCTTATCGGCTCTATGGCCATGGCTTGACTGGCGACGCTCTCACCTATGCCAGCGCCACGCGCGGGGTCCTCGGCGTCGCGTGGCACAGGAAGTTCATGTATGGGTTGACGTTTCTGGGTGGCGGCATACTCCCCCTGTTGTACTTCGTGCCCCATTTCTGGGGGCGTTGGGGAACTACCGTAGTGCTTGCGGTGTTCGTTCTCCTTGCCCTGACGACCGCCTGGGCTGGCACTTACCTGGGATATACGCCGCCCGCCGAGCGCGGGTGGACGTGGCTCATGCCGCTCGAAGCCGCGGCATTTGTCACGGCCGGACTCTGTGTGGTGGCTCTGGGCGTGCTTGACCTGGCACGGCGCCGCGACCCCGAAGCGGTGCTGCTCGTGTTCTGGATCGCCGGGACGTTTTACTTCGCGACGTACCTCAACTGGAGTGTCACCTCGCGCACGATCTTGCCACTGGTGCCGGCCGTCGCCGTTTTGGTGGTGCGGGCGATCGATCGACCGCTCTACGCGTGGGAGTTCCTCCGCTCGCGCTTCAGTCTGCTGCCAGCCCTGGCGCTCGGTCTGGCACTCGCGCTGGCAGTCGCGTTCGCCGATAGGAGCCGAGCGAACGCTGCTCGGCAGGCAGCCGCGTTAATCCCCGAGTACTTATTCGACAGCTATCAGGTCGATCCGGCCGCCTTGTGGTTTCAGGGGCATTGGGGTTTTCAGTATTACATGGAGCAACAAGGCGCTCGGTGTTTGGACATTACCCAAGGCGCGTTGTACCCCAACGACTTCGTCATCGTGCCGATGTGTCAGACCAACGTCCAGGGCCTGCCGCACGAGGCGGCCGATCTCGAACCGGTGATGGGCTTTCACGTTCTACAAGGCGTGACGACGGCCAGCGTCGCGGCCGGCGCACAGTTCTATCTAGGCCAGATGGGTTTTCCGTTCCCCTATGCGTTTGGTCCCAACTCCCCCGAGTTCTACTATGTCTTTCATGTCACGCGGACGATCGAGATGCATTCGAAACGGCCAAACCGATTCCCCTCGCAGAGAAGCCCGAGTTCGCTTGGCGAGACATCGGACTAACGCCTCGACCATGGGTGCAAGTTTGGCGACGCGCCTTGTCAAGCTGACCGCGCTAACCTCGGTATTGCTTGTCACGGTTAGCGCACGCGGTGACGACCGCGCTGCCGACGCCGCGGCCGATGAGCAGGCGCAACACAAAAGACTCCAGCAAGAGATCGCCCAACCGCGCTTGGTAGTGGCCACGGACGCGTGCTTTGTGCATGCTCTACACGCGCCGGTCGACCCGGCCGGGAATCGCTTCATGCGCCGCCCTGCCTCGACCAGCGTGGCGGTGCTCTGGACCGACCGGGCGACCGGCCACATGAAGCCTGTGCTCGCCACTGGAACGTTTGCCATCCCGACACGGCGCTTGTCTTATTCGCAAACGCGGCTGCTGGGGGCCGCGGCCGATGACGAGCGGCTGTATTTGGCCGTCTGGCGGTCGGGCCGCACGTTCGACGAGCCCCCGCCGCCGGCGACGGAGTCGTTTGCCTGGACTGCGCGCGAACCGAGTCGCCGCGAAGGAGCCATTGGCTTCGCCCTGGTCGTCGTCTGGCTGGCCGACGCCGCGCAACTGCTCGACGAACCGCTGCCGCCGCTGGCCGAGGTGCCGCGCGAGACCACGGCCGCCGGGCTTATCAAGCGGGTCGATGATGGCGTCGAGGTTGCCGGCCAGGTATTCAAGTTCCGCGGCCGCGACGTCGTCCGCGGTCCTTAATGTTCGAGCGCGACCAACTACGTGCTTTGCGTATCGCATGCCCAAACTGCTCTGGCTTCTCGAGTACCCGACGATCAGTGGCGGCGAGCGATCGTTGGCCGCGGCAATCCCCTGGGTGCGCGACGCCGGATGGGAACTGAGCGCACTCGTGCCGGTGCCCAGTCCGGCCGCCAATCTATTGACGGCATCAGGCGTACGCATTGTTCCTTCACTGTTCGGTATCCCCGCCGACCGGCGCCACGCCTCGCTCGATGAGCGGCGTGCCCGACTGGCCGAAGTGCTTGTCAGACAGTCACCCGACCTGGTCATCGCCAATAGTCTGTCGATGGCGCGGCTGGCCGGGCCGGTAACCGCGGCACTTGGCCTTCGCGCCGGCGGTCACCTACGCGACATCGTGCGTCTGAGCGCGGCGGCAGTCGCCGACGTCAATCGCCTAGATCGCCTGTGGGCGGTATCCCAGGCGGCGCGCGACGAGCATCTCGCCCAAGGGGTCTCGAGCGACAAGCTGCGCGTCGCCTACAACGGCATCGATCTCGAAGCGTTCCAGCCTCGACCGGCCAGCGGCTCGTTGATTCGCGAATTGTGTTTGCCGGCCGGAGCACAGCTCATTGGCGTGATTGGACAACTCGTGCAGCGCAAAGGGGTCGACCTCGCACTCGAGGCGTTTGTCAGCGTCGCCGTTGACCGACCCGACTGGCATCTCGTCGTGATCGGCGAGCGCTATTCACAAAAGGACGAAGCACTGCAGTTCGAATCGCAACTGCACACTCGCCGCGTGCAATCGGGCATCGCCGAGCGCATTCACTTTCTGGGCTGGCGCGACGACGTGCACAAGTTGCTCGCCGAACTGACCTTGCTTGTGCATGCTGCCCGACAGGAGCCGCTGGGGCGCGTGCTGCTGGAAGCCGCGGCCTGCGGTCTGCCGGTCATGGCTACCGACGTCGGCGGCACGCGAGAGGTTTTCGCGGACCATGGCACGGCCAACCCAGAGCTTGCCTGCGAGCTAGTCCCCGCCGGCAACGTCCAGGCACTGGCCACGGGCATGCGCCGGTTGATCGACGATGCGTCGCGGCGTGCGGCCCTAGGCATCGCTGCCCGGCGGCAAATGGAGCGCAATTTCGACATTCGCCAGCGAGGACCAGCGCTCGCCGCCGAATACCGCGAGTTACTGACTTCGCCGCGCACGGTCGAGAACCGCGACGGCATCTGCTACAACAACAACCGCTAGGTTGCTCGTGCGGCGCCTGGCGATCGTGAACTTTCAGGAACACTGAAGCGATGTCTACCCACACCGATCAAGCGCCGTCGCGCGCTACCTCGTCTGCTGCGTCAACGGCAGCGTCGTTGTTCGATGAGTATCGGAGTCTGACCGGCCGTTCCGCGCTGCTCGTCCAGCGCGCCCGCCAGGTCTTTCCCAGTGGCGTCACGCACGACAGCCGGTTCTTCGAGCCCTATCCGCTTTACGTCGAGCGCGCCGCGGGGAGCCGCAAATGGGATGTCGACGGCCGCGAATACGTCGACTACACCGGCGGTCACGGCGCGCTATTGTTCGGCCACAACCACCCGCGGATCGTCGCCGCCATCGAAGAGCAATTGAAGCGCGGCACCCACTACGGTGCGGGGCACGAGCTCGAAGTCCGCTGGGGCGAATTGGTGCTCAAGCTCCTCCCCGCGGCCGAGCGCGTTCGCTTCACCAGTTCGGGCACCGAAGCCACGCTGCTGGCCTTGCGGCTGGCGCGAGCTGCGACCGGCAAGCCGAAGATCGTGCGCTTCGCCGGCCATTTCCACGGCTGGCACGACCACGTCGCCTTCGGGCTGGGACCGAACAACGAAGTGCTGCCGACGCCTGGCGTGCTGGAAGACCTGGCACGCCAAATGATCATCGCCCCGCCGAACGACGCGGCGGCCCTCGAGCGAATCTTCGATCAACACGACGACGTCGCGGCCGTGATTCTCGAGCCGACCGGCGGCAGTTGGGGCCAGACACCCATCGTGCCGTCGTTTCTGATCCAGTTGCGCGAGCTAACCGCGCGGCGCGGCGTGCTGTTGATCTTCGACGAGGTCATCAGTGGATTTCGCGTCTCGCCCGGTGGCGCCCAGCAGCACTTCGGCATCGCGCCCGATCTCACGACCCTCGCCAAGATCCTGGCGGGGGGCCTCCCCGGGGGCGCCATCGCCGGGCGTGCCGAGTTGCTCGAGGCGCTGGCCTTTCCGCCGGCAGGTGGGCCGCGGCGCGACAAGGTGCCTCACCATGGCACCTACAATGCGAACCCTTTATCTGCCGCGGCCGGCATTGCCGCGCTGGAAATGGTCGCTCAGACCGACGCCTGCGCGCGCGCCAACGAATACGCAGCGCGGTTGCGAGACGCGCTACAGCAGGTCGTCGTCGAAGCCGGCGTGCCGTGGATCGTCTATGGCACGTTTTCGGGCTTCCACATCTTTACAAATCCCGACCGCCTGGCAGTCACGGCCGACGACATCGCCACGGGCCGCTGCGATTGGCGCACGATCAAGGCTGCCATCCGGCCGGGGCTGACGTCGAAATTGCGCGTCGGCATGATCGTGCATGGCGTAGAGATTTTTAATTGGCCCGGCGGACCGACGTCTTCGGTGCATGGCGACGCCGATCTCCAGCGTACCGCCGAGGCTTTCCGCAAAACGCTACGGCGTTTGCGCGACGAGGGAGATGTTTGATCCACCGCGGCGCGCGATTCGCACGTCGGCCGCTCCTCTGCTTCCGCGACTGCGCCCATAAACGCGACCCCCCGCCTGCTGCGGAGCTATACTTTCGGGTGCGCAGCACACTTCGGCGATTCGAAATGAGCGAATCCGACCCGGTCGCGCACATCGGCAAACACAACCTCTGAGGAGATACCCATGTATCGTCAAATGATCATCGCGTTGCGCCGGCCCGCTGCGCGAGCTGGTCTCGCCGCCGCGATGGGTCTGCTCGTAGTCGCGAGCGTTCGCGGGCAACACATCGGCACGACAGCCGTACCAAACGCGGACGCCGCCGACCGCGCCGCCGACGAAAAGGCGATTCGCGCCAGCGCCGAGAAGTTCCTGGCCGCGTTCCGTAGCGGCGATGGCAAAGCGCTGGCCGCCGCCTGGACCGAGAACGGCGAATACGTCAACGACCAGGGGGTGGCGATTCGCGGCCGCGCCGCCATCGAGAAGGCCTACGCCGAGCTGTTCAAAGCCCGCAAGCCGAACGAAGCGTCGATGCAGATCGACGAGATCCGCTTCCTGTCGCGCGATAGCGCGATCGAAGATGGCACCTTCACGGTTGCCGGCGACAATCCCAACGAAGTCGTGGTCAGTCGCTACTGCGCGCTGCACGTCCGCGAGAATGGCGGCTGGCGGCTGGCCCAAATGCGCGAATGGGCGGCCGAAGCCTCGGCCCAAGGCGATCCGCTCGCCAAGCTTGCCTGGCTCGTCGGCAAATGGAGCGCCAAGACCGAGCAACACGAATTGCGTCTCACCTACAGTTGGCTCGACCAAGGTCACACGTTCCTCGAAAACCGCTTTCAGGTGATCGTGGAAGGTAAGCCGCAGGGGTCGGGCGTGCAGATCATCGGTCGCGATCCCGATACCGGCTTGTTGCGTAGCTGGACCTTCGATTCGCGCGGCACGGTAGCCAACGGCATCTGGACGTTCGACAAAGGGCGCTGGCTGATCGAATCGACCAACACCTCGCCCGACGGCGACATAGTGGCCGCGACGAACGTCTTGGTGCCCGGCACCGCCGACTCGTTCACCTGGCAATCGCTGGTCGCCGGCGAGAACGCCGCGCCGCTCAGCGCGCATCCAATCAAAGTCACCCGGGTGAAATAACACGTGGCTCCAGAAAACACGTCTTCAACTCTTCTGAGGTTGTTCGCCATGCGCGTTTCAAAAACTCTGTTGTGTGTCGTGATCGCGGCGCTCGTGTGCATGCCGCAAGCGGTGCTGGCTCGCGGTGGCTTTCGTGGCGGTGGTGGCGGCGGATTCCGCGGCGGCATGGGGGGTGGCTTCGGTGGGGGTATGGCCGCGCGGCCAGGTGGCTTCGGTGGTGTCGGCGGCGCCAACTTCGGGGCTCGCCCCGGTGGGTTTGGTGGTTACGGCGGTGCCAATTTCGGGGCTCGCCCTGGTGGTTTCGGCGGCGAATTCGGCGGGCTCTCTTCGGGAGTCGGGCCGCACGGCGGTTCCTGGTCTGGCGCCAGCACCGGCATCAACAGCCGCACCGGCCCGGCCGGCGGCACCTACTATCACGGCGCCGGCGCTGGAAGCTATACCGGTCCGCGCGGCAGCACGATCGGCGGCGCGGGGCGCGGCGGTGTTTACGTCGGCCCCAACGGCGCGGTCGTCGGACACGGCGCGCATGCCGGCACGGCCAACGGCTTTCGCGGTGGCAGTGCCGCCTTCGGCGGTCGCAGCACGATCGGCATGGGTCCCGAAGGCAACTTCGCCGCCCGCGGCTCGCGCGGCGGAGTAGCGATCGGGCCCCGCGGAGGTGTCGCGGCCGGCGGGCGCTATGGCCGCATCGGCGGCTACGCGGGCAACGGCACCTTTCATGTCACCAGCGGTTACCTGCACGGCCGCGCGGTCGCCGTGAACCGTGGCTACATCCACGCCGGCGTCTTCGGACGCGGCTGGTATGCCCGCTATCCACGGGCATGGTATCCATACCGTTGGGCGGGCGCTGGTTTGTGGGCGGCCGCCACTTGGGCGACAGCCGCGGCCTACATGGGGATCGTGGCTGACCCGATCGCTTACGACTACGGCACGAATATCGTTTACAACGACGATGGCCAGGTCTACGAAGATGGCACGCCGGTCGCCACGCAGGACGAGTACGCCCAACAAGCGCAGGACATCGCCGACACCGGTCGCCAGGCCACGCCCGACGATCAATCCGAGTGGCAGTCACTCGGCGTGTTTGGCCTGGTGCAGGGAGACGATACGACCGCCAACGATATGTTCCAATTGGGGCTGAACAAAGAAGGGGTGATCCGCGGCAATTACTACAACGCACTCTCGGAGACGACGCTGCCAGTCTACGGATCGGTCGACCCCAAAACGCAGCGGGCCGCCTGGAGCATCGGCGACAAGAAAGACATCGTCTACGAGGCCGGCTTGTCGAACCTCACGCAGGAAGCCACCCCCTGCCTGGTCCACTTCGGCAAGGACAAGACGCAGCAACTGACGTTGGTGCGGATCGAGCAACCTGCAGAGGACGGGCAAGGCGACGGCCAGCCCGACGCAACCGCGCCGGTCGATCAACCCGCCCCCGAAGACGCACAGCCAGAAGGAGTCGATACGTGATACGACTCATCAGTTCCGGACCGGCTTGCTGTTTCCGATTGTTGACGATGGTTCTTTGGGTGCCACTGCTGGCTTGTCCAGCAGTGCCTACGATGGTTCGCGCCGACGAACCCCCCACGCGCCCCAACATCATCTTCTTTTTGGCAGACGATCTGGGTTATGCCGACCTCGGTTGCTTCGGCCAGACCAAGACGCGCACTCCCCACCTCGATCGGCTGGCCGCCGCCGGCGTGCGGCTCACGCAGCACTACTCGGGCAACGCCGTCTGTGCGCCGTCGCGCTGCGTCTTCATGACCGGGATGCACCCGGGGCACGCGTTCGTTCGCAACAATCGTTCGGTTGGGCCCGAAGGGCAGTATCCCCTCTATGCGGGCGCGGTCACCGTCGCCGAGTTGCTCAAGCAGCAGGGCTACGCGACCGGTGCGTTCGGCAAGTGGGGGCTCGGTCCGCCAGCCAGCGAAGGTGCGCCGCTGCAGCAAGGCTTCGATCGCTTCTATGGCTACAACTGTCAGGCGGTCGCGCACAACCACTACCCGACCTACTTGTGGGACAACGATCGCCGGCAGCCGCTCGACAATCCGCCGTTCGCCGCCCATCAACCGCTCCCCGCTGACGCCGCGCTCGACGACCCAGCCAGCTACACGCGGTACGCGGGCCGGCAGTACGCGCCCGATCTGATGGCCGACGAGGCGCTGAAGTTCGTGCGCGACAATCAGTCGCGGCCGTTTTTTCTCTACGTGCCGACGACCATTCCGCACGTGTCGCTGCAAGTGCCCGACGACTCGCTGGCCGAATACCGCGGCCAGCTCGACGACGCGCCGTACGACGGTCACCGTCGCTACCTGCCGCATCACGATCCCCACGCCGCGTATGCCGCCATGATCACGCGCATGGATGGCGTCGTCGGCGGGATCATGGACCTCGTCGAGGAGCTGGGGCTCACCGAGCAAACACTGTTCGTCTTCAGTTCCGACAACGGGCCGGCCGCCGAGCGCGTCGGCGGCAGCGATTCGGAGTTCTTCGCATCGGCCGGGCCACTGCGCGGGCTCAAGGGATCGCTCTACGAAGGAGGCATTCGCGTCCCCGGCATCGTCTACTGGAAGGACCATATCGAGCCGGCCGTCTGCGACCGCGTGACCGGTTTCGAAGATTGGTTGCCGACTTTTCTGGAATTGGCCGGCGCTGGCGAGGCAATTCCGGCCGAGATCGACGGCATCAGCTTTGCCGCCACGCTATTGGGCGAAGAGCAGCCGCCACGCGAGTTTTTGTATCGTGAGTTCACGGCCGGCAGCGGACAACAATCGGTTCGGGTCGGCGACTGGAAAGGAATCCGCCCGCACATCGAGCGCAAAGGGCGACGCGGCCAGCCCGATTTGCACATCGAGCTGTACGACCTGGCAACCGACGTGGGTGAAAAGCGCGACGTGTCGGCCGATCATCCCGAAGTGGTCGCCAAGATCGAGAAGTTGATGCGCGATCAGCACACCCCCTCGGACGAGTTCCCGCTGCCGGGAATCGACGCTCCGTAGCGTCCACTTCTCCACTGCACTCCCCATCCGGGTGGGGTGGTTCAAGCTACATGGCCCGCGACGATGTGTTTGGGCGCGCCGCGCGCCAAAAAGCTTGACGCGCCACCAAGCTCGCGACTATCGTCACTGCGGTCATTCGTAGTGACGCGACGTCGCCAAGGGCTTACTTCTTGCTCGCCGCACAGTCGAGTGGCGCCAGGTTGGGGAAGTTGGTAACCATAGGGCTCGAAGGGGGAAACGCTAATGAGACCAGGGGTATTCTTCGGCGCTGCGCTCGTGATCGCGTCATGTTCGAGCGCGCCGCGGGTTTCCGGCGCGCAGCTCTACATCGACCATATCTATTCGGTTACCCGCACCCGCGATGTCGTCTACGGCACGGGCGGGACTACCAGCGGTTCGATGCAACTGTTGATGGACGTGTGGCAGCCGACCGACAAAGGCACCGGCGCGGTGCAGCCCAATCGGCCGGCGATTGTCATTCAAGATGGCGGCGCCTGGTCGACGGCCGACAAAGACAACAGCCGCGTGACGGATTTCGCCCGCTACATGGCCCAGCGCGGCTTCACCGTCTTCACGACCGACTATCGCCAGGTCGGCGACAGCCCGGTGGCGGGGCCGGGGCCCTGGGATCAAAACCTCGACTTTGAGTTTCCGCTGAACGTTTTCCCGGGCGCGAACGTGATCAAGTCGGGCGTCGAGGATTTTGCCACCGCGATCAGCTACGTCCGCGCGAACGCGGCGCTGTACGGCATCGACCCGAATCGGATCGCGGCGGCCGGCGGTTCGGCCGGAGCCGTCAACGCCATGTACTTGCAATACAACATGCGCACCGCGCACGATCAAACGTTCCAGGCGCAAGCAGTCGTGTCGCTGGTCGGCACCATGTACAACAACTACGATCTGGTCCGCGGGCCGCAGTCGGAGCACCCGCCGCTGTTCTTGCTCAACGGCGTTTCCGATTTGTTGATTCCCTACTCGACTGTTTCCCCTAATCTGCACAACGAGCTCGAAACTCGCGGCGGCGGTCTCTATTACGAGCAATGGCTCCAAGACCTGCCGGACGAAGAACTGGCGCACGGTGTCGACTACGACTTTCATCCCTGGTCGAAGGACGATCCCAGCAAGCTCGATACCAGCAAAACGGTGCTGGAGCGCGTGGCAGACTTTCTGGCCTACAAGTTGGCGGACGGCCCCGTCGAAATCGTGGTTCCCGAGCCCTCGACCGTCACCTTGGCCATCGCCGGCGGCGCAGGCTTGGCGATCTTCTGCCGCCGACATAAGAGACGCATGGCAGGGCGAAAAAAACGTCGCTCGGCCTAAGAACGTCTAAAGCGCGCGTGAGCAGCCAAGGCGCCGGCGCCGTCTACACCAGTCCGACGATCACCGCGCTGGCTTGGCCTTGCGGCGTCACGTTCCAATGGGCGGCGATGCGGCCGGCCGGCACGTCGTCGCCGCGAACCGCCGCGACGGGGCAGGCCGGATCGGGCGTATCGTAGTTGAGCACCGGAAAGAGCCGCCCTTCGTGCAGCGCCAGGATGCTGGCCGCCAACTCGACGATGCCGCTGGCGGCGCCCAAGTTGCCGAAGTAGCTCTTGGCAGCCGTCACCGGCAACCGCATTGCGGCCGGACCGAACACGTCGGCAATGGCGGCGGCCTCGTCGACGTCGGCGCGTCGCGTGCTCAGGCCGTGGGCGTGCAGGTGGCTCACTATCTCCGGCTTGAGACCGGCGTCTCGCAGGGCCGCACGCATGGCGTTGGCCAATGCCTTGGGGCGATTGGCGATGTGATTGCGATCGGCGACAAAACTCGCCCCGCCGCCGAGCACTTCGGCCAGAATAGTGGCGCCGCGCGCCTGGGCGTGCCCCAGTTCTTCGAGAACCAGGCAACCGGCCCCCTCGCCAATGACCATGCCGGTGCGATTCAAGTCGAAGGGGCGCGACGCCCGCTGCGGTTCGACTCCCGGCTCGGCGGTCTCTTCTTGTACCAGGGCTTGCAGCGATTTCATCAGATGCACGCGTGTGCCCGTGGCGCCGGCCAGCATCACGTCGGCACTGCCGCGCTGGATGGTGCGGGCCGCTTCGCCGATGGCCAGGTTGCTGGAAGCCTCGCGCTGCGTGAGCGAGTTGTTTGGTCCTCGCAAGTCGTTGAAGATGGCGATGTGGCAGGCGGGCATGTTCGGCAGGTACTTCAGCAGCCAGAGCGGGTTCATCTTGCCGAGCCCGGCGGCCCCCCACTTCTCGAAGTGGAACTTTCGCTCTTCGTCTCCGCAAAGATCCATGCCATCGGCGAACTCGGCCGGCTCGCTGAGCATGTAATCGGCGCCATAGCAGACGCCGACGCGTTCGGGATCGAAGGTGCCGGCCTTGAGCCCGCCGTGATGAATCGCCCTCATCGCCGCCGCGACCCCCATCTGGCACTCGCGGCACATCATTTTGAGGGCTTTGCGGACCGCTTTTTTCATTTCTCCTTCGAGCGGGCCAAAATCGTCGATCGCGCCGGTAAAGTCGCGGACTTCGGCGGCACAGGCGGTCGGCAAATGCGTCGCCGGGAAGGCGGCCAGCGGGCCCACGCCGCTGCGGCCGGCAGCCAACGATGCCCAAAAATCGGCTGGCGTGATGCCGATCGGGCTGATGATCCCCAGCCCGGTGATCACCACGCGTCGGTCTTTAGCAGAGGGGGTTATCATGCTCAGTTCAGCAACGGGGGGCCGGCGACGTCGCTAGCAAGGGCCATTTAAGTCGAAGCTTGCCAATAGCTTGCCGCCGGCGGGCCAGGCATCCGGCGCGGCCGACGGTGGATCCCAAGAGGAACTGTCGGGAACGGCTGTCGAATTGTAGTCGTGGCGGCCCCCAGCAGTCGAGGCGAGTGCCTCGAACGAAACCGCCAGATGTTCGCCAAGCCGCCGCGATACCCGCATTGTGCCGCTGTGCCCGGGCGGGGATAACAAGGCATGCGCGATGGCGGGCTCCTGGTCGCGGGCGCCCTTGCCCTTGGGAAATCGCGCCCCGGCGCTTACCTGCGAACGATTTCAAGCCCCGCGAACGGGCTGGCCACGAGCCGACATCCCGCCGCACAGCAGAACCCTGGCCGGCCCCGCACGTAACAACAACTAGCCAGCCGACTTGCCCCCAGTCTGCTTCACCGGCCCAACCGCCCGCCAAGGAGCTCCTCGCGTATGAGTCTATGGAAGATCGCCCTGCGGAGCATCCAGCAGAGGTTACTGGCCTCGTCGCTGACCGGTTTGTCGATGGCGCTGGGCGTGGCGTTGGTCATCACCGTGCTGGTGATCCTGGGGGTGGTCCGCGATTCGTTCGGCCGCGGGGCGCAGGGTTATCACATGATCGTCGGGCCCAAAGGGGGGAAGCTGCAGTTGGTGCTCAACACGGTCTATCACCTCAGCCAGCCGATCGAGAACTTGCCCTGGTCGTACTACAAAAAGTTTAAGACATCGGGCCCCGATAACTACGGCGACTATGTCGCCACGGCCATTCCCTTTTGCCTGGGAGACAACTACGAGGGGTACCGTGTGGTGGGCACCACGCGCGAGATGTTCACCAAGCTGGAATACGCGGCAGGCAGAAAGTACGAGTTCGCCCAGGGACGCAATTTTCTGCAAACCGGTTTCTTCGAAGCGGTGATCGGCTCGGCGGTCGCCCGGCAGACGGGGCTCAAGCTCGGCGACTCCTTCATGCCGACGCACGGCGTCAGCGAAAACGAAGACGGCCACGTGCACGAAGACAAGTTCAAAGTGGTCGGCATCCTCGAGCCCACTGGCACGCCGAACGATCGCGCGCTGTTCATCAACATCGAGGGCTTCTTCTTGCTTGAAGGGCATGCCAAAGGGCCGGGCGTGCCGCACGCCGCGGAAACGGCGCACGACGACCATCACGATCACGCCGGGCACGACCACCATCACCATCACCACGAGCCCTTGCCCGAAGATCAACGCGAGGTGACGGCGATCCTGGTCGTAATGAAAAACGACTTGTTCGCCGCCAGCCTGGCGCAAAAGATTAACGAGGGAGTGCAAGCTCAATCGGTGGCCCCCACGCGCGAAATCCAGCTCTTGATGGAGGAGATCGTGCGGCCGGTCGAATGGCTGCTGCTGTTCTTGACCTCGACCGTCGTCGTCGTGGCCGGGATCGGCATCCTGGTGAGCATTTACAACTCGATGAACGATCGACAGCACGACATTGCCGTGATGCGGGCACTGGGGGCCCGCCGCGGCACCGTGATGGCGATCGTGCTCCTGGAGTCGCTGCTGTTGGCGCTGGGGGGCGGGCTGGTCGGCGTGCTCTTGGGGCACGGCTTGATCGGCGCGATCGACCCGATCGTTGAAGCTCGCACCGGTGTCAGCGTTGGTTTCTTGCAGTTTGAAGGGATTGAGTTAGTTTTGATTCCAGGGCTGACCATCCTGGCGGCCCTGGTCGGGTTTCTGCCTTCCTTGGCGGCCTATCGAACCGATGTGGCTAAGGCCCTGACGGCCCGCCCGTAAAAAGACAACGTGCCCGTCGACGTTGCCGGCTCGAAAAGGCCGGACCGTGATTGGGATTGCAGCGTTCCGCAAGTTCCGGGGTCGATGATCCCGGCTACATTATTGAGGACCATGCCATGCGGCTCATCACGAATTTGGGTTCACGCCGCTTCCGAGGGTTGGCGCTCATCGCGACGCTGGTAGCGCTGCTCGTCGCAATTTCGTTGCCGCGACTGTCGGCCTGCCCGTTCTGTAGCGCGGTCTCGGTCACCCTGGGCGAAGAGCTCAAAGGGGCCACGGCCGGTGTGATCGTCAAGTTAAAGAAGCTCCCCGCCCCGCAATCAGCCCCCGACCCGACAAAACCACCGGTGCTGACCGACAGCTTGGCGCGGTTCGAAATCGTCAAGGTCCTCAAAGGGGGCGATGTCGAGATCGAAACGCCCGCCGGATTGAAGAAGCTCGCCGACGTGCGCGAGATCGAAGTGACCTACTTCGGTCAGGATGAAATCGGCCGCAGCTTTCTGATCATGGGCATCGACGCTCCGAAAATCGCCTGGAACACGCCGATCGCGCTCACCGATCAGGCGGTCGACTACGTCAGCAAACTTCCAGAACTGCCTGAAAGCGGGCCCGATCGGCTGGCTTACTTTCAAGAGTATCTCGAGTACCCCGAGGAGATGATCGCCCGCGACTCGTACGACGAGTTCGCCAAGTGCACCTTCACCGAGGTCAAAGGGCTGAAGGACCGCATGCACCACGACCAGTTGGTCGAATGGATCAAGTCGCCGCAGGTGCCCCCGAGCCGGAGGCGCTTGTACCTGACGATGCTTGGTGTCTGCGGATCCGAGGCCGATCTGCCGCTGCTCGAAGAGACGATCCGCTCCGATAATCGCGACCTCAAAACCGCGCTCGACGCCGTGATCGGCTGCTACTTGATGCTCAAGGGAGAAGCCGGCTTGCCGCTGGTCGAAGATCGCTTCCTCACCAAGAAGGATGCCGACTACACCGACACCTACGCGGCGATCACCGCCATCCGCATCATCGGGCAGGAGGATATCGGCATTCCGCGACAGCGGTTGATCGAGGCCCTGCGGCACATGCTCGACCGGCCGCAGTATGCCGACCTGGTGATCGCCGACCTGGCGCGGTGGGAGGATTGGGACTCGATGGATCGCCTGGTGCAGTTGTTCAAGGACGCCACCGACGACACGAATTGGGTGCGCGTGCCGGTGATCCATTTTCTCAAAGCCTGCCCTCTGCCCGAGGCAAAGGCCCAGATCGACGAGTTGGCCAAGATCGACCCCGACGCGGTAAAGCGAGCCAACAGCTTCTTCCCACTGGCGGCGCCCAAGGTCCCCCCGCCGGACGACACGGTTACTGACAACAACGCGACCCAAGATGGCGAGGCGGCCACCGCTCCGGCTAGCGATACGACGGATAGCGGCGCCTCGACGACCAGCGATGCGGAGGCCGCGGCCGAAGACGATCTCCCGCCCCCGCCAGTCGCCGACCCCGAGGATACCCCGGTCTCAGCGCGCCGCGCGCCGGCCGCCCCGGAGCGGCCAACGACGACCGCCGATGTCGCCGCTGCCATGGCAGCCGGCGCGACCGAAGACCTGTCGCCGTCGAATTCGCAAACTGACTCTGAGTCGAAGTCAGGCGATCGCACTGACGAAGACACCGCCGTCGCCGCCACGATGCCGACCGATGAGTTCGATAGCGAAGAGGAGGAAGAATCGGCAGCGCTGGCCCCGCGACCGTTGCCGGTGATTGCCACCTGGAAAGTGATCGCCATTCCCCTCGCGGCCGGCGCAATCTTGCTGGCCGTTTACATGACATTGCTTGGTCGCCGCCGCGGTCCCGCCGGGTCGTAGTCCGCCGCCGGCAGCGCCGACAAGTTTTGGCCGCCGAGAAACTGCATCCGTTCCACTGTTTGACATGAGCCTTGCCGCACCACGACATGAATTCGACGACGCCTTTGACGAAGTCGACTACCGCGCGCTGAGCGCGCCGGCGGTCGCCAGTCTCGTTGCCGGTGTGTTGTCGTGTACCGCGTTTCTGGGCTGGTCGATGGGGCTGATTCCGCTGGTCGGCATCCTGTTGGGCGCCGCCGCGCTGTGGCGCATCGGCCAACAGCCTGAGAGCCTGACTGGCAGCCGGCTGGCTTGGACCGGCATCGCATTGTCGGCGCTGTTTTGGGCCGGAGGAGCGGGCTGGCTGACGTACGAATACGCCCACGAGGTGCCCGAGGGCTACCAGCGAATCACCTATGCCGAACTGCAGCCTGACGCGGGCGCCGCCTCCGACGGCATCCCAGCGTCGGCCCGGCAGCTCGACGGCCAGCGGGTGTTCATCAAGGGATATGCTTACCCGGGCAAGCAGAGTAAGGGGATCGAGGAGTTTATCCTCTGCCGAGACAAAGGAACTTGCTGCTTCGGAGGGCCCACCCCCAAGCTGACCGACATGATCCAGGTCCACTTGAAGAACGGTTTGCGGCTCGATCATTCGCTCCGCGTGCAAAAGCTGGCCGGCACCTTTCGCGTCGAAACCAGTCAGGCCAGCGACGAGCTCGGCCGGGTGCTGTACCACCTCGATGCGGATTATCTGAAGTGATTCACTCTGCGGGTGCACGATTTGTCGCGACTGGCGAACTTGACGTACAGGGAACGTCGACCCGAAAGGGGACGGGAGTCGTTTCCGGGCTGCGACGCAAGCTAGCCGCATGGCTCAGGGCCGGAAACGACTCCCGTCCCCGTGGGCTAGCTTTGCTCTGGGCGGCGGCACTACTCGTCACCGGTTGTGCGAAACCATCGCCGCAGGCCCCGCAGGCGCTCGCCGAAGCAACCTCGCCCACCGCTGAGGCAGCGCCTGCCACCACCGCCAAGCCGGCCTTGACCGCGGCGAAGGCGAGCTTGTCGCCGCCCGCCTTGCAGTCGATGCCCGTGCGGCCGATCAGCTTCGACGCGATCAAGTTCGAGATCGAGAAGGGACAACCTTTCGAGCGGGCGATGCTCACGCCCCAGATTGAAAAGGTGTTGGGCAAACGGATTCGCATCCGAGGGTGGATCCACCCTAAGACTATGCAACAGATGACCGGCACGAGCTTCGTGTTGGTGCGCGACGATCAGGAGTGTTGTTTCGGCCCAGGAGCTGCGCTTTACGATTGCATTTTCGTCCACATGAATCCAGGCAGAATTGCGCGCTTCGCCGTCGATCCAGTTGCCGTGGAGGGCATCTTGTCGCTCGAAGAGATCCTCGATCCCGTGGACGGCAACCACCTGGCCATTTATCGACTCGACGCCGAGGAGGTGCGATGAGATTTCGACGCAGCTCAAACCCCCGGGTATCAATCGCCTCGCTCGCAGCGGCGTTGCTCGCACTGTCTGTCGTCGCCGGCTGCGATCACGCCTCGGTCGAGCCGGCGTCGAGCGCCGCTGTGACGCCCCCGGCTGAGCAATCCGCCGCGCAAACTTCGGCCGTCGCGCAACCGGCAGAGACGGCGACGGCTGCTACGCCGACTGCTGTCGCCGACGCACCAGCGCCCGCCGCGCCTGCTGCAGAGCCGACCGAAGCAGTGACTCGCGTCGTGGCTCGCCCCGCCTCGCCAGGCAAGCCGCGCGACATCACCTTCGACACCATCAAGTTCGATATCGAAAAGGACCAGCCCTTCTTCCGCGAGATGCTCACGCCCGCAATCGAAAAGCTATTCGGCCAATCGATCCGCATCCGCGGGTTCATCTACCCGACGTTTCAGCAGTCGGGCATCACCAGCTTCGTGCTGGTGCGCGACAATCAAGAATGCTGCTTTGGCCCCGGCGCGGCGCTGTTCGATTGCATCGTTGTCGAAATGAAGCCGGGTAAGTCGACCGACTACTCGATCCGGCCGGTGACCGTCGAAGGGACCTTCGGCTTCAGCGAACTGAAGGATCCCGACGGCATCCAGCGGGCCATTTTCCATCTCGACGGCGAGAGCGTGCGATGAACGCCGTCTGGCGACGCCATCCCGCCGGTGGCCCGACGGCGCCGCTGCTTGCCGCCATTCTGCTTTTGGCCTCCACTTCTTCGCTTCGGGCCTGTCCGTTCTGCACGCCGCTGGCCGCTCCCCTGGCCGAACGTCGCGAGGCGGCCGCTGTCGCCGGGCTGGCAGAATTGCTGGAGATCGACGGCCAACTCGCGCGGCTGAAACTACGGCAACTGGCCAAACCGTCGGCTCCGTTTGAGGTCGACTCCGTGCTCGAACTTCCGGCGGGCGAGTTGGCGATCGCGCGTGATGCCAAGCCTGGCTCACTTTGGCTGCTGCTCGGGACCGAGCGCGGCGACGGTGGCGACCTGGCGGCGGCGGAACCACAAGATCTGCCTTCAGCCAGCGCCGCGCTAGGCTGGTCGGCCGAAGCCGTGAACGAAACGGTCTACGGATACTTCGTTCGCGCGCCGGGATTGCGCGTGCCGGCCGCTGAGCGGCTGCAGTATTTCGCACGCTACCTCGAACACGCCGAGCCGTTGATCGCGGCCGACGTCTACAACGAGTTCGGCCTGGCGCCGCTCGATGTCGTAGCGCAAGTGGCCGACCAACTGCCGATGGATAAAATGCGCGGTTGGCTGGTCGATGCCGACGTGCCCGGGGGTCGGAAGGGGTTTTATGGCGTGGCGCTGGGACTGGCACGACAGGCTGACGATCGCACGGCCAATCGCCGACTGCTCGAATCGCTGGTCGGCCAACCGGTTGACAGTGACGAGACCGACGGCGAATCGGGGCCCATGCCTGGCAGCGACTTCCGGGCTGGCTTTGACGGCATGCTCGGCGGGTTGCTATTGCTGGGGGGCGCCGCCGGGTTGGAGCAAATCGAGAGGCAGATTCTGGCCAATCCCCACGCGGCCGAAGGAGACGTGCGTCATGCGGTGACGGCGCTCCGCTTCGCGCACGAGTTCGTGCCGGCGATCAAGGCCGACCGGCTGGCCGAGGCCCTGGCCCTGGTTCTCCCCCGCCCGGGATTCGCGGCCACGGCGGTCGTCGACCTGGCTCGCTGGCAGGCTTGGAGTGTGCTGGATGCCGTGATCGACTGCTATCCCCCACAGCGGGCAACTGCCGCCGACGCCAGTGCCGCGGCCGTTCGTCGCGCGGTGGTTGGTTACCTGACGCTCTGCCCGCGGCCGGCTGCCCGGCGGGCTCTCGAGAATCTTCGGGGGAGCGATCCGACCGGGGTCGCGGCTGCCGAAGCCGCTGTGCAGCGAGACCTTGGGCCGGCTGGGACGCCGAGCCAACAGCCGTGAGGGGGCGAGTGCTACGGCCGGAGCCCCTGGCGACAAACGCGGACTCCGAGAAGTCAGATTTTGCAAGATTTTTCCCTTGCATCTGATTGCCGGGCGTGTAGGCTGACCTAAAGCTGCCGGCTCGAGCGGCGGCGTTATAGGTCCAGTTATTCTTCTGAAAGTGCTAGTGGCGATCGGGTAAGAGCCTTCTGAATCGGCGGTGGCGAACAGCGTTCGCCCAGTTTGACCGCGGCTCTCCAGCTTTCTTGGCCCGCTAGCAAATCCTTCGTCTGGTGTCGTGCGATCTGTTTTCGCGCGCTGTGCCAATCGCAAGGTGTGCCACCCGGGCGGCCATAAGCACTGGACCGTCAGAAGCTCGTCGAGCCTTCGCTTCCGCGGACCGCCATTTTGGCGGCCTCGCCGGCCGAATGGTTTGATACCTGGTCGCAATCGCATTGTGTTTGGAGCCAACCCGTGACTTTTTTCCGCCGCGATCCAAATACCGCCCCCCGAGGAACCTCGATGTCGCGTTTGCTGAGCTTTGCATTGATCGCTTCGTTGGCGCTGTCGCCGGCGATGACCTTCGCGGGCACCGTCGTGCAGTTCGATACCCAGTTGGGCAGTTTCCGCGCTGAACTTTTCGACGACGTGGCTCCGATCACCGTCGCGAATTTTCTCTCCTATGTGCTGAGCGGAGAGTACAACGGTTCGGTCATCCACCGCGCCTACGGAATCCCTGACGGTAGCGGCGGGCTGATTCCTTTCGTGTTGCAAGGGGGCGGCTACTACCCGCTGCCGGAAGGGAGTGGCACCGAAGTGCCGGCCGTCCCCAGCCACGGAGCCATCAAGAACGAGTTTATTGGTACCCCCAACTCGCGTGGCACGCTGGCGATGGCACTGCCGGTGAACTCCCAGACGATGGAGGCCGACCTCGACGGCGCCACGAATCAGTGGTACATCAACCTGAACGACAACCAGGATATTATCTTCCCACAAGAGGTCGTGGTCTTCGGCCAGGTGCTAGGCAACGGGATGGACGTGGTCGATTTGCTTTCCATTCAGCAAACCTTCAATTTTGGGGGTGAGTTCAGCACGCTCCCGCTGTTGCCGACCTACACGGAAGCGGAGTTCCTGGCCGGTGACCTTCCGCTCCCCGCCGACTGGATCACGATCAACGTCCACGTCGTGCCCGAACCGGCCAGCCTGGTGATGACCATCGGCGGTGCGGCCCTGATCGGCGGTGTGCTCATTCGCCGCCGGCGCGCGAGATCGCGGAGATACTCGCGCCGGCACAGCGCGGCGCACTAACCGACGTCGCCCAGCTCCAGCACTCGACCGTAACGCACCAGCATCTGGCGACGGAGCCGTGCGTGCTCCGGACGAGACAGTCCCGGGTCGCCAGCGACCAGCTCGAGCGCGTCGCGGCGAGCTTCGTCCAGCAGCGGAGCGTCGCGCAATAAGTCGGCGATCCGCAGCGGCGGCAAGCCATGCTGGCGCGTACCGAACAAATCGCCTGGGCCGCGAATCTCCAGGTCGACTTCGGCCAATTGAAAGCCGTCGGTCGAAGCAACAAAGGCCTCGAGCCGCTTGCGAGCTTCGTCCGTTTGCGCGTCGGCGAACACGCAGCAGTAGCCGGCGTGCCGCCCGCGGGTGACACGGCCGCGCAGTTGATGTAGTTGCGACAACCCGAAGCGTTCGCCCCCCTCGATCGTCATCAGCGTGGCGTTGGGGACATCGACGCCAACTTCGACGACCGTGGTGCTGACCAGCACCTGCAATTGCCCCGCGCGGAAGGCCTCCATGGTCCGCTCCTTGTCGGCGGTGCTGAGGCGACCATGGATCATGCCGACGCGGAACTCGGCCAATTCGCCATTGGTGAGCGATTCGTAGGCTTGCTCGACGCTGGTCGCGGTCACTTCGTCCGACTCGTCGACCAACGGCGTCACGACGTAAGCCTGGCGGCCGGCGCGCAACTTCTTCCGCAAGAACTCCCACCATCGATCGCGCTGCTCGGGCGCAGCTAGATAGGTATGTACCCCCTGCCGGCCGGGGGGCGTGTCGCGAATCGTCGACAGGTCGAGATCGCCAAACAGCGTCATCGTGATCGAACGCGGAATTGGCGTGGCGGTCATCACCAGGTAGTGTGGATCGAGTCCCTTTTGCTTGAGCGTGGCGCGTTGCCGCACGCCGAATTTGTGCTGCTCGTCGATCACCACCAGGCCTAGTCGACGAAAGTGCAATTCCGCCTGCACGATCGCCTGCGTGCCGACGATCAGGTCGACCTCACCGGCGGCAACTTGCAGTTCGACGCGCTGCCGCTCGGCGGCCGACTGCCCGCCAACCAACAGCGCTCTGCGCACCTGGCTGCCCGCCAGCAATCGTTCGAGCGTATCGGCATGCTGCCGGGCGAGCACTTCGGTGGGAGCCATCAGGACAGCTTGATGCCCTGCCGCCACGGCCAGCAGCATGGCGTAAAGCGCGACGACCGTCTTGCCGCAACCGACTTCGCCTTGCAGCAGCCGATTCATCGGATAGGAGCGATTCATGTCGGCGGCGATTTCTCGCACGGCCTGCTCTTGCCCCGGCGTCAGCTCATAGGGAATCAATCGTCGAATCCGGGCGTCGATCTTGGCCGTGCACTCCAGCGACGGCGCGTGCGCGCGCTGCCGCTGCTGATGGCGCCGCACCGACAAACCAAGCTCCAGCACGAACAACTCTTGATAAACCAACCGCCGCCGCGCCGCGTTCAGGCTGTCGCGATCGGCCGGAAAGTGGATCTGTTGCAACGCCTGGCGCACGGGCCACAGGCGATGCGCCGCCAGGTATTCAGGCGGAAACGCTTCTTCGATCGTCGACAGCCCCAATTCGAGCGCCTCGGCCGTGGCCCGACGAACGTGAAACTGGCTCAGCCCTTCGGTCAAGGGATAGATCGGCAGTACCTGACCGGTGACCGGCTCGTCGGCCTCGGGGTCGAGCCAGGTGACGCGCGGGTGGACCATCTGCCACATCAACCCCCGGTAATCGGCCCGTCCCGAGACCAGCAGCCGCTGGCCGACGCTGAATCGCTCGCGCAGGAAGGGCTGGTTGAACCACATCGCCCGCAGCGCCCCCTGGCCGTCGGTCAGGAGCACTCCCAGCAGCGATTTTCGCCCCGACGTCTTGCGGAGCTCGATTTCGGCAACCGTGCACACGATGCTGACGGTGTCGCCATCGTGCAGATCGCCAATGGCGCGGAGTTCGGACAGGTCGTGGTAGTCGCGCGGAAAATAGAACAACAGGTCGAGCACCGTCCGTAAGCCCAAGCGCTCGAACAGCTCAGCGCGCCGCGGTCCGACGGTGCGCAGTCGTACCAGCGGGGTTGCCAGCACTTCGAGGTTGGGTCTGTCTTGCACTTCCGACATGAGCGTCAATTGTACCGCGACCGGGGGTGTCGACCGATCCTGCGGCGCCGCGGGCGGGCGGGTCTGTCCCGTCCGGCGGCCGCAATCGACAACAGGTGCTTGCTGGCCGCCACGCGGGTCGGCGAGTAGGATAACGCTTTCGGCCCGGGGGGGGACGTGGCGCCGTCGATGGACGTCGACAGCAGAGAATTCGCCTGCCGGCCGCTCGGGGGCTGCTAACAGACAACTTGCCGCCAATTTCTGTATCAGGAGTGCATCGTTATGTGGCGCAAAAGCTACTTGCTGACCATTATGCTTGCGGCGCTTGTCGCCACGGCACAGGCGAAGGATTCGGCAACCGACGCCGCCTCGTCGGCCGACGTGTTGAAGGTCACCGCCGATACGGTCAAGCTGGCCGAAGGCGAGGTGCGCGGCCTGGTCACAGGCGATGAAAACGAAGTCCACGTCTATCGCGGCATTCCGTTTGCCGCGCCCCCTGTGGGCGAGTTGCGCTGGCGCCCGCCACAACCGCCGGCATCATGGTCGGGAGTGCGCGAGTGCTACGAATTTGGCGCGGCGGCACCGCAGAAACCGAGTCCCATGCTGGCGACTTTTCCCGGCATGAAGCTCGAAGCGCCAACGAACGAAGACTGCTTGTACCTCAACGTCTGGACACCGGCCAAGCGGGCCGAGCAACCGCTGCCGGTGATGGTCTGGATTCACGGCGGCGGTTACGTGATGGGGGCCGCCTCGCAGCGCATGTACGACGCCACCGACCTGGCGCGCCGCGGCGTGATCGTCGTCGGCATCAACTATCGCTTGGGGGCGCTCGGTTTTCTGGCGCATCCCGAACTGACCGCCGAGTCGGAGCACAAGTCGTCGGGCAACTACGGCCTGCTCGACCAGATCGAAGCTCTGCGCTGGGTGCAGGGTAATATCGCGGCCTTTGGCGGCGATCCCCAGCGGGTCACGATCTTTGGCGAATCGGCCGGCGGCGGCAGTGTTTTCTCGCTGCTGGTTTCGCCGCTGGCCAAGGGACTGTTTCAGCGGGCGATCGCCGAGAGCGGCCCGACGTTGAACTTCGTGCACCTCAACCGGTCGCACTATGGCTTTCCGTCAGCAGAGGAACTCGGCCTGGAACTTGGCAAGGCAGTCGGCTCGCCGGAAGGGACCGGCCAGATCGCGGCCATGCGCAAGCTCACGGCCGACGAAGTGATCGCCGCCACGCCGGGCATGGAGGAGCAGCGCGACTTCACCATCCGTGGCAATCTGTTGCGGATGGCGCCGGTCGTCGACGGCTGGGTGATTCCCGACGATCCGATGACCATCCTCGCCGAGGGCCGTCAGAATGACGTGCCGCTGATCGTGGGGGCTAACCGCGATGAGGGGACCATGTTCACCCTGATGGCCAAACTGCCGCGCAGTCTCGACGATCTGCGAGCCAAGTTCGTGGAGAACCTCGGTGAGACGCACGCGGCGGTGATCGGCGAACTCTACCCGGCTGCCAGCGTGCCGCAGGTGCGCCGTGCCGTGACCGACTTCATCGGTGATTTCATCTTCGTGGCTCCCGCGCGATACGTCGCCCGCCATGCCAGTAAGAAATCATCGCCGGTGTATCTCTATCATTTCGCGCATCCGCCGGCGGGGGGGTCGGGCAAGATGCTCGGGGCGCACCATGCCGCCGAAGTCCCCTACGTGTTCGACAATATCGAACTGGGCGGGCCCAATCCGCCAGAGGTCGATCAACAATTGCGCGATGCCATGGTCGGTTACTGGTTGCAGTTCGCCGCGACTGGCAATCCCAATGGCGAGGGATTGCTCGAGTGGCCCGCCTACGATACCGACTCCGACCGTTCACTGCTGGTCGAGGAGGCAGTTAGCATCGCCGAGGGGTTACGCAAACCGAAGCTCGACGCCATCGACGCTTTTATGGATTCGTGGCGCCGCGAGAGCGGAGTGGTGAAGCCGTGAGGAAAATGATCGTTTTAGCGTTGGCGGGGTTTCTGTTCGCGGCCGCTTCGGCCACGGGCGAGGATGCCACGTCCGATCAGGCCGTCGAACCGGCCCGTTTCCATCACGTGCTGTTGAACGTGACCGATCCGGGCAAGTCGCTCCGCTATTACCGGCGGGTGTTCGGCGCGGTGCCGGTCAAATTTCGCGGCGCCGACGATGCCTTGTTCACCGAGCGCTCGTTCTTGCTCTTCAACAAGGTCGCGTCTCCTCCGAATCCCGCGCTCAATACGGGCATCTGGCACATCGGTTGGGGTGGAGTTGACATCCAGGGAGAATACGAGTGGTGGAAGCGGCACGACGTCGAATTCCATACCACGCCGCAACCGCTCCCCGGCCGCGACAATTTCTACATGTACCTCTACGGCCCCGACAAGGAGCTGATCGAGATCAACACGATGGGGCATCATCGGTTCGCGCACGTACATTTCTTCGCCACCGACGTGAACGAAACGGTTGCCTGGTACGCCAAACACCTGGGGCTACGTCCTCGCGCCAAGTCGGTCCCCAAACCGACGGGCGATCCCAACACGCTGGGGGGGATCTGGATGAACGTCATCCAGTGCGACAACGTCACGATGATCTTTTTCGGCAAGCCCGATCAGGAACCGTCTCCACAGTGGTGGCCCGACGCGCCGCTGAAAGAACTGCAATCGACAAAGGACCGTCCGATCGAGCGAATTGCCTTCTCGTATCCGCGGATCGAGCCGGTCTTCGAGCGGATGAAAGCGGCCGGGGCCACGATCGTCGAGCCGATTACGATGCGCGACCAATGGCGGCTGAAGTCTTTCGTCGTCGAAGGACCCGACCGCGTCCTCATCGAGGTGGCCGAGGCCAGGCCGATCCCCGAGGGCGTTTGGAACGAGCAACCATGACGGCCGGAATTGTCGCGTCGATCCGTTCTGCCGCACGCCGCCATGGATGACTGTCTGATCGTCGGCGGAGGAGTAATCGGCCTGTCGCTGGCCTACGAGTTGGCCGGGCACGGACTGCAGGTGCGCGTGCTCGAGCGCGGTCTCCCCGGCCAAGAAGCGTCGTGGGCAGGCGCCGGTATCCTGCCGCCGGGCAACTCTCGCACCGCCACGGACCCCTACGAAGCACTCAGCGGGTTGAGCTTCGAGCTGCATCGCGCCTGGGCCGAACAGCTTCGCAATGAAACCGGGGTCGACACCGGCTATCGTCGCTGCGGGGCGATTTACGTCGCCCGCACACCAAACGACGCCGAACTGCTGCAGGTCGCAGCCGCGCACTTGCGGTCGCGCGACGTGACGTGCGATGAGCTGACCACCGACATTCTGGCGAAACTCGAACCAGCGCTGGTTGGCGCGCCCTCGAAGGCTGCCGACGCGTACGCCGTCTCAGGGTCGATCGTCAACGAGATCGTCGCGGCCTGGCTCGTTGCCGACGAATGCCAGCTCCGCAATCCATGGCACTTGCGAGCGCTGCTGCTGGCCTGTCAAAAGCGCGGCGTGGAGATCGAATCGGGCGTGGGGGTCGACGACTTTGAATTGGTCGGCGGTCGCGTCAAGCACGCGCTCACGTCGCTCGGTCCTCGCGTGGCCGAATCGTTTTGCCTGTGCGGCGGTCCCTGGACGCACTCGCTGTTGGCGCGGCTCGGTGTGCAGGTCGCCATGCGCCCCGTGCGCGGGCAGATCGCACTGTTGCGCACTTCGCCCCCACTGCTGTCGCACATCGTCAACGAAGGGCGGCGCTATCTCGTGCCCAGGCCCGACGGCCGCGTGCTCGTCGGTTCGACCGAAGAAGAAGTCGGTTTCGATAAGCGGACCACTACGGCCGGCATGGCTTCGCTGTTGGAGTTTGCTATTGGATTGGCGCCGGCGTTGGCGCACGCCGAAGTCGAGCGCGGTTGGGCTGGCCTGCGCCCGGGAACCGTCGATGGTCTCCCCTACTTGGGGCGCGTGCCCAATGTGCAGAATGTCTTTGTGGCGGCCGGACACGCGCGCGCCGGCTTGGGGTTGTCGCCAGGGACCGCCGTCGTGATGAGCGAGTTGATCCGGGGCCAGACGCCACGAGTTCCGCTCGATTTGTTCGGCATCCCGCGCGGGCAGGCGAACTAGAGACTGCGAACCAGGCGATTCTTTTATCTGTAGGGGAACCAGGTGGGTCGACGAAATCGGAGATCGACTTCCGCTGTCGCGCAGCGGGGTGGCGTAGCCGCAGCGGCGGCGGCCGGTGTCGACGATCGTCGCGCGGCGCTCGAGCGCGTGTTGTGGTGGACGGGTATCGCCGCGGCGGCCGTCGTTTGGTTGGCGCTCGCCGAGCCTTGGTCGCGCGGCGCCGTCTACTTGGTCGGCGATCTGGCGGAATATCACCTGCCCATGCGGCAGTTCTATGCCGATTGTCTTGCGCAGGGTCACAGCCCCCACTGGCTGCCAAGCTTGTTCTGCGGTTATTACCTGCACGGCGAAGGTCAAGTCGGCATGCTGCACCCAGCGCATTGGCTGGCCTATCGCCTGCTGTCGCTGGAAAGTGCGTTTAACTTCGAGCTGCTGGTCAACTATCCGCTGCTGATAGCCGGAACCTATTGGCTGCTGTTGCGTCGAGGGCTGCCGCGCTCCGCGGCCTTGTTCGCCGGAGTGTTGTTCGCCTATTCGGGATTCAATCTCACCCATTTGATGCACGTGAACATGATCGCTGTCGTGGCCCACCTGCCCTGGCTGCTGCTGGCGATCGACTGGACGCTGTCGGATGGTCGGCCGGGCCGGGTCGCCGCCGGGCTGGGACTCGTCGCCATCCTGACCGGCTCGCAATTGCTACTGGGGCATCCGCAGAGCGTGTGGCTGGTGGGGCTCATCGAGGTGTCTTACGTGCTACTGCTGCTGACCTCTGTCGCGCGCTGGTGGCGCGTCCCGGCGCTGGTCGCCGCCAAACTCGCGGGCGTTGCCATCGGTTGCGCGCAGTTATGGCCGACCTGGCAATTGCTCGGGATGTCGCGACGCGAAACGACCGATGCCGCATATCGTGGCGCCTGGTCGCTCCATCCGCTGAATGCCCTGCAGACGCTCTCGCCGTACCTGTTTCCCGATCGCGTTCACGAGGTCGAGGTGGTTCAGGCTGGCTCACACGAGCTGACTTGGTACGCGGGCTGCGCTGTGCCGGTTCTGGTGATCTGGCTGATTTTGCGCTGGCGTTCGTTGGTGCCGGCGTGGCGCAAGCTGGTGATTTGGGCCGTGGCGCTAGCGATCGTCGGTTTCGTTCTAGCGCTGGGTCGTTATGCCGGACCGTTGCACGCGGTGGTCGTGCAGTTGCCGGTTGTCGGTTTGTTCCGCTGTCCTGCCCGTTATGGTTTGCTGACGTTTTTCGGCCTGGCAGTGCTAGGTGGTGTCGCCCTGGCCGATTTAGCAGACGTCGCGGCGCGCGGCGAGCGGCCGTCCTGGCGCCGCCTGTCCTGGCTGTGGCTCGCTCCCGCCGCCAGCGCGGTCGCGGCCGTGGTCGTAACGTTCTGGCTCCAAGCCTGGGACGGAAACGAGTTGTCGACTTGGTGGGAACGACCGCTCACGGGAGTCGTGCTTAGTATGGCGGCGGCCGGGCTGATAACGGCGGCGCTGCGCGGACGGCCCTGGGTGCTCGCCGGTACAATCGTCCTAGTAGCGGGTGACTTAGGGCTGTACGGCATCAGTTATGCGCATCGCGTCACGCCGATCGTGTTCGCTGAATTGAAGGCTCGGATGGTTCGCTATCCGAGCGATCCTCAATGGCGTCTGACGATCGGCGGCCAACTCGGCCGGGGCGATTTCGTGCTGTTGACCGGTGCACGTGTCATGTACGGATATGTCGGTCTGACCCCTCGGCAGCGATTGCTATCCGACTTTGGCATCGCGAAAACCAACCCCAATCTGCTACGCAGGCTGGGGGCAGTGCGGTGGAACGTGGTCGATGCTCGTTGGGCTGAAATCGAAGGCTGGCTACCCCGCGCGAGATTGCTGGGCGAGGCGCGCGTGTCGGAGGACCTGGCTGCCGACCTGGTCCGCTACGATCCCGCCACGGTAGCGCTCGTCGACGAGCCGCTCGAGCTGCCGCCGAACACCTCCGCGAACGAGCCCGGCAGAGTCGACATCACGCGCGACTTACCTGGCGAAATCGACTGCGCCGTCGACTCGCCAGCCACGCGACTGTTGGTGTTGGCCGAGAGCTGGCATCCCGGCTGGCATGTGACCGTCGACGGCAGCCCAAGAGCGATCGTCCGCACCTTCGGTGATTTCATGGGCTGCGTCGTGCCAGCCGGCAACAGCCACGTCGAGTTCCGCTTCAACAATCCAGTCGAAAGCCGCGCAAATTGGGTGTCACTCGGCGGCCTGTTGGCGTCGCTAATGCTAGCCAGCGCGGGCTGGTGGAAAGCACGACACGACGAGCGGACGATTGGTTCAGCCGCCGCGTCAGCGTGATCTGCGGCGGTTAACCCGGTTGTTCGCACATCGCCTGCACGCGCAGAGCACGCTCGCGGCGCGAGCTTTCGAAATGCGTCGCGTAGTAGCGGATCGGGTTGTCGCGCCACGACCACAGGCGATGGCGATACTCGGGCAGATCAATGTTTTGGCGCACTCCGTCGACGAGCCTCCCGTTCCAGCCCGCCAGATCATAGGCCGCTACGCCGACAACTTGTACGCCGATCGACCAGGCCAAGAGCAGCGCGAACGCGATCCAAACCCCGCGTCGCCGTACGATCGACCGCTGCGGATCTGTAAGCGAGGCTAGTGCCACGGCCGCCAGCGGCGTCAGCAGCACCGTTGCGTCGACGATCGGGCGATAGCCGAACGCCCAGCCGCCCCACCAGTCGTAGAACTTCGCGTGTACGGCCAGAATGCACAACGCCGCGATCGGCAGCGGACGGAGCGGAGACAGTCGCGTATCGCGCCACACGCACCCCGCGCCCCACAGCGCCAGCAGCAACCAGGGCGAAAAAACGAACAGTCCGCGACCGGGACTCACCAGCAGGCCCGCGGTTCCCCGCCAGAGCGGCGTCTGCCATACCCCCGGCGCGCCGCATTTCTGCAGTGCCAGATGCTCGGCAATCTTCGTTTGCCCGAAGCTGAGCGGAGAACCCAGGTAGTAGTTGTTGTAGGTTGCCATCGCCAATCCGACCGGGGCGGCGCCCAGCAGCGTCAGCGCCAATGCCCGGCGATCGCGAAATGCCAGCCAAATGAGCAGCACTCCCAGCACCACGCCATTGGTTGGCCGACAAGCAAACGCCATGGTCAATGCCAGGCCTCCGGCGACCGCAGTCGCAGGAGCAATCTGATCGCGCATCAGACAGAATAAAGTCAGTGCCAGGAAAACTTCGCTCGGACCATGTTGCCAGAGCGCCTGACTGCTGGTGCTCCAGACGCAGGTTCCCAGTCCATAAGCAAGCGACGAAACGAGCGCGATTGGCGACGACACGTACCGCAGCATCGCCAGGTAAAGCAGCGCGGCCGAAAGCGCGACGCACAACGCGGCCGTGAACTTGGCCGCGTACCAGACCATTTTCGGTTGCCCGCGGGGATCGCGGACGACCAACTTCAGCGAGGCGATCGCCGGCAGCGCCACGAGCCCCGCGCCGGGTCCGAAGTTGTTGGCATAGAGACGCTCTCCCGAATGCGCATCGACACGTTGCGACGGATAAAGGTAGTAGCCCGGGCTGCGCAGCACGAGCTTGCCGGCACGATACAAATCGGCCGTGCTGTTGTCGGCCAGTCGTTCGTCCCAGCGGGCGAAGCAAACCGCCTCTCCGCTGTCAACGAGCGTCCAGTGAAACAAGAATGGCATCCGCGAAGGCCGGAAAGCGAGTTGCCCCTCGTTCAACAGATTGACCGGCAGCCAGGCATTAGGGACCGAATCGCGACCTGGCAGAAAATCGCCGTTGGCGTGGTAGATCAGCAGCATTCCTAGCACAATCGCCGCGAAGGTAACCGAGCGAGACGGCCCGCGCGGCACCGCCGATGGTGACAGCGTGCCCACGGCCTCGGGCTTCCTCGTGGCGACCGTCATCGGGTCACCTCACGACGTACGGCTGCCGAGCGAGGCGAGAGGTACGCCCGACGGATGCGCAGCAAGTCGAGGCTGGCCCGCAAGAAGTCCTTCGCGCGCAGCTTCGAACCGGCCACGTCGCGCCACGATTGCAGTGGCAGTTCAAAAATACAGGCCTCCGGTGCCGGCAGATTCGAGCCGCGCCGCGCTTGAATCAGCCGCGCGATCATTTCCACGTCGAAGATCCAGCCAGCCAGGAAGGGATCGGCCAGAAGCCTGCGCAATTCGTCGGTGCCGCGAAAGAGCTTGGCGCCGCACTGCGTATCGTAAATCGGCAAACGCAGGATCAGCGAGACCACCGTGGCGAACAAGCGCCCCAGGTAATGTCGAGCGCGGCGCCGCTCGATCGTGCGCCCTAGTAGCCGCACTCGCGCGCCAAACACCCATTCGATGTCAGGGCGGGCGTCGAGCAAATGTGAGAACTCGGGAAGCGCTTCGAGCGGCGTGGCCAGGTCGGCGTCAAGAAAGCCGACACGCACGGCCCCGGTCGCCAGCGCCGCCAGCAGGCCTTGGCGTACGGCTTCGGCCTTGCCGGCGTTCTTCGGCAAGTGCAACACCTGGCACTGCGGAACGCGGGCGGCCAATTCGTCGAGACGCCGCGCGGTATCGTCGGTGCTCCCATCGTTGACAAACAGAAAATGCTGGGGATGCCCCGAGGCGACGAAGGCCACAAAGGCCTCGGCATGCAGGCGGCGAGCCTCGTTAAAACAGGGTATGACGATCACGGTGTGCGTCATAGCGGGGGCAAAGCTGGGGACCGGTCCTAGGTGCGGCCTGGCAACTTCAACTGCAGCCGCATCGGTCAGGCCGAGAACACGGAACGGACCCCTCGGCTTCTGTTAATCTTGCGCGGGTGTGGTTCAGTCGCTGCTGACCGCGCCGGCCGCGACCGGATCAAATTGATCGACTTGCAGGTCCCCAGGCTTGTGACGTGGCACCATTTCGCCGTTCCGCCGGCGCAAAACCGCCAGCAAACTGACGCCGGCTGCGTACGGGGAGCGACCGCCCGACAGCGCTCTCTCCAGGCGTGCCCCCTCACTAGCATAGAGCGCGGTGAGGAACCGATTAACGGGGCGAGGCGGCAGAAACAGATCGGTGCCCGCTTGCCCGACCGCGCGGCCGCGGCGGCGATTGAGCGTGCGCACCGCTTTAATCGGCAAGTACAGCCGGCTATTGAACGCCGAAACGAGGGTGACGTCGACCGGCAAGTCGTGCCAAATCCGCTCGAACCTCTCCCGCGTGTAGCGACGATAATGCAGATGACTCTCGTCGTGCTCACTCCACAAGTCGGGGTCGGCCGGCACCGTGACGAGGAACCAGGCCCCCGGAGCAACCGCCGCCAGCAGTCCGCTGAACAATGCGAAATCGTCGCGCACGTGCTCGAGCACATCGGTCAGCAACACGAGTCGGGCCAACGGCAACACATCAGCCAGGTCGGTCAGGGCATCTCCCTGTCGAAACTCAACGCCGGCGAACCGCTGGCGGGCTAACGCTACGGCCTCGGGCGAGGTGTCGATGCCCACTCCGCGGCGTTGCCGTGCGACCTCGGCCAGATTCGCGCCGGTTCCACAGCCCACGTCGATGACCAGGTTCTCTGGTCCGCATGGAACCAGTTGATCGGCCAACCGGGCCAGAATGCGCCTGCGGCCGACGAACCACCAGTGCTCGTCCTCGATGCGGGCATTCAGACGAAGCTGTTCGGGGTTCATGCGCAGATGCGACTAGGCGTGAGGAGACGATATAGGATCGCAGGCGAGCGCGGTGGCGGCCTGGCCAATCCGCCTGAAACGACACGTACTCACCGAATTGCCCCATCCACTGGTGCGTCGTCAGCGAATGTTCATGTCGCAACTCAGGCCGCCGGCCGCCGGCAAGTAGCACGAGTTCACGTAGTCCATCACCATGCGATCGGCGCTGAACCGCCAGGCCAGCGAACTGATCGAGTTCATCATCAACTTGATCCATTGTCGCGGCAGGCCGTCGATATCGCGATCGTAGTAGAGCGGAATGATCTGTTCCTCGAGCACGCGGTACAAGTCGGTCGCATCGCGGCGATCGTTGATCTCGTCCGAGACGTGGCTCGAGCCGGTGCCGATGGCAAACCCGTTCGAGCCGTCGTAGGCCTCGGCCCACCAGCCGTCGAGCACCGAGAAATTCAAACCCCCGTTAAGCACGGCTTTCTGCCCGCTGGTGCCCGAGGCTTCCAGCGGCCGGCGCGGATTGTTGAGCCAGACGTCGACCCCCTGGATCAAGTGACGGCAAACGTTGATGTCGTAATCTTCGATGAAGGCGATCCGCGAAGCGAAGCGGTCATCGTTGCGCTGGTTGGCGATTTTCTTGATGAGCTGCTTGCCCGGTTCGTCGGCCGGGTGTGCTTTGCCGGCAAAGATGAACTGAATCGGTCGTTCGGAGTCGCTAACCAGGGCGTACAGTCGCTCGAGATCAGTCAGCACCAGGTCTGCCCGCTTGTACGTGGCAAAGCGCCGCGCGAAGCCGATCGTCAGCACGTTGGGATCGAGCACGTTGCGCGCCGCCTCGACGCGGTCGTCGCTCTCGCCACGGCGGCGGCATTGCCGGCTCAAGCGCCGCCGCACGAAGGCCAGCAGCAGGTTCTTGAGCGCTTGGTGCGTTTCCCACAATTCGCCCGGATCGACTTTGTGAATTCCCTGCCAGATCTCCGATTCGCCGACATGATCCATCCAATTGACCGGAAAGTTGCGGTCGTAAAGCTGCTGCATCTGCCAGGCCAACCAACTGGGGACGTGCACGCCGTTGGTGATATGGCCGATGGGGATTTCTTCCTCGACGCGCCAGGGCCAGAGATGCGCCCACATGCGGCGGGTGACGTGTCCGTGCAGCGAGCTCACGGCGTTGGCCTTGCGCGACAGCTTCAGGCCCAGCACGGTCATGCAGAACGGCTCGTGATGGTTCTGCGGTTCGACGCGCCCCAGCCCCATGAGCTGATCGTAAGAAATCCCCAGCGCCTCGCGGAGCGGCCCCAAGTGCTCCTCGACGAGCTCGCCATCGAAACGATCGTGGCCAGCCGGCACCGGTGTGTGCGTCGTGAAGACCGTATGTTGTGCCACGGTCCGCAGCGCCTCGTCGAAGGAGACGCCGTCGAGCTCCATCCGCAGGCGGATGACTTCCAGCGGCCCGAAGGCGCTGTGCCCTTCGTTGAGGTGATACACGCCGGGATTTAGACCGAGCGCCTGCAGCGCTTTGACGCCGCCGACTCCCAGGACCAGCTCCTGGCGGATGCGCGTGCGGCGATCGCCGCCATACAACCGGCTGGTCAGGTCGCGGTCTTCCGGCGCGTTGCCTTCGAAATCGCAGTCGAGCAGGTACAGGTGTACGCGCCCCACGCGCAGCAGCCACACTTTAGCCAACAGCGCGCCGGTGCGCGTCGCGATGTTGACGACCACCGGCTCCCCCTTGGCGTTGCGTGCCGACTCCAGCGGCGTGTTCTCGACCTTGGTGTCGAAGTACTCTTCGACCTGGTAGCCTTCGTGATTGAGGTGCTGCTTGAAATACCCTTGGTCGTAAAACAGCCCCACGGCGATCAGCGGTACGCCCAGGTCACTGGCGCTTTTGATGTGATCCCCCGAAAGCACGCCGAGGCCCCCCGAGTAGATCGGCACCGACTCGTGCAGGCCGAATTCCGCCGAGAAGTAGGCGACCGGCTTGGAGCCCAACACCCCGACATGCGTCGTGCTCCAGGTGCGCGCCGCCGCCTGATACTCCTTCAATCGGCGATACGCCTGGTTGATGCGGCTATAGAGCACCAGCTCGGCCGCCCGCATATCGAGCCGTTCGGGCGTGAACTCGGCCAACAGTGCGATTGGGTTGTGGTCCAACTGCCGCCAGCGGATGGGATCGAGATCGCGGAAGAGATTGGTGACCTCCGGATGCCAACTCCACCACAGGTTCCGCGCCAGGGCCGAACACTTGTCGTACAGAGATTGTGGCGAAAGCCCCGTCAGGCTCGAGGTCTCGAAATGAAGCTCGGCTTCCGCTTGGATTTGGGTCATGTCAGGTCCTTCTGAGGAACGCTAGCGAGTTGCGCCGGCGATTATAGCCGTTTACGCCCAGGGCGCGAGCACCGAATTGGTCGACCGGGTGCCACGGCGATAGCGCTGGCTTGATCGTTGTGCGGCCAGGCCGAGGTCGTCGACTTGGCATGTTGCTCGGATTTCCTTTCCCAAGATTGCCGCACGCGTGATACTCGACGCCCGTCCTTGGCCAGCGCAAGGCGAGCCGCCGTTGGGGCAGGCCAAGAGTCGTCGGCACGCATCTCCCCCGATGGGTTTTCGCACCCCGCTTTGTCGAACTCAAATTGACACGCCTCATCGAACCGGCCTATGTTGGCCAAAATCTACGGAACCCGCGGGCCAAGGATGGCGACTCAAGTGACAACGATACAAACAGTTGCGCGACCTCAGGCTGCGATCCTCGCGACGGCCGAAGGTACGGCCGATGCGTCCCATGCCCACTTGATCGGGGCTGCCGGGGCTGGCATGCGGTCGCTGGCCGAGGTGCTAGCCCAGCGCGGTTGGCGACTGACCGGCTCGGACGCCGGGTTGCTGGCTCCGCAAGTGTTGCCCGGTTCGGGCGTGCGCATCCGCCCAGGCCACAGCCCGCGCAACGTGCCGTTCGAGGCCGAGTTGGTCATTCACTCCGACGCGCTGGCGGCCGACAACTGCGAGCTGCGACGCGCACGTCGGCTCGGCATTCCGACGATCAGCTATCCACAAGCTCTGGCCGCGCTAATGCACGGCGGCGCCGAACTGGGTGGAGAAACGATCGCGCCCCCTCGCGGCGTGGCGATTGCCGGCACGCACGGCAAGTCGACCACGACCGCCATGGCCGCGGCCATCTTGATTCACGCCGGTCTCGACCCCACGGTGGTTCTCGGCGCTGCTCCCCACGGCTGGACAACTGGCGGACGTAGCGGCCGCGGCGACCTGGTGCTCGTCGAAGCCTGCGAATATCGGCAGAACTTTCTGCTGATGAAGCCATCCGTGGCCGTGATGCTGGGCATCGAACCCGACCATTTCGATTGCTTTCAATCCGACGACGAAGTGGCCACCGCATTTCAGCGCTTTGCACGCCGCTTGCCGGCCGACGGTCTGTTGCTGGCCTCGGCCGATTGCCCGACGGCACGCGCAGTCTGTCGCCGCGCCACGGAGCGCGAGGCGGCCTGTCGCCTGGTGACCTTCGGCCTGCACGAGCGCGCCACTTGGCGCGCCGTCAATCTGCAGAGCGAGCGCGGCCGGTATCGCTTCGACATCGAAGTCACTGGCGAACGCTTTGGTTCGTTGCGGCTCGCGGTTCCCGGCCGGCACAACGTCACCAACGCGTTGGCCGCCGCGGCCCTGGCGGCCGAGCTCGGCATGCCGGCCATCGTGGTGCGCGAAGCGCTCGAAGGCTTCAGCGGCCTGGAGCGGCGGTTGGAGCCCGTCGGCGCCTTCGCCGGCATCACGCTCGTCGACGACTACGCTCATCACCCATCGGCCGTGGCTGCTGCCTTGGCGGCGCTGCGAGAATGTCACCCGGCCGGTAGACTATTCGCAGTGTTCGAGCCGCATCAGGCTTCGCGGATGATTCGTTGCTTCGAGGCCTTCGCCCGCAGCCTGCTGGCGGCCGATCGTGTGCTGGTGACCGAAGTTTTCTCCGCACGCGAACAACCGACGGCCAGCGACAGCCAGTTGGCGGTCGAGTTGGCAGCCCGCGTAAGACAACTGGGTGGCTCGGCCGTGGCCTGGGAGCGCTTCGAAGATGTTGTCGAGCAGCTTGCGGCCGAGGCACGCCCCGGCGACACTGTCGTCACTCTTGGGGCGGGCGACATTCGGAAAGTGCGACATGGCCTCGTTCAGCGGCTTCGAAGAGATCCTTAAAGCGGATGAGCCGCTGGCTCCCCGCACCTGGTTTGGATTGGGTGGGCCCGCGCAGTTCTTCGCCGAGCCACGCAGCGCCGAACAGTTGCAAGCGCTCGTCGCGCGCGCGCGCGAAGAAGGCGTGCCGGTGCGGATGCTCGGCGGCGGGTCGAACCTCCTCGTACGCCCCGAAGGGGTGCCGGGACTGGTGATTCAACTGGCCGACCCTGCGTTCTCGCACATCGAAGTCAAAGGGACCGAAGTGGTTGCCGGCGCGGGGGCCAAACTCGGTCACGTGATTTCGACTTCGATCCGCGAAGGGCTCGGCGGGCTCGAAGCCCTGGTGGGCATCCCCGGCACGATCGGCGGTGCCTTGCACGGCAATGCCGGCAGCCGCGGCGGCGATATCGGCCAGTGGACTTGCCACGCCACGGTGATGACCGTCGCCGGCGCGCTCGTCGAACGCAAGCGCGAAGACATGGTGTTCGCCTATCGCGACAGCAGCCTCGACGAACTGGCGATTGTCGAGGCCCGCTTTCAGCTCGAGCAGGATGACCCCGTCGAGCTGACCAAACGCATGCAAAAGCAGTGGATCCAGAAGAAAGCGGCCCAACCGCTCGGCCATCAGAGCGCCGGCTGCATCTTCAAGAACCCCCGCGGCATGAGTGCTGGCATGCTCATCGACCAGGCGGGGCTCAAAGGAGCCCGCGTCGGCGGGGCCGAAGTCAGCACCCGGCACGCGAATTTCATCGTGGCCGAGGCAGGTTGCACCACCAGCGACGTGCTGCAACTCATCGAAAAGGTCAAAACCCAGGTCACCGCCCGGTTGGGAGTTGATCTCGAACTGGAAATCGAAATCTGGTAATGCCTGCAGACTAGCCGCCCGCCGCGACGAGACTCTGCTAGCAATCTGGCCAGGGAGGGACCGACCATGTTCAACCGTACGCTGCGCTTTGATGCCGGAGGGCACGGCCTGTCGATCGCCGTTCTGGCCGGTGGAGACTCCGCCGAACGCGAAGTCAGCCTCGAGACCGGCACCAACGTGTTGGCCGCTCTAGAAGCAGCCGGCCACGTCACGGCCGCCATCGATCCGGCCCATTGCGATCTCGCCGAGATCGCCTGGAGTCGCTTCGACGCCTGCTTCATCGCCCTGCATGGCGGCGCCGGCGAAGATGGCCGTTTGCAGCGCCGCCTCGAGCTGCTGCGCGTTCCGTACACGGGGAGCGGGCCCGATGCCTGCCGCCTGGCGATGAGCAAGTCGGCCAGCAAGGAGCGCTTTCTGCAGGCAGGATTGCCGACGCTCGACTATCTGCTGGTTGCCGCGGGCGACGACCCGCGGGAAGTGCAATCCCGCGCGGCGCGCTTGCCGTATCCGTTGATCGCCAAGCCCGACAGCCAGGGTTCGAGCCTGGGCGTCGGCGTCGCCCGCACGCCCGACGAACTGCCGCAACGCATCGAGCAGGCGGGCAAGTTCGATCCGTACGTCCTGATCGAACCGTATGTGCAGGGGCGCGAGTTCACCGTCACGCTGATCGGCCGCGACGTGCTATCGACCGCCGAGATCGTTTCTTCGCGCGGCGTGTTCGATTACGCGGCCAAGTACGAGGCCGACGACCCGCACGAAGTGCGATTTGACCTACCGGTCGAATCGACCCGCCCGTTGGAAGCCCTGGCGATCGGTGCGGCCGAAGCGTTGGGCACTCGCGGCCTGGTGCGCGTCGACCTGCGCATGGACGAGGCCAACCGCCCTTGGCTGCTCGAGCTCAACGCCGTGCCCGGCCTGACCGATACCAGCCTGGCGCCGCAAGCCGCGGCACGCGCCGGCCTCGAGCTGCCGCACTTGTGCGAACGCCTGGTACGCGACTGCCTGGCGCTGGAGCTGTCGCGATGAAACCTCCCAAGCAGCCGATGAAGAAGACCCCTAGCCCGCTAGCGGTTTTCCTCGCTACGGCCTTTGGCCGACCGTGGCGCTGGTTGACGCTCAGCGTATTAACGGCCTGCATCCTCGGCGCCGGCTGGTGGTACGGCTGGCGCACCGTCCGCGAGCGCGTCTTGGCCGGCAAGGCCTATCGCGTGACGGCCGAAGACATCTATCTTTCTCCCGCGCCGCCTTGGATTCACAGCCACATCCGCGACGAAGTGCTCAGTCGCATGAATGCGCCCGGCGACTCCTTCGCGCTGGTCGACGACGACTTGTGCCCTCGGCTGGCCGACGAGTTCGCATTGCACCCATGGGTCTTGCGCGTCGTCGAGGTGCGCAAAAGCTATCCGGCACGCGTCGACATCAAGCTCGAGTATCGCCAGCCCGTGGCCATGGTCGAGGTGCCAGCCGGGCCCGACGAAGTTCCCGACGCCGATCGCGACACGGCAGCCGCCGCGGCTGCCGGCGGAACCGGTGACGCCGCCACGATGCTTTCGGTCGTCACGACCGGCGGTGGGCTGCTTCCGATCGACGCCCAAGCCGTGCTCCTGCCGACCGCCGACTTTTCGCGCGCCGAAGCGCGCCGCTATCCGCGCATCGGCGGCATCGGCTATTTGCCCCCCGGACCCGCCGGCACCACCTGGGGCGATCCGCGCGTTGCTGGCGCGGCCGAGATCGCCGCGCTGTTGATCGACGATTGGCAGAAGCTGGGGCTCTATCAAATACGTCCCAGCATCGCCGCGGGGACGGGTAGCCTGCACGATGAGCCCGCCTTCGAACTCTGGACGCGCGACGGCACGCGCGTGATCTGGGGATGGCGACCGGCGACCGACCTGGCGGGCGAAGTCAGCGCCGGCGAAAAGCACGCACGGCTGCGGGAACAACTGACGCGGGCCGAAGCCCCCGATGCCACCTCGCCGAACGTTACCGCGCCGACCGACGCCGCGCCGCGGCTGGATATCGACATCCGCTACTCGGGTGGCGTGACGAGCACGCCGCAAACGGCTGCCCTGCCCGACGTGAAGTGGCGATAACCGGCTACTTCGCCTGAAGAGTGGCGTGCGATTTCCCTCCAGGTCATCGCTCCTACGCGGCAGTCCTCGATCGCGATTTGCTATCGCGCAGTCGCATCGGCCGGGATGATCCGAGGCTCGTACGATTGATCGATGCGCACCCGAGCGACCAGGATCATAGCCGGATTTAGCTGCGCTGCGACGTCGCGCGCGGCTTGCGCTTCGGCGATGGGCAAATCCGCTCCTTCGACGACAAACCACAGCCGCTGCGCCGCAACTCGCTCGAGCTCGTTAGCCCGCGTGATCTGCTCCACGTATTGCAGGGGCGCAGCGACCCAGGCGGTAGTTGGCCGGCCGCGCGGGTTGGGCTGCTGCAATTCGCGATGCAAGGCCAGCAAGCCGATCGGGCCCTGGTGCGACTCGACCAGCGATTGCCATTGCTCGGCGAACGCCCGCGGGCAGGTTGCCGTGGCACATTTCACCTGGCCGCAAAGTCCGGAACCACCCGACGCGCCAGGCAGGTCGTGCGCATCGCATTCGGTCGTCCAGACTGGAATCAACTCCTTGTTGGGTGTTAGGCGGCCAAGCCGTTGCAAGAAGTGGGACGCCGCGTCCGCGCCCATCTGCTCGCCGGCGGTCGCCGGAACGTGATAGTCCAACGCCCAGCGACAGCGCACGTTTCCGCAGCCACAAGACGCAGGTCCCGCCTGCATGTCGTTCAGTACCAAACCACGGTAGCCGGCAGGAACGCGTTCGAGCAGTTGCTCGAGGCGCGCGAGGTGAGCCTCGAAGGTGACGCGATAGCCGATCGGCACCCACGGATAGGCCTTGGCGACCTCGCCCGTGCGCGGTTTCGGCGCGTCGGCAAATCGCGCGGTCCAGTCGTCGTGCATCCCGAGGCTGGCCATCCAGCGCGGGTTGGCATCGGCAAGCGGCGGACAGCGACCGATTTCCAGCCAGTGATAATGTCGCCAGCCAGCTTGCTCGACTACCGTGCTGGCCTTTTGATACACCTCGGGAGTAAAGCGCTCGTCGAGCACCGTCACGATCGTCGAGAATCCTTCCTGGCGCCAGATGTCGATGTTGTCGGTCGTTACCTCGGTGGGATTGACCAACACGGCATGGCGGGTCGCTGGGTGCTCGGCGGATGAAGCGCGACGAGCCTCAGCTGGCGCCGATTCGACATCAGCCGCGGCGAAAACCGTGGTCTGCGGATACTCGGCGGCCCAGGCAAACCACCGGCACTGCGTACCGTCGAGCCAGCGCAGAGTTTGTCCCTTGAGCGTGCCGGTGATAGCCCGGCCCGTAACATCGAAACGCGATCCAGTCGTGCGGTCGAGAAACGGCGCCGCCTCGTCGCCGCGGTCGACAGTCAATTCGACGCGCGGCGCATCGGCGGCACCATCGATTTGCGGGGCGAAGGCCGCAGCCGTCTGCGTGGGCTCGTACCAGAGCACGACGAGCGGTTGTGGGCCGATTCTATCAGCAATCAAGCCATCGGCTTTCCGCAAGTCGGTCAGGCGATAGGCGCGGCTAGCGCCGTCTGCCTGGCCGTTCAGCGTGACCCCCAAGATCTCAGTCTCGGCCGACAGCCGCTCGTCGGCTGGTAGTCGCGTCGCTTGCGACTGGCGCAGCGGCTTCGTGGGCAGTGGCCGCGGCTGATACTTTTCGAACATCTGGTAAGCAACCGTTCCCGGATAGGCCCGCCGCCAGAAACCCCAGTTGGAGGTGAGCGTCGGCACGGGTTGCAGCCTTTGCCCGCTGCGCGGGCCGGCAAAGGCCCTGCCAGACAAGGCGGAGAACAGGGTGCCGTCCTTGTGCTTGATGACCATGATGCCGTGGCGGTACCCGTAGAACGTGAAATCCAGCGATGGCTCGTAGCCGCGCGAGAAGCCAGCGTCGGCATCGAACACGAACACACCATAAGTGTCGCTGATCACGCGGTAGGGGACGAGAAAGAAGCGATGGGGAATCGCGCCGCCGTCGTACTTGCCGCGTATCCAAGCCAGCACGCGGTCGTCGTCAGTCAATTCGCCGGCGCGGCGCTTGGCTTCGTCAATGCAGTGCGAGCAGCTCGGGTTGACGAGCGTCTGGAACAAGTCGGGCAGCGCGACTACCGCCGGTTCGTCGCCACGAGTCGACTTCCCAGCGGCGATCACACAAACCACGACGAGGAGACTCGTTGGTCGAAGTCGCGCGAAGCTGAGTGGACTTGACACGGCTGAGGTCTCCCGAATGCGCAATCGCCGACACGCGGCGACGGAATACACAAACCGCTCGAGGAAATCCAACAGAAAACGCAATCCGCCCTTACTTCGCCTTGAATTGCGGAGCGCGCTTTTCCAAAAACGCCATCACCCCTTCGCGGAAGTCCTCGGTGGCGATCAACTCTTCTTGCAGCTCGGCCTCGCGGGTGAGCGCCTGCTCGAGCGTCGAGTTGCCCAGCGCCGCGCGGATCGCGGCCTTCGAGCGGGCGAGAGAACAAGGTGCCTTCTCGGCCAACTTCGCCGCGAAATCCTGCACGCAGGTCTCGAAGTCGTCGGTCGGATAGACGTGGTTCACCAGGCCCCAGGCCAGGGCGTCTTCGGCCGGCACGCGCTGGCCGGTCATCGCCATTTCCAGCGCGCGGCCGCTGCCGACCAGTCGCGGCAAGGTGAAGGTGCCGCCGCCGTCGGGCAACAGGCCGATGTTGACGAAGATCTCGGCGAAGAACGCCCGATCGCTGGCCAGACGAATATCGGCCGCCAAAGCAATGTCGCTGCCGATGCCGGCCGCCGCGCCGTCGACCGCCGCGATCACCGGCAGCCGCGAGCGGGTCATGGCCAACACCAGCGGATGATAGCGATCCTCGAGCACTTGCTTGACGCCGGTGAACTGCGACATCACCGGGGCGAGCGCCTTGAGATCGGCCCCCGCGCAGAAGGATCCCCCCGTCCCGGTGAGCACGATGACGCGGGCCCCTTCGTCCTCGGCCGCTTCGACCTGCTGCCGCACCAGGTCGGCGGCGTCGGGCGTGATGGCGTTCTTGACTTCAGGACGATTGAGCCGCACCCATTTGACTTTGCCGTGCAACTCGCCCAGTACGATCGCGTCGGTCGTGGCCTGGCTCATGGGATTCCCTCAATTCGTTGGATTGTTGAATGAAAGATCGGGGATGTAGTGGCTAGTGGCGTGGCTAGTGGCTAGTGATTAGGACAATTCGAGTCTGACCACTAGCCACTTACCACTAGACACTAAAAAGGTCCCCCCGACCCTGGCGTGCGCCCCGATCGCTGCAATTCGATCAGGCCGGGGACTTGCTTCATGATCATCACGCCCATGCGGTAGAAACCCTGCTCGGCGTCGGTCCTCATCCGCAAACTGCCGTCGGGAGTTACTTCAGCGACCATGTCGGCGCGACCTTCCTTAGTCAATTGCATACTCAGCACAGTTCCCAACACGGTCAAGTTCTTGGGGAGCATCAGTTGAGCGGCGATGACGATCATCGGGCCCATCTGCATGGTCGCCTGCATTGGTTGCACGTCAACTTCTTCGCCGTCGAGCGCTTTCTTCAGTTCGTCGATCGCGGTTTCGCCGGCCGCCAGCCAGGCGGTGTCTCCCTTCACGGTGACGTACAGCGTGGCCTTGCCGAACATCCGCTCGAAGAACTTGATCTGATCGGTGTCGGCCTTGAACGTCAGGCTATGGATCGCCGAGCCGTTGTGCTCCGCCTCGTTGAGCTTTGCCGAGGCGAAGCCCTTGTCCCCAGCCGCCAGCTCGCCAAACGTGGCAAATAGCTTGGCCAGGTCGTCGGGCTGCGCGACCTTGGCTGCGGCGATCATTACCGGCTTGACGCCGGTTGAAATCCGCACCGCGACATCCAACTCGCCCGATTCGATCGTGCCACGGGCCACGTCCAGAAACCCGTTGGCCAGATCCTGCAGCGTCTGCCGTTCTTCGTCGCTGGCGATCTCAGTCGAGCTCTCCAGTTCCTCGAGCACCGCCCCGCGATACTTTTCCAACACGTTTAGCGCGTCGGCGGCCGTCTGGCTCTCGAGCTTGCCGGTGAGATTGAACATTAGTTGCGGCTTGGGCGTGCCAGCGGTCAGCACGCCACCGAAGCGGCTCTTGAGATTCTTGAGGTCGCTGGCAAAATGCGACGCCAACGATGACCCGGCGATCGGTTTGATCAAAACCTCGCCGACGAACTTCTTGGCTTCGCTGTCGATGTTCCAGCCAAAGGTGACCGATTCGGCCTCGGCCGAGGCGCGGCTCATCAAGGTCGAACGCACGCGGCCAATCTCCTGGCGGAAAGCGTACGCCGCGTCGCTTTCGCCGTCGGCCTGCTGCGACACCGACTCGAGTGCCGCCCCAACCTGATCGGCCAACAGCGAACGCAACTCCTCGGGAACCTTCTGCAAGTTGATCTGCAGCGCGCCATCGTAGCTGGTCGGCAGGTTGCCCAGCACGGCGGCTGGCTCCGGCAGTAGCTCGAGGTGTTCGCGCGATTGGGCCAGCCAGGCATTGCCGTCGGCGACTTTGACAAAGCCCTTGAGCGCGCCGCGGTTGACGGCAAAGACGCCGGCCTCCTGGGCCTCGGCGTCTCCCCACAGCGGCTGGAGCTGCTCGGCGACTTGCTCCGCCTCGCCGCTGATCGGCACGAAGGCCAGCAGCCGCATTTCGGGGCCATCCCCCACCAAGGTCGCGCCCCACGGTCGGGCGGTGTCGATCCCTTCGAGCTGATCCAGCCGCAGCGTCTTGTCTTGCGTGATGATCGATAGAAATTCGGGGAGCGATTTCTCGAAGAACCGGTCGTCGTCGGCCACCTTGGCGATGTACTTCAGATCGTCGAGCAAGTTCTGGTAGTTCGAAAGGGAGAAGACCACCAGCGGTTCGAGTGCGAGCGCTTTCGCCGACGTATCGGCTGGCGCGGCGTCGGCCGCTGCTTCTTGAGCCAACGCTAGCTGCGGGGCCACGGTCCAGATCAGCGCCACCAATAACCAGGCCAAAACTGCGAACGATCGCGCCGCCATCGGGTCTCCTTGCGAGACAAAACGGACCACGGAAAACAATTGCCCGGCAATCCGCCGCTTCACGATTGGGCGGCCGGGCAAAAACGACCCCTCACGAGAGCGCCTGAGACTAGCACTTGAGGGTGCCGAAAACCAGTCCCGCGGGCACGCCCGCAATCTGCCAATCGGGCCCCGCCGCACGACGGCGAAATCCATTGGATCGTCGCCACAAAATCGAGTACCAACACGGCAGGAGAACGCTGCCATGACCGCATCGTCCGAGTTCACGCGGCGGCGCTGGCTCGAAACTGCCGGTGCATCGCTGGCCGCTACGGTTGTCGGCGCCAGCACAGTCGCGCCCCTTGCCACGGCGCGCACAGCCTGCGGAGAAGAACCGATGCCCAGCGCCGACGCAGCGCCGCCGATCGTCGATCCCCACGTTCACGTCTGGAAGCGCGATCCGGACTATCCGTTTGCGGCCGACCTCAAAACACCTCCTGCCGACGATGCCCTGCCGAGCACGCTGCTCGAGCTGATGGCCGCCAACGGCGTCCGGCACACCGTGATCGTGCACGTCATCTATTACAAGTGGGACTGCCGCTACACGGCGCTGGCGCTCAAGGAGCATCCGCGCGCGTTCCAGGGGGTTTGCCGCGTCGATCCCGAAAGCCCTCGCGCGGCCGCCGACTTGGACCACTGGATCGAACAAGGTTATCACGGCGTGCGGCTGAGCCCCGGCGCTGGCGGCGAAGGGGACTGGATCAACGACCGCGCGCAGATGGACTCGATCTGGTCGCGCGCGGCCCAGCGGCAGGTGCCGATGTGCGTACTCTGCCCGATCACGCGAATTCTCGATGTCGAGAAAGTCATCGCCCGTCACGACGGACAGCTCGACGTCTGCATCGATCACATGGCCGACTGCCCGATCGACCAACCCGACGAGCTCAAGAAGCTATTGGCGCTGGCCCGCTATCCGCGCGTCTACGTGAAGCTGAGCCACCTCTGGTCGCTGTCGCGCGAGCCGTATCCCTATCGCGACACGCACGATCAGGTGAAGAAGCTCTACGACGCCTTCGGACCACGGCGGCTGATGTGGGGGACCGATTGGCCGATGGTCGAGCAGTTTTGCGGCTACGCCAAGGCGCTCGCCTTGTATCGCGACGAGATCAAGTTCTTCAACGACGACGACCGCCGCTGGGTCCTCGGCGGCACGGCACTGCGGTTGTGGCAGTTTGGCAAAGACGTTTGATTCGATACCGAGGGCACGGCAATGACGCACATCGATCGACGCAGCTTTCTGGCCGGCACGGCGGCACTCGCCGTCGCGCGATCTTGGCATTCAAGGGCTGCTGAGCCGGCGACCGACGACATCAAGCGACCTCGCGAACGGCCGCACGTGCTCTACGCCCTTTCGACCGGCTCCTGGGGACGCGTGATCCGCCCGGGCGAACCGTTGCCGCTGTTGAAGATTCTCGACGAGACCGCCGCCGCGGGATTCAACGGCGTGCGGCTCACTGGCTACCCGGCGATCTTCGATCAAAACCGCCTCACCGCCGAGCAATATGGCGATGAGCTCGCCAAGCGCGGTCTGCAGTTTTCGACCGTCTCGTTCGGCGGTCAGTACTACGATCGAGGGCAGCAGTCGGAGATCCGCGCGCGGGCGCGCGAAGCGCTCACGCTGCATCGCCAGTTCGGCGCCACGGCCGGGGTCTTCTTTCCGCCGTCGCCGGTCAAACCTGCCGAAGAAGCCGAGGCCTTCCGCGAGATGTTCCGCTTCGTCGACGAGTTGGGAAAGCTGGCCCGCGAAGAGTACGGCGTGCGGCTCGGTCTGCACAATCACACCGACACGCTGGTCGAAAACCAGTCCCAGGTCGATCGCTTTCTCGAAGGGACCAATCCCGATTACGTTTTCTGCGCCTGGGACACGGCCCATCTGCACGTCGGCGGCTGCGACGTGCAGACGACCTTCCGCAAATCACTCGAGCGAATCGTCTATACCGACTTCAAAGACGCCACGCGGCGGCCGGTCGCCGACGATTATGTCGCCCCCAATGGCGAGCGGTTCGCCGGCGACTCGCACTCGGGCAAGTTCTTCAACTCGATGTTGGAGCTGGGGCGCGGCGAAATCGACTTTGTGCCCTTGATGAAGATGCTTGCAGAAAAAAAGTACGCCGGTTGGATCAATCACGATCTCGACACGATCCGCGTCTCGACCGCCGACAGTTGGCAGGTCTCGATGGACTACGTGCGCGAAAAGCTCGACCCGATCTGGGAGTGAACGGTCGTCGCCAGCCGCCATTCCGCTCCCTTGAACCCGCGGGCGTTAGGCATCATATTCTTCGTCTTGAACGAGAATCTCCCCAGTCGCCCAGGCCGGGGCCATGCACCCGCCGACTTCACCTGCCAACCGTCAACCAGCGAAGGATTTAGCATGCGTCGAGCCAAGATCACGATCGTCGGAGCAGGCAACGTCGGGGCGACCACGGCCCATTGGTGCGCGGCCGCCGAACTGGGGGACATCGTCCTGGTCGACATCCCGCAGACCGAAGGGATGCCCGCCGGCAAGGCGCTCGACCTGATGGAAGCGTCGCCGATCGTCGGCTTCGATTCGAACATCCAGGGGGTGACCAGCTACGAAGCCACGGCCGGCAGCGACGTCGTGGTGATCACCGCCGGCATCCCCCGCAAGCCGGGCATGAGCCGCGACGACCTGTTGGCCACCAATGCCAAGATCGTCGGTTCGGTCGCTGAGCAGATCAAAGCCACGAGCCCTGAGGCCGTGATCATCGTCGTCAGCAATCCGCTCGACGCCATGGTGCAGCGCGTCTGGCAGGTGAGCGGCTTCCCGCATCAGCGCGTGCTCGGCCAGGCCGGCGTGCTCGACACCGCCCGCTATCGCACCTTCCTGGCGATGGAGTTAGGCGTGAGCGTCGAAGATATCTCGGCTCTGCTGATGGGGGGTCACGGCGATACGATGGTGCCGCTGGCCAGTTGCACGTCGGTCGGCGGCATTCCGGTGACGCAATTGATTCCCGAACAGCGTCTGCAAGAGATTATCCAGCGCGCCCGCGACGGCGGCGCCGAGATCGTCGGGCTATTGAAGACCGGCAGCGCCTTTTATGCTCCGGCGGCGGCCACGGCCCAGATGGTCGAAGCGATCGTCCGCGACAAGAAGCGGCTCTTGCCCTGCGCGGCCTACTGCGACAAGGAATACGGCGTCGGCGGCTACTACGTCGGTGTGCCGGTCGTGCTGGGCACCGGCGGCGTCGAGCGGATCATCGAGCTCAAGCTGACCGACACGGAGAAGGCGGGCTTCCAGAAGAGCGTCGACGCGGTCAAAGGACTCGTCGCCGCGATGGCGAAGCTGGTGTAGGCGAGCGCGATTTGCTGTCCGCCGTGCCGCAGCATGCGCATCGAATCGCATTGCAGGCATTCTAGCTGAAACAAGTATTGTGTTGCTAATTGGTTGTATCCAGCAACTGGCGGTCGAACAGCTTCACGTACGCGTCGTAGCGGAATTGGCGGTTTCGCCGCTTGCCGGTAACTTCACTGAGAATTCCCAGATCGACAAGCTCGCGGACCAGATTGCCGGCGGTTGCAAACGAACATCCAACGTGCGATTCGATCATCCGGATCGAAAGCACCGGATGCTGGAACAAAAACTCCAACGCCGGAATCGCGATTGAGGCGCCAACCGACAGTTTCGCCGCGGCTGCCAGATGCGTTTCCCGCAGTTGCAGAATGGCTCGCGAAGTATCGCTGGCGCCGTTGCTGACCTCGACGACACCACGCAGGAAGAACTTGATCCATCCTTCCCAGTCGCCTTCATTGCGAATTGCCGTCAAGCGGTCATAGTACTGCGCGCGATGCGCCTTCAGGTAGTAGCTGAGATACAGCAGCGGCTTTCTCAACACACCGCGCTCGCAGAGTAGCAAGGTGATCAGCAAACGACCAACTCTTCCGTTGCCGTCCAAGAACGGATGAATGGTCTCAAACTGAGCGTGCGCCAGCGCGCAGTGAATAAGCACCGGCAGCGCATCGCGATCATGCAAAAACTGCTCAAGATCGCTGAGTGCATTCTGCATCTCATGCGGCGGAGGAGGAACGAACTCCGCCTCATTCAAGGTGCAGCCCAGGGGACCAATCCAGTTCTGGCTAGTTCGGAACTCGCCGGGCTGTCGCTCGGCTCCCCGCACCCCTGCCAGCAATTGCTCATGAATCTCCCGGATCAGCCGCAAGGAAAGTGGAAGGCTCGCTAGCCGAGCCAACCCATAGTTCATCGCTTTGACATAGTTGACGACCTCTTCGACATCTTTGGGGAGCCCGTTCGTGTCGCCCTCAATCTCGAATTCGAGAATATCCTGGAGAGTGCTCTGGGTTCCCTCGATTTGTGAACTGAGCACCGCCTCTTGTCGCACATACATGGCGACGAAAAGATCTGGATTAGGCAGCGTCGATGCCACGCCGTCGAGCCGCCCCAGGGCTAGGTCTGCCACCGACAACAGCCGAATCATCTCCTCGTCGAAGGCGATCGCTGGCTTAGGAGGCAAGGAAACAGGGACGAAGGCCCTATATCCCGTCGGTTGATTTATGTATCTCCCTGATCTCATGGAAGTTACGCTGGATTCCCGTTATTTCAGGTACCTGAAATAAGCGTACTCGAAACCATTCGTTATTTTAGCAAACGCCACTTTTTTAAAATAATGGCCACTTTCGGGCCAGGCCGGCCGCAGGTCCGAATCCCCCCTTTTCACTCCCCCAACTCGCCCAGCACTTCCCCTACCGACCGATCCAGGATCGCCAGCATCTGGTCGAGCTCGTCGGGCGTGGTCGTCAGGGCCGGACCGAATGCCAGCCAGTTGGGATCGAACCGGCACAACAGCCCATGCTTGAGGGCCCGCCGGCCGACGCGCACGCCGAAGTTCAACTCCGCCGTAAACTGTTCCTTTGTCGCCGGGTCGCGCACCCATTCGACACCTTGCAGCAGCCCTCGGCCGCGGATGTCGCCGATGCAGCCGTGCCGCTGCGCGATGTCGGCGAACCCAGCCCGCAGCCTTTCGCCCAGCGCGCGAGCATTGCTCAACAAATCGCGCTCGATTATCTCACGGAGCACAGCGATGCCCGTGGCGCAACTGATCGGGTTCCCCTCGAACGTGTGTCCTTCGACGTAGCCAGGGTTCTCGCTGATCGGCCCCCAGAAGGCGTCGGCGATCGGCCGCCGCACCAGCATGGCCGACAGTGGTACGTAACCGCCGCTGAGTCCCTTGCCGGTGCAGAGCACGTCGGGCAACACGCCGAACGTGTCGGCGGCGAACAACTGCCCGGTCCGCCCCACTCCGGTGATCACTTCGTCGAACATCAACAGCACATTGTGCCGATCGCAGATCTCGCGCAGCAGCGGCAGGTATTCGTCGGGCGGGTCGATGATGCCGCCGGTGTGGCCGATCGGTTCGACGAGCACGGCCGCCACGGTCGCCGGGTCTTCCATCTCGATCGTGTCGCCGATCAGCTTGGCGCAGGTGATGCCGCACTCGGGATACCGCTTGTCGAACGGGCAGCGATAGCACGTCGGCGGAAAGACGTGTACGAAGCCCACCGGGAGCGGCTCGTTGACCGTCTTGCGCGACTTCAAGCCCGAGGCCGAAAGCGCTCCCAACGTCGAGCCATGCCAGCTCTGGTAGCGGCTGATGATCTTGTACTTGCCGGGCGAGCCGGTCAGGCGGTGGTACTGGCGGGCGAGTTTGATCGCCCCTTCAATCACTTCGCCGCCGCCGCACTGAAACTTGACCGTCGACAGATCGCCCGGCGCCAATTCGGCCAGCAGGTTCGCCAACTGGATGGCCACCGGGTTGGTGCCATGCATCGGGGGCGAGAAGTGCAGCGTCTCGAGCTGCCGGCGGATTGCTTCCAGCACGCGCGAATTGTTGTGCCCCACCGAAACGACGTAGATGCCCGACAGCGCGTCGAGATACTCGCGGCCGTGAATGTCCCAGTAGCGCACCCCATCGGCGCGGGCCATGATGAGCGGGTCTTGCGACCACTCGGCCATCTGATCGCGGACAAAGATTTGCCGCAGGAATTCCTGCTCGCCGGCCTGGGCGTACGAGATCAAGTCGGGCATCGCCGTCGTGGTCGCCATAAAGACTGTTTTGCTCGGGGCCTGTTATTCGAACCAGAATCGCTTGCCCGCCAGAAACGCCTCGACGCCGCGTTGCGTGCTGGTGCTGCGCATCACCGGGTAGCAACTGCGCGCTTCGAGCTCGAGCGCCGCGTCGAGCGACAAGTGCGCGCCGTTCATCGCGGAGTTGAGATCGGAGAGCATCGCGTCGCGCGGCAGAGTGCAAATTTGCCGGGCGTATTGCATGGCACGGTCGAAGCCTAGTCCCTCGGGTACGAGCTCCCAGACGAGCCCGATCTGATAGGCACGCTCGGCGCTGATCCGTTGGCCGGTGATCAACAGCGGCAAGGCCGTCCCCCAGCCGAGCAACCGCGGCAGATACACGGTTCCGCCGTCGACCAGCGGCACCCCCCACCGCCGACAGGCGACCGAAAACGTGGCCGCCGGCTCGGCCAGTCGAATATGCCCGTGGCAGAATAACTCGAGCCCGCCGGCATACGTGTAACCCTGCGAGACGGTGATGACCGGTTTGGTCTGAACGATCCGCGTCCCACCCATTGGGCCCGTGCCGTGGCGGACGAACTCGTCGACTTGCTCAGGCGATGCGTCGGGCGGAGCCAACGTGGCCAGCCCCTTCAGGTCGGCTCCCGCACAAAACGCTTGCTTGCCGGCCGAGTGCAGCACGGCAACCGCCAGCGAATCGTCGTCGTGAAAGCGCCGCCAGGCCGCGAGCAACTCGGCCGCCGTGGCGCCGTCGACGGCGTTATGCGCCTCGGGGCGATTGAGCAAGATGTCGAGAATGCGACCGCCGTCGGCTTCGTGTTCAGTCACTACGACCGGCGACGAATTGGTTGGTTGCTCAGGCATGGCGCGACTGCTCTGCGGAGTTGCTTGGCGGTCGATTGATTTTACGACCGATTGTGCCACGATACACGTCCGTTAGCGACTTTGCCCGACACGAGGAACCGACCGATGGCCCGCATTCCCAAGCTCGAATACGACGATGCCGGCCCCGAGGCCCGCGCCGAATTCGACAAGATCGTCGCCGAGCAGGGGCGCCTGACCAACATGAAGCAGTCCCTGGGCCACTCGCCCGCGGCGCTGCGGGCGCTGATGCAGTGGTATCCACTGCGCGACACGGTGCAGCCGTTTCTGGGCCAGCGCGCGACGACCTTGTTCGTGCATGCCATTTCGTCGGCGACCGATTGCCTGATTTGTTCGACATTCTTCCGCCGGTATTTGATCGACTCCGGCGAGAACCCCGATCGACTGGAGTTCGACGACCGCGAGCAGGCCGTAGTCGACTTCGGGCGGCAACTAGTCCGCGACCCCAACGCCGTCAGCGACGAACTGTTCGCGCGCCTGGCGAAATATTTTCAGCCCAACCAGATCGTCGCCCTCACCGCGTTCGGCGCACTGATGATCGCCACCAACGTGTTCAACAATGCCCTGCGGGTCGATCTCGACGACTACCTGCAACCGTACCGCCGCGGCGGCGAGCTCGATCCCGAGCGCTCGGCATCGTCGCCCGCGAAAACCGGGACTGGCTCCGAGCCGGCGCGGTAAGCGGCGTCTGAAGACTCTCAGCGAGGTGCCTGTCCCGCTTTTCTACTCCTTGCATTTTCAGAGACATATAGGATGAACACTGGTCTGGCCGGCAAGGTCGCACTCGTCACCGGCGCCGCGCACGGGCAAGGCCGCGCCGCCTGCCTGGCACTGGCGCGCGAGGGGGCCCATATCGCCGCGCTCGATGTCTGCCGGCCGCTCGAGTATCCCGGCTACTCGCTGGGCTCGAAGAACGAGCTCGAAACGCTGGTCGACGAGTGTCAAGCGCTGGGGGTGAAAGCCCTCGCGCTGGTGGCCGACGTGCGCGACGACAAGGCCGTCACCACCGCCGTCGGGCGCGCGATGACCGAGTTCCAGCAAATCGACGTGCTCTTCAACAACGCCGGCATTTGCGGCTACGGGCTGGCTCACGAGCTTGCGGAAGAAGCCTGGGACGCGATGCTCGACATCAACTTGAAGGGGGCCTGGCTGGTCGCGCGGCGCGTGATCCCGCATATGATCGCGCGCCGCACCGGCGTGATCATCAACAACTCGTCGATCGCCGGACTGCGCGGCATGGGGCGGTTGAGCCACTACGCCGCCTCGAAGTGGGGCCTGACGGGCTTGACCAAGTCGTGGGCGATCGAGCTGGCGCCGCACAACATTCGCTGCGTCTCGTTGCATCCCACGGGGGTGAACACGCCGATGAACGATGGGCTGGCGGCGCTCGAAGGCGCCACGCCTGCGGAAATCGCCGAACGCTCGGCGGGCAACCTGCTGCCGGTCCCTTGGATCGAGCCCGACGACGTGGCCGCCGCGGTGGTTTACCTGGCCAGCGACCAGGCACGGTTTATCACGGGTTCGCAGTTGGTGATCGACGCGGGATTGCTAAGCCGGTAAACCGTTGCACGCGGTCTTGGGTACTTACTCATGATGTTGCCCGCACTAAATGCCGAGAAGCAGTTGCCTATTGGCGTGCATCCTGCGACGCTTTCAGAAGTACTTAAGGTTTTCGGTGAAGGATCGACCCAGCGACGAGCAGTCGGATTGCGACTGAAGCGCATTTACGAGTTGGCGAGGGCCACTGGGCAACTGGCCCGCTTCATCGTTTTCGGCTCATTCGTCACCGGAAAAGAGGACCCGAATGACGTCGATGTTCTCATCGTAATGTGCGACTCGTTTGATCTGACTGCGGTTCGAGGCGAGGCCGCAATCGTTTTTCAGCACCTCGAAGCTGAGCGACACTTTGGCGCCAGTATTTTCTGGTTGAGGCGCATGGCGGCGCTGGGTGGGGAGGAGGCGATGGTACAATACTGGCAGGTTCGACGTGACGGCGGTCGACGAGGGATAGTTGAAATTGTTCCGGAGTCACCATGATTACAAACGATGCTGAACTCGGTGCCACACGTGATCGAATCAATTGGTTTCAGGATCAAGTTGCGCAACTACGCAGCACGGAAACCAATCCCACGAACTATCGAGCCGCAGTCGGAGGCTTTTTAGCGGAGATTGACCGCATGCAACTCGATGTTCGCGAGTACCTGAGCTTTCTTCCGTGTGAGCAAGAGACCACGGCGTAACGCGGCTTGGTATGAGTAGTGCTCCTAAGTCCGGTGAACGCATTATCGACGTGCGAACGGACGACGATTCTCTTAGCGTCGACCTCGCCGACGGCCGCACGATTACCGTTCCGTTGGCCTGGTACCCGCGGCTGCTGGCAGCCAGCGCGGCCGAGCGCAACAACTGGCAGATCGCGGGGGGCGGGTTTGGCATCCACTGGCCAGACATCGACGAAGACCTGAGCGCGGCCGGGCTCTTGCATGGATTGCCGGCCCCCGGCACACGCGTTGGTCCTTAGACTCAAGGGACGGGTGAACTCGGCCGCCGTTCGCCGCAGGCCTTGCTCGACTCGGCACAAACGCGCAAGGCAGCATTTCTCTACCGCGCCGAACTCCAAAAGACGTTCACCTCCAGGGTGCACCATCTGGCCACCGCCTCCGGTCCGTGTTAGAGTTGCTCTTGCCGCCTGGCAGCTTGGTCTTCGCCGACCACGGCTGACAGGGCGGGCCAGTATGTCTTGCTGGCGTTGCGCTGCCGATCGGCAATTGGCGCCGTTGCACGGCCCGATCTCCGAAGCGGCAGCGCGTCGCTGGCAAGCATTCCCTTCGATCGCGGCGGTGGTTTCACCGCGACGCGATCGCTCGTCTTCCGCAGGGTAGCGAAATCCGGCTCGCCGCGACCACGCCGTCGCGCGATCCCTGCGGAACTCTTGAATGGCCCACCAGCTCACGATCGACACGCGTGTTCGTGCCCCGATCGTGCGGTTCTCGGGCCGCTCCAGCAGCTCCGCGCGTAGACGATTCCGACAACGGGCCTGGGGCCCCCCGTACATCGCCTTCAAGCATCCACCGGAGCACAAACATCATGAGTCGCACCTGGGCATGGCAACGCTGGTTTGGCGGACCGAAGCAGTCTCGGCACCATGGCAACTCTCGACGCCGCAGATCGTCGTCTCCATCGCGGCTGCGTCTCGAAACCCTGGAAGTGCGCAGCCTGCTCACCGCCGCGGCCACGGCCAGCTTCACCGTCTCGAACGACTGGACGAGCGGTTTTCAGGCCGAAATGCAGCTTGCCAACCAGCAGCCCACCGGCGTGTCGAATTGGCAATTGGAGTTCGACATGGCGCGCGACATCACCTCGATCTGGAACGCCCGCATAGTCAGCCACGTCGGCAACCACTACGTCATTGCCGGCGCGGCCTGGAACAACAACCTGGCGGGCGGCGGCAATGTGTCGTTCGGCTTTGTCGCCAGCGGCAGTGGTGTCGGTTCGAGCCCGACCAACTACCTCCTCAACGGAGTTCCGCTGGGGGGCTCTCCACCGGCGGACTTGCCTAGCTTGTCGATCGGCGATGTCTCAAAGGTCGAAGGTCACAGCGGCCAAACGAGCTTCGTCTTCGACGTCTCGCTATCGGCCCCGTCGAACCAGGCCGTGACGGTCAACTACGGAACCGCCAACGGCACGGCCGCCGCCGGCTCCGACTACCAGGCCACGAGCGGCACGCTCACCTTCGCGCCGGGGCAAACGCAGCAGCAGATCACCGTCGCCGTCAACGGAGACACCACGTACGAAGCTGACGAATCGTTCGCCGTCAATCTCAGCAGCGCCGCCGGCGCCACGCTGGCTAAGGCCCAAGCGACAGGCACCATCACCAACGACGACACCCAGCCCACGTCCGGCAACTTCCAGTTCCAGATCACCAGCGATTGGGGGAGCGGTTTCACCGGCCAGATCACCGCCAAGAACACCACTTCGCAAACGTTGAACAACTGGCGGCTCGAATTCGATTTTGGCGCCAGCATCACCACGATCTGGAACGCTTCGATCGAAAGCCATGTTGGCAACCACTACGTGATTACCGGGGCGTCGTGGAATAGCACGATCGCGCCGGGCGGCAGCGTTTCGTTCGGCTTCAACGGCAGCCCCGGCGGCGCGATCGCCGAGCCCAGCAATTTCGTCTGGAGCGGCGCCGGTTCAGGGAGCGGCAACGGCGGCGGTACGGGCACGAATCGCGCCCCCACGCCGGCGGGCGACAACGTCTTCGTGCTCACCGGACAGGCGATCGCCATCAATGTGCTGGGAAACGACACCGATCCCGACGGCGACCGTCTCACGGTCACCGGCGTCACGCAGCCGGCCAACGGCGCCACCACGCTCAACGCCGATGGCACGGTCTCCTACACGCCGCGGGCCGGCTTTACCGGCAGCGACAACTTCTCGTACACCGTCAGCGACGGTCGCGGCCTGAGTGCCACGGCAGCCGTGGCCATCACGGTCGGCGAACTGGCGGCCCCCAGCAGTTGGGAGGCCCAATACTACGCCCCCTACGTCGACATGACTTTGTACCCCTACTACAACATCGCCACCGCGGCGCAGACGCAGGGGATCAAGTATTTCTCGCTCGGTTTCATCACGGCCGATTCGCGCCAGCTTCCCGCTTGGGGCGGCTACACCGAATACGAAATCAGCGGCACCGAATTCGATCTGCAAGTTCGGCAGCAGGTGGCCGCCGTGCGAGCCGCGGGAGGAGACGTGATGGTCTCGTTCGGCGGCGCGGCCAACCAGGAATTGGCCGAAGTCATCACGAATGTCTCGCAGCTCACGGCCGCCTATCAATCGGTCGTCGACGCCTATGGTCTGACGCACATCGACTTCGACATCGAAGGAGCCGCTTTGGCTCACCGCGCTTCGGTCGACCGCCGCTCGCAGGCGATCGCCACCTTGCAGCAAGCGGCCAATGCCGCGGGGCGCACGCTCGAAGTCCACTTCACGTTGCCCGTGCTGCCGACGGGGCTCACGCCCGACGGCATCTATCTGCTCGAATCGGCGCTGCGCAATGGCGTGCAGATTTCCGGCGTGAACATCATGGCCATGGACTACGGCGATTCGGCTGCCCCCAATCCACAGGGCCGGATGGGGGACTACGCCATCCAGGCCGCAACCAGCTTGTTCAACCAGCTAAAGACCCTTTACGGCACGGCGCAAACCGACGCCCAACTCTGGCACCTGGTCGGCGTGACGCCGATGATCGGGCTCAACGACGTCACGACCGAGGTGTTCGACCAGGCGGCCGCCCAACAACTTGTCACCTTCGCCCAGCAGAAAGGGATCGGCCGCATCTCGATGTGGTCGCTGAACCGCGACACGCAGGGAACACCCAAGAGCTACGTCGATAACACGTCGAGCAGCATCGCACAAACGGCATACGAGTTTTCGCAGATCTTCGCGGCGATTTAGCTGGCAGCACCGCGGCGGCTCCCTGGCCGATTCGGCCGCGAGCATGCGCTCTGCTGCTCGCTCCTGGCAACCACCCCAGATCCTGTCCGACCACGTCGGGTTTTGGGTCGCCAGGACGCTGGACTGAAGTCATGCGAACGCGACGCCCTTAGTCGACGTTTTGCATCGAACGCGGCCAGGATTCGATCATCCATGGGGGGTCGTCGTCCGCGCCCTCATGGTCCGCCGCGCCGCGAAGGCGACGGCCAACAGGCCCGCGATACCGAGAGCGAATGAGAGCTACCGCGCTCGCCGCCGACGAAGCGCGACAGCAACCACGCCCACTCCACTCCCCAGCGATAGCAGGAAGCTCGAAGGCTCGGGCACAACTTGAAGATCAAAGTGCATCGTGCGAGGAGCACCCAGGCTGTTGCCGATGCCCGTCGCGCCGCGCGCGCCTGCCCACAAGAGATAGTAGCCAGCGGGCACAGTCGATACGACAGTTGAACCAAATATGGTCTGCTGTTGATAAAAATCATAGAATGGGTACTGGAAATAGGCATCGTAACCAACTACGGGGTCACCGAGTGTCGCGTACGATGAATCGGTCGAGTAAAGACCCGCACCCGCGACTTGGTCCGCATATCCGTGGTTATGATAGGCCGTAATTCTCAGCGTGGTTGGTTGCTCCAATGCGAGCCCGATCGCCGCTTGTGCGACCCCTTCCCGATTCCCAAAATCCAGTCGAACGGACGCGTCGATTGCAATGCTTGTTGAAGTGGCCGACCAATTCAAAGTGATTAAATCGTGCCAGTCTGGGGGCGGAAAGCCGGCAAAGATGCTTGCACTACCATCCAGAATGTCGGCCAAAGGGACGGCGGTGTCGTTATAGGACACCTGCGGCGAACCTGATAGGCCGTAGGGATAGTTGTACCTACTATTTGTGAAGCCCACTGGCGATTGGACCAATTGCACATTCAGGAATTCCGCACGCACTGGGCGTTGATTCGGAACGAACGCAAGTCCTCCGGACGCAACGATGATTACTATCGAAATAAGTCGGTTTTGCATCAGTGGAGTCTCCTTGTTACAGGAAGGCGCACCGCCAAGGGCACACCGGACGACAATCTCGGGATAAAATCCGGAGCTTTGTCGGCTTCACTCGAAGAACTGGCCGGTGATTGGTACGGCACTCAATACTACCGCGGGCTGATTCGAGCGCAATGCTCGACGGCGTTTTAGCGCAACGCACATTGCCAGGCCTGCCAGCGCCAGGGTGGCCAGCACGCTGGTCGGCGGTTCGGGAACGAGATTTGGCGACGGCATTCCCGACGCGAACGAGACTTCGAACTCTTGCGATTCGGGAGTGGTTCCATCCTCGAATAAGACCGCCGTCAAACTGACGGTGTGGCTGGCGTCCACGGTCGCCGATGAGTCCTTGGTGATCACCTCGGCCAATGCCGCGATCGACCAAGGATAGCCACCCCGACTCGCGTTGTAGTACACGCGGTGTAGATAGGTGCCATGAAAAACGCCTTCCTCGTCAAAAAAAGTCTTGTCCGCGTCCCAACCACCTCCGACAGTAGTCACGATTTTGACAACTGCTCCACCGAAAGTCGTGGACGAAGCCTTGGTTACGTACACCGTACCGCGATGCACGACGTCCCCCATGATTGGTATATGAATCGGGGTGTCGGGCAGGAGCGCGAAACTCGCGTAACTTTCACCGGGGTAAGGGACAATATTGGCGTTCAAGATTGCCTCTACCGAGAATTCCAGGTCGATGTATTGCTTGGGTGTGGCATCAGTCTTGGAGATAAAAACACTGTCCTCAGACCAGCCGGCGATCGCCATCGCCTCGCCTGCCGGCTTTGTTACGCCGGAAATATTGCTCGTGCTGTTCGCGTACACTTTAAGAGTCAAAGGGTGTAGCGAGAGGGCGTTGAACGACGAGCGGGCCGACACCGTGGCCGTTTGGTGGCCGTTGCCAGAACCGCTGCCGTAAAGCGGCCCAATTTCTGCCGCGACCTGCCCCGCTGCGGTCGAGTCAAACCAACCCGCGTCCCCCGGCAGCTTGCCGCTCCCATTGCTAACGGCGCGCACCTGGGCGTGCATGACCTCAGCGCGCACGGGCATTGTTACCTGCACGGCCCATAGGCCAACGACTATCGCGCCAGCGAGCATTCGCACGGCATGCCGCGAGCGGTCGGGAATCGTGCTGCCAGTCATTGGTGTTTCCTCGGTCCGAGTCGTAGCTTGAGTGTCGACGAGGGTCGATCGGCGCCCGCGCTTTGAGATCGATCCCCCTCAATCAAGAAGACGCCAGGCTGGGGAACTTTCGGACGCGGAATTCAGGAAATTCCTCAGGTTTTTTGCGGCGCGTTGCGCAAGGGCGGCGTAAGCGCTTGTGAGATATGCCGTTAGGCTCGGCGGCAGCGGCGCGATTTCGAATTGTTCTCGTCCGCGCGTCCGGTTTACCGTAGTGGTGGCGTCTTATCGAGTGGAGGGCTATCTGGCCCGCTCGACTGGGTCCAGTAGCGTGATCTCAGCTAGCCAACCGCGAGGCGCCGATGATCGACAAACAGCAGTGGGCGAAGGTCGTCGAGAATTCCCCCGGCTGGGTCTGGCACGTCGAAATAGTGCACCCCGACGGCGGCCGCGAGCAGCACGAGATACCGTTTGTCGACACGAAAGCAAACGGCGGCTTGCTGATCGGTAGCGACCCTACTTGCAACCTGGTGCTCCCCAGCGCCGCCCCTCGACAATTGCTCATTTGGGCGGCGAGCAATCACAAGATGATCGAGGTGCTCGAGGGCTCGGTCAGGTTTCGAAACCAGGATCGGGTTTGGCAGGCCGGCAGCTCGGTCCGTTTCTTGGGGCCGATCTTCGTTGATAGTCTCACGCTCCGCGTCGTCGCCCGGCCGGGAACACCCGGATCGTAGTCGCGGCGACTTCTTGCTCTGGGCCGAGAGTTGCGCGGTCCGCGGTGGAGCGCTAATTGCCCTCGCCGAGACGTCGGTCGCCGCTGCGGGGAGATGGCCAGGATTTCTCAGAAATCCATCGCGACCGCACGACCGATCTGCGCAGATCTTCGCGGCGATTTAGCCGGCAGCACCGCGGCGCTCACGCGGCCGAATCTGCTGATGCTGCGGTCGCTACGAGGTTCTAGAAACATCTAGAAGCAGCTTCAAAACTTGCATTGAACCGAAGTCGGTGGCACGGCAGGAAGCGTCCAGCAGTGCTGTGTCGAACCTTTCACTGCTGGGCAAGCCAGCAGTGGCACCCAAGCAGGGTCTTGAAACTACTTCTTGAGTTTTCGCCCGTTGCCGTCGGTTTCGGATATCCTGGAGAGGAATTCGCAACCGGTCGTCGTCCCTCGCCGCCATGACCAGTTCCCCTTCGACCGACGCACCCTCAAACGCGACACAGCGCGCGCCGGCAGAACCAGCGAATAGCGCCCCGGCCGCCGGCCAGGCTCGCCGTGGTCGTAAGTTTGCCTTTCGCGCGCTGGCCACGCTGATCGGCCTGGTCGTCGGCTTACTGTTGGCCGAGGGTTCGGTCCGCCTGCTCGGGCTGGGGGCGACCCCCTTGCTCGGCAAGCGCTTCTTGGCGCACCCCGATAAATTCCAGGAGCTCTTCTACTTCTGCTATCCGACGAACCCCAGCGGCGACTTTGTCCCCGTGCCCGACGTCACCCAAGGCCAATGGCGGCTGATGGACTATTCGCGCCGCGACTACCCGCTCGAAGCGATCGACGAAACGCGCTGGTGCGTCGAGTACCGCATCTCGCCGCAGATGATGCGCGACCGCGTCTACGACCCGGTCCCTCCTGCCGGCGTGTTGCGCATCGCCATGATCGGCGACTCGTTCGTGATGGGCGAAGGAGTCCAGCTCGAGCAAACGCTGCCGCGTCAGACGCTCGAACTGCTGGGCCCCGGCTATGAAGTCCTCAACACCGGCCGCTCGGGCTTCAGCTTCGAGGAAGAAGTGCCGACCCTGCAGTACTTCGCCCGCGATTTCCATTGCCCGCGGGCGATCGTGGTGTTCGTCACCAACGACATTCGTCCCAGCGACGAACTGGCCCGCCGGCAGAATCTGATCAACGATCTGGTGAACATCCACGATCTGCACCTGGCCGAGTTCCGCGAGCAGGCGTGGTACGCGGGGCAGAGCCGGCTACTGGAATTGGTCTTCTCGCAATGGCAGATGCGCCGCATCGTCGACGACACCATCGACTGGTATCTCGACTGCAACGACCCGGCGCAGAACGCTGCCAACCTGACTCGCCTGGCGGCGCAGATTCGCGCGATGGCCGAAGTCCCCGACTGCCGGGTGGCGCTGGTGATGTATCCATTGCTGGAATCGCTCGAAGGGGACTATCCCTTGCAGCCGATCCACGATCGCGTCAAGGAGTTCGCCACCGCGGCAGGCTTGCCGGTGCTCGACCTGGTGAGCGTTTTCCGCGGTCAGCAGACCGAATCGCTATGGGCGCATCCGACCGACCATCACCCCAACAGCCGCGCCCACGAGCAGGCGGCGCGAGCGATCGTCGACTGGCTGCGCCGCGACGTGCCAGGGTTTCTCGAACCGACGGCCGATCAACCGGCAACCGAGGCCGTCCCCACGAACTAGCGGCCGTGGCACGATGGCGCTACCAAAGCAGCCCGATCACTCGGTCGCGACCACGTCAACTAACTTCGCCTGCAGTTCGTCGCCATCGAGTGGCGTGTAATCTTTGTCGAGCGACGCCACGAGCTTCGCCTTTGCCTCGCCCTCCAATCGCTGCCGGAGCGGCACCAGAAAGTCGCGCGGCGCGACCAGCACCAGCCGCTCGAAGGCACCGCGCCGCGCGGCGTCGCCCAGCCGATCGGCCAATTGACCGGCGAAGTGTTCGACATTGGGATCGCGCGGCGCCTGAGGGGAGTTCTGCGCTTGGTGCTGCGGGGGGCCGCCGCCATCGGACACCGATTGAGCAGGCTCGTCGTTGGCAAAATCGGCCGAGCCTTGTTCACTCGCGGGCCGGCTTAACGCCGCCACGACATGAAACCGATGGTCCGAGTTGGTCGCATACAAGGTCGCTCGATCGGCGTTGGCGACCAGAATCCACGTGATCATCGCTCGAACTCCGTCGGGCTGATCCGCACTTCACCGAGCCCCTGGCAAATTGCGCGTTTTAGGCCATGTTCAGCTCCCTGCACGCGGCCTGCGCTGCTTCGGTTATAACGTAAACTTGCAGGCGTGACCCCTGACAACCTGTGCACCTGAGCGGAAGATGACCACCGCTGGCGCCACGATCGAAATCTTCGAAGACGAGCACGTCGACGATCTCTACCCGGTCTCGATCAGCCGGCCCGCGTTTGCGATCGGCTGCGGGAGCTACCGGCTGATCGATCTCGTCGGCACGCTCGGTCGGCCCATCGCCTGGCGCGTGCGCGATCATCTGCGCGCGATCTCACAGTTGGATTACAGCCGACTGCGTGGTCAGCAGTCGGCCGACAGCCCGAAGCTGCTGATCAACGCCGCGCTGGTCCCCGCTACCGAAACGCTCGCCGAAATCGGCCGACTGCTCGAGCGCGGCCAGCCGGGCGTCGTTCGCACGCACGAACGCGTCGCCGCGGCGCTGTTGCCGCCAAGTGCGCGCAAGTTGCCGGCCGAGGCCGCCTCGTGGCAGAATTTCTGCGACGCCTTCCGCGAAGCGGTCTCCGATCTCGAACCGCTCGAGGCCGAGTTGCCGCTCTTCGAATTCCCGCACGACATCGTCCGCTATCACCCGCGCGTGCTGCCGGGCAATCTCGAGCGGCGCACCGCCAGCGGCGATTTCACGCAGCATGACGACGGGGTCTTCGTCGCCGAGGGGGCAACGCTCGGCCCCTACGTGGTGACCGACACGCGATCAGGGCCGATCGTCATCGATCGCGAGGCCCGGATCGGTCCCTATTGCTACTTGAGCGGGCCAGCCTACATCGGGCCGCACGCCCGCGTGATCGAACATTCGGCCATCAAAGACGGCGTCGCCCTGGGGCACACGACGAAGATCGGCGGCGAGATCGAAGCCTCGGTCATCGAACCGTACACCAACAAGCAGCATCACGGCTTTCTCGGGCATAGCTACCTGGGAAGCTGGATCAATCTCGGCGCCGGCACCTGCAACAGCGATCTGAAAAACACTTACGGCCAGGTGAACGTCGAGTACCACGGTCGCAAGGTGCCCACCGGCATGCAGTTCGTCGGCACGATTGTCGGCGACTACTCGAAGACCGCCATCAACACCGGCATCTTCACCGGCAAGACGATCGGCGCCTGCAGCATGGTCTATGGATTCGTGACCACGAACGTGCCGAGCTTCGTCAACTATGCCCGGCTGTTCGGCCAGGTGAGCGAGACGCCGGTCGAAGTGATGATCGCCACGCAAGGGCGGATGTTCGCGCGGCGGCAAGTCGAGCAGCGGCCTTGCGACATTCAGCTCATTCGCGACATGTACGAGCTGACGCGCAACGAGCGCCAAATCGGCGGCGATCCGTTGTCGCTGTAACCGCGATCGTGCATCGCGTCGATTCTGCCGGTTGTATCGCGCTTCTCCGGCGGGCGGCGGGGGGCGGCTGCCAAGGCTGCAACTCGTGGCCGGCACCGTTGAACTAGGTTTTAGCTGGCGGCTGCCTGGCGGCCGTTCGCCGGGGCCTGTTCCTGTCGCGAGTTATCGTTCCCATGGAACCAGAATCACGTCGTTCCCCGCGCGGCGAAAGCCGGCGCGCCCGAGCTGCGCGTGCCCAGGCCGCCGGGCCGATCCAGCGCGAGCCCAATTCGTGCGATCCGTCGACCGTGACGACGACCGACGCCTCGCTCGCCGAGCTCTATCAATCGTTCGCCGCGGCTACCGGTTGGCGGCTGCACCTGCGTCCGCGCCAGGTCACCGCGGGCGGCGCCGATCCGTTCGATCGCGATTCGGTGCGGAGCGCCGATCTCGATTTCGAAATCCACCTGGCCCGCGCTAAGCACAATGAGCAGCCGACCAGCTCGCGCAGCGCCGCGCTGCAACTGGCCACCGCGATCGCCGGCCACGTCGCCTTGCTCGGACGAACGCGCCGGGCCTTGCGCGCGAGCGAAGCCGAGTTGGCCGCCGGCGTGCCGGTTTACGTGGCAGCCGCGCAGGCCGACCAGCTAGCGGACCGGCTCGAAGTCATCCTCCGCTGCGGGGCCCGCACCGTCGGCTGCCATGCGGCGGGCGCTTATCTGCTCGACGAAGCGACGAGTTGCCTTAAGCTGCGCGCTAGTTGGGGGCTGCCAGCCGAGCGGTTGGCCGATCCGCCGCGCCGGCTGGCGACGCAGCTCGCAGATCTCGAAGCGCTGCTGGGGCACGCCGTGGTGCTCGACGATTCGCAGTTGCAGTCGAGCTGGCCGGTCCCCGAGCCGTGCGGCGCGGCGGTCTGTTTGCCGCTGGCCACCGAAGCGTCGCTGTTGGGCACGGCCTGGTTCTTCGCGCCGCAATCGCGCTTGTTCGACGATCGCGAAACGGAGATCCTCGAATTGGCCGCCGGCCGCCTGGCGGTGGAGCTCGAACTGGCGATGCTCCGCTCGGCTGTGCAATCTAGCCGCGCGTAGCACTTCGCTGATATCGACTTCGTCGGCCCGATTATTCCTCACGCGGAGGCGCGGAGTGCGCGGAGAAAAGCACAAAGGCGGTCTCCTAAAGTAGGGGACGAACCGCTCAGTTGCTCTCTCGGCATGGCAGACTTAATTGCCAGCGCACTCCGAGCTTCCGCGCTCGCTTTTTGTCGGATCGTTCACGCGGAGGCGCGCAGTCCCGGCGGACGAGGGAGAATATCTGTTAACAATACGATGAATGCCTTCCTTGAATGTCGGCGCGCCGAAGTTGATCAATAGACCGACTTGCAAATGCAACAACCTTAGATACGTCAGTACCTGCTTGTAGTGAACGGACGCGAGTTCTTCGACCGACTTTAGTTCGACGACCAGTTGTCCCTCGACTAGCAGATCGACACGCAGCGCATTCTCGAACTGTAGGCCGTCATATTCGAACGAAACTAGACTCTGGTCAACGACTTGCAGGCCACGTCGCTTCAGATCTCGGCTCAGGACCACCTGGTAAACCGACTCGAGCAACCCAGGTCCCAAATCGGCATGTATCCTGAACGCAGCATCCACAACAATCCCAGAGATCTCATCGATTTCTCGCCCCATGTTTCTTCTCCGCGTTCTTCGCGCCTCCGCGTGCAGCCAGTTTATGTGCTGCCGGACAAGTCAACGCTCGCACCCAAGTCGTAGAACTCCCGTCACCCGAGCGCTCGATCGACTAAGCCGCATGCGGAGTCGCGCACTTATTGCGGCGGCAGCGCTCATCGGGAAGTCGGCTACCCGAGCTCCTGCGCCAATCCAATGAGGATCCCTTCCGGGCCCCGGATGTAGCAGAGTCGATACATGTCTTCGTACTGCACCACTTTGCCGACGAGCTCGGCGCCCCGTTTTTCCAGTCGGGCGAGCGTATCGTCGATGTCCTCCACGGCGAACATCACTCGCAGGTAACCGAGCGCGTTCACCGGCGCGATGCGCCATTTCCGTGCCGCGCTCAGGACCGCGGGTCGAACCCGAAGACGCGTAGCTCCTGCTGGCACCGGCAGGCCTTCGCAAGGCGCGCGGCCCAGGCGACGGCCTCCTCGCGCGAGGGGAGTTCGAGCACGGTGAAGCCGCCGTCCAGCGGGGGCGCCCAAGGGTATCCCCCCTCGGCGACCAGGCCGTCGGCCGAGACGAGCACGGGGGGCACGTCGCCGTCGATGCCGCCGGCGAAGACGTACACGCCGGCGGCCTTCGCCTCTTCGATCACTGTATGCGCGTCACGGCCCACCGCCTCCAACTCGCCGTCGGGCACGACCATCGCCGCGCTGGGGAAGGAGATTAGGTACTTGGCCATCGTGCGCTTTCCTTCGGGATTGATGACAGGTGCGAAGTGCGTGTGTGGCCGAACAAGAAGTCGCGCTGGCGATCCGCTCCGCCCGCCACTCAACCGCCCAGTTGCCGCAGCCGCGTGACGGTCTCGGCCGTCGCTTCGATCGCGTAGTCGATTTCTTCGCGCGTGTTGAAACGCCCGATGCCGTAACGCAGGCTGGCCCGCGTGGCGTCGTCGTCGAGCCCCAGCGCCCGCAGCACGTGGCTCGGCTCGGGATTGGCCGACGTGCAGGCGCTCCCCGAGCTCACGGCCACGCTTTGCATATTCATCATCAACGCCTCGCCATCGACGTGAGCGAAGCTGACGTTCAGATTGCCCGGCAATCGCAGGGGCGAGCGATCCGCCACGGCGTCATCGAGCGCCGGGCCATTGAGCGAAACGCCATCGATCGTTCGGCACAATCCGGCGAACAGGCGATCGCGCAGCTCAGCCAGGCGACTCCCCTCGTCCGGCAGTTCCTCTAGGCACAGCTCGAGCGCCCGCGCGAAACCGACGATGCCGGGCACGTTCAAGGTGCCGCTGCGCAGGCCGTGCTCCTGACCGCCGCCGTCGATCTGTGGAACCAGCCGCACGCCACCAGCGCCGCGCCGCACGTACAGCGCGCCGATCCCCTTCGGTCCATACATCTTGTGGGCCGTGAAACTCATCAGGTCGACGCCCAAAGAACCGACGTCGAGGGGCAGCTTGCCGACTCCTTGCGTGGCGTCGCAATGCAGCGGCACGCCGCGCGCGCGACACACTTCGGCGATCTCGGCGATCGGCTGCACGACGCCGATCTCGTTGCCCGCCAGCATCACCGACACCAGCAGCGTGTCGTCGCCGATGGCGTCGGCCACCCGCTGCGGATCGAGCCCGCCAGCGCGTCGGCTGCCGTTTTGCTCGACATCCAACAGCGTGATGCGAAAGCCCTGCCGCTCGAGCCGCGCCAACGGATCGAGGACCGCCCGATGCTCGGTCTTCACGCTGACGACGTGATCGCCGCGGCGGCGCTGCCGCTCGGCCAGGCCGCGGATTGCCAGGTTATTGCTCTCGGTGGCGCCGCTAGTGAAGACAATCTCGCGCGTGCTGGCCCCGATGCCCGTCGCGATCGACTCGCGGGCCGCTTCCACGGCGGCTCGAGCGTCGTCGCCAAACGCGTGGCTCGTGCTCCCCGGGTTGCCGAACATCTCGGTCCAGAAGGGAGCCATTGCCTCGACGACGCGAGGATCGACACGCGTCGTGGCGTGATTGTCGAGATAGATTGGCAGCCGCACCATGGTCGATTCAATTATCGACGATCGGGCGCTCGCTGTCCTCCCCCGCGAACAACGCTTGCAGGCAGATTTGCGACCAGGTTTCAAACTCGTCGAGCCGGGCCAGCAGCTCGGCCACGGGCCGGAACTCGGCTTCGAGAATATCGTCTTCGCGCGAGCGCACGGCCGGCTCTTCGACATCGAACAAGTGCACCACGCCCAGGTGCACGCGGCCGACCGGCGAGAGGTCGTCGTTGATCAGCCCCACGCAATGTTCCTGGTAGGGCGTGTCGATCACCAGCTCTTCGGCCAGCTCGCGCGCGAGCCCTTCGCGGTACAAGTCGTGCTGGCCGGCCGCCGGTCCGTCGGTGCTCGAGATGTGTCCACCGACGCCGATGCTGCGCTTGCTGTGCAGCCGCTTTTCGCCCTGACCTTTGCCGCGAACGTACTGAAACACCAGGTCGCGGCCGGTGCGGTCGAGATGCCGAAAAATGCAGTACGGGATCAACTGCTTGAAGCTGGGGTCTTCTTCCATCTCGCTGCGCGGGCGAAAGCTGGTGTGCGCCGGCGCGAGCAGATCGGCCAGGTAGCGTTCGGCCTCGCGCGAGAACCCTTGAAAGTGGCCGAGCCGGTGAAACAGTTCCGTCGGCACGACGAGGACTTGTTCGGTGAGGACATTCGCCATGCGTGCGATCCTTCGAGGGGCGAAAGGTGATGTGCCGGTGAAGCTGCCGAGCAATATACGGCAGCACCGCCACCGAAGCGAGCGGCCCGGCGCGGAATCGCCTTCTGGAGTTCGATTGGCCTACCGCTCCGCTCCCGTGTCGAGCACCGCCATGAAGGCCTTCTGCGGGATATCGACGTTGCCGATCGACTTCATCCGCGGATTGCAGTTGCGCAACGGGTGATAGCCCAATGCGTGTCCGCAAGCACTGGAGCCAATCTACATACCGCGCAGCCACAGTTGCGGATCGACGCGCTCACCCACAACTTCGAGGCTATCTGGATCAAATGTAATTCGCCGAATGCTCCGGCGATCATCTACGGGCACCATGCTCTGTTGCTGTTCAGGTGACAAGTGCTTTTGCGCGTCCAATTCCCAAAAGACGTCTTCTTGAACTTGGTTTACGGTTGCGCGGAGTCGCGCGTAGGCGCCGTAGTCGACCGTGAACAAATCGTACCGAACGCCCGGACGATCCGGATGTGAATACGTGCCATTTAGGCGGTGCAACACGCGTTCGTTTAGCAGTCGGATAAGCCGGGAATTCTCGGCCTTGCTCGACTCGACTAAGAACGTGCGAGATTTGTAACCCTTCAGAACTCGATCCATGATATGCGTCAAAGTGTGATGTGCTTCGGGCTCGGCAAGCACGTTGGCCGCCTTTTCTGAGTCGTACCAAGACGTCGCCGCCGCGGTGACATTGGGAATGCTAATCGCCCCGGCAGTGCCCGCGCGGCGAAATTCGTCGAAAAAAGCGCGGGCGAAGATGCACAATAAATCGCGGCTGTTTCCTTCGGCTGCACGGACCAATTCGACAAAGGCACGTTCCTGTGTGAATAACCGAGTGACAATAAACTTGCGCTTATCATCCGGCGCGAGTTCCAGGGGCCAAGCCAGCTCGTTGCCTAGATGGTTGTAAAGCACTTGTCCAAAGAAATCGATCACGAACCGTTGCTTTTCGTCATAGATCAGGTACCGATCAAGATCGATTACATCCGGTATGTCTGCCCCGCGCTCCAGCCCGATCAAGTTGCCGTTCTGGCGGCGAGAAAGCTGGCACTGATAGTTGACGGCCAAGATCTTCAGCGAAACGCTCGGCACCGTGAGGATGCCGCGCTTGATGTACTCCGCGAAAAACGGTTGTGACTCAAGCGGCACCTGAGCCCATTCGTCAAGAACGACGTACACTCGCGGCATCTTCAACTGCTCGAGCACTTGCCCAATGATGTCTGAAATCTGTCGGTAGTTGAAAGTTGGCGCCGTAGCCGGATTCGGCGCAACTTCCAGTGTGGTCGCCAGGCCGTCGATTAGTTTCTTCAATACGCTCATCTGCACCGCGGGATCCGGGCGCTCGAGTCGAAGCGCCTCGTCCATCAGGTCGGTGCCCAATTGGTTGACCAGTGCCAGAAAATACTTCTGTGCAACGACCGCAGCCGGCAGTTCCAAACTCGTATAGCCACTTCCCAGACGGGTGCAATCCAGATAAAAGGTCGGTTCGCCATGACTCGCAGCGTGTTCCTGAAATGCGCGCACGAGGTGCGTCTTGCCTGTCCCGCGTCGGCCGAGAATAAGTTGCGAATCCGGAGATTGAACACGCTCAAATAGGTCACTGCGCACGAACAATTGGCCAAGCACGGCAAGATCGGTCTGCCTTTCCGCACGTCGCTGAATACCCGAGACCGCTCGGATGAAACTCGGCGAATTTAGGATTGGCTCACCCGGAGTCATGAGAAAGCTCGCGACCGAAATTCGGATTCCTGGCAACGACTGCAATCGTGATCGGCAATCCACATTGTAGCCATGCCTGATATTGGCGGCGAGCGTGGCCCTAAACCCGCAACGCGTGCGCGTCGATGGGAGCAATTGTCTCGACCGCTGACGCATAAGGTTGAGATGCGGCCGCGTTACTACCGCTCCGCTCCCGTGTCGAGCACCGCCATGAAGGCCTTCTGCGGGATATCGACGTTGCCGATCGACTTCATCCGCTTCTTGCCTTCGCGCTGCTTGGCCCACAGCTTGCGCTTGCGGGTGATGTCGCCGCCATAGCATTTGGCGGTCACGTTCTTGCGCATCGCGGAAATGGTTTCGCGGGCAATCACCCGCGTGCCGACGGCGGCCTGCAGCGCCACCTCGAACATGTGGCGATCGATTTCGGTGCGCAGCTTCTTGACGATCGCCCGGCCACGGCGCTCGGCGTCGCGACGATCGCAGACGATCGACAAGGCGTCGACCCGCTTGCCCCCCACCAGAATATCCATCCGCACCAGCTCGGCCGGGAAGTACCCCAAAAACTCGTAATCCATCGTGCCGTAGCCGCGGGTGACGCTCTTGAGCTTGTCGTGCAAGTCGTAAATCACTTCGGCTAGCGGCAGATCGAACACCAGGATTGCACGGTGCGCGCCAAGATACTCGGTGCGCACGTACACCCCGCGACGGTCGGTACACAGTTGCATGACCGGCCCGATCGACTCGGTCGGCAGCACGAAGTTTACGCGCACGATCGGCTGCCGAAACTCTTCGATCTGGCCCGACTCGGGCACCTTTTGCGGGTTATAGATCCGCAGTGTCTCGCCGGCCGTGGTGACGATTTCATAAGTGACGTTGGGGGCGGTTTGCACCAGGTCGAGATCGGCTTCGCGCTCGAGCCGCTGCTGGATGATCTCCATGTGCAGCAGGCCGAGGAAACCACAGCGGAATCCGAACCCCAGCGCGTCGCTCGTCTCCGGCTCGAACTCGAAGCTGGGATCGTTGATCGCCAGCTTGGTCAGGGCGTCGCGCAGCTCATCGAAGTCCTGCCCTTCGGCCGGATAGAGGCCGCAATAGACCATCCGCTTGGGCTCTTGATAGCCGGGCAAGGCCGGCGCGGCTCCCTCGCCCGGGATCGTCACGGTGTCGCCGATGTGGACCTGATTGACGGCCTTGATGTTGCAGATCAGGTAGCCCACCTGTCCGGCCCGCAGTTGCTCGCAGGCGCGGCGCTGGGGGGCGAACTGCCCCAGCTCAAGCACTTCGTAGGTGATGCCCGCCTTGAGCAGCCGCACCTTCTGGCCGCGCGAGACGGTGCCGTTCATCAGCCGCACGTAGATGATCGCGCCGCGGTACTCGTCGTAGTGCGAATCGAAAACCATCGCCTGCAAGGTGGCGTCGGGGTCTCCTTGCGGCGGCGGAACACGCTCGATGACCGCAGCCAACAGCTCTTCGGTGCCGATGCCAGTCTTGCCGCTCGTGGCAATGACCGTAAACGGGTCGATCCCCAGGCTCGATTCCATCTCTTGCAGCACTTCGTCGCGACGGGCGTTCTGCAGGTCGACTTTGTTGATCGCCGGCACGATCGCCAGATTCTGCTGCATCGCGGCGTAGGCGTTGGCCACCGTTTGCGCTTCGACTCCCTGGCAGGCGTCGACCAACAGCACCGCCCCTTCGCAGCAGGCCAGGCTCCGCGAGACCTCGTAGTGAAAGTCGACGTGCCCCGGCGTGTCGATCAAATTCAGTTCGTAATCTTGCCCCTGGTAGTGATGGCGAATCGCCACGGCGCGGGCTTTGATCGTGATGCCGCGGTCGCGCTCCAGCTCCATGTCGTCGAGCACCTGGTCGCGCATGGCGCGGCGGGCGACCGTGCCGGTGTATTCCAACAAACGATCGGCCAACGTGCTCTTGCCGTGGTCGACGTGCGCCACGATCGAGAAGTTGCGGATATGCTTGGTATCGAGATGCTTTTTCTTCATAGTTTGCCAGTGAGCCTAGAGCCACCGAGCACGTGTTTGCTATCGAGAGCACGGAGGAATGCGTTAGCCACAGAGGACACAGAGTTCACAGAGGAAAGATGCAGTTGATCTCGTATCGCATTTGCAATTCAACTCTCCGTGTCCTCGGTGACCTCTGTGGCCAAAAACTTCGCCTCGGTGGCTCATTCAATTCGAGACCCTGCGAACCCCGTCGACCAGCCGCTCACAGCCGAAGTTGATCAACAGACCCCGTTGCAAGCCTGTCGCCTTGAGGTAGGAGAGGACTTGAGCAAAGGCCACTTCCGGCAGTTTGGCTACCGATTTCACTTCGACGACCACTTCGCCGCCGACGAGCAGGTCGATGCGTTGACCCTTGATCGTGTGGCCTTTGTAGTCGACGGTCGCCTCGACCTGCCGTTGGATCGGAATCCCCCGCAATTCAAGCTCGATGGCCAGCGCGTCTTCGTAAATCGACTCCAATAACCCCGGCCCCAACAGGCGATGCACTTCAATCGCAGCGCCGATGATCTTCTCGGTTAGTTCGTCCTGCCCCGACATTAGCGATACCCCTTCTGGAAAGGCCACTGAGCCGGAAACGTTTCGCCACAGAGTTCATGTTCCATTGCCGCTGAGGACACGGAGGAATGCGTTGGCCACAGAGGACACAGAGCTCACAGAGGGTAGATGCAGTTCATTTCGTATCGCATTGAAATTCAGTTCTCTCTGTGTCCTCGGTGACCTCTGTGGCTAAAAACTCTTCTCTCCGTCCTCTGTGGCTCGACTGGCTATGGCTTCGTCTGTTCGCGGCGGTAGTCCAGTCGGGCAATGCCGGCGGCGCCGATGTAGCCGGCGTCGCCTCCCAGCGAGGCAAAGTCGATCGTGGTCCGCGCCGCCAGGACCGGGAAGGCCCGCCGCTCGATCTCTTCGCGAATCCGCGCTAAGAACCGCCGACCCAACTCGCTGCCATGCTCGCCGAACGTCATCGCCCCGCCAAAGACCACGCCGTTGGGGTCGATCGTGTGCATCAGCGTGACCGCCCCCACGCCGAGATAGGCGGCCGTCTCCATCACGATCTCGACTGAGAACTCGTCCCCCGCCTCGGCTTCCTGCGCGATCAAAAGCGGCGTCAACTCTTCCCCCTTGGCCAGTCGCTGCGTCAGCGACGACTGCCGCCCGGCGTCGAGCGCCTCCTGGGTGCGCTTCACCACGGCCGTCGCGCTGGCGTACGCTTCGAGGTGCCCCGGCTGACCGCAGCCGCAGACCCGCGCGTCGGGCCGTTGATCGATGATGATATGCCCACACTCGCCGCCGTGGCTGTTCGCGCCGTCGATCAGCAAGTCGCCGATGATGATGCCGCAGCCGATGCCGGTCCCCAGCGTAAAGAGCACCATGCTCTGGAACTCGCGCCCGGTGCCCACCCAATACTCGCCGTAGGCCGCCGCGTTGGCGTCGTTGGCAAAGGTCACCGGCAGCCCGGCGTGATGGCTCACCCGATCGCGAATCGGAAAGTCGCGCCACCCCAGGTTGTGCGGCTCGAGCAACATGCCGGCCGGAATGTCCATCGTCCCTGGCGAACCGAGCCCGATGCGGGCCAATTCGTCGATCTGCAAACCGGCCTCCGCGGCCGCCTCGTGGACCATCTCCCCCATGCGTCGCGCGCCATCCTCACCGCCGCGCTCGACTTCCGTGGGCTGGCTCAACCAGGCAAGGGTCTCCCCCTGATCGTCTACGATCCCCACCTTGATGTTGGTGCCACCCAGGTCGACGCCGGCGAAAAACGGCGGACGGGCCGCCTCGCGGCTGATTAACTTGCGTTGCGGGGGCATAGTTACCCAGGCGGAACGATACGCCGACAAGCGCATCGACGATAGGTGGCGGGAAGAGCGGTCGGCAGGCCCGAAGTATACGCAGCGGGCGGAGATACGGCAATCGCGGTCGGTTCCCGGCATCTTCACACATTCTTGCTTGCAACCGGCCTCGATCAGGAATAGTCTGCATCTCTGCACGCGAAGAACCTTCTGGCCGTAAACGCCGTCCGCGCATGCTCTTGGGGGTGCGCTCTCGTCGCCGCGGCCCCCGCCCGTTGCGCATCCGGAACAGTTCGACAATCGAAGAGGGAGACGGTCGTTGCGCCCCCTGGGCTTGGTTGCCTGGGCTGCGTTGCGGCGATCGACGCACGCCTATGACTCACCACACTCGCTTGCGATCGTTGGGCATTCCGGCCGGTGCGGTTCTCGCCGCCTTGATTGCCGTTTCTGCCGCTGCCCTGGCCGCTTCGTCCGACGACAGTTCGTCCGACGGCACCTCGTCCGACACCAGGTCGAAGCCATCGCGGCCGCGCACCACGGCTACGTCAACCTCGGCGAAGTCGACTGCTGCCGAGGACCGCTCCGGCGTTGGCATTCGCATCCGCAGCTTCACGCTCCGTGATCAGCGCGGCACGCCCGTCTCGCTGCAGAAGCACGCCGACGACACGCCCGTTGTGGTCGCGTTCGTGGGCACCGAGTGTCCGCTCGTCGCCTTGTATGGTCCGCGGCTGGCGCAGTTGGCCAAAGAGTACGAATCGAAGGGGGTCGCCTTCCTGGGCATCGACTCGAACGAGCAAGACACCCGCTCCGAGGTATACACCTGGTGCCAGAAGGCCGGCATCGAGTTCCCGGTGGTCAAAGACGTCAACTGCGTCGTGGCCGATCACTTTGGCGCCAAGCGAACTCCCGAGGTCTTTCTGCTCGACCGCGATCGCGTCGTCCGCTACCGCGGCCGCATCGACGATCAATACGGCATCCAGCGCGGCGCGGCCTATAAGCGCAACGAGCCCAAACGCCGCGATCTGGCCGAGGCCCTCGACGAGCTGCTGGCTGACAAGCCGGTGACCGTCGCACAAACCGATCCCCCTGGCTGCCTCATCGGCCGCGCGACCCTGGACCCCGGCAGCCCGCAGGACGAAGGCGATTCGTCCACGAGCGGGCAGGTCACCTACGCGCACGATATTGCGCCGATCTTCAACAAGCATTGCGTGCAGTGCCATCGCGAGGGGGAAATTGGCCCCATGCCGCTGGCCCGCTTCGAAGACACCAAGGGCTGGGGCGACATGATTCGCGAGGTGGTCACCGAGCGCCGCATGCCCCCCTGGCATGCCGATCCCAAGTATGGCGACTTCGGCAACGACGCCCGGCTGAGCGACGAAGAAATCGAGACCATCAGCAAGTGGGTCGATACGGGCTGCCACAAGGGGAACCCGCGCGATCTGCCCAAGGCGCCAAAGTTCGCGGTCGGCTGGCAGATGGAGAAGCCCGACCTGATCCTGCCGATGTCGAGCCAGCCGTTCGCCGTGCAGGCCGAAGGGACGATGGACTACAAGTACTTCTCGGTCGATCCCGGCTTCACGCAAGACATGTGGGTGACCGCTGCCGAAGCCCGGCCGGGCAACCGCAGCGTGGTGCATCACATCATCGTCTTTATCGAGCCCCCCGATGGCCGCCGCAGTCCGATCCCGATCGAGGGCTTCCTGGTGGCCACCGCTCCCGGCGCCCGCCCGCTGGTCCTCCCCGAGGGCTTCGCCAAAAAAGTGCCCGCCGGTTCGAAGCTCAAGTTCCAGATGCACTACACCCCCAACGGCACGCCGCAAAGCGACATCAGCAGCGTGGGGCTCAAGTTTGCCGATCCGCGCAGCGTGCGCACCGAGGTCCGCACCGACGCCGCCTTCAACATCGTGTTTCGCATTCCGCCCCGCGCCGAAGCCTATCCCGTGAACTCGATGCGCACGATGGGCAAGGACGTGCTGCTGGTGTCGCTCTATCCGCACATGCACCTCCGCGGCTCGGCCTTCCGCTACACGGCCCGCTACCCCGACGGCAAGGAAGAGATCCTGCTCGACGTGCCGGCGTACGACTTCAACTGGCAGAACACTTACGAGTTGAAAGAGCCGAAGCTGCTCCCCAAGGGGACGGTCTTGCGCTGCGACGCCAAGTTCAACAATTCGGCGTCGAACGCCGCCAATCCCGACCCCAACATCGAGGTTGGCTTCGGCGAGCAGACATACCAGGAAATGATGATCGGCTTCTACGACATCGCCTTGCCGCGCGAAGGCGCAGGCGCAACGGGCGGGCTGGCCGAGGGCCCCAACAAGGGGCGCCGCGCGGCCGATCGCAAGCCGCCGGCCCGCACCCGCGGCCGCACGACGAGCGACCGCGGCTAATTGCGGTTGAAGTCTTGTGTGGTAAAGGCACTCCATTGTTCATGTCGTCAACGACGGCCGCGCACTCGGATACCGTCCGCAGGCACGCACCAATTGATATTCAGGGGCACTGCGATGAAGCAGGTTGCGTTTAGGATCCTAATTTCCGTCGTTCTACTCGCATGGGCTTCGACTGGCTCTGCGATGCCCGTCCTCGATCAATTTAACTATCAGGTTTCGGGTCAGAGCGGCTACAGCGATATGGCGATTGTGAAAAATCAAAGTGTCGCCCAGTCGTTTACAGCAGGGTATTCGGGCCAGTTGAGTCGAGTCGACTTGGTTCTTGGCAGAACAAAGGGGCTAACCGGCACATTGGAGTTCAGCGTTCGACCAATGGTGGACGGAGCACCAAGTTCGCTTAATGCTCTAATTCAGTTCTCAATTGACGTTGCGACACTGCCCGATGCACCGCTATCCGCAAGCACGCCGATTACTCCGACGGCACTGGATTTATCGTCCTATGATCTCAGCATCGAAAAAGGTAAATCGTATGCCATCGCATTGGAGCGTAACACCATCGCTTTCCAGCCATGGGTTGTGTGGAGCGACGGTCGTCCACCAGATGGTTACGTCGGTGGTGAGGTTTTTAGACGGTCATATCACAGTGGCGATTGGGATCCATTAGGTGACACATCGGATATGGAATTTGCCACCTACATACTTGTACCTGAGCCGGCTTCCATGATTGCGATCGCGAGTGGCGCACTTTTTCTCGTGATCGTCTGTTGGAAGCCGCCGAATTCTGCATGCCCGGGTCGGAAAGATACGGAGTAGCGTGTAACCGGCTGCTAGTGCGCGCTTGTCGAGCAGTGCCGCGGCGATCGCGGATCTCGCGCATCAACTTGTTGCGTTGGCTCGATTCACCATGACCAGCGAAGACCCCTCGGCCCGCAGGGCCGGATTCAACTAGCCCAGGCCGCAGCGAAGTCGTACTCGACGCAGCGCAGGCCTGGGTGCCGGTGTGATCATGAATTCCGACCCTGTAGGGGTCGTTCATTCACGCCACGGCGCGTGCTAACATCCTCCATCGACAGCCGGAGCATCATGCGAAACAGTCGTTTGCCGACGAATTGCGTGAATGGCTGCGTCGCTATGAGGTT
>JBFXAH010000004.1:335000-355046 GCA_050184475.1 Pirellulales bacterium | reverse complement strand
TATGAAGATTGGCTTCACGTGGCGTGTTAATCGCAGCCAGCCAGTTCGGAGTTTCATACTGAAATAATCGCTGACACCAACTGGTTTCTTCCAAAAACATTAAGACAAACGCCATCGCTAGCAACAACAGAAAGCTCCGCTGACGAAAGCTCGTACCCGGCAGGCCATCAGCACGCTGCCCGCACACGAGCGCCACGATGATCAGGACGCCTCCAGTTAGGCAGGCAAGCGCGCCAAGCGTCTCGAAGATAGCGTCTTCGGTGACAAGCCATGACGCCAATCCACCGTCACCCAGCGTGCGGAGAATCGGGAGCGATAGGACAAGCGAGAGAGCCAAAACGTACACTCCCGCTAGAATCGCATCGGGTTTGCGAAGCGTTACCGGCAAGATCATGAGCCACGAAGCAGTTGCTAGTGCCTATCCCTGCGGTCGGGCCGCGGACAAAGACTCTCGAGCGGAAGGCGAGCTCTCGAGGCGCGTAAACGCATGCCAAAGCAGTTTCTCATTATTTGCGTTCGCTTGCCGCGCCGCAACTGTCCACCCGGCGCGGCTTACGCACCCGCCGAGCGTTGCCGATCACCTGATCACTGCCGAGGCTCCCTTCCCCCGCCGCGAAGTAGTCCAAGACGTAGGGACAGTTCTCTGTGGCAGGGCCACCTCCATGGATGGATGGCTTGGGGGCCAAGCCGTCAACGGTGTGCCGAACGTCCCCGTTAACCACATTCGATGCGGCGGAAATCTCCGGCGGACGCATGGGTTCCTTCGCCGGACCGGGAAGAGTTCGGACTGTCCGGAACGAATCAATTCTACTTCTGGGGCGAAATATGGCACGAAATCGGGCGGGGCGCTGCTTACGGCCAGAACCGACCGTATACTTAAAGGTCTGGCCCCAAACTAGGATAGCTGCGTCGACTGTAGCGCAGCTCCAGCCGAGCTCGCCGAACCAGGTTGCGGCCGCCAATCCACACACGACAAACCTTTGCCCGCCGAGCGAACGACGCGCCGGCCGGGTCTCGCCGTTGCGTAGTTACCAAATCCTATCGAGGCATCAACATGCGTAGCCAACTCTGGCGTTTGACGTTCGCTCCCTTGGCCTTGGCCCTGGCTTGCGGTCTGGCTGCACCGGCCTCGGCCGACGACGAAAAGCCGAAGTATCCCCCCTTCGCCGAGGCGCTCAAAGACGCCAAGTTGATGGGCGATCCGAGTCTGATCCCCCTCTATCAAAAAGGCGAGAACGTCTACGCCGAGCTGACCGCCGGGCATTTGAACAAAGATTACATCGTGCTGATCTCGATCGCCCGCGGCATCGGCGAAGGGCCGCTGTTGGGGGGCATGACCTGGGGCTTTGGCGACGATTGGCTCTGGCAGTTCCGCAAGGTCGACGAGAAGATTCACGTCGTCCGTCGCAACGTGCGGTTCAAGGCCAACTCCGGCAGTCCCGAAGAGAAGGCCGTCAAGCTGGCCTACACAGATAGCGTGCTGTTCAGTCTGCCGATCGTCACCAAGGGTCCCAAGGGGGGCGACATCGTCGACCTGACGAGCGTCTTCATGAGCGACCTGCCGCAGATCAGCAGCGTGCTCCCCGGCTTTTTCTTCGCCCAGAACAAGAGCACCTGGGAGACGGTCAAGGGGCTTAAAGACAACGTCGAACTGCAAGTGGCCGCCACTTATGCCTCGGGCGGAAACCTGAATTTCGACACCGTGGCCGACAGCCGCGGCGTGACAATCAGCGTGCATTACTCGATCAGCGCGCTGCCGAGCAACGGCTATCAGCCGCGACTGGCCGACGACCGTGTCGGTTACTTCCTCACGGTGCTCAAAGACTACTCGAAGAAGGGGGAAGACGACGAGTTCGTCCGTTACATCAATCGCTGGAACCTGCAGAAGGCCGATGCTTCGGCCGAGCGTTCGCCGCCGCGCGAACCGATCCGCTTTTACATCGAGAAGACGGTGCCGTTCCAGTATCGCAAGCCGATTCACGACGGCATTCTCGAATGGAATAAGGCGTTCGAGAAAGCTGGCTTTGTCGACGCCATCCACGTCATTCAGCAGCGCGATGACGATACCTGGGACCCTGAAGACATCAACTACAACACGTTCCGCTGGATCACGGCCAGCGCGGGCTTCGCCATGGGCCCCAGCCGGGTCAACCCCATGACGGGGCAGATTCTCGACGCCGACATCATTTTCGACGCCGATTTCATCCGTTACTGGAAGTATCAGTACGAGACCTTCACGCCCGAAGCGGTCGCCGCGGCGACCGGCGGGCCGCTCGATATTCCGGCCTATCAGGCGCAGCAGCGCAAGTTGCCCGAGCACATGCGGCACTCGGCCTTGTGCCAGTGCCAGTTGCATCAAGGCTTCTCGCGCGAGTTGGCCTTGGGCTCGGCCGCCATCACGCTGCTGAACTCGGTCCCCAGCCCCGAAATGGAGCAAAAGCTGATCGATCAGGGGCTCAAGGAAGTCACCATGCACGAAGTCGGGCACACGCTCGGCTTGCGGCACAACTTCAAATCGAGCGTCCTTTACACGCTCGACGAATTGAACGACCCCGAGAAGACCAAGGAGACCGGGCTCACCTCGTCGGTCATGGACTACAACCCGGCGAACATCATGCCCAAGGGGCGCCGCCAGGGAGACTATTTCTCGACGACCGTCGGCCCCTACGACGAGTGGGCGATCGAATACGGTTATAAGCCCCTCTCCGGTGGCACCGAGGGTGAATTGGCCGAGCTCAAGAAGATCGCCGCCAAGTGTGCTTCGCCCGAATTGGCATACGCCACGGACGAAGACACCCGCGGCATCGACAGCGATCCGTTGTCGAACCGCTACGACCTGGGCAAAGACCCAGCCGAGTACGCCCGCGTGCGGGCCGAGTTGATCGGCGCCCTCTGGCCGCAGGTCGTCGAGCGCTCCGTCAAGGAAGGAGACGGTTACCAACGAGCCCGCCAGATGTTCGGCGTGTTGTTGTCGAACTACGGCCAGGCGATGTTTTACGCGGCCCGCAATGTCGGCGGTTTGTACGTCAACCGCGACCACAAGGGTGATCCGAACGGGCGCGCGCCGTTCGTCGTGGTGCCGGCCGACAAGCAGCGTGAGTCGCTGGAAATACTCGAGAAGCACGTCTTCAGCGACAAGCCGTTCCAGTTTCCGCCCGAGTTGTACAACCACCTGGCGGTCTCGCGGTGGAGCCACTGGGGGACGAGCGATCCTTCGCGGCTCGACCCCGCGGCCCACGAGATCATTGCCATGTGGCAGGAGCGAATTCTATATCAGTTGCTTTCGCCGCTGACGCTGACCCGCTTGCACGACTCGGAACTGAAAGTGGCCGCCGACCAGGACGCCTTCACAACGGCCGAGCTGTTGAACCGGCTGACGAAGTCGATCTTCGAAGAGGTCGACGCGCCGCCCCAGGGCGAATTCACCCCGCGCAAACCGGCGGTGAGCAGCCTGCGCCGCAACCTGCAGCGGATTTACACCCGCTGGCTGGCCGACCTGGCGCTCGGTCAATCGGGCGCGCCCGACGATTGCCAGACCGTGGCCTTTGTCGAGTTGGAAGACCTCGAAGGGCGGATCAAGAAGCTGCTCGACGAGAGTTCGAATCTCGACACTTATTCCAAGGCGCACTACCGCGAGACGGCCAGCCGCATCCACAAGGTGCTCGACGCCCGGTTGGAGCTGGCCCGGCCGTAAGTCGCTCCAGTCGTGCTGCCGTAGTCACAAAGCGCGGGTAGCGAGTTCGCCCCCCCCACTCCCCAGCGTGGAAGAGGGCGGTAACGACGACCGCCAGGTTGTCGTTACCGGGTGAGGGAAGCCGCGGGCGCTATTCGTGTATTGGCGCGCGGAGACCTACCCCGAATAGCGCAGGATTGCCTGGCCTGGGGGCGATGTCTCATCAAGCGAGGCGCTCCGTAACGGCTGGCCCGACTCTGATGGTCACGGCCTGCCTGCAGTGCAAGTTGCGTAGGTCCACCAGCACGCTCTCGCGTAGAATGGAGGCATGCGATTCCTGCCGCCGCGACGTTGGTTTCAGTTCCGCTTGCGCACGCTGCTCGTGGTAGTGGGTGTGTGCGCGCCGGTGTTCGGCTGGTTCGCGAACGGAATTGACAAGGTCCGCCGACAGAGAGCTGCGATCAAGGAACTGGAGACGTTCCAGATCGAGATCGAGGTGCAGGCCGCGGGGCCGGCATGGTTGCAAACAATTCTGGGTGACAACCGGCTGGTCACCGCCCACACAGTCGTTCCGTATCGCCCGTGGTGCGGCAATGAGATCATGAATGGACCTGCGTTCAGCGCGGCGCAATTGCCACTTTTGGATGACCTGATCGGCATCGAGAGTCTCGATCTTGGCTGGCTCGATATTAATGATGCCGGGCTTGAACATGTCGTCGGGCACGCGAGTCTGGTCGAGCTCAGGCTCTGCGGAATTACGGAGCGCGGCCCGCACTGGAGGCAGCTTGCCGCATGCACGAATCTACATACGCTCGCGCTCAGTAAGACCAACATTTCCGACGGTGATTTGGCGGCGCTTGGCTCCTTGAGCCGATTACGAACACTTTACTTGATCGATACCCGCGTGACGGGCGAGGGGCTAAAGGCCCTCGCCCAGCGAGGAAGCATCGAGGAGCTCTCTATTTCCGATCGTGTGAATGGCGCGGGCCTGCGGCAAATCGGCGGATTGACCGGGCTGCGGGTGTTGTCAATCCGCTCCAACGCCATCACCGACGGCGACCTCGCGGCGCTGAATAACTTGCAGCACATCGAGCGTCTCGATATTACGAGCCTCCGGATTGCCGGATCGGGCTTGCGGCATCTCGGCGGTCTGCCCCAATTGAAGTCACTCTCCTTGGAGGGTGTGCCTTTGGAAGGCAATTGCCTGAAACATGTTGGCGAGTTGCCCGCGCTCGAGGCACTGCTGATCGATACGACGTTCGTAAATGACAACTTGTTGCATCACCTTCCCCACCTGCCGCGGCTAATGGAGCTTTCGCTTAACGGCTCGGTTGTTAGCGACGAGGGGCTCGCCCAATTGGCGCTGAAACTCCCAGCCCTGCGGCATTTAGAGGTCAATGGTTCCCACGTCACGAGCGCCGGGTTGGTGCATTTACTATCCTTCCCCAGTCTCGACGTCGTCACGCTCTACGGAACACGTACAACGCACCTGGTCGTGGAACGCGTGCGCGTCGAAGCGAGGCAGCGAGGGCGGTCCCTGACGATTGAAATCGACGAGTAGTCGGCCCGACAAAGTTATTTGACGAGTAACCATTCAACTGGTCGCTGCAGGGCAAGGTTTGCCTCGCCGCGCTTGGACGAGCTTCGTGACACGCTGGTGAAATCCCGCTGGCTACTCAAACGGGCGGACAATGGGGGTGCACTTCGACCGCGCGCGATTACTTTACCTGGCCGAGCGCTATCGGCCGGCAATTGACGAGCTGAGTCAGGAGTTGATCGAGCAACCCGATTGCCCGTGGACCCATGCGGCCTTGTCCAATTGCTTGTCGATGCTGGGGGACCATGACGGCGCCAGGCTTGCCGCAGAGACCGCCGTCGAAAATGGTCCGGAACTCGATTTTGCGTATGCGGCCCTGGCCTGGGCGCACCATCGCGCTCACGAAACGGACGCGGCTCGGCGGGCCATCGACGAGGCACTGCGGCTCGACCCCGACAGCCCCGATCACCTCTATCTGTTCGCGCTGATCGAACTACCACGTGACCTTGCGGCGGCACTTGCTGCCACCGAGCGAGCGCTGGCCCTCGACCCAGAGCACCTGAACGTATGGAGCACGCGTGCCCTGGCACTGCATGCCGCCGGTCGTCACGACGCTGCTCGCGACGCGGCGACGCAGGGACTCTCGAACGCGCCCAACGACGCCAAACTGCACCGCACCCTCGGGTGGGCGCTTTTGGCCGAGAAGCAATATACGGACGCGGAGGAGCGCTTTGCCGAGGCGTTGCGGTTGAACCCGCATTCGGTTTCCACGCGGAGCGGGTTAATTCGCGCCCGGCGCGGACAGTTCGCCTGGTATCGCGTGGGGCGGCGTTGGCGCGATCGCCTGGCGAACTGGTTGTGCCCACGTCCCATGAAAGAGGATGGGCCGGCGACAGTCGAGTTGTTGCTGCTGCTGGGCCTCGCGTTGCTGACGATGCTGGACGCGATTTGGGTGCCCAGCGTGGCAATCGGCGACCTGCTCACGCGACCTTGGCGCGGTCAATCGCCAGAACTCTGGAAACGTGCCCGCAGAGCGTCACGCTCGGCGGCGTGCGGCATCGCCGTAGTCACGTTCGCGGCACTGGGCGCGTGGATCGTGCAGAACACCGTGACCAGCGCCGCGTGGAAGATGATCGCGGTCCTGGCGATCATGGCCACGGCCATCTCGGCAATGAGCAAGCCACGCGCATGGTGGATTTTCGGGGCGGGCCTGGTGGTCGTGGCCGTCGTGGGGCTGTTTATTCCGGTGGTTTACTTGGTTGAGTTAGCATGGGGGCAGCGCCGGCGCGTCCGAGCCTCGAGCAGCCCGCGATCTACTTCATCTCGTTCAGCCTGCTGCTGTACTCGATGGCGCTCCGGGAGCTGCGGCATGAGGCCGAGTATTGACTTCGTGGCACGCTCGTGTTGCGTGTGCGATTCTAAGGCGTTGACTCAACCGCGCCGTGCTCCAAGAGCAGCTCGACGATCGCCTGGTCGCCACGTTCGTGAGCCAATTCAAGCGGCGTGGTTTTGATTGGACGGTCGCGGGACTGTTTGCTGCCGAGTTGATTCGGATCGGCGCCGGCTTCGAGGATCATTCGCACGATGCCTAGCGCGCCCCGCTTCACGGCCAGGCAGAGAATGGTGTCAGAGGCATAGGCGTCGACGTGTGCATCGATGGGTGCCCCGTGTGCGAGTAGGAGTTCTGTCGCCGCCTCGTCGCCTAAGCTGACGGCGGTCGCCAGCGAGCGCCCGCGGATGGTAACAGTCCCCCAGCGGTCGAGAAGTAGACTCATTACCGCATGGTGTCGCGCGCCGACTGCCGCTTCGAGTGCGGATTGGCGCCCTTCATCAAATGCCGGACCTGAGCTGGCAGATACTCCACGATCCAAGAGTCGTCGGACTATTTCTAAATGTCCTGCACCAGACGCGGCGCAGATTGCGGGACCACCGGCCAACTCGACGGACGCTCCGTGGGCCAGCAGCGCTTCGAAGATGCGGATTTCTCCCTTACCAGCAGCGACCGTGAGTGGATACGGTCCTTCCTGCCATCCGCCACCATTCCACCAGCCGCGCGGCTTGTAAGCGCGTAGGTTAGGATCGACTCCCCACGCCAGACAAAGGGCGACTCGCCGCGGTTGCCCGTGCTCGATGGCCCGCACCAACGTCGATGTTCGCGGCCAGCGGGTAAATCCGGCGAAGCCGACGGACATCGACAGGAGCAAGGCGATCAAAGTCCACAGCCCGCGACGGGCGGCGCGGTTATTGCGCCGCTTTCGCAAACTGTGGCGCGTCGCCAACAGGCCGATGAGCGCCAGCGCTTCCACGCCGACAAAACCGGTTACCCTCGGTAGTAGGGCGCAGCCGTTCGTTTTCGGAATCTCGCGCGCGACCCAAAACCAAAGTGCGACGCCGATCGCCAGGGACGCCAATCCGATGGAATACGCCACGGATGGCGGACCCGGCAGACTCTCGAAATCGAGCTCACGCTTCACATCCGAAGTAGTTTGCATGGCCCCAATCAGCAAACGTTTCCACACTGGCAGGAGCCAATGGAATGCGGATCGTGGACGATGACTCTTGTAGTCTCGTGATTCAACGAAAAAAGCTCAGGGTCAGCAGTACTTCGTCTGCCGAACCCTGAGCTTGGAGATGGTGCTCTTTGACCGGTCAGCCGAGCGGTCACGCGCCGGCGATCAGCTACCCAGTCCGCCGAGGCCGCTGCCGCCGAAACCGCCCGCGTTGGCGCCGTTGCTGGTGCCGCTGGCGCCGGTGAACAAGTTAAATGTGTTCACTTCAGACACCCCGGAGAACAACGGCAACCCGGTGAACCGCACGTAGCGGCGGTCGGCCGAGATTACGCCGGTCGCTCGCAGGTTGGCACCCGACGGTAACACGATGATCACCGGCTGAAAGCCGGCGGCCGGCACGCGGACGAACGGGGCGCCGCCGTTATCGGCCACTTGTTGCTGCACCTGGCGATCGGCAGCCAGGCTCCGCAACGAACTTTCGTCGGCGATAGCGTTAAGCTGCTGATTGATCAGGTCGCGCCGCAGGGCCAACTGCTCCGAGGCGGCGGTCATCAGTTGCTGTTCGTCGAGCGGATCCTGGCGGCGGCCATCCTTCAAGTCGAACGTAACCATGGCGTCGCCGTCGCCCACGGGCACCTGCTGGCGCATGCGCGTCATGCCGGTCTTCGAGTTGGCGTGCAGATAGACGTCGACCGTTACCTTGCCGGCAGTCGGCTTGCCCCACATCCGCCGGACGAGCACCTTGTACTTGCCGTCGAAACCCTGTGGACAGGCGTAAACTTCGCGCAGGCCACCCGAGCGTTCCTGGTTGAGTTGCGGGAAAGCGTCTTCCAAGAGTACGCCGCCGGCCGTGGTACGCGGCTGGTGCAGGGAGCAAACCGAGCCGGTGGGCTCTTCGATCAGAATGTCGACGTCGGCGTCACCATTCCAGCGGGCCTCGACCACGACGTCCCGAACGACGGCGGCATCGAGCGCTTCGAGCAGCTTGGCGGCCTCGGCCGAACGGCCTTCGGCATTGAGCTTCTCGAGCATGGCCATGGCCACGCGATGGGCGCTCTTCCACAGCTCTTCGTGATCTTTCGACCAGGCCTGGCTGAGCACGCCGCAAACGGCCCACTCGATCGCCTCGACGTCGTTCATCCGCTGAGCGATCTTCAGGCCGTAGGCATACGGCTGCGGCTCGAGCGGGCAGAACTTCGATACCTGCCGGAACAAGGAGAGCGCCCGCTCATCGAGCCCCAGGCGAGCCAGGTAGATGCCGACGCTCATGTAGTCCAGCGGCCGATTCGAGAAGTCGAGCGCCGACATCAACGCCCGCTCGATGTCGTCGCGCGCGCTGCCATTGGCCTGCATCGCCAGTCCGAGCCCTTCGAACATCCAGGGCTGCGATTGCCCGTTGCGCAGCGCGGCGCGTAGCAGAGCAATCGTGTCGGTGAGCTTCTGGGCTCGCATCAGTTGACGGGCCGTTTCGCGAACGTCCGCCTGGCTGGGCTGGTGGTTGGCAAAGTAGTCGTTCCAGGCCTGGTTGATGTCCTGGTCAGCGGCCACATTGAGTTTGATCGCTTTCGGCTTGGCTGGCGCTTCGGCTGCAACAGCCTCGGCGGGCCCCGCGGGTCGGGGCTTGCGATCCGGCTTCGCCACGGGGTCGGCAGCGGGTCGTGGCTTGCGCGTCAGCTTCAAGTCGTCGTCGACGGCAAACTGCTGGAACGGACGGAACCCTCCGGGGGGGACGTTCTGCAGCAAGTTCGGCCACATGAGCATACCTGCGCGGTTCGGCACGTTGAACATGCCCATGCCCCCCATGCCGCCGCCCATGCCACCCATGCCGCCGCCCATGCCACCCATGCCACCGCCCATGCCCCCCATGCCGCCACCCATGCCCCCCATCATGCCGCCCATGCCACCCATGCCACCCATCATGCCCATGCCGCCGCCGCCCATCATGCTTTGGATGGGGACGACCAGATCGGCGACCGGGTAGACCTTGGTGACGAGCTTGTTCTGCGCCTCTTCCGTGGTGGTGATCATCAGCACTTCGTTGTCGATGATGTAAGTCAGGTCGTGCTCGCTCAGGATCAAGCGCAACGCCGAGCGCAACGAGATGCCCGACAAGTTGCGAGTGATCGGCGTATCGGGCGGAATTCCCGCCTCATCGAGCGCGGCGATATCCAGCTCGATCTGAATCTTGTGCAAGTCTTCGAGGTACTGCACGACTTCGGTCAGCGGCGTTTCGACGAAATCCAAGGTGGTGTCGTCGTCCAGCGCCTTCATGATGTCTTTTTCTTTGGGCTTCAGGATCGCCAGATCGACCGTGGCGAATTCCTTGCGCCGCTGGCTCATGTCCTGCCACCACTCGGCGTCGGGGTAAACGATCGGCGGTTCATCCGGGAAGGGGATGTGCGAACGTTCGACCGAGGCCAACGTATCGAGCGCGCCGACCCAGCGCTGGGCGACGAGGGCGTGGATCGCGCGGGTGTTCTGCGTCAGGTCGGCGGTTTCGGCGGCCACCAGCGGCGCCTGCGCCGAAGGATCGAGCTCGCGGGCGTAGTTGATCACGTTGAGTGCGTCGCCCCAGCGACCTTCATCGATCAGGGCGTTGAAGCGCTCGACCGACTGGGTGATCTTCTGCTCGCGCAGATAAAGCTGCTCATTGATTTGCCGGCGCTCTTCGGCGGCGGCGAGCACTTCCTGTCGCTGGATCGACGCGACCTCTTGCAAAGTCGCTTCGCGCGAGGCGGTCAACAGGGCCGCGCCCACCTGGTCGTCGAGCTGGGCGCGAATCTCCGGATCGACGTCGGCCGCGGCACGGATGTGCTCTTTGAGCGCCTTGAGTTGTTCGATCGCCGAGATCGCATCGCGCGTCATCGTTGCCCGTGCGTTGTTGATGGCGACGTTGACTTGCTTTTCGAGAAGTTCGGCCCGGACGCGGCGCATCCGCGACTCCTCGGCCAAGGCATCGCCATCGTTGCGGCCTGGCGGTGCCTCGGGACGCGGCCTGACCAGCGTCAGATCTTCGCCCGGGGGGGCCACCTGGGCCGGAGTGATGTCCTCGCGCAACTTGTCGACGGCGCCCCCCAGCGCGTCGGCATCTGCATTTGTTGGCGTCAGCTCGCGGGAGCGCTTCGCCAGCCGCTCAGCCTGATCGAGGTTGCCCGTGGCCAAGGCTTGTCGGCCGAGGCGCGTGAGATCGTCGGCGGCCAGATCGACGAGACGATGCATCTCGTTGAGACCCGCCAGTCCGAGCGTCGGCAACGTGGCGCCGTGATCGGGTTTGGCCAGGTCGACGACTTGCGCCAAGAAAGAGTTGTCTTGCGAAGGTTCGACCGGCTCGACGTGCCAAGCCAGGTCGAGTGGTTTACCGCCGGCCTCGGCCGCAACTTTGATTTCGACTGGCTCGTTGACGCGCCCCTCGCCAACGACGATCGTCTCACGATCGGCCCGTAGCGGCGGCAGCGGCTGCGAGATGACGGTCCCCAGCGCGGCTGGCCAGTTGACGTCGGTGGGCCAAATAACCGGCACCCGCGCCGCGCGCACCAGGGCCGTGGCAGCCGCGGCCGGTGTGACGCTCGTGCCGTCGATGGTCAGCATGCCGCCGGTCTGGTTCGCCAGGGCGGCCAGCAGATGCGTATCGAGTTGTGGACCGATGGCGAAGCTCGTGACGCTGACGCGTCGCTTAACGAGCGCTGCCGTCAGATGGGCGAATTCGTCGCCGGAGAGGACGTGGGCCGAGCTCACACCATCGCCGATGTAGACCGCGGCGCGGGGAGCGTCAGCAGCGCTGTCGAAATCGGCAGCCAACTGCTCGAGCACCACGGCCATGTCGGTCGTGCCCAGCGGCTCGCGCTGGTTGAGTTTTGTCAGGGCGGCATCAACCTCGTCGCCGCGCGCGGCGACGAAGCCCTTGGTCAGCGGAACCGACTTCAGGTCGACTGCCGTCAACTGCACGCGGTCGTCGGGCGATAGCTGAGCGAGCATCTGCTTGAGCGTGTCGATGGTGCGCTCGCGATACTCGCCCATTTGACTAGCCGAGGTATCGATGAGGATTGCCAGGTGCATGCCGCCAGTCGGAGCTGGCACGGCGCGGGGCGCGAGTGCTAGCGCGAAGTAGGCGTCACCTTCTGGCTGTTGATAAGCCAACAGCCGGGCGGCTTGAGCGCCTGCCGACGTTGAGCCGGCACCGGGGTCTGCGGTCGCGAAGTTCCCCGACACGAGGACCGCCGCGAGCGCAACAAATGTGCGAATTGGGTCGAGCGACATAGCACCTTGCTCCTAGCAGATTAGAAGCATCCGCCTGACGACGAGCCGTGTTCCGGACCGGCTATCGGGTCGCAGGCGCGATCTCCGCGCGGAATGACCCTCGCGGATGCTCTTAGTCTATTCAGCGGACGGACTTTCTGCCAAATGAAATCTGGCCAAAATGGGGGGCTCGTGGCCCGAAGTTCGCCCATCAACCAATCGATCGATGGGGTCGGACGGTCGGCCAGCCAAGGCTGGACGTAAGCCTGGCAGCCTGCCGGTTTCCTGAATCGCCGGCGGCCAGCATGGCTCGTTCGCTCTCAGTGCCGGTGGTCTAGGGCCGTTTCCAGTCGCCGTGGTTTGCCCCGTTTATGGGCTTACGGCCAGGGCATGCCCTTTGCGTCGTTACGATTACCGCGTTTGTGCGGTTTTGAGCATCCAACCAATAAGGAGAAGTTATGTCCGGCAAGAAGGACCAAATCCAGGGTCGCGCTAAGGAAGCCGCCGGGGCGTTGGCCGACGACGACGAACTGCGCCGCGAGGGGAAGATCGATCAGGCGGCTGGCAAGGTCAAAGAGGGCGCCCAGACGGTCGCCGACAAAGCTCAGGAGGCGGCCAAAAAGCTCAACCGTGGGTGAAGCGGGGGTGCCCTCTAGATTCTCGTAGGACGGGCCTGGCGGCGGCCGCGTCGACGTAACCGCATGCAAACCTGGGAGAACAACCATGTTCGATTGGCAACGACTAGCCCAGAACAGTCTGCGGACCGGCGCGGTCGCCAGTGCCACGACGACGTTGGCGGCTGCCGCTTGCGGTGCCCTGGAACGTCGCAGCGCGCTGGGCCCAATCAACGCGGTCAGCCACATCGCCTGGGGGGATCGTGCTGCCCACCAGGACCGGCCATCGCTGCGATACTCGCTCACCGGCTTGATCCTGAATACGGCGGCAGTGACGTCCTGGGCGGCACTGCACGAAATTTGCTTCGGCCGCACCATGCACCGCGATGCGGCTCCGGGCGCTCGGATCGCGAGCTCGCTACTGGGGGGAGTATTCGTATCCGCACTCGCCTACGTCACCGACTACAAGTTCGTGCCACGCCGACTGACGCCGGGCTTCGAGTTGCGGTTGTCGGACCGCTCGTTGCTCGGCATCTACACGGCATTGGCCGTTGGCTTGGGACTCGGAGGCCTGTTAGGCGAGCCGGCCAGCAAGGCAGCCCGTGCAACTGCGACGCCGAGACCACCGCGACGGAGTTCGCCGCGGCGATCCCGCCAGACGGTGTCTCACAAGCCGAGATAGGCTCGATACTCCAGCGTATGGCTGGCTGGAATTGGCTCGCTTGCCTGGAACAATTCGTCGGACGATTCGCCTTGGTCGGAATCATCGACGGGTGCAGGTCCGGCCAGCGATTCGATCGCCGTGGCCAGCGCTCGCAGGCAATTGGCACACTGCGTGGCCATGGTGATGGTGTTGCGCTCGAACCGTTTGGCCCGCTCCATGGCGCGGCGATTGATCTCGACGTCTTGCTCGGCGAAGGCGGCCATGGTGTTCCTGCAGGGCCAGTTCGCGGCATCGGCCTGCGATTCGGCAACAAGGTTGCGGCCCGAAAAAGCCGCGGTCGTCTGCCAAGGTTTGAAGTAAAGCGGCAACTCGTGCTGCGGCGCATCGGTCGCCGGCGCTACCCACGACGGACTGCCGAGCGGCCAACGACGACGGCTCACTTCCCAAGCCCTGGCCGTTTCAGCTCGCCAGTCGAGCATCGTCGACCAGCGTGACGGAGCCTGTTTACGCAGGTAGATGAATCGCGTCGGTCCGTTGACGATGGTCTCGAAGTACACCGAGTCGTCGACACTCACTGGATAATCGTGCGACGAGTTGTGGCGAATCGATGTCTCTTCCGTGGCCTCGATAATACCGGCCAGCACAGCTTGCCCGTCGAGTAACACGGCTGGGTGGGTCGTAACCGTCGTTTCCGGCAGCCAGATAGTCGCCAAGAAATCGGTAATTCCCCAGTACGCGTCGGGGATTTGCAGTGTGCCCAAGCTCGGTTCGGCGAAGCCACATTCTTCGCCCGCCGTGGCGAGCGATTCGTCGTCGTCGGCATGGCTTGCAGTAGCGGCCGCGGTGGCGAGCTGGGCGTTTAACTCCAACCCGACATCGATGTTGCGATGCTCCCGGATGTCGGCCAATGTGTCGGCCAGGCTGCTAACCACGGGGAGGGTCGCAATGTGGGGAGTGCAATCGTAGTGGCCGTCGGCGCCAGCTCGCGATTGCGGTTGCGTAGCGCGCGGTTCGATAGCTGCGAGGTGACTTTCGTGGTCGTCGCCAGCCGTGGCCGAGCCCCACCATTCGAGCGTTGTGCGGGGGGCCAGCCCCAGTTCGGCGGCAATCACCGGATCGCACGATCGCGGTCCCCAGCTATAGCGTGCGGCCGCGGCCGGACAGATCATCTGCATATCGTTGGCGATGAGAGTCGCCGCGTCGGCATTGGCAGTGGCGGCGTCCGCGGCGCTGGCCGCCCGATCGATCACCGCGGTTTCGTAGGTGGTTTCCGCTGACTCGCGCGGCGCGCCATACAGAAAACCCGGGGCGAGGCTCTCCAGCAGCAGATCGCTCGCCGGCACCAACGGGCAAGTCGGCTCCAACGGACCAGCCACGATCGGCGACGGCGCATCGTCGGAGCTCGTCGCTTGATCCGTGGACCACTCGTCGGCTTCGTCCGTGGTTTCGTTTTCATCCCCTTCTTCGTCGACCGGCTCCTCTTCGTGGGGGCACAGCCAGGCTTCGAGGTTCACCTGACCGTCGAATTGCGGTCGCTCCGCGCCGGCCGAGGCCCACGTCGGCTCGCCGGCAATGATCCAGCGCGCCAGTTGCAATACATACTCCAACTCGAATCCGCAGGTGAAACCGCCGGTCGACGACGTGTCGTTCGCGGTCGAGCTGACTGGCGGCGCCAGTGGTTCGGCCGACGATAGCTCGAGCCCACAGGCACTCGATCGATCCGCGGGAATGGTCGGCCGCCAAGGGGTCACCACATTGGCGCGGGCCGTGTGTTCGACCGCCCGAGGTGGCGGCGAATCTCCGAACCACTGAAACGGCTCGGTACACATGCGGTCGTCGGCGAAGTCGGCCGGACAGAGGCGATCGGCCAGAGTGATCGGCAAGTCGGCCGCCACCCCACGCCTTCCCATTGGCCAGCGGTCAACCGTCGCAAGTGCCGCCAGGATTCCGAGCACAAGCGACAGCGCAAGCCGCGAGCGTTTCATCCCGAAGTCTCCATTCCCAGGGAAAGAACGCGATCGCCCCGTGTGCGGGGCGCCGTTGAGATCGCGCGCCGCCGGGCAGTCGTTCCGTCGCCCAGTCGCCGCGTTGGTAAAGGTATCGGAGCGGGCAAGCTAGGGGCATTAGCCAATAGAGGCGCACTGCGTTTGCCGCGTTGACTTTACGGTGCCGCTGCGATGCGTTTGCGGCAGTTGTCGCGAGCATTCCGGCGATGACGATCGTGTGGAGCGCGCTGTCGGTGCGGCGATGAGCACGACACACGCGAACGCGCTCGGAACTCGTTTCAAGTGCAAATCACTCCGCGACTTTCGACGGCGCCTGGCGTCGCGCTGGCCAGTTCGATTCGACCGTAGCGGCGGTTGGCGTCGCGGCGCGGGCTCGTCTATCATCGTCGCAACGTTTTCGCCTCCAGGGGCGAATTAGACTGCAGTGCCGCCGCCGATTGGCGGCCATTTCTCGCAGCCGAGTGCCCGCAGTGGATCTCAAGCCGACGCCGCACGAACAGGAATTCCGCGACGAGCTGCGCCGCTGGTTGAAGGCCAACTTGCCGCCGCGTTGGACTGGCTCGACTCGTGAAGCCGCCAAAGGCGCGTACACCGATTATCTCTTAGCCTGGCAGCGCAGATTGTTCGACGGCGGCTGGGCCGGAATTGCCTGGCCCAAGGAATACGGCGGCCGCGGGGCCTCGTTCATGGAGCAGGCGATCTTTCAGGAGGAGTTGGCCGCAGCCGACGCCCCCGAGATTCTCGGCGTCATCGGGCTATCGCTCGTCGGGCCGACGATCATCGCCGTGGGGACCGAGCAGCAAAAGAGCCGTTACCTTCCCAAGATGCTCTCGGGCGACGAGATCTGGTGCCAGGGATTCTCCGAGCCAAACGCCGGCAGCGACCTGGCATCGTTGGGCACCCGCGCCGTTCGCGAGGGCGACCATTTCGTCGTCAATGGCCAGAAGATCTGGACCAGCTTCGCCCACCTGGCGCACCGCTGCCTGCTGCTGACGCGCACCGATTCCGCGGCCCCGAAACACAAGGGGATCACTTGTCTGCTGGTCGACATGCAATCACCGGGGATCGAGGTACGGCCGTTGCGGATGATGTCGGGCGATAGTGCGTTCAACGAAGTCTTTTTCACCGACGTGCGCGTGCCAGTCGAAGAGGTGCTGGGCGAAGTCAATGGCGGCTGGCCGGTCGCCATCACCGCATTGGCAAACGAACGCGCGAACCTGGGGGCCGGCGTATACGCGATGTTCAAGCGCAGCCTCGAGGCGCTGATCGAGCGCGCGAAAGCTCCGCGCGCTGGGCGCTCGCCGGCGGCCAGCGACCCTTTGACGCGGCAGAAGCTCGCGCAACTGTATCTCGAGCTGGAGATCTTCCGCCTCAACACGAATCGTGCGTTGACCAAGCTGATCAAGACCGGCATGCCGGGGCCTGAAGGTTCGATTCAGAAGCTCTACTGGAGCGAATTCAATCAGCGATTGTCCCAGGCGGCGATGGAGATCCTCGGACCGGCGGCGCAACTCGACGAGTTCGACGGCGGACGCTGGGTCTATCAGTACCTGCGCTCGCGCGGCAACACCATCGAGGCCGGGACCAGCGAAGTGCAACGCAACATCATCGCCCAGCGCGTGCTGGGGTTGCCGCGGAGCTATTGAGCTGCGAGTTTGCCACCGAGAAAACAGCTACGGAGTTTCTGGCCACAGAGGTCACCGAGGACACAGAGAGGGTAGGCCAGGTATCTCGCGATCAGGATAGATCTGGCTTTGGGTTACTTGATGTCATTTAGAAAACTCTCTTCGTGTCCTCGGTGATCTCTGTGGCTAACAACAACTCCGTGGCAAAGCAAATCACTCCGAGGCTCACTGCCGATGGAATTTGATCTTTCCGATACCCAGCGAATGATGCAGCAGTCGGCGCGTTCGTTCTTGGCCGGCGAATGTCCGACCGCGCGCGTGCGGCAGTTGATGGCCGGCGAGACCGCCTACGACGCCGAACTGTGGCGCGGCATGGCCGAGCAAGGCTGGTTGGGGATCATCATCGACGAAGCGCAGGGTGGTCTCGGCTTGGGACTGGTCGAATTGGCCGCCGTCGCCGAAGAGATGGGGCGTGCCTGTCAGCCGGGCCCTTTTCTGGCGACCACCTGGGCTGCCGCGACGCTCGCCGCCGTACTGTCGACGCCGGCGATTTCCGATTATCTTGCCCGCATCGCCGCCGGTGACATGCGCGCCACGGTGGCTCTGTTGGAAGAGTCGCTCGACTGGAGCGGCGCGGCGACCGCGCTGCCGGCCACGCACGGCAACGACGACATCCGTCTCAACGGCCGCAAGCTGCTGGTGCTCGATGCCCAACTGGCCGACCTGCTACTGGTGCCGGCCAAGCTCGACGGCACCCTGGCGCTGGTTGCCGTGCCAGGCGGATCAGCAGGGTTGAGCGTGCGGGCCACGCCAGGCATCGACGCCACGCGCAAGCTGTACGAAGTGACTCTCGACGATGTGACGGTCGGCGCTGAGTCCGTACTGGCCACGGGCCACACGGCCGAGCGCGCCTTGCACCGCGGTATCGACGTCGCCACGGTCGCCGTGTGCGCCGAACTAGTTGGCGGCATGCAATGGACGCTCGAGACCGCGACCGCCTACGTGCAGACGCGCGAGCAGTTCGGTCGCACGATCGGCTCGTTCCAGGCGGTGCAGCATCAACTGGCCGACATTTTGCTGTGGCTCGAGAGTGGCCGGTCGGCGGCCTATTACGCAGCCTGGACGACCAGCGAAAACGATCCTGCGGCCGCCGGCGCGGTGTCGATCGCCAAGGCGTATCTTTCCGACGCAGCCCGCGAGGTCGGCAATCGGGGCGTGCAGGTGCACGGCGGCATCGGCTTCACCTGGGAGCACGACCTGCAGCTTTATTACAAGCGCGCCAAGGCAAGCGAGATCCTCTTCGGCGACGCGACGTATCATCGCGAACGGCTGGCCGAACTGGTGATCGACGCCGAGTGATAAACGGCTCGAGGAACGGCTCTCATCGCGGCTGTGCTCCCGCTCGGCACGCCGCCACAATCCTGCCTCACTGGTCGACTCTCACGTACAGCCCCCAGTTGTTCTTGGCTAGCGTGCTCAAGAACTGATCCATGGGCCCGCCCGGCGGCCCCGCGCCCACGCCGATCGTGTACAGCGATAGCCGCCGGCCGCGATTGAGCTCCGCCACTCGCGACAGGATGTCGAGCGGTTTCGCGTCGTTGGGCATGCCGTCGGTCAGCAGATACATCGCCTCGACGTCGAAGACGAATGCCGCCGTTAGCGCGCCGAGCGTACCCGTGCCGCCGCGGGCCACCTGCCCGGCGACGAACCGCGCGGCCGCTTCTTTCGTCTGGGGCTGGGCCTCGACGAGCTGCTGTTGCCAGGCGGCCAGCACGCTGTTGAACACGACGATGCTGAAGCTTGTTTCGGGTGGCAACCCGTTGATCGCCTGGATCAGCTCGCGCTTGGCTGCTTCGAGTCGTGCTCCTTCCATGCTCTGCGACGTGTCGAGCACGAACAGCACGCGATGCGCCGAGATGTGTAGCCCGTAATAGCTCGAGGCCTCTTGTCCGGCGGCCGCCGCGCCGCGCGCGGTGCGGGCGAAATTGTCAGGAAACTTGTAGGACTTTTGATTGGCGTCCCACCAGGCTTGCCAGGCCTTGGGGTCTTCACCGTGCTTCTGCCCCGTGGCATCGGCCAGGTACTGAGCAAGATCGGCGGCATTCTCCCCTTGTTCAAGCTTGAGCAGTTCGATGGCGGCCGCAACCCCTTCGGGGCACTTAAAGTTCGTGACCGCTTGAGTCACCGCGCGGCGGATGCCAAACTCGCGCGAGTAGGCCTTTAGTTTGGTGAGCTTCAGCAGTCGCGCGGCGTCGTCGGGCTCGGCGCTGGCGCCCAACGAGTCGGCCAGTTCCATGACCGGGAGTGATCCGCCGCTGGCGTTGGCCACGGCGTCGATCCGCTCGAGCGTCTTCTTCTCGATATCGGGATGATTGGACAACAGCACGATCTTGAGCAGCAGCGGCGTGATGTCGGTCGGGGCGTTGCGGCGCGCCCCTTTTTGCAGCGTGGTCAGCAGCAGTCGGCCAACATCTTCTTCGTCCTTGAAGCTCAGCAGCGTTTGATACGCAGCCTGTTGCACGGCGTCGCTTTGCCGTGTCTGCATGATGCCCAGCACTAGCTTGGCGGCGTCGGCCGTGGGGTATTGCCGCAATTCGTCAAGGGCTTCGAGTCGCGTGGCATCGTCGCGATTGCGCAATTTGGCCTGCAGCCCGCTCTTGACCGACTTGAACGCTGCCTTGGCGGCATCGTCGCCGCGGGCGGGCAGAATGCCTAACGGAACGATAAAACTTGTTGCGAGCAGCGCGGTCAGAAACCGTCGTGAATTCATGGGGCCCTCGACTCGTCACAGACGCGGGCGATGTGCAGATGCGGGCTACCGCGAGTATAAAGCGCCCCGCGGGCGGAGAACACTTTTTTGTACGAAGCCCCTGCCGCGCTGCCGCGCGCTAGCGCCGAACTGCGCGGCTCGCCGCGCACAGCAGAATCTTCTATTCTGGCTGTTCACGGCGAACTCCGGCCAGTTGTCCTTCATTGTCTGCTAGCGAGGAGCCATTCTCATGTGGCGAACTATCGGGCTGTGCGCCGCGTCGGCGCTCGGGGGTGCCCTGCTCACAATCGTTTGCCTGCAAGGTCCGCCGCGGTCGTCGCTGTATGCCCAGCAACCCCGGCAGCGTCCGCCGGCCGCCGTGCAGCCTGCCGAGGCGCGACCGCCGAAGACCAACGCCGGTCGGGGCCTGGC
>JBFXAH010000004.1:0-330000 GCA_050184475.1 Pirellulales bacterium | reverse complement strand
GCGGCCGCGAACTACCCCACAAGTGGCACCGCCGGGGTGCTTTGCGGAAACAACGTCTCCAGGGTTTGCCCGCGCCGGATTTGGGCCCTGGCGAAGCGATTGGGAAAGGATGGGTACGCCCATGTTCAAGAAGGCGCTCGTAGGTGGAGCAGTGGCGATGTTATTGGCGGGGCTGTTCTTCGGGCGAGATGCGTTCAGCTACGTGAGGACGTCGGTCGGTTGGGTGAAGGACTCGGTCAAAGACAATGTGCCGGTCGAGTTCGAGATCGACCGCGCCCGCAAGATGGTCAAGGACCTGGTCCCCGACATTCGCAAGAACATGCATCTGATTGCCCGCGAAGAGGTCGAGCTCGAGCGGATCGGCAAGCAGGTGGCGGAGTTGGAGACCCGCCTGACCAAAGACCGGTCGGGCATCATGCAGTTGAAGACGGACCTCGAAGGAGGTCAAGACTCGTTTCAGTATGCGAGTCAGCGATATTCGCGCGAAGAGGTGAAAACCGATTTGGCGCGTCGCTTCGAGCGTTTCAAGACGAACGAGGCCACGCTGGCGAGCCTGCGCGAGATTTCGACCGCCCGGATGCGTAGCCTCGAAGGCGCTCGGCAGAAGCTCGAGCATATGTTGGCCCAGAAGCGGCAGCTCGAAGTCGAGGTGGAGAATGTCGAGGCCCGCCTCAAGATGGTGCAAGCCGCTCAAGCCGGCAGCGACTATCACTTCGACGACACGCGGCTGGGACGCGTCAAAGAACTGCTCAGCGAGCTGCGCACCAAGATCGAAGTTGACGAACGACTCGTCGGCAGCGAGAGCGAGTTTGGCGAGATCCATCTCGATCAACCGGTGAGCGACAACATCGTCGAGCAAGTGACCGACTACTTCTCGCGTCCACAGGCGGAAATCGCCACAAAGCCCGAGGAGTAGGAACTCGACGTTTCTATGGCGGCTTGGAGTCCAGGGGAGTTCCCCTGGGCTTTAAGCGGCAACGCAGGGAATCTCAAGCAAGCGACAACATAGCGTTCGGCCGCGGCGGTATAGGTGCACGATGTTCCAGCCCTGGCGACTCAAACTCCGTGAAGCCCAGGTCGCGCTCAACGACGGCCGGCTCGACGAAGCCAGTCGAATTCTGGCCGACGGCCAGCTTCGCGAGTTTCTTCCCGCCAAGAAGCTGATCGCCCGCCTCGCTAGTCGTTTCGTGCGGCGCGGCAGAGACCGGCTTGAGCAGGGCGAGAGTTCGGCCGGCTGGGAAGATCTCGCCGCGGCTTCGAAATTGGGAGTCGATGGCCGCACGTTGCGTGACGTTACAGAAGCCGCTGCGGGTCGGTCTTTGGAGGAGATCGTGGAGCGATTGAATGCCGGAGACGTGGCTGGCGCCCGTGAAAGTCTGGCGAAGTTCGCCAAGCGCGATCGGGCGAATCCTTGTGCCCGTCAATTGGAGCGCGTCGTCCACTGCTTAGACGCCGCCAACCAGGCCGTGCGACGTGGCCGTTTCTCTGAAGCCAGTTCGCAGCTCTCCGCAGCCTATGCGATGCGTCCCGATCTTCGGCTGTTGGAACGTCGTCAGGCGGATGTTAGCCTGAAGGCAGATCGTTATCGCGAGCTGACACTGGCCATGCACGAGGCCCTCCGGGGCGAACTATGGTCGCAAGTGTTGGATTTTGCAGATCAGTTGCTGGCGATCGCGCCAGACGATTCGCCGGCTCGCCAGGCCCGTCAGCGTGCCTGGAAAGCGGCGGAAATCCGCTTACAGGCATCGGTGGCGCCGGCCGTTAACCGCCCTGGAGCTGGGCCGCGACGAGGGATTGTGACACCAGAATGTGATAGCTCGGCGGCAGACAGTTCCGGTACCGCTGGAACACGATTCCTGCTTTGGGTCGACGAAGTCGGCGGCTACTTGGTCTGCATGGCAAACGAAGTTCTGATTGGCCAGCCAGTGCAGGGCTCTGCCGTCGACGTGCCGCTGCTGGCCGATCTATCACGTCGCCACGCCAAGATCCGCCGAGCGGGCGAGGGCTACGTGTTCGAAGCCATCCGCGATTCGCGGGTCAACGGCCGGTCAGTGGCCGGTGTTTCGTCGTTGTCCGACGGCGATCAGATTGAATTGGCAGATCGAGTGCGACTGCGGTTTAGGCAGCCCCATCCGCTAAGTGCCACGGCACGGCTGGAGTTCGTGAGCCCACACCGCACCCAACCGTCGGTCGACGCGGTCCTGCTGATGGCCGACGCCTGCGTGCTGGGGCCTGGTCCTGGGAGCCACGTCGTTTGTCCCGACTGGACGCACGAGGTCGTGCTTTACCAGCAGTCTGGGGGCCTGGGTTGCCGGGCTGACGGCACCTGGCAAGTTGATGGTCGAGAGGAAAGCGAACGGGCCGAGATTACCCCGCGATCGACGATCGTCGGGAACGATTTTTCGCTGACGCTCGAACCACTCTAGGTTTATCCTGACATGGACGAGCCCACCGCAATTTTGACCCCTGAAGGGGATGTTCTCATGGACCTGCGAGCGACCGAACCCGGCCTGGGCCAGGAACCGCGAGCCGGCGCCGCCAAGTACTTGTATCCGAGCGGCTCGCGGCCGCTGTCGGGCTACGTCATCAAGCGCGGAGTCGGCCGCGGGGGCTTTGGCGAGGTTTATTTCGCTACCAGCGATGCCGGTAAGGAAGTCGCGCTGAAACTGGTTCGCCGCAATCTCGACGTCGAATTGCGGGGGGTCGTGCAGTGCCTTAACCTCCGTCACCCGAATCTGGTCGCTCTCTACGACATTCGACAGGATGACGACCAGGATACGTGGGTCATCATGGAATACGTCGGCGGGCAAACGCTCGACCGCGTCATTGCCGATTCACCCCAGGGCATGTCGATCGCGGAGACCATGCGCTGGCTGCAAGGGATCGCGGCTGGCGTCGCCTATTTGCACGACCACGGGATCGTCCACCGCGACCTAAAGCCCGGCAACGTCTTCTGCGATGAGGGGATCGTCAAGCTCGGCGACTATGGACTATCGAAGTTCATCTCGGCAAGCCGCCGTAGCGGCCAGACTGAGAGCGTCGGCACCGTACATTACATGGCGCCCGAGGTGGCCAACGGCCGCTACGGCAAAGAAATCGACATCTACGCCTTGGGCGTGATGTCATACGAGATGCTGACCGGTCGGGTCCCCTTCGAAGGCGAAAGTGTCGGCGAAGTCCTGATGAAGCACCTGACGGCTCAGCCGGACCTTTCGTCGTTGGAAGAACCCTATCGTAGCGTCGTCGGCCGGGCGTTGGACAAGAATCCAGAACGCCGGTTTCAAACAGTCGGTGAGCTGATGGCCTCATTGGAAGCTGCCAGCGACGGCCACGGAATTCTGGTGGATGGCCAGCCCGTGCCCGGCGCGCCGCGCGATCTACACGAAGCTTCACACAACGGCATTGGGGCCGCTGCCGTTGTCAGGCGAGCCATCGCAGCGCGGCCCGCCCCGGCGGCGCAAGCGGCCGCTGGCACGCCCGGCACGCCAGCCGATCTGTACTCCGACGATGAGCCCATCTGGCGGTGGGTGCGGCAGAGCTGGCTCGAAACGCGCGCGGCTTGGAAGCGTGCGGATCTTCATCCGGCCGTGCGCGTCGCGATTATGATCGTGGCCTTGATTGCATTCTTGTCGACGAGCGGGCTTTGGCTGTCGGCCGCTTTGCTTTACGGGGTTTACCGAATCGTGCGCGCGATTGTTAATGTCGGTAAACCGCCGACAGCCTATGTGAGCGCGGTACCACCGCCGCTGCCACAACAACGTGCTCAATCGCCGCCAACCGGACCTCCCGCTCCGGTAGTCGCTCGGCCGCCGTTCCACGCCGTGGGCTCGCCTGGCGCTCACGCGTTTCGCACTGATTTTGCAGAAGATCGAACCGAGAAAAGTAGGGGGACTCCATTCGCGGCGAAATCGAATCGCGAACGATTCACCGAACTGCTCACTTCGCTCTTAGCTAGCGCGTTGGTCGTCGGAGTGATTTGTGTACTCGTGACGCCGCTGTTCGATCGGCCGTTGCAAGCTACTCATTACCTGTGGTTGGCCATGGTGGCCACGGCTGGTTCGTGGGGGGTGCTGATCCCGGCGAAACTGTGGGAAGGGCGCAGCGGCGATGAAGTGACCCGGCGGTTCACGATGCTCATCGTCGGGCTGGCGCTCGGCCTGTTCGCTTGGGGAGTGGAACGGCTCCTGATTGTCGACTTGCCCTACTCGACGAACTCCGTAGTGCGCGAGGCAACAACCTGGGCGGGCAAGGCGCTGCCGGGCGGACGCGTCACCTCGGTAGTGTTCGATCCACGCGGCGCACCGACCATCGAGGGGTTCTTGGCCTACTTCGCCTTCCTACTACCTGTATTGCGGTGGTGGACACTGGCCGATCCCTCGCGACGAACCCGCGTCGGGCTTTGGCGCACCGCGGGCTATGCCCTATGGGCGTTTGTCCTGTGCCAGTTCTGGAGCTTCCCCGAGCAGTTCGCCGTCGTAGCTGCCGCGAGCATGGCACTGGCCGTGCAACTGGCGAGTCCCTGGTGCGAACGACCGAACTACTCGTCTGTGGGCTCTCCATTGGAGTCGTGAAATGCCAATTGCGTTCATGCGCACGGGCGGGATCAGCTTGTTTGGGCTGATCATCATGGCAGTTGTCGGCGCAGTGGTTTTTGTCTGGCTGACAGGTTGGCATCGGCATCGAGCCGAGGGTCGGCACCCCTCAGTAGGGCGGCTGTTCACCTGTGGGTGTAGCGCGGTCTTGCTAATGGGCGCGACCATGATAGCGCTGGTGGTACTGGTGCTGTACGTTCGAGTCGCACATGTGGTCCACAACCAAATGCCGGCCGAGCCTGTGCAGCGCAGGCCGTTGTTTACCTACGCCTCCGGCTTGGTGGTGCGGCTTCTTCCCTCGGCCTGCGAGCAGCAGAATTTGAAGTCGACCGAGTTAGCCGCGACGATTCTTGCGTTGACCAGCGAAATCGAATACATGAACTTCGAGCGATCGACGCGCATGCAGGATTCCGCGAAAGGACTGGACTATTGGGAACGTGTACCGGTCGTCGTCGATGGCAAGATGGTCGAACTGCGAAGGCTCGCGCAACTGGCCCGACGCTTTCCACCAGGGGGTCCAAACATGATGATGGACACCATTCTGGTGGATCTGGATACCTCGCGCTTCCCCGAGGATCGTCGCGCAATCATGTCCACCAGCCGGCTGATCGACGATACTGCGATGCTGTTGAACGCGGTCGCTCAGTCGCGAACGGCCACCATAGGCAGTTCGTTCGTGGTGACTCGCGACGGCCGCGATCTAATTGTGCAGTTGTTGCCAGTCGCCGCGCTGAGCACCCGGCCGAGCCACCATCTCGGGCATTCGATTTCGGCGATCGAGATCGAGCTGGCCACTCGTGGATGGAACACCGCGGCACACGGGATCGCCGCCGAGGCGTACCCACCGGAAAGGCAACATCTTTTCGGCCAGTGGTTGCAAGCAGTGCTTTTGGCCGAGTCGGCGTTGGAAGGCTCGTGGGGTGCAGACAATTGGTCTCGCTTCATCTCGCGCCATATCGAGCCGTCGATTCTGGAATCATTGCCCGTTGCCGCGGACATGTCGCCGTCGACAGAAATTGTTTCTTCGGTGGCGAGTGTTCCGACACAAGACGTGGTATCCGGCGAAGCAACGTTGTCGACCAAAGTTGAATCGGACGTCCAAAGTGACACGTCCCTAGTTCCCGCTCGTGCCGAGAACCCCGCCGTTGACCACGTAGCCAGAGTTACTTCGGCAGTGATCGGCGGCACGCGACCCACATGGGTCAATAATCCACCCGAGCAGCGGGTGGACGCCCAGGGGGTGTTTCGACTTGTCGGCGCAACGATGCAATGGGCCACTCCGCAAGAAAGCCAGCGGATGGCCGACGAGGTGGTGTACGACTTGTTCACCCAGTATGTGCGGCGATTCTACGGCGACGACGCGGTCGGAAAATTGCGGCTACCGCACGAAATCAACGCCAGCAAAGTCGTATTGTGGACTGAGATGCAGGAATCGGCCACGACCGGACTCCCAATGTACGAAACTCACGTAATGCTCTCACTCGACCGGCGCGATCGGCGAGTAATCGAGGAACGCCTGCAATCTATGGAGATCGACCGTCGCGTACATATGGCCAGCGCCTGCGCTATCCTCGTGCTGGGATTGATCGCCACTCTCTGGGGCTATCTGCGGCTCGATACCGCCTCTCGCGGCTACTACAGCGGTCGGCTCAAACTCGGTGCGGCGGCCGTGGTATCACTCGTCGTCGGAGTCGCGCTGCAGGTGGCACGCTGGTAATCCCCTCTTTGCGAATGGAGTGAGCGGTGGTGAGCGCCTCGACGCCGCGGTTAGAATAGGCAGATCGCCTCGCCGTAGGTGAAATCGTCCATGCCTAGTGGGAGCCGTAGCGTGGCCGCTGACGCAGCCAATCAGTTCGATCGATTGTTGATTGCACGCGTGCGCTCGGCTGACGCCGAGGCCTGGAGTGAGTTGATTGGCCGCTACGAGGGTCGACTCTTGGCATTTGTCGAAAGCCGGATCGGCAACCGGGCCACGAGCGAAGACGTGGTGCAAGAGACGTTTATCGGCCTGCTAACGAGCTTGCCGAACTTCGATGGCGACCGGCCGCTGGAAAGTTACCTATTCAGTATTGCTGCTCACAAACTCACCGATCAACTGCGCCGCTCTGGGCGGCGGCCGACGGTGCCCATGCGGCCGACAAGCGCCAGTTCGAGCGGTTGGGATGTCGCCGGTGCGCAATGCGGCGCCAGCACCATGCTTCGTAGCGGTGAACGACGCGAACTGGAGGAGACAGCCCTCGTGCGGGCTTTGGCCGCCGAGATCGAGCGCTATCGGCAGCGTGGCGATTGGGACAAACTCAAGTGCGCAGAACTGCTGTTCGTGCGCGGGCGCGCGAATAAGGATGTTGCCCGACAATTGGGCCTCAGCGAACAAACCGTGGCGAACTACAAGTTTGAATTCCTAGCCCGCTTGCGCAAGGCTTTGGGCAAACTCAAGCTGTCGCCCGATGTGTTTCCAGAGTTGTTGGCGCAGTGATAGCAAGATTAACGAATGACGAGCTACAAGATTCATGTCAGTACTGATTCCTGATGCCGATCTCGAAGGCTACTTCGACGAAGCGCTATCGAGCGAAGAGATGACGCGGCTGGAGGGCTTGTTGCGCCAAGACGACTCGTTGCGAGAGCGGTTAGCAGAGCTAGTGATGCGCCGCGACGAGGGATTACACAGCTTAGGAGCCATCTGGCGCCGTCATCGGCTCAGTTGCCCCTCGCGCGAGCAATTCGGCAGCTATCTGCTAGGAACCTTGGATGCCAAGCCGCGCGACTACTTGGAGTTTCATCTGACGGTCGCCGGTTGCAGTCTCTGCATCGCGAATCTAACGGATTTGCGCAACCGCCATGCAGAGGCCTCCGAGGCCACGCAAAGCCGCCGCCGCAAGTACTTTCAATCGAGTGCCGGTTACCTGCGCGCGCAGTGAGCGCGTACGTCGAGTTGCGTGCCACCAGGGTATGGCAAGGTGCGTGGCTCGAACCAAACTAAATCGGCCAGCCTCAGGTTGTTCGCCTTGGGGAACTAACGGCGCCTCGCCGCTACGTTGACGCTTTGCAGGCCCCTCCCTAAACTCAGCGGATTGGCTTTCGAAGCGTATTGATTGCTGCGCGGTGAATGAACCAAAGGGGTCGCCGTTTGCCGCAGCGCTCGTCCTTTGGGCCGGGGTTCGCTTTCAGCACAGTGAGGACTAGATGGCGGTTTCTACGGCAAACCTTGATCAATTGGCGATCGACACGATCCGCACTCTGGCTATGGATGCGGTAGAGCAAGCCAAGAGCGGCCACCCCGGCACGCCGATGGCGCTAGCACCGGTCGCCTTTACGCTGTGGAACGAGTTTCTGGCCTATGATCCCGCCAATCCACTCTGGCTCGGCCGCGATCGATTTGTGCTCTCCTGCGGTCATGCTTCGATGCTGCTTTATGCCCTGTTGCATTTGGCCGGAGTTCGCCAGACAACTCCCAACGGGCGCACGCTCGACGAACTGGCGGTGCCGCTGCCGGAAATCCGCCGCTTCCGCCAACTCGGGAGTCGCTGCCCAGGCCATCCAGAGCACGGGTTGACTGGTGGGGTTGAAACCACGACCGGGCCGCTGGGGCAAGGTCTTGGCAACAGCGTGGGGATGGCGATCGCTCAGCGCTGGCTGGCGGCTAACTTCAATCGGCCTGGTTACGAGCTCTGGGATTACCGCGTGTGGGCACTATGCAGCGACGGCGACCTGATGGAAGGAATCAGCCACGAAGCGGCGTCGCTGGCAGGGCACTTGAAGTTGTCGAATCTCTGCTGGATCTACGATGACAACCGCATCACGATCGAAGGCAAGACCGATCTGGCGTATAGCGATCGAGCTGGCGAGCGATTTGCCGCCTACGGATGGGATGTTATTGAAGTGCCCGACGCCAATGACCTCGAGTCGTTGCGCCGAGCGTATGCACAGGTGTGCGAATCGAGCGAACGCCCCACGCTAATCGTTGTTCGCAGTCACATCGCATTCGGCGCTCCCAACAAACAGGACACGCACGAAGCTCATGGTTCGCCGCTGGGCGCCGATGAAATCGCCCTGACCAAGGCCGCCTATCACTGGCCGCAGGATGCGCAGTTTCTCGTGCCGCCCGAGGTTTTCGAGCATTTTGCCGCGGGAATCGGGTCGCGGGGTGCAAAGTTGTATGCGGCCTGGAGTGAGAACTTTCACGCCTACGCTCGCGAATTTCCGGAATTGGCCGATCGTCTGCGGCTCATGCGCGAGCGAAGACTCCCGGACGGCTGGGATGCCGAACTACCGACATTCCCTACCAGTCCGAAGGGAGATGCCACGCGCAACTCGTCTGGCAAAACGCTCAATGCCATCGCCAAACGAGTTCCGTGGCTGATCGGTGGTTCGGCTGATCTGGCTCCGTCGACAAAAACATTGATTTCTGGTGAAGCGAGCTTCGAAGCAGGTAATTACGCGGCGCGCAACCTGCACTTTGGCATCCGCGAGCACGGCATGGCAGCCGCTCTCAACGGCATGGCGCTGTCGGGCATACGCCCTTACGGCGCGACGTTCCTGGTGTTCAGCGACTATTGCCGGCCGTCGATCCGGTTGGCAGCGATCATGGAACTGCCGGTGATCTATGTATTCACGCACGATTCGATCGGCGTGGGTGAGGATGGTCCGACACACGAGCCGATCGAGCATCTCGCGGCGCTGCGAGCGATTCCCCAACTGTTGGTAATGCGCCCGGCCGATGCCAACGAAGTCAGCGAATGCTGGCGCGCTACGCTCCTCGAACAGAAGCGGCCAGTGGCACTGGTGCTTACGAGGCAGAATGTTCCCACCATCGACCGCGATAGGTTTGCGGCTGCAGCCCAAGTGGCACGCGGAGCGTATGTGCTGGCCGACCCGCCGCAAGGCCGCCCAGATGTGATCTTGATGGCCACCGGAAGCGAGGTATCGCTTTGCCTGGCCGCCTACGAAAAGCTGTCGACCGCCGGCATCGGCGCGCGTGTCGTCAGCATGCCCTGCTGGGAGCTGTTCGACGAGCAGCCAACTGCATATCGCCAGGAAGTCCTGCCACCCGACATCAGCGCGCGCGTTGCCGTGGAACTAGGCGTCGAACAGGGGTGGGACAAGTACCTTGGCCCAAATGGGTGCTTCATTGGCATGCACGGCTATGGCGCCTCCGCGCCAGCGGAGGTATTGCTGGAACACTTCGGCTTTACGTCAGCCAAGATCGTCGAAGCGGCGCGATCGCTACTCGGTCGCTAGACTAATTGATCGCAAGCCGAGGCGATCGTGTGCTAAAGTGATACGCGCAATTCCAGACTCATGCGCTCCCCATGAGAATTGTATCGAGCGGCGAATGCCATAGCGGCAGCTTCGGGAAGAGCACCTGCGCGATATCGCCCGCCAGTCTGGTTGAGCTTTCGAGCCGGCCGGCTGCCAGCGACTCTTCGGCCCCCGAGTGCCCGAACAGCAACCTGGTCAGCTCGGCCCAGTTGCAGCAGAGGTAGCTGCGACCGAGCTTGCCCGGAACCAGCTTCGCGCTGCGTCGCGTCAGCACAATTTGCCAGCGGCTTCCTTCGACCAGGAGCCCCAGTTCGCAGGGGCGGGCGAGTCGCGTTGCGTCAGCGCGGGCATGCCACAACGGGGTCATGCGCCCTAAGAATGCCGGCTGATCGAGTATCCGGACCATCGTAACTTCGCCCTGGTCCAACTCGTGCCAATGTCGATGACCGCCCACCTCGGCGAACGTGTCGTGAAGCGGGTGCTGAGGCGAGGCGTGTAGCGCCACCGAGACATGAGGGTTGCGTTCCAGCGCATCACTGCAGGCGCGCGCGAGCAAATGCGGTGCGGCGTCGGGATGCTCGAGCGCCACTGTCAATTCTAGCACTTGTTGTTCAGGGCGGCATCGATCCTCGCGCGTGATTGCGTAACCAACAATCGAAGTCGGATCGTCGGCCAACTCGCACCGATCGGGACCGTGGACCGCAACAAGCACCTGGTCGAACGTGCGGCTTCCGAGCAGCCAGCGCCAATAGGCCTCGGTACGCACGAATGAGCCGAAAGCGCCTACCGATTCACTGCCATAGAGCCGCATTAGGGCAGGCAACTCGACCTGCCGCCAAGGACGCACGCGATAGGGAACTGTCGTCAGGTCCCATTCAAGCGGTGCAAGCCGGGCCATCACAGCCCGAGCCCCGGCACGGCTGTAGCTATGTCGACCGCAGGCGGCCCAGCCATGCGGTCGGAAGAAATGTGGTATGCGGGTGCGAAGTATGCCAATTTGTGCACCATCGGCGAGCATGTGACTCGTCGCCGATGCCAGGAGCGATCGCGCGAGCCCTCTTCCACGACATTCGGGTAGCGTTCCCAGCCAGGAGAGCCCACCTACCGATAGAGTGAACGGGCCGAAGTACATCTCGCGCTGCGAGACGTGCGCGTGCCCCAGAATACGGTGGTGATCCTTTACGACTAGCCGATCACGTGGCTCGTAGAACGGATCCTCGTTGGCTGCCGCGAAGTGGTCAGGACTGGGCCCCTGGAATACGGATTGCAGGAACTGATGAATCACGCTGTGATCGCCCGCGGCAGCTTCGACTACCGTATGAGGCAGCGGCGCGAGCTCAATGGCCTTGGCCAACTCGATTCGGGTATCCAAGCGCTCATGACGTGGTGACGCGGACAAGCGGCGAGCAGCAGGCTCAATCGCCGAGCGTGCGACACGCTTTGCCGACGCTACCGATTTGCTGCTGTGAGCTTTGACACGGACTCGCTTGGCCCGAATCTTCTTGAGCGCTCCTGCACCCACCGCGCGCCGCAAACGACCTTTGCGCATCGGTCGGAATCCCTTCCTCGGCTCGAGTTCAATTCCCTCGTTGGCGACAGGTTATCCCGAAGCTGGACAGATTTCCAGCAAAAAATTCTGCAACTGTGAAGTTGGGTAAAGACAAAAGGCGTACTCACGGCCCGCCAACACCTGTTCGGCGGCCAGGGCTTGCACGATCTGGTCGCGCTTCTCGATCGCCCAGGTTCGCTCGTTGCCGATCGCCGATTGCAGGCAGACGTTGATACTACGAATCGAACGACAACGGGTGCGGGCGTTCTCACGCGTTGGTTGTAGGGCGATCCAGCGATGCTTCTCTCCGATCAGTTCCTCGATAGTTCCCGGGTTCTGAGAGCAGACAATCGGATCCTGGCGTCGTGCTTCGCCAATGAATCGCTCGGGGTGAAACTCGAACTCGCGCAACTTCCAGTTAGCTGCGCGTAGGTCGTCTACCGTCACCGACGCGCGATCGATTGGCAGCCGCAACGTGGCCGACAATACGAGAAAACCGGGCGGTTCGATTCCATAGAAACGACGGACGATTGAATCGGTCAGTTCGTCGTACTTGGCTCCACCGATGCCATGAACGAACAAGTCGCCGACAAACACTCGAGCGAACATGGTCGTTGCCAAGGCTCGGCTACGGAGTTTGACGCCCTGCGCAGGAAGTTCCAAAAGCCGTTCGACCAGTCCGCTTGCATCGCTCGAGCAAGCGGGCAAATCGTACCGCCATCCAGCACGATCGGCCAGTTGCCAAGTCGCGCCGCGTCGCCGAACAAAGACTCGTCGTCGCCGCGGGTTGTCGTCGGTCCATACCCAGAACGGCATTTCAATACCGTTGTCGTCCAGACCTAATTCAGGTACGGGGTGGTTGGCGCTGCGTGTGTGGTACTGTCGACGATATCGTCGCAACGCCTGGTTGTGCACTGTACGAAAGCGCTCCGCTTCGGCGAACAAGTGCGCGGCGAACCAAGCGAAGGATTCGAGCGTGCAAACGCGGCTTTGGGGCAATTCGAGCGTGGTCAGGCCCCAATCCCCTTCCAGCTGATGGCGCGCCTGCGCAAAGCAGGCTCCAATCAAAGACTCCTGCTGCGACCGCTCCAGCACGCGCGGCCAGAATTCACGAATCAATGGATCCTGAACCAGGGGCGATAGTTTTTGACGTACGCGCTCGCCAAAGCTGCACCAGTTCGCACGATCGGCGATCGCGCGCTGTTCATAGGGAATCTCCGCTCCGCTGGTGTCAAACGGCACTTCCTCGATGCGCGGACGAGCAGGATCGCCGATCGGCACGCGAATCGTCGAGCGTTTAAGTGTGTCACTATCAACGAGCAGATTGATGGCAACGCCTCGGCTTTTCGCGGCTAGGCGTGCGAGAGCAAAGTTCTTCGCCCATACGCCAGGGTGAAACAACTCTGGCTGGTGGCCAGCCAGGAAAACCCGCTCGGAAGAAATCTCAGGTACGCTGCGATACGACGCCGTGTAGACGCCGGCGGCGGCAGTGACTTCTTCGCGAGCGCGACGCGAAAGTTCGCCGATCGATAAGCCAAGCAACTCGCGTCCGGCCATGCTGTCGCGAGCGGCAACATTCGCGGCCAGCAAATCGTCAATAGCCGACCAGGGGGGTTCGATCAGCACGGATCGATCAGCGGTAGGCGCCCGAAACCGACGCGCGTGGGGCACCGACGAAGCGGAGGTCATCCCGCCGCTTCTCCGCAGAGAGTGCCCGACCAGATCTCGCCCGCCGGTACGCCGATGGCCGCCAGGCTGCGATCGAGCACGAGATGGTAGTATTCGAGTCGCGTGGCGGCCTCGTCGAGCGCGCCGCCGAAAGAGCGCTTCTCGTCCAAATAAATTAAGGGGACCGGCAGTTCGACAATACGCAGCCCGGCCGCGGCCGCCTGCACCCACAACTCGAGCGGCATCGCGTAACCGGCTTCAGACGGCTGCAATCGTTTGAGAGACGGCACGTAGTAGGCCTTGAACCCACAAAAGGCGTCGGTGAGTTGCAAGCATAGGCGCCGATTAAGTTCGGCAGTGATCTGTTGATTGATCCGTCGCCGAGCGGCAGGCGCCTCGCTATCGCCCTCGTAGCGCTTTAGATATCGGCTACCGGAAACAATGTCGGCTTGGTCACCGCAGGCCGCCACAAAGCGTGGAATCCGTTGCGGTTCGTGCTGACCGTCGCAGTCGATCGAGACCAGTACATCGTAATTCGCGGAAATCGCCTGATCGAAGGCCGTCGCCAGCGCGGCGCCGTAACCGCGGTTTTGAGAGTGCCGCACCAACTGAATGTCGCCACGTCGAGCCAACAACTCCGCCGTGCCGTCGGTCGAGCCGTCGTCGACCACGAGGACGTCGGAGCAGTATCGCAGCACTTCGTCGAGCACGTCGTCGACGTGCGCCACTTCGTTGTATACCGGCAGCGCCGTCAGCACTCGTCGGGACATCACGCAAGCATTCCAAAGGTCATCGGGATCGCGACTCGGTTCATTCTAGATGCCGACCTAAGCGAGTCAACGATCCGCCCCAAGCTACATCCAACGTATCGGATCGCGCTCGCGGCGGCTGGCCCAAGTCTCGATGGATGGGTACTTTCGGGCCAGCACGTCCGCGAGATGTTCTACGCCGGGGCGTTCCGAGGCGTAGTGCCCGACGAGCACCAGCGCGATTGAGCGAGCTTCGGCCTCCAGGCAATCGTGGAAGCGTGCCTCGCCGGTCAGGAGGACGTCGCAGCCCGCAGCCTCGGCCGCCGGAATCAGCTCGGCCGCGCTTCCGCAGGCAATACCAACATTGGCAATTGCCATTTCCGGATCGCCCACGTACTCAAGATGCTCGGTCGACAGACACACTTTTAACTGCCCTGCGAACTCACTCAGAGTGCAAGACCGCGGGAGTTCCCCGAATCGTCCGGTACCAGGTCCGATCGGGTGTGGCACAAGCGGCGATGGATTCCGTAACTTCAGCCGCGAGGCGAGCAGCGCGTTAATACCATCACTCGCTGAATCGAACGCCGTGTGCGGACTATAGATCGCTACGCCGGCGCTAGCTAGTTGCCACAACAGGCGTCCCGCCGTGACTTCGGTCGTGAGCGAACGCAGCGGGCGGAAGGGGAGTGGATGATGCGAGACGATCAACTGCACGCCTGCGGCGCAAGCCTCGGCGGCGCTGTCCGGCGTGATGGTCAGGCAGGTCATCAGTCGGTCTACCACTACCGCGCGGTCACCCACAAGGAGACCAACGTTGTCCCATTCGGCCGCCAGCTCAAGCGGGGCGAACGATTCGAGAAAATCCGCAATTTCACCCACGGTGACCATCATCAGAAACGATGACGCCGGTTTTGTCGCTTGTCAATGTCCCGCGACATGGGATAGTGATACCTCCGCGAATTCACGTGAGCAGGGTTTCCTCGCTTGAAGTGCTCTTAGCTAAATTCCTAACCCTCGGAAAATGCTGATCTCGGAGTCTTAAGTGTGCCGCCGTTGAAGATCGCCGTAAAAACCCGCAACTTGCAAAAGCCGCTCCGCCAGGCGTTGTTCGCGGCCGCCGATCTGGGCGTCGACGGAGTCGAACTCGACGCCCGTAGCGAAGTGCCCTATCGCGACTTCACGCAGACCGCCGTCCGACAATTGCGTACGCAGCTTGCCGACTTGAAGCTAAGCGTTGCGGCATTGAGCTTCGTGACGCGTCGAGGATACAACGTCACTGACGAACTTGACCGCCGTGTGGATGCCACGAAACAAGTCATGAAGCTTGCCCGCGCGCTGGGTGCCGGCATCGTTGTCAATCAGGTTGGGCGGATTTCGGAAGCGAAAGACGATCCAGATTGGCTGTTGATGCTGGAAGTGCTGCGAGATTTGGGCGACTACGGTCAGCATGCCGGAGCGTTGCTTTGCGCCGAAACCGGTTGCGAGGCCGGGCCGACGTTGCGTCGGTTGCTCGATGCCCTGCCCGACGGGGCATTGGGGGTCGCATTTAATCCTGGACAACTAGTCGTCAACGGCTTCGACCCACTCGAGGCGGCCCCCGTGCTGGCGCCATTTGTGCGGCAGGCGATGGCGGTTGACGGCGTACGTGACCGTGCGCGTGGTCGCGGCATTGAGGTACCGATCGGTCGTGGCTCGGTCGATTTTCCGGCGCTACTTGGCGCTCTCGAAGAACGTGACTTTCGCGGCTACGTTACCGTGGCGCCGACGAACGCCGATGACGCGCAAGCCGAGGCCAGCCAAGCGGTTGGCTTCCTCAGGAACCTGTAGGTTACTCATCAAACCTTGTGCTGCGAATGAACCGGCCCGACCAGCGGAAGCCGTGCGTCCCTGAGATAAGGCGTTCAGGCCAATCTCCCGGCCGCGACAGTTCCACAGGCGCAAGTAACTCGCACCATCGGTATGCTCTCTTTGTGCCAATCATGGTAAATTCCATCGCTAGCGGCAGCAGCGGGGTGGATCAACCAACGATCGCAGGAGGAGCATATATGGACGCGCGACTTTGGGACCGCATCTTGATCGTCTTGGTTGTTTTGATTCTCGCCCCCAGTTGGCTCGTAGCTGCTGAGCCCCAGACAACCAGTGCCGCGGATAGTGCAGAGCCAACGGACGCGAAACCGCCCGAACCGAGCCGCGAACAACTGGAGGCACGATTCGCTGACATGCTTACTGGCGCGCAGCTCGTTGGTGTGTTCACTACGACTGGTCAGGAAAGCGAGAATGCCCCCCTGCCCGACAAATACACCATCGATAAAGTCAAGAAGCTCAAGAACGATTTCTGGCTCTTTGAAGCTCGCATCCAATACAACGAAAAAGACGTCAAGGTGCCGCTGCCTCTGGAAGTGAAATGGGCGGGCGACACTCCGGTGATCACGCTTACTAAAGTGTTGGTGCCGGGACTGGGGACCTTCACCGCACGCGTATTGTTCTACAACAACGAATACGCCGGCACCTGGAACGCTGGCGACCACGGCGGACACATGTACGGCAAGGTCGTGAAGGCCGACGGCGAGAAGCCAGGTGCAGAATCCTCTACGGCGACGGACGACGACAAGAAATAGCCAAAGCGCCGAATCTGAAAAAGTGCCGCGCGTTTAGGACTCGCCAGGCGATGCCAAGCATCCCAAGCCAGCTAAGGTGGCCGCGGCCACCGCGGCTGTTTCAACGCGCAACACTCGCGGCCCAAGATTGAGCGGTTGCCAGCCCCGGCTGACGGCTTCCGCCAGTTCGGCTTCGGTGAATCCTCCTTCAGGGCCGATGGCGACGACGATCTCGACCTGGGCTTGGTCAGAGTCCGAAGAAACCAGTGGCGCGGCCGCTGGTTGAGAAGTTGGCATCTGGGGTGGCGTCGCTGCTGCCGGATGTGCGATGTACCTGGTCGCCGAACTCGGCACAAGGTTCAAGAACATCGACCATTTGGCGGTCGCGATTTCCATTAGTCGGTTGCGGCCACACTGTTTGGAGGCTTCGATCACCGCGCGTCGCAATCGCTCAAGCGCACCATCGCTTGGTTTGCTGATCGACCGAGAGCTTTCGAGTGCTATTAGCCGCCAAACACCCAGTTCGACTGCTTTCTCTGCGAGCCACCGCTGGCGATCTCCTTTGGGAAGCGCGACGGCTAAGGTGACACGGACGGGCGCCTCGCGGTCCAGTTCGCGGCGTTCGACGATTTCCAAGCCGACGCGTTCTCGCGTCACCTCGGCGACGCGTGCGAGATACTCAGCACCCGAGCCGTCGAATAGCGACACTACTTCGCCAGGTTTCGCTCGCATCACGTGCATTAGGTGGTGCGCCTCGGACCCGCGAAGCGTGGCCTGCGTCCCGGCGATCGGCTCGTCGACAAAATAGCGATCGACCATTTGATGCGACCAACCGAACGACCTTCTAGGCGACAGGTGGCGCCGACTTGCGCTGAGCGCCTATATGCATCAACAGCGCCTGAACACGCGCGCGATCGACAGCGTCAAATCCGATGGTCCAGCCAACGGCAACGCATAACACACCTGTCGTAGCGGCACAGGCCAATAATCCCACGATGGTTGCTGGCCCAGCGAAGTAATTGATAGTCAGACCGCCTGCGCCGGCTATAAGCAAGGTGGCGAGCGGTCGTGCATATGCCTCCCGCAAGTATCGTCGAGCACCATAACCGGTTACGCGCCCGACATAGGCACTAATCAAGAAAGTCTGCAACCAACCGGTCACGACTGCCGGCGCCGCGACACCGACGATACTGGCGTATCCCCAGCCGCGTTGCTGTAGCCACCACACGCTGGCGATGCCAGCCACGATCGTGATCAGGCCACCGATGGTCTGCACAATCGCGATGACGCGGACGCGATTCAGCCCGGTCATGACAAAGCCTTGGGTTTCGCGCACATGGGTCGAAGCATCGGCCAGCGCCAGCGCAACTAGTGCCCAGACGGTCGGCTCATACCCTCTCCCGAGCCAGACGTACACGATTGGCGTCGCGAAGCAGCCTAGAATGACGCAAAAGGGGATACTCAACAAGATGGTTAGCCGCGTGCCGCGCAGCAGCACTTCGCGAATCGCACTTTCTCTGTCACCAACTGCGAACGTGGTGATCAAGGGCTTCATTTGTCGGCTGAGTCCGGCCACAAATGGATAAGCGGACGTGACCGCCATTTGTGCCGGCCGGTAGTAGCCTGCACCATTGGACGTGAGAAAGTAAGAAATCACGAATGGGTCGGTCAACGTGCTGATCTGCATCATGCTTTGGTACAAGAACACCAAACCGCCCAGAGAAATTGTATGAGTGATCGCCTCACGACGCACGAATTGCGGACGAATTCTCAGCGACGGACAAACCCAGAACGCCGACGCTACGTTGATGGCCGCCAGCAGGGTTTGGGCTATCAGCAGCGCGGCGGCCCAGCCATACAATCCCCAGCGCAGCACCCCGATGCCGACAACCATCAACGCCAGCCGGCAGATCACCTCGGCCATGTGCGCGAAATCGACGAGATCGAAGCGATGGTGAGCCTCGACCAGGGCACCAAACGTTGGTGCGACAAAAGCGAGCAAGACGGCCGCTGCGACGTAATAGCGCACGAGCAAGATTGCATCGGCCCGTTGGCTGGCCGCGAAATTCATGGCGTCCACCAGCGGCTCGGCGGCGACTAGGCTCAGGATCGCCAGCAGGCCACCTATGCCGATCACAAACGCCAGCGAACTCGTGAACAGCTCGTTCAGACGCTGCTGATCACCGCGCGCGATTTGCTCGGCAAGATGCCTTCCGAGTGCCGCCCGCAAGCCCGCGTCGCACAACAGCATGACGAAAATAACGGAAGTCAACAAGCTGGCGGCGCCAAAACCTTCCGCGCCCAAATGGTCGCTTTGGAACTTGACCAGATAGATAGCGATGCCCGCCGCGGTGAGGCTCGACAGCCACTTCGTCGCGGTGTTCCAGGCGAGCCGACTAGAAATGCTCAGTGCATCGAGGTTGGTAGACAAGGCGGCCCGATCAACTCAGGGGGGCGAAGCCGGTACGTGAAACGAACCGCCACGAGTCTACATTTTCATGCCGTCGACCACAGCGGGGGCATTTGGAATCGCGGCTCCATTGGCCGCTGCCTCGCGCTGCGGGATCACGTGCGTAGGAATTGCGTACTCCGGCACAATTTCCTTGAGCCGTGTCAGGAGAGCGTCCATCGGGCCGTCTGCCAAAGCCCCCAACTCTTCGATCGATTGCGTAACGTCTTCCAAAGCATACGGGCGGTGATACGCCACGAACACTTTGGGGTGCGGCGTGGGAAGCTTTTCCTCGCTATCGAAATACAACTCCTCGTAGAGTTTTTCGCCAGGACGAAGCCCCGAAAAGACGATTTCGATGTCCTCGTCGGGCTTGAACCCAGAGAGGCGAATAAGGTCGCGGGCCAGGTCAACAATCTTCACCGGGTCGCCCATATCGAGCACGAAGATCTGCCCGGCACCCCCCATCGCGGCTGCCTGCAGTACAAGCTGCGACGCCTCGGGGATCGTCATGAAGAAACGCTCGATTTCCGGGTGCGTAACAGTTACAGGGCCACCGCGGCGGATCTGCTCCTGGAAGATCGGCACGACGCTACCGGCCGACGCCAGCACATTGCCGAATCGAACCACGACATACTTTGTCGCCGACGTCTCGGCAAAGGCATGCACGAAGCGTTCGGCCAGGTGCTTCGATACTCCCATAATACTGCTGGGGTTCACCGCCTTGTCGGTCGAAATCATTACGAAGTTGCCGACGCCAAAGTGATCGGCCATCTCGACAAGTTGACGCGTGCCCAGCACGTTATTTTTGATTGCCTCGCCCGGATTGTCCTCCATCAGCGGCACATGTTTGAACGCCGCCGCATGAAAGATCACGTCCGGGCGATGCGTCTGCAGAATCTCTGCTAGACGCGCCTCGTCGCGAATATCGGCCACGCAGGCACACAGTGCCGTATCGAATTGGCCGGAGCGCAATTCACGCTCCATCAGAAACAGGCTGTTCTCGCCGCGTTCAAGCAACACGAGCTTCTGGGGATGGAATCGTAGCACCTGGCGGCAGATCTCCGAACCGATGCTACCGCCGGCGCCAGTGACCAACACCGTGCGGCCCGCCAGCATCTGCTCGATGGCATCGCAATTCAGCTCGATGGCATCGCGCCCTAGCAAGTCGTTGATCTCGACGTCGCGAACTTGCACGCGAACGGCGCCGTGCAGCAGCTCGTCGACGGCTGGCAACACGCGCAGCTTCAGTCCGGATTCCTCACACCGCCGCATTAGCGCGCGCAGTCGCTTGCCGGGCAGGTTCCCACTGATAACCAGTACGTCCTCTGCGCCAAGTGAAGTAGCGAACTTAGGGGCGTCGTCCGGCCGGCCCAGCACCGGAACTCCACCCAGGCGTGTTCCATGCCGCGACAGGTCGTCGTCGAGATATCCGACAATCAGATACTTGACCAGCGGGTCGGAGTGGATTTGCCGTGTCAGTGATTCACCGGCGGCATTGGCCCCCACGACGAGCGCCCGACGGTATCCCTTTCGTTCGAAAAGTGGTCGAATCTCTTGCAGGGCGAGCCGCGGCAGGGCCCGCAGTCCGCCCAGCAAGAAGATCGTAATTCCCCAGTCCAGAAGGAGAATGCCACGTGGCACGTGATAGTTTTGGCCGCCGAAGTAGTCGGCCGTGGCAATCGCCATCGAGGCCAGCGAAGCGGCGCCGAGCAACCGCGCCAAGTCGGCAAAGGTCAGGTGCAACCACGAACTGTGACATTGACCCAGCGCGTGGAAAAGCGTGAGCTTGATCACAACCACCATCGGCAGCGTGATCCAAAACAGCGTCCAGGTAAAGTCGGGAAAAGGCCAGTCGAGCCGTACCAAGAACGCCAGAAAGTACGACAGCGCGAACACCACTGCATGCAGCACCAAGAAAGCGAACACTCGCTTCGAGAATGGCTGGCGAAAGTGCAGCGTGTTCATGAGGCGCTATGGGCTCGGGTCTTGCAGCCGTCAAGTGCGATGGCGCGAAGGTGCCAGGCGACAATACTCGAGGGCTCAGGTGCTCGTATCGGCCGGTGCAAGCTTCTGGGCTTGTGCAGCAGCTTCGCTGCTTGCCGAATCGGCCGACGGGAACAGGATTGGATCAACGACCGGTAAGAACTCGCTCAGAAAGTCGTTTATCGGATCGACCTTGAGGTTCTCTTCTTGGTTCGTAATTCGGCGAATCACGTACAACTTGTAGAGCGAAGGGTTCCACGTCAACGACCACTTCGGATTCTTGGGCGCGACCCATTCGTCATGGCCGTTCCAGCCCCAAAAAATACGTAGGAACAGGATGCCTTCGGCGTCGTCTTTGCGGAACTTTCCCACGTTGAATGTCGCCTCACGCTTATCTCCGTAACCCAGGGTATAGGGGGCCGTTTCCTCCTGCTTGAAGCCAGCGGCCTTGTAGCACTTGTCGGGGGTGTGAACGCAAATATTCTGGGAACGACCAGTCGCCAAATAGACGCTGACGACAGCCCCGGTCTTCCGGTTGGTGTAATCGCGCTGCACGACTCCGGCCACCTTGGCAATCTTGAGTTGCCGGTCATTCTCCTTGCTAGCTTCGATATCTTTGCCTTCCCAGTCGCCCACGACCGAAGGTACGCGCTTGAGGGCCTCAGCGGCGCTGGCAACGGCCTCCGAATTGTGGCGCCCCCAGCGATCGCTCATGAAGCCTTGGTAGACCCCGGCGCTCACCATAAGCACGCCAGCAACAACGAGGGGAAGACTTCGCAACATGGCCGCCAAGCTCCTTCGAATGGCTGATTTGAACTAGCGAATATATGGCGTGAACCGCCGCGGCGATTCGCCGGCAAGTTAAATAGTCGGATCGCAACTCGTTAGGCGGTCGCGCGGGCTGGCAAACGCGCTGAACCGCGACGCGACTTAACATCCTGCTTCATCCCGCCGAAAACGACGCCCAGGATGCGGACACCTACGCCGCGAAGGCGTTCGCAAGCCTCGTGCACTTGCGGGACGCGGCTGACATCGCGGAGGGCCGTCACGATCGCTGTGTCGACGTATTGACCGATCACGAGCGGATCGGCCAGCGCCAGCACCGGCGCACTATCAATGATGACGAAGTCGAACCCGGCCCGCAACTCCGCAAACATCTCGTGCACCTGTTCCTTGGCCAGGTCCTGCACGCTTTCGTCGTCGCAGTGGCCGGTGGTCAGGGCCCACAGGCCGCTGGCCCGGGTTGGACGGATCGCCTCGTCCATTTCCGCTTCGCGACGGAGTACCTCGCCCAAGCCGGGTTCCGGCGACAAACCGAACAGCCGGTGCACGCTCGGACGTCGCAGGTCCCCATCGATCAAAAGCGTGCGACGGCCGGCTCGCGCCAAACTGGCGGCCAATTGACTGGCGACGGTCGTTTTGCCCTCATGATGGGCGGCACTGGTGACGAGCACAACGCGCGTCCCCTCGGCGGCCGCGTCGCGCATCAAGGCCGTGCGGACTGCGTCGATCGAATCGGATAGAGCCCGCTGTAACCCGGTCTCGCTCACCGGGCCTCCTTTGGTCTGAGCGGCAACTGCCTTGCGACCGCTGCGCCCCACCAGGGGGGGCACGATTCCCAGGGTCTTAACTCCTAACAACGTCGCCGTTTCTTGCGCCGTATTGACACGGAACTGCTGGAAATCCCAGAAGGTAACGCCGAAGATCGGAAGGCAGAAACCGAACAAGGCCGCGAAGCCGACCGCCACATACTTGAACACCTCGCGGTTGTGCTCAGGCGGAATGGCGTCTTCATAGGACACCACCCGAATCGGCGCGGTGTTCGCCACTTCTAGCTTCACCATGTCGCCTTCCACCTGGCTTTGCTGATCCTCAAAACGACGAATCTGAGTGTGCAACTCTTCGAGCTCAGGCGAGCGCTTGCCGAAGTTTGCCAACTCGCCGATCAGTTGCAAGTGTTTTTCTTCTTCGGTTTTGAGCTCCGCCTCGTAAGTCTCCTGCTTCTGCCTTTGAGCCGCGATCTCACCTTCGAGTTTTTTGATCGCGAATTGGCCGCCGGTGATCGCCTCGATCGCCCGTTGGCGATGTTCGTCGAGGTAATCTTGGATTTCGGTATTGATCGCGTCGAGCTGCATTTCCACTTCGACGACACTGCGATGCTTGGGGTCCGTGGTGACGGCCAGTCGCCGACGCAGTTCGCCCGCCAGCAAGTCGCGCTCCTTCATCTTCTCTTCCAGCACGCGGTCCTTCATCAGATAGTCGAGGATTTCCTGGTCCGAAGGATAGGCGTTCTTCTGTGTGTCGAGTTGGTTCTGCAACTCGATCATCGTGGCGCGAATCTCGGTCAGTCTGGCCTTATACTGGCTGATCGACTGGCTGATTTGTGTCGCCTGCGCCATCTTGGTTTGGCGGCTGGCGGCCAGCGCTTCGGGGTCGGAGACACCGAGTGAGTCGGCCAAAGTTTTAAGCGCCTTGCGCTTGCTCATCAGCTCGGTGGTAATCGAGGTCAGCTTGGCCTTGACCTTTTGCAGCCGATCGTTCCGTTCTTGCGTTTCAGCCTGCTGCGCGTCGGCAACGTAGACGTTCTTGATCGAGTTGACAATCTTGACAACCTCCTTGGGATCCGGACCGCTCAGCGAGATCATCATCAATTCCGATTCGCCGGCGAAGTCAACCTTCAGCGCATCGGTCAGAAACTGGATGGGGTCGGGTTGCAAACGCAGTAGGGGTAGGCGATTGATCTCTACACCAGTGTCTTTATCGATGGCGTCAATAGCTGCTGCTAACGTCGAACGGCTCTTAACTCTGCCGGCCATCGTTCGCTTGAGAGTTTCGAACTCGTCCTTTTGCATGCGCCATCCCGGACTGAGCGGGTCGATATCTCCGCGGCGCACCACGACCAAGGCCGAAACCTCGGCCTCGCTCGGGATCATCACCCAGGATCCAATCGCAAAACCAGTGGCGATCAGAATCCCCAGTCCGGCGCCGATCCACCAGCGCCGCCGCAATGAAGTCAACAAGCTGCTGGCGGTGACGGCCGGTGTAACCGGCGGTGCCGGGGCAGCGGCAGGACGCCAAGGGGTCGGTAGTCCGGGGGGCAACTCCGCGGGAATCGGCATCAGTGTGCCAAACATCCGCGGAGCTTCGTGATCAAGGGCGACGCCGTGACCATTGTTGTGGCCGTTAGCGCGGTGGCCGCCGTTTCCGTTCGCGGATTTGCGCGGCGCGGTATGCGGTTCGACTGCGTAAGGAGGTAGCACGGCTCGCGTCTCTCTTGTTCTCGAAGGGGCGCTGTGTCAGGGCGCGGGGTGTCATGTTCACCGATCCGCACACCTAGCAGCCAGGCTGATGCCTGACTTCGAGGTGTCGCCCACCAGACCACGGGGAGCGTCATGCGGGACCCGCAAACGGCGGGCCGACCTCGCAAGATTGCTCAATGCCAGAAACGTAACTCGATAGGGGGACGCAACCTCCTTATTGTTGCAGCATCGCTTGTCAGCCGTCCGATGTGTGGAGTTTCTTCAACACCGTGTTGCGGGTCGCTACACGTGGCCTTACGACCAATGTGGCCTCACACCGCCGAGCGCGCCGGACCGACGGTTTCAATCATTTCGGGGGGCAAATCCTCGTCGTCCAACACCAAGTGCGAGAGGATCTGCCACTCGCAATACAGTATTCCAAGTGCTAACGGTATCATTACCAGGCCCGCCATATCGTGAACGGCCTCCCCCATTTCAGGGTCGATCGTCTTATAGAGCAGACCGGTGACGGTGATCCGGGCAACGTTGACAGCGAAGGCTACCGGCAACCCGCTGAAGATGATCGCCACGCTCATCCAGACGGGGGGCTCGAGCAACAGAACCAACGCGACCGTTAACGCGAACAAGATCGTGGCGCTGCGGAGTCCGGCGCACTCGTCGACCACGCCCAGTCGCATTTCGCCCATTACAATGCGGTTACCTTCGCGATAAACGGCCAATCCGAGCGTTTGCAAGCAGATGGTGCTGGCGATACAGGCCCAATGCTGCAGGCGATTGAGCAGCTCGCGCTCGACGAAATCCGGCAGCGGGAACATGAACAACAAGATCGCGATCGCCGGCCATGCCCAACGCAGCGCGTTCCAGCCGCCCACGAGCACCACTCCACCCAATAGCGCCGGCAGGAGCGAGACCATTTCGGGGATGCGCATCGCGAACTGAGTCATCAACAGTCGTAGCCCCAGCGCAATTCCTAGAATCAACAGGCCCCACCAGCGCTCGGACGCAGTTACTTCGCGCAGCGGCACTGGCCCAGCGACGACGATCGCCCCCGACAACACGGCGAGGATCGACAGGATGCTTAGGCTCATCAAGCGATCAAGCTTCTCGGGATAGTAATCCGCTATTTGCGGCACGAATGTCAGCAGGAGTGCGATCCCAACGCCCACTCCGATCAGGGCCCAACCGAGTTTGTTCTCCGATTCGCTGACCTCGGCGGGCTCCGGTCGGCGGAACCAGAGCAAAATGCAGGCAAACATCGGAATGAGATAGCCGTGCGAATACTCGGGCCGCGACCAAAAATCCTCCTGGACGACCGTCAGGATGTTCGCATAGACGAGTACCACGCCCGCCAGCACCAGAAAAAGCAGGCCGCGGCGGTCGAGCGGAAAGGGTCGATTTGCGTGGTGTGTGGACATCGTGGTTCTAAAGATAGTGCCGAGATGAGATTCTGTTACGCGATGGAAGCGGCTTCGTGGGTTGCGCGCATCCACCATTCCGATAGTCGAAGTTGTGGAAATAGCCGAACCCTTCGGCCAAGCCTTCCAACCGTGCTGCTGTCGTTGCCAGTCGTGCTCGTGACGGGCAGCTAATGCACTCCGAACAGCAGTCCTGCTGTTCGCCGTATGCCAAGCCAAACCGCCGCGAATCTTTCGGGCAGAGCCGAAGCGAGAGATTGCTACGCGATTCACCCAACTCGTGCCTGAACGCCGTCGCTGGGGAAGAAACCGTAGCGCGTCTTTGCCGACTGACTTCTCCGTAGATCCTGATCACGCTAGCCGAACGGCTACGAACTACCGCGCCTAATCGCTAGAGGCTTGACGCAGGTAGTTCTCCCCCCGGAAATCACACCGCTAGTCGTGGCTTCCTTCGCCTGCCAGAATACCCACTGGGCGAGCGCGATGTCAAACAGATTTCGCGATTTCATGCTGGGAATCCACGCTCCAATCACGTGCGCAACTGTTTGAGGCGTGTGTAGTTCGCGCAAGCCGCACAGGCTCAACCAGCGGTGCGCGTCGGGCGGCTAGTGCACGGTTCGGCTCGTAGCTATCAAAGCGCGTGCGTGAGCCGATTTGGTGCAAGCAGCGGAGTCTTGTTTAGCCAGATTCAGCACTTTCAAGCAAGAGTATGGCGAAGGTTGCCGATTATTGGGGCTGTATCGAATACGTGGACTTTGCGACTGCTTGCGCTGCAAGCAGGTCAAGTTCGGTACTGACTCCAGAAATGACCAGAACCTTGAGGTCGGGCGATGTTTCAAACGGCTGCAGTCAAAAGACTTGCGACGTTGGCCTTGGTCGTGGGACTAGGAGCACCCCACGTCGGCTGCACGCTTTGGCATCGCAACAAGTACTTGGAACAGTCGATTCCGCCAGACGCTGGGATTCCGCGGGAATTAGCCAAAACGACCATGCCGGTCTACCGCGTTGAAGCGCCCGACATTCTGCTCATCGATGCGGTCAAAGTCATTCCTCGTGAACCCTATACCATCGAGCCGCTCGACATTCTGCAGATTCTCGTCAGTGGGACGCTTGAAGGCGAACCCCCGATCCTTGGCGAATACCGCGTGGAATCGAGTGGTATCGTCGCTCTTGGGCCATCGTACGGAACGGTCAAAGTAGCCGGTTTGACCCTCGAACAAGCCACAGTGGAAATCGAAAAGCATTTATCGCAGATTCTTGCCAGCCCGGGTGTTTCGGTCAGCCTGGCTGAGCCGGCCGCGCAACAGCAGATCGCCGGCGAGCACCTTGTGGGACCCGACGGCACGGTCAATCTGGGCATTTATGGCAGCGTGGTAATCTCCGGGATGACGCTTAAACAGGCGCGTGCGGCGATCGAGCGGCACTTGTCTCAGTTCTTGCAAGATCCGGAGATTTCGGTCGACGTAGCGGCCTACAACAGCAAGGTCTACTACGTCGTCACGCAGGGGGCAGGCGAGGGTGATCAAATCATCCGGGTGCCTATCACCGGCAATGAAACCGTGCTCGACGCCATTTCGCAACTCGGCGGCTTCACGCAAGTTTCCTCGAAGTGTATGTGGGTGGCGCGCCCGGCTCCTCCCGGCCAATGCAAAGACCTGATTCTGCCGATCGACTGGAACGCGATTGTCCAGGGCGGTCGGACGGAGACGAATTTCCAATTGCTCCCCGGAGACCGTCTGTTCGTGGCCGAGGACAAAATGGTCTGGACTGACAATTTCGTGCAGAAGGCGACGGGGCCTTTCGAGCGGCTCTTTGGCTTCCTGCTCTTGGGAACGCAAACCATCCAGACGATCAATCGTTCGCCCACCGGTTTCAATGTGGGCAACAACTCGATCAACCCGTTCATTGGTGGTACCTGATCCACCGATCTGCTGACGCGCTCGGTTGACGTGGACGCCGACCGAGAACTGCCCCCAGGGTGGTTCTCGGTCGGCGTTTTTTCCTTTGATTAGCCGAGAGGGGCTTACGGCGACGGCAAATCTGCCTCCGAATCGCCCGGATCTCCACGGCAACCACGACGGCGCAATCGAAGTCCCCCGTGCGACTTGCGGGCATTCAAGTTGCCCTTACTCCCTGGGCCGTGTAAATTCATAGGAGTGGTTCGACAGACATCGCCGATGCTGATTAGCGCATTACTGGTCCGGGGCTAGCGGAGTGCGATTCGATGAAATGTCTGATGAATCGAGCGACCGCCGTATTGATATTGGGGGTCCTCTTCTTCTGCATTTTTGCTGCTGCGGACGTGCAGGCGCAATCGCGAGGCAGAAACTCTGCCTTGTATGCTGGTAATCCAAGGACGAATACCAATCCGGGTGCCTCGCTCTTGAATCAGGCGTTGTACAACCGCCCGACGGTCAGTCCGTATCTAAACCTCACACGTCCGGGTGGTCTGATCACGCCGAATTACCAGTCTCTGGTGCGTCCGCAAGTCGACCAGATGCGAGTGAATCGCGCCCAACGGCAATCTACCGCGACGCTACAACGCGAGATTAGCTCGTCGCGCCACCAGGCCGTCATCCCTGGCCAACAGATTCGTGGCACGGGACATGCCACGAGTTACATGTCCTATTCGCAGTACTTCAACACAATCGCAGGCAGCTAAGGTCCGCCCGTGGCCTCAGGGTCGATCCGAGCGATTGTCAACGTTGATGGCTGCATAGGGGCAAGTCGATTGCGCACGTCGGCAATTGCTTTCGCCGACGGTAGCTCATGAGCGTTATCCTGGGGATCAACGCATTCCATGCGGGGGCTTCGGCCGCTTTGTTGGTCGATGGCCTGCCAGTTGCTGCGATTGCCGAAGAACGACTCAATCGTCAGAAGTACTACGCTGGTTTTCCCCATCTGGCCGTTCGCCGATGCCTCGATATGGCAGGGCTCTCCTACGGCGACGTCGACCATGTGGCCGTGGGGCGCGAGCCGGCAGCCAATCGCGCGAAGAAGATCGAGTTTGTGCTGCGCCATCCGACCCGGCTGCTAAATCTGCTGAAGATTCGCGGGTCGCGCACTCGCCTCGACGACGCCCGCGAGCTGTTGGCTGCGGGCGGCGAGGTCGACCCCGCAGCGCTCCGTTTCCGTCAGTGGAATGTTGAGCACCACCTGGCGCATACGGCCAGTGCCTATTTCGCTGCCCCGTGGGATGATGCTGCCGGGTTTTCGATCGACGGATCGGGAGATTTCGTCACCTGCATGCTGTCGCAGTGCCGCGGTGACGAGATCGCGATTCAACAGCGGATCTTCGTCCCGCACTCGCTCGGTTCGCTGTACACGATGATCGGCGAGTTTCTTGGCTTTGGTGGTTACGGCGACGAAGGCAAAGTCATGGGGCTATCGGCTCTCGGCCGCGACCGCTACCGAGAGCAATTCGACGATATCGTGCGGTTGCAGCCCGAAGGCTTCGAACTCAATGCCCGGTACTTTCAGCCGTTCGGCTCTGGCCAGGGGATGTCGGTTGACGAGCACGGCCAGATTCTCCTGCATCGTCACTATTCCGACCACGTGGCCGAAGTCTTCGGTGCGCCGCGCGACCCCAACGCTGAACTTACCGAGCGCGAATGCGACTTAGCCTGCGGCGTACAACGGCTTTTCGAACGTGTTTATATGCACTTGCTCAATCGGCTGCACGCACTGGCTCCTTCGTCGCGCGTAGCGATGGCGGGTGGCTGCGCGCTAAACAGTGTTGCCAACGGTAAGCTGTTTGAGTGCACGCCGTTTACCGAAACTTGCATTCAGCCGGCGGCGGGGGACGATGGTCTGTCCCTCGGAGCCGCACTCTATGTGAGTCGAGCGGGACTGCGGGAAGGCCGTCGCTGGGAAATGACCGATGCTTATCTCGGGCCGGAGTTTTCGGAATCCGAGATGCGGCAAGCTCTCGACGCTGCGGGCGTTGCCTATCAGCGATTTGAGCGCGGCGCGCTCTTGGAGGCCACGGTCGACGAGATCGAACGCGGCGCCGTCGTGGGGTGGTTTCAGGGACGCATGGAATGGGGACCACGCGCCTTGGGGAATCGCTCGATCGTGGCGCATCCCGGACTTCCCTCCATGAAAGACGTGCTGAACGCGCGCATCAAGCGCCGCGAGGCATTTCGTCCATTCGCTCCCAGTGTGCTTGCCGAGCGGCAGCACGAACTGTTCGAGCACACGCACCCATCGCCGTTCATGCTGCACGTTTATCGGATCCGGCCGGCCTGGCGCGAGCGACTCGTAGCCGTGAACCACGTCGACAATACGGGCCGATTGCAATCGGTGAGCCGACAGGAGAATCCGCTCTATTACGACCTGATTTCGGCCTTTGAGCGGCGCACGGGCCTGCCGGTGCTGCTCAACACGAGCTTCAACGAAAACGAGCCGATCGTTTGTGCACCATCCGAGGCAATCGATTGCTTCCAGCGGACGCGGATGGACGTGCTCGTCCTAGGCCCCTTCTTGTGCCGCAAGCCGCACTCGTAGAGTTCGCGGTTCAGCCGCGGATTTGGCGGCCCTCAGCATTACGGAGTGAACATTACTCCAGCCCCCCCCCAGGGACCGGAATAGATGCTGATATTCGAACGCCGCGGCTCGCGCTGCGGCCGACGAGGTGCATACTGGCTTTGCGACTGCGGATAGAAACTACGTAGCGACCGCTGCTGCAGCGCCGCCTGCTCGCGGATGTTAGCTTGCTGCGTGCGACGCTGTCGATCGGCGGCGATTTGCGACTGGCGCGCCTGATCGAAGGCCTCTTGTGCTTGGACGCGCGACGCGCGTTGGGCGTTGAACTGACTGAGCTCGGCCTCCAGCTGCGAAGCAGTCATGTTCACGATATCAGGGCGCATCTTGGCGAGCTCTTCGTCGCTGTACCGCGCCTGCGCGCTTAAGAAGCTCCCCAGCCAACGCCGGGCGTCAGCTGCTTCGGGGCTCATCAGCACTTTCAGTTTCGTCTCCATGCGCAACAGCAGCTGCCGCAACTCGGCGACCGACATTTTCGATATCTTGGCGTCGAAGTCCCGCCGCATCTGGGCGACTTCGGCTGGCGAGTAGATCTGCTGAACGCTGAGCCATTCGTTCAACCAATGAGTGGCCTCCGCCCACCGCTCGCTCGAGAGGATCTCGAGCTTGGCCTTTTCGTCGGCCGATAGCTGGTGCGTCGCCGGCGCAGCTGCGGGCGTGGCGGGCTTGCTTGCTGCTGACGGCTTCGTCGGGGCAGCCGCGGGAGGCTCGTCGGCAGCAGCCGTGTGCGCTACCAATCCCACCGTGACGATGACCGCCACGATCAATCGGTTGTCGACGATCGTACGAAACTGGCTTCGCGTATTCGTTCTCATGGCATGTACTCCCCGAGCCGCAGGCAAGATTCTTGTTGGAAAATGGATCACTTCCCGCGACGATCGAGCTAAATCATCTGCGATTTCAGACCTTTAGGGCATCAGCGTATGGGCGGCGAAACTGTTACGCCAAGACTAGTTCAGGCTAACGCGCCGTCGGATCGCGGTGCAAGAACCGCACCGAGCGCGACGGCACCGTCTCGCCGTTGACTTTGGTCTCAGGCGACGTCCAGACCATGCTACCTGCCTCTTGCTTGTAGCTGCTGGTCATCGACACGCTATGACCATTGGCCAGTTCACTTTCGTTTCGCACGACCCACGCGCCCTCGATAAACTCCCATACCCCATCGCTCCGAGTTCCTTGCGAATCGAATGTCCACGAGCGAATCGCCTTGCGGTCGGCGTCCCAGCCGACATACTGCGTACCGTCGACCACGACACGGTCGTCTTCCCGCACGGCGAAATGACGCACCAGAAAGTGATGGCCATCGGTCCAGCGGACGGACAGCGAGTAGGTCAGGCCACCCGACTCGCCAATCCAATCGCCGATCATCCACGTCAAGGGTTCGAGCTGCTGGTCGTCGGTCAGTGGTAGGCCGCCGCATTCGCGGACGACGTCCAACAGCCATTTGTCGTCGCGCTTAATCCACACTGCCGTAAATCGACCCAAGGCGACTGCGCCTGTATCCCCCGCGGTCGTCTGCGAGAGACCATCTTCGATCGCCACGTCGGGCGTGATCAGCCTGATCTTGGACTCCTTGATTTCCAGGTGGTGGGGAAGCTCGTTCTTGGTTAGTCCGCCGAAGTCCTCCGCGATCAGGTCGCGCGCTTTGAAGTGCTGCCCTGACGCGTCGACGTAATCGCCGTCGGCAGTCCAGGACGCGGCCAGAGCCGTAGCGTCTCCTTCATTCAGGGCGGTTGCATAGGCGGCGCCGGCGGCCCGAATCGCTTTCACTTCGGCGCTTTCGGCCGGCGTCGTCGCCGTCGCATCGGTCTTCGTCTCTTGGGCGTTTGCCAGCGACGTGATCGACGCGACTAGCAACAGCCACCCACTCAGCACCCAGCGAGAGCCCCTGACAGTCGGCACGTGGCAGTCCATTCTCGGCGATCCTCAATCAAAAGTGGTGACGCGCCAGCCTGACGACTGAAAGGGTCAAGACTGGGCACAGGTGGGCGAAATCCCCACAAACCGAACAAATCAATACGTAAGTGTAGCTCGGTCGTCCCGGATTGCCCCCAAGCACTATTTCTTCGGTGATGCGCTTCTACCGGCATTTTCCGAACATAGTTTGCCCGCCTGGTCCCGGCGAGAGATAATGCCCGTTAAAGTTGTAATAATTCGTTGGGGCCAATTACCGTCCGAGAGCAGGTTCCTGTGATGAGCACGGCGGTTGTCACACCGGCCGGAATGCGGATGATTCGGCTACTAGTCGGTCGCCCGCCGCAGCCGATCGCCCAGTTGGTAAGTGCCGCGGGTGTCACTCGGACCGCCGTCACCGAGCAGTTGAACGAGTTGGTCGACGCGGGCTTCGTCCGCCGCACGCTGGAGCGGACAGGACGCGGTCGCCCTCGCTATCGCTACGAGGTGACCGAGACGGCCTTAGCGGTGCTATTTGCCAACAATCAGCGGCTGCTGGCGCCCGCCCTGCTTCGAGCGATGACCGAGATCTGCGGCTCCGAGCTCTCTTGCAAGGTGCTTAATCGCGTCAGCGAATCGCTGGCCGAACACTACAAGGGTCGCATCAGCGCCGAGCAGCCGCACGAACGGCTTCGGCAGTTGGCCCAGGTACTTCAGGACGAAGGCGTGCTAGTCGACTTTGAGGAATCCAACGGTCGCTACGCCCTTCACGAGCGGACTTGCCCGTATGTCGACATGATCGATCAGGAACGGTCGGTCTGTGCTGTCGAACAACAGATGATGGAGCAGGTGACCGGGGCACCGATCAAGGCGATCGCTTGCCGCCTCGACGGTTGTCCAGGTTGTACTTTCGAGCTGGAAACGTCGTCTCCGGCGGACCGGTGATCGCTGGGCAACTTGAGCCCCCATGGTTGTGCATCTGCGGTTTAGCATGCGCCACCTATCAGACGCGACTCGGCGCCGGCTCTCAGAGTTTGTTGTCCGCCACGCCCAACTTGTTATACTGGGCCAGTTAACGACTCGTGCAGTCGCTTCTGGTGCGAGTCAGTTTCGGGCACGAACTCCTACGCGTGCATTTCGGGAGAGCGGACCTATGCGTTGGCTCCAGACGTGCTTAGCGAGCATGCTGGCGGGCTGCATCTCTACCTTCGCGGCCGGCTCAGAGCCGTACGGTCGCTTCCAGTTTGATGAGTACGAACGCGATCATTGGGCGTATTGCCGGGTCGAGCGACCCGAAGTTCCGCAGCCAAGCGACCCAACCTGGGTGCGCACGCCGATTGACGCCTTCGTCCTGGCCGAGTTGGATAGCCAAGAGCTCAGTCCCACGCCGCCGGCCGATCCGCTGACACTGCTGCGACGCGCCTACCTCGACCTGATTGGGCTATCGCCCACGCCAAGCGAGCAAGACGCTTTCTTGACCGATCCGTCGCCTGAGCGCTTCGCCGCGGTGGTCGACTCCTTGCTGGCGCGGCCTGAGTATGGCGAGCGTTGGGGGCGTCAGTGGCTCGACGTGGTCCGGTACGCAGAATCGAACGGTTATGAGCGCGACAATCCGAAGCCGCATGCGTGGCGGTATCGCGACTACGTGATCGCCGCCTTCAACGATGACAAGCCATACGATCGCTTTGTGATCGAGCAACTCGCCGGCGACGAGATCGAAGGCTCCAACGCCGATACTCAAGTAGCTACAACCTTCCTGCGACTGGGCCCCTGGGACGACGAACCAGCCGACCCGATGGTCGACCGCTACGATCAGCTCGACGACGTTGTGGGCACGACGACGGCCACGTTTTTGGCGATCACGCTCCGCTGTGCGCGTTGTCACGATCACAAGTTCGAGCCCTTTAGCCAGCGCGACTACTCTCGATTGTTGGCGGTCTTTGAGCCGCTCAAACGACCTCAGCAGGGGCGCGACGATCTCGATCGGCACGTCGGACGTCCCGACGAACTAGCTGAGTATCGCGCTGCGATCGCGCAAGCCGACGAGGTCGTCAGAGAGCTTACCAAACGGCGCAGGTCGGTGGAGCAGCAGGTGCGGGACCGAATGTTCGGCGAGGGCCGCACCAGCTTGCCTCCGGAGGCGATCAGCGCATTCCAAACGGCGTCCAAGGATCGCAACGAAGCGCAGAAGAAGCTGGTCGATGAATTTTCGGACAAGTTAGCTGAAGAGATCGCGGCAGCATGTTCTCCCGAGGAAAGGGAGCAAATGGAGCACTGCGCTGCTGAAATCGAGACCACCAACTCCGGTCGCCCGGCGGAACCGCCGCGCGCTTACATCTGGTACGAAGAGAGTCCGGAAGCCCCGGTGGCTCATGTATTCTATCGAGGCGACCCCCGCGAACCGCGGGAAGAAGTCGAACCTGGTCTGCCGGCCGTGCTCGTCGACGCCGCTCCGGCAGCGCCAACGCCCACTGCCACCAGCACGGGGCGTCGCCTGCAGTTGGCGGAGTGGATTGCCAGCTCCGACAATCCGCTTACGGCGCGCGTACTTGTGAATCGCATCTGGCAGGGACACTTCGGCCAGGGCATTTGTGGCACCGAGAACGACTTTGGCGTGATGGGAGATGCCCCGTCACACGCATCGCTGCTCGATTGGCTGGCTAGCGAATTCGTGGCCGGTGGCTGGCGGATCAAGCCATTGCATCGGCTGATCATGCTATCGAGCACGTACCAGCAGGCGGCCGAGGCCTCGCAGCCCGCCGCCGGGCAGCTTGATCCTGAGAATCGCTTGCTATGGCACTGGCAACCGCGACGTCTGGAGGCCGAGGCCATACGGGACTGCATCCTGTTGGCCTCCGGCGACCTCAATACGCAACGCGGTGGGCCAAGCGTGATGCCCACGATTTCCGCAGAGGTGCTAGCCAGCCAGTCGCGTCCTGGTAATGGCTGGCAGGCCACCGATCCCGCCGCTGCCAACCGCCGTAGTGTGTACGTGTTCGTGAAACGCACCTTACCGTTGCCCGAGCTCGAAGTGCTTGACTTTCCGAACACGAACGCCAGTTGCGAACAGCGCAGTGTATCGACGATCGCCCCCCAGGCACTGACGTTTCTCAATGGGGCGTTTGTGCAAGAGCAGGCTCGGCACTTTGCCGACCGGCTCACGCGGGAAGCTAGTGCCGATCTAGCAGCACGGATTGATTTGGCCTTCCGCCTGGCGCTGTCGCGCCCGGCCACGGCCGAGGAAGTCTCGACGGTTGCCACGTTCATCGCCAACCACGCCCGACAGATCGAGGCCGATGCCTTCGAGGCGGCCGGACCCGCCGACCGGACTGCTTCGGCCAGCGACGTCGTGCCCACGGCGAATGATTACCAGCGACGCGCGCTCGAGGCGTTCTGCTTGGTGCTGCTGAATTCGAACGAGTTCTTCTACTTGAGGTAGCCGTGAAGTTGCAGCCAGCTGAATTTGGGCAGACTTCTTCCTCGCAACGCGCCCTTCCGCGTGCGCCGACCCCGTGCGGCCAGACGCGGCGCGAGTTCTTCTGGCAGGCAGGCGGCGGCTTCGTTGGCACAGCCCTGGCGGGGCTGTTGGCTCAAGACGGGTTTTTCGCACGGCAGGCACGCGCTGGCGATGTCGAAGCTGGGGCCTTGCTCGAGTCACCGCTGGCTCCCAAGTCATCGCATTTCGCGCCGCGCGCCAAGGCTTGCGTCTGCTTATTCATGTACGGCGGGCCGAGCCAGGTCGACTTGTTCGACCCCAAGCCGGCTCTGGAAAAATACGCGGGCCAACCGATTCCCACGCTCGATAGCGATCCCTTGTTCAAGGTACGCAATCCCGGTACGCTTCTTCCCAGCGCTCACAAATTCGCCCGGCATGGCCAAGCGGGGGTAGAGATCTCGGACCTGTTTCCCAACGTCGCCCGGCATGCGGACGACTTGGCGATTGTGCGCTCATGCTATGCCGATAGCTTTGCTCACGGCTCAGGCTTGTTGCAGATGAATACCGGCTTTCTGCGGCAAGGCTATCCCAGCTTGGGCTCTTGGGTCACGTACGGGCTGGGCAGCGTGAATCAAAATCTGCCTGCCTACGTCGTCATGCTCGATCATCGCGGCGGGCCGATCGGCGGCGCGCCCAACTGGGGCTCGGGCTTTATGCCGGCGACCTATCAGGGGACGCAGTTCCGCACGTCGGGCGAGCCCCTCATCGACCTGGCTTTGCCGGCAGGCGTTTCCCCCGTGCAGCGGCGACAGCAGCTCGACTTGCTCCAGCGACTGGATGACATTCGCAGTTCCGGACTACCGCGAGCACATGAGCTCGAGGCGCGGTTGGCCAGCTACGAGCTCAGCTTCCGGATGCAGGCCCATGCCCCCGAGGCAGTCGATCTTTCGCAGGAGACCGCCGCCACCCAGGAGCGCTACGGTCTGAATAGCGAGCGCACCGAGAAATTCGGCCGACGCTGCTTGATGGCCCGCCGCCTGATTGAGCGGGGTGTCCGCTTCGTGCAAGTCTATTCCGGCGGCGGCCACAACGACGAAAACTGGGACGCCCACGGAAACGTCGTCACTAATCACGAATTGCACTGTGGCGAGACTGATCAGCCAATCGCCGCGCTCTTGGGCGACCTCAAAGAGCGTGGCTTACTCGACGAAACCCTGATCTTCTGGACCGGGGAGTTTGGCCGCACGCCCACCGCCCAAAACGGTAAGGGGCGCGATCATAATCCACGCGGCTTCTCGGCGTGGTTGGCAGGCGGGGGAATTCGTGGCGGCCAGGCCTTCGGCGCTACCGACGAATTCGGGTTCGCGGCCGTCGAGAATCGAGTTCATATCCACGATCTGCATGCCACGATCTTGCACCTCATGGGGCTCAATCACGAAGAGCTGACGTACTTCTTCAGCGGTCGCGAAATGCGTTTGACTGACGTGGAAGGGCATGTGGTGCGGCAACTGATCGCGTGATCGCTGCGGCGACGCTATTGAGGACTGGCGTTGAGCTCACTTGACGTCAATCGCCGCGCGGCGACGATATCATCTGGTAGCCGATGCACCTCTGGTGCTAAAGCGTGTGCCAGAATCTCCAGACTATCGACCAGGCGCGGACCCGGCCGACTGAAGTAAGCCGAGCCGTCGACGACATAAACTCGTTGCTCACGAACGGCCGGCAGATCGGCGATCCCAGCGCGGGCCATCAGGTCAGGAACTTCTCGCATAGTCCGCTCAACCGTGAACCCGCAACAAGCGATCACTACTACTTCAGGCCGCGCCGCGAAAACTTCCTCCCACGCCAACGTTCGCGATCGCGCTCCGGCAACACCCAGCAATTCCTGCCCACCTGCCAATTCGACCAGCTCAGGGGACCAGTGGCCGCAGCTAAACGGCGGATCGAGCCATTCCAGCAGCACCACGCGCGGCCGAGCAGTGACCTGGCGAGTTCGGGCGGCGATCGCATCGATTCGGGCTTGCAAGGCAGCGATCGCTGACGACGCGCAAGCAGGCTGTCCGGCCGCGGCCGCCACGGCCGCGAACGACTCGAGCACGCCGGCCAGTGTGGTTGGCTCAAGGTTAACGACGCGAGGAGGGCCAGGCAGACGGCACGCCGCCGTACGTACTTCGTCTTCCGCGACAGCGCACACGTCGCACAATGCCTGGGTGACGATCAACTCAGGCCGTAGTTTCTCGAGGGCCGGCAAGTCGAGTGTGTATAGAGCATTCTGAGTCTTTAGCCGCTCGCGGACGAGTGCGTCGATCTCGGCACTCGTCGAAACGGTAGGTATCAGAGTGCGGGTGACCTTTCGCAGGTCGGCCACAAAAGGCGGGTAGTCGCACTCATGTGTGACGCCGACCAACTGATCGCCCAGGCCCAAGGCACAGACGATTTCCGTGGCACTGGGCAGGAGCGAGACGATTCGCACGGTAAACGCTCCTTCAACGCCAAGCAATCGTCGCAATCCAATCGAGGATTAAGCCCCTAGCCATGCGGCGACGTCCTTGGCCCAGTAGGTCAACACGATACCGGCGCCCGCGCGACGGATCGCGGTCAACGTTTCGAGCGCGGTCGCGCGTTCGTCAAGCCAGCCCGCTGCGGCCGCCGCTTTGACCATGCTGTACTCGCCTGAGACCTGATAGGCAGCCACCGGCACGCCGGGGAATTCGTCGCGAACCTGGCGAATGATATCCAGATACGCCAGGGCAGGCTTGACCATCACGGCGTCGGCCCCTTCAGCCAGATCCAACTCGACTTCGCGCAGGGCTTGCCCCGCGGCCGCCGCGGGGTCCATCTGGTAGCCACGACGATCGCCGAAAGCCGGCGCGCTTTCGGCCGCCTCGCGAAAGGGACCGTAGAACGCGCTGGCGTACTTGGCCGCGTAGCTGAGGATCGGCGTGCTCTCGAATCCCGCGTCGTCAAGGCCGCCGCGGATCGCTGCCACCATGCCATCGAGCATGCCGCTGGGAGCGATGACGTCGACGCCAGCACGTGCATGGCTCACCGCTTGCTCGGCCAACCGCGGCAACGTGCGGTCGTTATCTAACTCCTGCGTTTCGCCGCGTTTGGCAAGCACGCCACAATGACCGTGGTCGGTATATTCGCAAAAGCAGAGATCGGAGATTACCAGCAACTCTGGCTCGGTGTCTTTAATTGCCCGCGTCGCTTGCTGGACGATTCCCGAATCGGCCACGGCCCCCGTGCCGACCGCATCTTTCTGCTCCGGAATGCCGAAGAGGATCACGCCTCCCAATCCCAGCCGTCTGGCAGTGCGGGCTTCTTCGACCACGAGATCAACTGAAAGCTGCGCGTGACCTGGCATCGACGTGATCGCGCGGCATTCATCGCGGCCGGGCCGCACGAACAACGGAAGAATCAACTCCGCGGGCGATAGTCGCGTTTCTTGCACAAGTCGGCGCCACGAGGCCAGCGCGCGAAGGCGGCGCATGCGCGTGGTGGGAAAGCCGGCCTGACGGTCGAGATTAGACATATCTGCCAAATCGTAGGGCGCTACTCGCCGCCTGGCGCCTGCGCGACCGCCGCGGGGGGGCGCACATGCACCCAAATTGGCGGCGACGCCTCACCCCCGGCGTCGGCCCCCACGGCGTGCGCCTGCCGCGACTGCTCGGGAACCCAGTCGCGCGCCGTCAGGAATATTTGCCGTTCCGTTTCGTTTTCGCGAATCAGCACACCGTTCAGCCCGATGTTGTCAACGATCACGCCGTGGGGCAAGTTCTCCACGCTAAAGTTGATGCGTTTTTCGAAACCGTGCCGCTCGACTTTGAGCATCGCCTGCACCGATTGGCCAGGGGCGATTGTGATCTCGGCTGGTTCGAGCCGCACTAACACATTGCCGCGTGGGACGAGCTTGATGCGGCCCAGGTTCTTTACATCGTGTGTGACGGGAGAGCCCGCGACGGTGGCCGTGGCCGTGACCTTTGATGCGGCAGCGTTCTCATCGGTCGGCTTCACGGCGTCGTCTGCGGCGAACAAGACGGCCGAAGCGCTTGAGTGTCCCGACGGAATCACCACCGGCGCGGAGATTCCGAAACCCGGCGGCAAACCCGAAACCTCAACAACAATCTCACCATCGAAATCGTCGATCCGCTCAGCATTGAAGGTAATGCTGCGACCGCCACCTGCCTTGACCGTGGGATCGGCACCGGAGATCGAAACGCGAAAGTCGGGTCGCGGCTCGCGAATCGTCAGTCGGTACGCCAATGCATCGCCTTCGAAGCCGCGCACATCGCTCACGCGTACCAGATACTCTCCATCTGCCGGCGCGGTAAACATCAGCCGACTGTCGCGCCCCAGCCGGCGGAGACCGTCGTCATCGTTCTCATAGAAAAGCGTGAAGACGGGCAACCCGTTGGGCAGTAGCTGCGTACCCGGCGGATGCTGTGCGACGATGTAACAGGGTTCGTTAATGGCATGAACGGTACCGCTGGTGTCAAAGTAGTCGATTCGCGCGCCCTGCGAGGCGTAGAACTGGAATCCCGAATCGGGGCCTTGAGGCAGTCGGAAGATCTTACAGACCTCGCCCCCCATGTACATCAACTCGTTGAGCTCCATTTCCTCCCAGTTTTCGACGCGGATATCGATCTGTCGCGAATCGATGTTGCGGAACGTGACGAGTGAGTCACGCGTGGCCTGCAACAACACTCGCTCGATCGGGCGGCCTGAAGAGTCGAGAACTTGGATTTTTGTGTCGAGCGGTGTGCCGAGCCTCGCTGCTTCGGTCTCGATGATCCACTTTTGCCCCTGCCGGCTCTCGAAGCGGAACAGATCGGTGTCGCCCGCCTGTGCGGATGGGCCGTCAGAAGCGTCATCTACAGCAGTCTCGCACCAAATCCGTCCCCCGACGGTGCAGGGCGCCTTGACGCTCATGGCGTCCTCTGGGGCGTCATTCGGTTCGGCTTCGATCGTTTCGCTCAGCGTGCCGATTGCGACTTTGACTGACTTTCGCCCGCGATATACGTCTTGATCGATGGCGGCTTCCACGTCGCTTCCGGCGGCGCCGGCTGGCAGGCACACGCTCGCAGGGTCGGGCAAGTTGTATCCGGCTAAAATGACTTTGGCGTCGCCGCCAGCCGGCACGCTGAGCGGGAACCAACCAGTGACGTAGGGAAACGAGCCTATCGAAAGTCGATAGCTATGTTCCCCCGAACCAGCCTGCATCAGATCGCCCACTCGCAACACGTACGTTCCGGCGCTTTGTGCAGTATAGGCGCAGAGCGCCACGGCTTCGTCATCAAACAATTGACTGCGAGCGACCGAGCGACCGGCCTCGTCCGAAAGTGTCAAGACGGCGTCGAGCTTGCTGCCGAGTTCCTTAACGGCGGCTTCGCAGACGATCGTCTGACCGGCCAGTAACTCGAAGCGATAGTAATCGGCGTCGCCGGCCGTGGCGATCACCCCCCAACTTGTAACGGGCAAGGCGACTTCAGCCGCCTGTCGCGGAAGGTCATTTGGCTCGCGCTCGGAGTGCTGCGGCAAATCGTCGACGTACAGCGGGAGCTTTCCGCTCTTGCCCCCAGGAGTGACGACGGTCAGATCGTACTTGCCGCGCGGAGTGTCGGCGGGAACCGTGATTTCGGCGACCACGCGGTCACTGGTTGACGCGCCGGACTCCACCGCAATGTTCAGCGAAGGATGGCTAGCATCGATCCGCTCGACATCGACCAGGTGCTTGCCGATGAGTTCCACGCGTACCGTGCCGCCACGTTGGATGCCGCGGGGAGCCATGGCCAGCAGCTCGGGCTTGGCACGCGGCGAAGGCTTGCCCGTCGCAGCGTCGTAAAGTTCGAAACTACCGTCCAGGCGACCGACCAGGAGCTGCCTGCTGTCGGGCGAGAAAGCCAATGCAGCAGCCCAGTCGGATTGCGGTGGCAAAACCAGTCGTTCCTCGACGCTTTCCGCATCCCAGAATTTGACGGTGCGATCCTCTGCCGAAGAGGCGAGTGTCTTGCCATCCGGCGACCAAACCAGTTGCACGATCGGTTCTTCGTGCGCAAACCGCGACACCAGTAGCGGATTAGTCCCTTCGGCGGCCGACTCGCTTAAATGCCACAAGCGGATCCGATTGTCGACACCGCCGGCAGCAACGCGGCGGCCGTCGGGGGCCAGCGCTACCGTGTAGACCTCGGCAAGCGACTGACCGAGAGTCTCCAGACGTTGTCGGCGAGCAATGTCCCATAGTTTGACGGTGCGATCCGCGCTCGCCGAGGCGAGCAGCTTGTCGTTGGCCCGCATCTGCAGATCGAACACCGCACCGCTATGACCGCTGAGCGTTGCTAATGCCTTGCCAGTGGCAGCGTCCCAAAGCACGATCTCCTGATCGTAGCCCGCAGTGGCCAGCAGCGTGCCGTCGGCTGAAAGTGCCAGGGCGTACAAGCTGTCTTTGTGCCCGCGCAGCGCAGGTCGCGAACTTCCGCTGGCGACCTCCCAGGCGTTGACTTCACCGAACAATCCAGGCTCGCCACCGGCGGCCCACAGTTCTCGACCGTTTGCCGAGAAGGCCAAATCAGTGACGTTGCCTACGGCGCCCTCGAGCACACGAACGACCGCGCGATCCTCGGCCGAAACGAGCCGCACGGAGCGATAGTCCCCCAATGCCAGTAGCTTGCCATCGGGGGACCAGGCGACGCTATGAATCGCGGCGCGCGGCGTCGCTCGCGGCGCTATTCGCGGCACCACCAATGCAGTCGGATCGGGTGGCGCGCCGGTGGGGCCCTTTGCTCCCGCATCAATCCAGGCAGCCAGTATCGCCAGATCCTCTTTCGACGGTGCGTCGCTCCCGTCGGGGGGCATTCTGGGATCGGCCTGACCGACAAGCACACGGATCAGGCGGCTATCCTCGCTGGCGCCGCCGCGTATCACGGCACCATTCTCGCCACCGGCCAGGAGAGCATCGAACGACTCGAGAACGAGTCCGCCCTCCTTGTCGTCCGCGTTGTGACAACCGACGCAATATTTGCGTAAGACACTGCTCACGGCCGCGAAATCGGGCACGGCCGCTACGGATGGGGTATCGGATTCGACTTGGGTCGCTGGGTCGGCCACTGGCTCTGCGGCGAGCACGCTGGGCGCCATACACAACGCCAACAACGCCGCGAGCGGCAACACAATTCCACGCAGTCGAGTCATGCTCCGTGTCCTAATGGTTGAACAAGAATTCTTTGCTCGACAGCACGCTCCAATAAAGATCTTCGACGGCCAGCCGGCGATCGGCCTCGCCGGCTGCCGTGCGAATGACCTCGCAAAGCTGGGCTGCCTCCTCCGCGGTGGGATGGCGCGACAACGCACGCAGATACAGGTCTTCGACAATTGCCTCGGGTGAGGCGCCCGATGCCAACATCGTCTGGAGATGGTTTTCCTTAGCGGCCAGCCGAGCATTGATGGCGTCACCGTTGGTGAGGTGCAGCACCTGCACCATGCTCGGTTCGCTGGTACGTTCGCACTCACACGTAATCACGCGATCCGGGCGACCGAACTTCTGCAGGAAATAACTGGCTACGTTCGAGTCCGGGAGTTGCAAGGCACGCCAACCCGCGGGGTATCCCGGGTACTCGTTCGGCGCGCCGGCCACCTGCGCGATTGCATCGGTCAGCACTTCGGCCATCAAGCGGCGCGGATAGTAGCGGGCGTAGAAGCGTTTGTCTTCAGCGTTCTGTGGCAAAGGCGCGCTGGCGCGCTGGTACGTGCCCGACTCGAGGATCAAACGCATCAGCGCCTTGAGATCGAAATTCTGTTCGGCCAGCCAATGCGCTAGCGCCTGGTGAAGTTGGGGGTTGCTGGCCGGATTCGTGAGCCGCAGGTCGTCGACGGCTTCAACCAGCCCGACGCCAAAGAAATTCGCCCACACGCGATTCACAATGGCCCGCGAGAAGTACGGGTTCTCGGCCGTGGTGAGCCAATCGGCTAGCGCCAAACGGCGATCAGTGGGATCATCGAGCGCCAAGCTCTCCCCGTCGAGCGGCGCTGGCGGCTGCGGACGCCCTGTCAGCGGTTGCACCAGGTCACCCGAGGCCGCCGCGAACAGCACCTGATTGCCGGTTTGGCCACCGTTCTTGAGACGGACGCGGGCAAACAGGTTGGCCATCGCGTAGTACTGGTTGTTGGTCCATTTCTCCAGCGGATGGTTGTGGCACCTTGCGCAGTTGATCGACATTCCCAGCAGCGCGACCGACGTCGTTTCGGCCAGCTCGAGCGGATCCTGGTGCAGTACGTAGAAATTCGCGGCACCGTTTTCCAACGTGCTGCCGGTGGCGGTCACCAGCTCGCGAGCGATGCGATCCCAAGGAGAATTAGCCGCGACGTGATTGCGAATCCAGTTGTAATACGACCACATTGCCGGCGGGGGGAGCTTCTCACTGTTGACCAGCAACAGGTCGGACCACTTGTACGCCCAGTAGTCGACGAACTCGGGGCGCGCCAGCAGCGAGTCGATCAAGTGGTCCCGTTTGTTCGAGGAGCTGTCCGCAAGGAATGCCCTCACCTCATCAGCCGTCGGGAGGACGCCGATGGTGTCGAGAAAGGCTCGCCGGATAAACTCGGCGTCGTCCGCGGGGGGCGACGGCGGCAGATTCAGATCGCGCAACTTGTCGAGCACGAGCTCGTCGATCAGGTTGCGCGGGGCGACAGCGAAGGCCTCGGCGGGCACCGGCTCAACATACGGTGACGTCACCGTGGCGATCGCCACCTGGCTCAAGTACCAGGCGGTGAATGCCCCTTCCCCGTAACCAGCGACGTGCGCGAGCCCCGCATCGTCGATGTCGCCAACACTAGCATTGGAGGCCGAGAACTTCGCCCAGCGCGTCACGTCTTCGGCGCGGCCGTCGCTAAAATGCGCCAATACTACGAATTGCTGCGTGGCACCGGGGGATAGTATGACTTGTGGCGGCAGAATCTCGAGTCGCGTGATGCGCGCGTCGTCCTCATTTGGGGCCGGGGCGCCAGCCGCGATCCACTCGGCTAACACTCGATATTCGAGCGAATTAACCTCGAATCGCAGGCCGCCACCGTGAGGAATCGCGCCAGTGGGCTTGGTGAGCAGCAAACTGCGGCCAGGATCGCTCGGCACGATGCGCCGGCCAAGCGATTGGCGCGTGAGCGTCGCGTGATCACGCTCCGGATCGTAGCCGCGCAGCGACAGCTTGAAGCCGTTCTTGCCAGCAGCCGCGCCGTGGCAGGCCCCGCTGTTGCAGCCCGCCCGGGTCAGCACGCTCTCCACGTGATTGCGAAAACTCCAACCGAACGGCCTATCGAGGCCACTGACGGTCACCTGCGCCGTGGCGGAAACTCCGCCAGCCGAGGCTGTGATCGTCGTCTCGCCATTGCCGCGCGGAACCAGGATTCCCTCGTCAAGAGCGGCGATTTGGGGATCTGCCGATACAAGAGTAAGCTCGTCGGACACCTGCCCTACGAATCGATCTAGCTGCCGTCGCTCGACGAGCAGGCGCTGGCGAGCTTCGGGGCCGACGAGCCTGATTTCAGTCGGCACGATCACCAGGGTCTCGTCGCCAGTGGTCGGGGCAGGTGCTTGCGTGCCAGTGCTTGGTTCGGGGGGCCGGCTGGGGACATCATCCGCCCGCAACGCGGCGCAGACTGCCAACCACAGGCCGAGCGTCGTCAAGATTCGCTGGTTGCCGATCATCGCGGACTTCTCCCCACAGTCGCACTCATCGCGACCAGGCTGCGCAAGCCGAATAGGAATCACGCGGTGCCCGAGACTGCACCGGCGTAACTCGTACCGTTATAACGACTAGCGGGGAAAGTCGCCACTGTCGGTGGCGTCCGGCAGCGGCTCTAATTCAGACTCGTTCAGATCGGCCTCGGGCATTGCGGTTGCCTCGCCACTTTCCGGCAAGAACCGCCGGTTAAAGAGTTCCGGATCGAATTGGTCCACCGGAGTGAACGTCCCGCCATTTTTTTTGGTCGGACCGAGCAATTCGTCCGCAGTCGTGGGGGGATCAAAGAGGAACGGATCGTTTTCGAGATCCGCGAGGATCTCCGCATCCAAGTCGCTCTCGACGGCCTCATGATCGGCGGTGCCAATCTCGGACTCTTCGTCGACAAGGTCGCGTACCCAGGGAATAGAAGGTGTCTGGCGCAAGCGCGCGGGCTTTGATTTGCGGTCTACCGGCTGCGGACCCTCGGTCGGCAACTGGACTTCTTCATGTTGGAGCGGCAGATTTGCCGTGGCAGGCGCAATGTAAGTCGGCGCGGCACTGTGCGCTACATTCGGCAACGGTCGTCGATTCGAGGCTCCACTGGCGCGCCGCGCCCAGTGCGCCAGCTGCCGATAGCCGGCTTGATTGCGATCGAGGATTCCGGTTGTCAGCCCCCCATGCGGTTCGATGGCCTTCGATAGAAGCAGGCTGTCATTGGGGTTGGAGCGATCGACGAAGGCCAGCGTTTCCTCCATGTTGCGCAGCGTAATTCGTCGTGGCACTTGCCGGTGACGGTTCAGACGGACGAGTCGTGGTCGATTCTCGGCCGTGACCCCGTGGCAGGCCGCCGTGGCACAGTGGTTCACGAGCAGCGGTTGAATGTAGGTCTTGAAGTCGAGTGTCACGTCGGCCGATAAGCCTCGCACGAGACGCTCAAGGTCGGCGTCGCGAGGAATGGACTCGGCAGGCGCGGCTTCGACATCCGACGTCGGCTCGGTCGTCCCTACGTCCGGTTGCGAGTCTTCAATCGGCTCCTCACTCGTTGTGTCGGGCGTTTGCCGTTCGGTGGCCCATTCCAAACGCCGCCGCATTACGGGTAGTTCCGCCAACTGCGGCTCAAGCCGCTGGGCTTCGTTTAGCTCAAGTGCTGCTTGCTGGTATAAGCGGTTCCGCAGGCACCATTTCGCCAGTTCCAGATGCGCTGAGCCTTGGTTTGCTGGTACACGCCTGCGTCGCACCGAATACGCTTCTTGTAGATCGCTGCACAGCGAATCCACCTCGTTGGCGGGAACTTGTAATTGCCCGCTGGCGACTTTCACTTTGTAGAAGTCTTTACCCGGCGAGATGGCGCCCATGAAAACCCGACCATCACGCAGCAGGAGTACCCGCTCGCTGGCACCGGATTCTGCAGCGGCGGCCAGCGCCGGCCAGGCGTCGATCGCTGATAGCTTGCCCGGCGGTTCCATACCGCAGGCGCAGGCATTCAGCCAGAAGACGACGGCAAATGTGACAATTCGCGGGAACATTCGGGCGGGAGAGTATCGGCGAGCAGCCACTACGGTCAAGCTCATCTCCTCGATGTACAAGTTGGGCAAATTGCGAAGAGCAAGAGGCCGCGATCACTTTATTTAGACCCCCTTCAGCGCCGTTGTGCGCCCGTTCTTTGCTACCAGTTGCAGCCCAGCCATGGGACTTCTACGATCCAGCCCATGGATGCAAGGCTCAACCCGGCCCAACTCGAAGCGGTTACCACGATTGCCGGACCACTGTTGGTGCTGGCCGGGGCGGGTACGGGCAAAACGAGCGTCGTCACGCATCGTATTGCCGAGCTTGTGCGCCGCGGCGTTTGTCCCGATCAGATACTAGCTGTAACGTTCACGAATAAAGCCGCTGCCGAGATGCAGCAGCGGGCAATGGCGCTACTGGGCCGCAAGTCACCTGTACGACCGCACATTTCGACCTTTCACTCGCTGTGTGTGCGAATCCTGCGGCGAAACGCGAAGTCTCTGGGGCTCCCGGCGCATTTTGCCATCTATGCCCGCGGCGATCAGGAAACGATCGCTCGGCGCGTGCTCCGCGAGCTGCGCGTCCCCAACGAACACATGCGCTCCGGCGACTTGTTGGGGCAAATCGGACGATGGAAGACGCTCGGTCTGCTCCCCGATCGCGCTGCGGAGAACGCTGCGACAGATAAAGACCACCTTGCCGCCAGCGGATATCGGCGTTATCAGTCGGCACTGCGCGCGGCCGGAGCTGTCGACTTCGACGACCTGCTGCTGCTTGTGCAGGAACTGTTTCAAGGACAAGCCGAAGTGCGTCGCCGCGAAGCAGCGTTGTACACTCACGTGCTGATCGACGAGTATCAAGACACCAACCAACCGCAGTATCAGATTGTCAGAGCGCTCGTAACTGGGCATCGGAACCTTTGCGTCGTGGGGGACGACGATCAGTCGATCTACGGATGGCGCGGCGCAGAAGTGAGCCACATTCTTGGCTTTCGCCGCGACTGGCCCGACGCCAAAGTCGTGCGGCTCGAGCAGAACTACCGTTCTACCGCCCCGATCATCGAACTGGCCAATCGTCTCATCCGCTTCAATCGCCAGCGACACGACAAAGTTCTGCGGACCGATCAGCCAGGCGAGCCACCGCGGATCGTCAAGGCCGCCGACGAAGTCGCCGAGGCGGAGAGCGTTGTGGCTGAAATTCGCGAGCGATTGCAGACTCCAGGCTTCGAGCCGCGCGACTTTGCCATCTTGTTTCGCACCAATGAACAACCGCGCCCATTCGAAACCGAGCTGCGCCGACGACAGATCCCGTACGTCGTCGTCGGCGGCATGAGTTTCTTCGATCGCAAAGAAGTACGCGATGTGCTGGCTTATTTGCGGCTGCTCGTTGCGCCGCACGACGATCAGGCACTGCTGCGCATCATCAATACTCCGCCTCGCGGCCTGGGTACAACCCTCACTGCGAAGCTACTCAATCGCGCCGTCGAGGCGGGCAAACCTCTGTGGGAAGTCCTCGGCGATCCCCGATTGCGCGGACCGCTGCCGGCGGCCGCCGTTGCGGGTGTTCAGGACTTCGCTTCCAACGTCTCCATCGCGACACAACAACTGAATTCGAAGCCGCTGGTTGACGTCGCTCGCAACCTGGTTCTTCACCTTCGTTATCGAGACGAATTGGCTCGGATATACACCGATCCGAATGAACTCCTAGCGCGCAATAGCGCCGTTGACGAAGTGCTCAACGCACTCGCCAATTACGAGAGCAAGGCAAAACGTCCCACACTCACCGGCTTCCTCGATGACATGCTGTTGTCCAATCGCGATGAGGATCCCGCCGAGTCGGCCCGCCGCCGCAATGCTGTCACGCTACTCACGCTCCACAGTGCCAAGGGGCTCGAGTTCCGCGAAGTATACCTGGTAGGTCTCGAGGAAGGACTGCTGCCGCATCACCGTGCGATCGAGGCCGAAGGCTCAGCCATCGACGAAGAGCGGCGGCTCTGCTACGTCGGCGTCACTCGAGCGCGCGAACGGCTTACCATCTCGTTCGCGGCGGCCCGCATGAAATGGGGGAAGAGCCGCCCTACGAGACCCAGCCGCTTCCTGCACGAGTTGACCGGCCAGGCCGACAACCCGCATGCAGTCAAGTTGCGGCCGGGCGCCAACTCCACGAGGCGAACGAGTAAGGGCGCGGCGCGACCGTCTAAGGCAGTTGTCGGCGGGCGGACAGCCAACTCACGCAAGCCGCGTTCCACGTTGCCACCTCCGCGGCAACGCCCCGACGCGCGATAGCACGGTGGCCATCCGATGGGCAGGGGCGATTGTCGACCCGGATCGCCTGGTCCGTCACGTTCTCGGAAGCAGGCCGCCCAAACCTCCGTGGTCAAGATCGACCGAAGTAAGTAAACTTCGGCCACGTCGACACTTGCTGGCGAGGGCGACGTTCTCCCACCGAAGTCCCGGCAGCGATTAGTTGTTGTGCCGCTTGGTGTAGTACCCCGCTCAACGAAAAGGAAGCTGACCGTGCCCGATCGAGCTATTCGCTTCCTGGTCGCCAGCGACTTGCACCTTGAACAGCCGGTGACCGGACTCGCGGACCCACCCGAGTTCCTTCGCGATCTCATGGTCGAGGCTCCCTACTTGGCAGCCGAGCGCGTCTTTGAAACGGCGTTGAGCGAGAACGTCGACTTCTTGCTGCTGGCCGGCGACGTCGTCGATCCGTGGGCATCGGGGCCGCGCGGGCCGGCGTTTCTGGTCGAGCAATTCCGGCGTCTGGCGGCGCGCGAAATCTCGGTACTTTGGGCCGGTAGTCCGCTCGACCGACTGGCGGACTGGCCCCTGGGAATTGCACTCCCGGCAAACATCACGACATTTGCGCACGGCCATCCGCAGGAGCGGGTCGTCCACCGCGGCGAGGCACGCCTGGCGCGGGTGCTGGGCGTTTCGGTCGACGGCACGCCGCACCCCAATCTTGCCGACTTTGCCGCCAGCGACGACTTGTTTTCGATTGGTCTGGTTCATGGCCATTTCGACTCGCAACAATTGAGACAAGCTGAGCTCAACTGCTGGGCGCTCGGCGGTGAGCATCGGCGCAACGTGCTCTCGAATGACACGCCGACCGTGCTCTATCCTGGTTCGGTACAGGGTCGCCATCCCCGGGAGCTCGGCGCGCACGGCTGCACGCTCGTCGAGGTCTCGCGTCGCCCTGCGGTCGACCACGAGCGGCGCCCCCCGCGCTACGAGGTTCGCTGCCGATCGATCCACACCGACGTACTGCGCTGGGAAAACGTCGAGCTGCACGCTGAGCATTTAACCTCCCGCGAGCAATTGAAGGACGCACTTGTCACCCAATTGGCTGCCTTGCACGATCAGTCTCGCGACACCGACCTGGTCGTGAACGTCACCGTATTGGCGGATTCAAGTCGTGTTGCCGACTGGCGATCTTACACACCGCCACTCCTCGAGCAGGTTCGCCAAGCTCTGGGACGCCGTTCGCCCACTTGCTGGACTGCCACGATCAGCTTCCGGATCGCCGCCGATCACGACCACCACGCGGAGGAGGACACGCTGCTGGGAGACATGCTACGCGAATTGCATCGCTACGGGGATGAACCGTCGCTCGAAGTAGAGCTTTTCAAGTATTTGAGTGAACGACAATTGGCCGGCACCCTGGGGGCGGCCCTTGAGTTTCTCCATGGTGACGATCGCAGCGAAGTCCTGGCCGACGCCACGGCATTGGCGATCGAGTTGCTAGGCCCTGGTGCTGGTGATGGAACGCAATCTATCGGTGCTGGGCTGCCCACCTCGACCGGACGAAGGGAAACGCCGTGAAATTCCGCCGCTTAACCATCGACCGCTTCGGTGTCTGGCAGTCGCTTGAGTTAGGGCCGCTCGACGAGGGATTGAACGCCTTTTACGGTGCCAACGAAACAGGCAAGAGTACACTGCTGGAGTTCATTCGCGGTCTGCTCTTTGGCTTTGGCGCTGCGAAGCGGCAACGGTTTGCCCCGGCCGATCCTGGGCTCGCCTGGGGCGGGTCGGCCGAGTTGGCGACTACCGCTGGCGGTGCCCTGCTGTCGCGCCCCGTAGTCGACGGCGCAGCGCACGAGCACCAGTTGCGCAATCTCAACGGCGAGTCCCTCCCGCCCGACTTCCTTAAGCGGGTGCTGGGGAGCGTCGACGAAGTCGTGTTCGAGCGCGTGTTTGCCATCGGGCTGCGCGAATTGCAGGAGCTGGCGACCCTCGACGAAACCGAGGCCGCAGCCGCCTTATATCGGCTCACTACCGGGGTAGATCGGATTTCGTTGGCCGAAGTCGTGCAAGAGTTGGCCGCATCGCGCGAACGCTTGCTGCCGACCGATACCCGCCACGGGCAAATCGACGAGCTGCTGGCGCAGCGCGAGCAACTGCTTACCGAATTGCATTCGTTGAACGGTTTGACGGGGCAATATGCCGATGGTCTTGCCGAACAATCGCAGCTCGATCGCGAGCTCGGCGCTGCCGACGCCGAACTAGCAGACCTCCATGCCCAGCGACAACTCATCGAAACTGCCTTGCGACTGACTGCGTCCTGGCACGACCGGCACCGCGTCCAACAGGAACTCGTCGCGTTAGGACCCCAACAAAAAATCCCCGATAACTTGCTGCGCGGATTGGAAATCGTATCTCGGCGGGCCGAAATCTGCCGCCGCAACCTTCGCAAACTACGTTCGCGGCGGCGCAAACTACTGTCGGCCGCCCGCAGGCTCCCCGCGCGACAGGTCCTGACGCGCGAGTTGGCCGAACTCGAGGCGTTTTGCGATCAACTTCCCTGGGTAACTCAGATCGAAGAACAGGTCACGGCACTGGAACGCGCGTTGGCTGCCGACGAAGCGCCGTTGGTCAATGCCCTCGCCCAGTCGCTGCAAACGCTGTCGATTGCCGGACAACGCATTGCCGGATCGAGCATGCAGCGCGATGCCGCCGTGACGGCAGTTGCCGGTTCGATCGGGCCGATTGCTCCGACCGCAAACCGACACGGGGTGGCAGACGTCAACGCGGTTCGGCGCCTGCGTCAGGCGGCCAAAGGGCGCCGCCTCGCGCGCCAGGGCTGGAAATCGGCGCGCGAGGCGCTCGACTCGCTGGGACCCGGCGAGCCGCCGAGTCCGCATGCTCCCGGCGGTAGTCAGGCCCGTGCGCCGGCCGACGAGGAATTGACCCCCGCGCTCGAGAAGGCTGGCCAACTGGTGGCCCTGTTGCGCCGCCGCGTGCAGGTCGACGAGCGTTTGCACCAACTTTCCGATCGACGGCACGTACTCAACGAACAACATCGGCACTACCTCGAGCGTCAGGTGTTGCCAACCTGGGTGCTCAGCGGGCTCGGTGTCCTGTTTGCCTTTGGCATTGCGCTGTTCGTCGGCGGGGTGATTCTGCCCGATGCGGTCACCGGCCCCTTCAGCGAAACGCTGATCGGCTTGGGCATTGTCGGCAGCATCGCGGCCGTAGGGTTGAAGATCTGGCTCGAGCGTCGCAACCGCGGTGGACTGGAGACTTGTCGCCAGCAGCTCGCTACGCTTCGTTCGCAGCAAGAAGAGGCCGAAGGCGAGCGCCATGAGCTCGATCAGCAGTTGCCAGCCGGCGGCGGACCGCTCCATGCACGCCTGCAAGCGGCGCAAAAACGGCTCGCCGAACTCGAAGGTCACGTTCCCGCGGCGGCCAAGCGACAGTCCACGATCGCCGCTCGTCAACGAGCCAACGACGAGGTCGCCCGGGCACGCGACAAGCTGCGCGAGGCGCATCGCCGTTGGAACGCGGAATTGCGCGCGTGTGAGCTGCCGACCGCTATTTCCCCAAGCCATGCGTGGCGATTGTTGCGCGAGCGCGAACACCACGGTGCGTTGGCCAGCGAGCTGGCCGCTCGACGCGAGGAGATCGCCAACCGTCGCCGTGCCCTCGACGCGCTGGCCACGCGGGTCGCGGCAGCCGCGCGCCGGGTCAACGCCCCTATGGCAAGCGGCACGCTGAGCGAACAGCTCGAGGGCTTGCGAGAGTTCGCGATTGGCGAACGCCGCAAGGCGGACGAGCGTCTGGAAATCACCGACCGCATGCGACAACTGACTCGGCGCTCGCGCCCCTGGCAGCGCAGGCATCGAAAATGCCGGCTGCGGCGTCGCCGCCTGTTGCGTAGCGCAGGCGCTACGTCCGAAGCGGCATTGCGCCAGCGATACGCCGTTGGGTTGCAGGCGCGGGCCCTTAGCGAAACGCTCGCCAGCCTGGACGCTCAACTGGCGGCTGCCGTCGGAGCCGATCAGCAAGAAACTCTGCGGGAGTTGTTGACGCACAACGACGCCGCGAGTCTGGCCACACAGCAAGCCGAAGTCCTCGACCGCATCGGCACGCTCGAACAAGCGCGTCGCTCGCGTGCCGAACGCCGTGGCGCGGTGACAGCCGACGTGGCGCGGTGGGCGCGCGACACCCGCTGCGGACAGGCGCGCTTCGAGTTGGGGATTGTCGAAAGCAAACTGCGCGAAGCGCTGCGGCGTTGGCAAGTGCTGGCGGTATTGCAGCAACTGGTCGAAACCGTTGGCAGCGCATACGAGCGCGATCATCAGCCAGCGACGCTCCGCGAGGCGTCGCTCTATCTCGATCGGCTGACGCAGGGGCGCTACGCGCGGGTGTGGACCCCCTGGGGAGAGCACCAACTGCGGCTCGAGGAGCGCGGCGGCGCCACCGTGGCGATCGAACAGTTGAGCGACGGGGCGCGCGAGCAGCTCTTTCTGGCCCTGCGGCTGGCGCTGGTGGCCGAGTACGCGCGGCGCGGTATCTCGTTGCCGGTGGTACTCGACGACGTGTTGGTGAATTTCGACACGCAGCGCGCGAAGGCGGCCGCGGCGTTGCTGCGCGACTTTGCCGCGTCCGGACATCAGGTGCTGGTCTTCACGTGTCATGAGCATTTGGCCGAATTGTTCCAATCGCAAGGTACTCCCGTCCGCGATCTCGGCCGGCGGGGAGTCCTGCTGGCACCCCGCAAGCTGCCGGCTGAGCCCGAGCCGGAGGTCACTGTTGTTGCCGACCTGCGATTGGACGAAGCGGAACCACCGCCACCGCGTCGCCGTTCGCGACGATCGCGGCCTGCCCCCGTCCCAGAGTCGTCGCTGGTGATCGAAACCCCTTCGCACGACGATGGGCAACCCACGTCAAATACGGTCTCGTTCGTGCGGCTCGATGCCGACGGCGCTGAGGAATTCGCCGGCGAATTCGCGGAGCGCTACGCTCGAGCGATGCGCGCCGCGGCCGACGATGTCGCCAACGGTAGTTCCGTTGCGACCGATTCAGAGGATGAACTGGAACACGACTCCCGCTGAGCCGCGAGTCCGTTTCACCAGGCCACGCTACTTTGGTAGGTAGGCTCGTAATACTCCAGCACTCGGTTCGTGCTCTGTCAGAGCCTATGTGGGCAGCAGTCCTGTTTCTCGCAGGCCAATTTGTTGCAGGGCCAGTCGGTAGCGCCGCTTGGCGTCGACCAGGCCCCAAAAGAAAAAGACGTTCGCGGCCAGCGAGACCACCAGCGCAATCACCGCGGCCAGCCAAGCGAGCGGCCGCGGTACGCCGCTGGCAGCGTCGCCTGGGGCTTGCTCGGCGTCACCGGCTGGGGGCGGCGGTTCGTCGGCAACATTGGCAGCGGACGCGTCCACCGACTCATCCGCTGCGGTTGGTGGCGGAGATTCGGGGCGAGCGCGATGTTCGGCCACCGAGGGCCCGGTCGTCGACGCTGCGGTCGAGGCCGCGGTGACATCCTCGTCGGCGCCGGCCGCTGCAGGCTCGTCTGTAGGCGAAGTGTTGCCGGCCGGCTCCGCCTCATAGCTGAATTCCGAGGCAGCCGGCGCTACCTCGATTCCATCCGACAAGTCAATGTCGGTCTCGCTCGGATCGATCGGGCCAACACGATCAAGCGGCGCGGCAAACGAGCTTGTCGGCGGGCGCACCAGCGCTCCCGTCGATGACGGCACTTGGGCCGCCAGGTCTGCCGCGGGGGCTGAAGCTTCATGAGCATCCGGTGGCGCTGCATGCCAGTCGTCGCCGCTCGATGTCTCGGCGATGGTTGCCGGTTTGCTCGAACCCTGTAGCGTTGGCCGCTGCGAGGCGGGGTCGGCAGCAGCGCTTGTCGTAGTCGCGGACTCGTTTGCGCCGATCCGCGCGCCGGTTCGACCGTCGGTCAGCGACAATTCGCCTGGATCACTGGGCACAATCGGTCGTCGCGAGGTGGTTGCCTCTGGCTCGTTGCTGGCCGCCGTAGCCGCAGGACGAATCGTCTGCGGCAACGGATCGTCCCCCACCATCCAGTAGACGCGGACCACGCGCTCGGGCAGCTCCGGCAGATCGCTCGTCAGCGGTTCGCCGGCGCGCAAGTTCTCGAGCTGCTCGGGCTCGATCTGCAAGAACAGCTCGTAGCCCCCTTCGTCGACTGGCTGCCAGCCGACGTCGATTCCCACGCTGGCGACAGCGACCAACCACATGGCAGCATTCATGGCCCGGCACCTTCTCGAGGAACCAACTGCGACCCGCTTCGGCCGCAAAACAGCTCGCGACAATGCATCGTAACGCGTTGGCCAGTGGCGTGCCAATCGTACCGGCCCAGGCCTGCCGCGGCTCGATTCGGCCCGCAAACTGGGCCGTCGCTTCGCTAGCTGCTCGCTGGACAGTTGTATTGCGAACCACCGCGGAGACGATCAAACCGCGCGTCGCAGTTCGGCGATTGGCCGGCCACCTTCGGTGACAATCGGGGTCGGTCGACCTTGCGGGCTGAGCCATTGCGACTCCAGGTCGATCCCCAGATAGTCGAACACCGTGGCCGCCAGGTCCGACGGGGTAATCGGCCGTTCTTTGATCGAATGACCGGTACGATCGGTACTGCCGATCACCTGGCCGTGAGCGAAGCCGCCGCCGGCCACGAGCATCGACATCACGTTCGTCCAGTGGCCCCGGCCAGCCGTGCGCGTCATGACGGGATCGCGGCCAAACTCGCCGAGCATCAGCACGAGGGTGTCGTCGAGCAATCCCCGTTGATCGAGGTCGGTAATCAAGGCGTGCGTCGTCTGGTCGAGCACGGGCAGGATCGGCTTGAGCCCTTTCTCGATCCCGCCCCAACGGACTTCGTCGCCATGGTGATCGAAGTAGCCCCAATGCGCGCTGACGACGACGAACGTCACGCCGGCTTCGACCAGGCGACGGGCTAGTAGTGCCTTCTCGCCCAGGCTATGGCGGCCGTACGCTTCGCGCAGTTCGGTCGGCTCGTCGTCGACCCGGAAAGCCTGCTCGACTTTGCCCGACGATACCATCTCGAACGCCTGCTGCTGGTAACGGTCGGTCCGCACGAGTGAGACGGTCTGGTCGAGCCCGCTTCGCAGTTCTTCGAAGTCGCGACGCAAGCGGTCGCGGTCCGCCAAACGCGGCACGGCGATCCCCTTGGGCATGGCAAAACGCCCGGCCAATTCGGCTCCGTTGACTGGCGCAAATTGCTGACCGAGGTGCCCCGCCTCCCACACGTCGGCTTTCCAGCTTTCGGCCAGACCGACGAACGCCGGCAGGCTGGGATCGTTGGCACCGCGAAACCGCGCCACGATCGAACCCATCGATGGGTAGCCGCCGCCGTCGCGGCCATCGTCGGTGCGGCGCGCCAGCGGATTGCCGGCCTGCATGGTGATCGGCGTGTGATTGCTGGCGCTGCAATCCACCGAGCGCAGGATCGTGAGCTTGTCCATGATCGAGGCGGTCTTGGGCAAGTGCTCGCAGATCTCGATCCCCGGCACGCGCGTGCCAATCGTGCCGAAGGGGCCACGAACCTCGCTGGGGGCCAAGGGCTTGGGGTCCCACATGTCGAGATGGCTGGGGCCCCCCGACAGCCAGAACAGCAGCACCGCCCGCTTCTTGGTGCTGGCGCCGGTCGCCGCCGCGCAGGCCCTCGCCCGCAGCAGGTCGATGGTCGAAAGGCCGGCCAACCCCGCCAGGCCCGTTTGCACGAACCAGCGCCGCGAGCCGACGCGCAGCAGGTCCCCCGGCGCCGGAGCAAAAGGGGAGCGCCCGACGCCGGCCTCGTGCCCGGCGGCATGCTCGATCCGACGGCACGCGTCACGGGCATTTGGCATGGCAATCGTCCCTTCGCAAAGTTTCGTAACCGTGGGGAGAGTTTGAGTTTGCGAATCCGCTGCACGATAGCGTAGGCATCTGGGGCACCCGGTCAAGACTTTCTGTTCGTGCGCCGGTTCGGGTCGTGGTCATGTGCCCACGCGGAGGCGCCCGGTGCCCGAAGCCGATTGCGGAGTACCCTTTCTCTCTCTCCATGGCCGGAATTTTGCGTCCCGACCGTCCCGAGCGGGTGTTACCGGCGGTTAAGCGTTTCATGAGCAGTAACTTGCGTCGGGACGCAAATCGAGAGGTTTGCGTCCCGCTTGCGTCCCGAACGGGCATTTTGCGTCCCGAGTCGGGGGTAGTGGTCAGGGATTAGGGATTAGGGATTAGGGGCGGGATTAGGGCAGGGCAATCGCATCACACTTTGACGGCAAGGTCTAGTGCTTGCACGCTCCTCGCCACAAGTTTGATGCTCTGTCCACTTGTCGCGCGCTCGTCACGGCGAAAAATGGCTGGCGACGAAAGGCTGCGACAGGGCGAATCATTGAAAACTCGACCGGCCATTTTTCGCAGAAATAGCCTTGGGACAAGTGTACGGCCACATGTTCTTCCAGCAGCCGCGATGCTGGCACTAGTCACAGCCCGCAGATTGTGATGCGATTGCCCTAGGGATTAGGGGCCATGGAACAAGGGTCTCGCGCCTGGCGCGAAGGCGCAAAGCAATTCAGGTTGTGGTCCGCAGATTTCGCCGATTGACGCAGATTGGGATGCGGGCGATTCCCCGAGCGGCTCATCTGCGTAATCTGTGAAATCTGTGGATTGTGAATTCGCCTTATCTCTCTCACTCCATGTCCGGAATTTTGCGTCCAAACCGTCCAAAGCCGTGTTACCGACGGCTAAGTCCTCTCAGCAACTCGACTTATTCTTGGACGCAAATCGAAGCGGTTTGCGTCCAACTTGCGTCCAAGGCTTTCGTTTTGCGTCCAAAGACGAGTGATCTCGCGCCTGGCGCGAAGGCGCAAAGCAATTCAGGTTGTGGTCCGCTGATTTCGCCGATTGACGCAGATTGAGAAAGCTGCCAGTTCAACAAGCTTTTGATCCGTGTCATCCGTGTTATCCGTGCTCTACGAATTCCTGGCTATGCTGCCGGCGCGGCCCCCAGCTTCGAATCGGCTCACGCGGAGCCGCGGAGTCCGCGGAGCAGTTTGGCTCTTGCCCCTTCTCTCACTCCATTGCTGTTTTTTTGCGTCCTTACCGTCCTAAGCCGCTGGTGGTGGCAGTGAAGTAGTTGCCCTGTAAGAACTTATTTTTAGGACGCAAATCCAAACGTTTGCGTCCTCGTTGCGTCCTAGCGAACCGTTTTGCGTCCTCAGCCAGATTACCGCCGAGGTCACAGAGGATCGCAGAGGGATCCGATCCCTCCCCAGCGGATTTCGTCGCCATGGCCGGCGCAACGGCGGCGAAGTTTTTTGCCCGTATTTCGGGTGCCACTGGCTTCGCCAGTGCCCGGCGGGGCGAGCGGATCGGTGTCCCGAGCTCGTTTATTATGTACACTATTGTGATCATTATAACAAGGACAAATTGGCCACCCGGTACCGCGGCCGAGGCTGTCGCCGCTGCGCGGCGAATCTGTATCGGGGTCGGTGACGTCTGCGACCCCGGACCGGCTTCGCAGAGGCCGGCTACAGAAAGCGCCATCTGCGGATCGAACTCCGTTCGGCATGCCCACGCAATTCGACTACGAGAAGCGTGGGCATGACAACCGCGCGCACAGAAATCGTACCAGTCCGCCGCAACGTCGCACGCAGGGCCGAGGGGGACAGTCCCCTGTATTCGGGCAAGGCTGGTTGGCCATGGCAGCGTCGATCATGGAATAAGGGGACAGTCCCCGGGACGGCAGATTTGCGCGAATCGGCTCACAGCTTGTCGCCGTCGCGGGCGGCGCCAAACAGCACGGCATCGAGCGACAAACGTCCCGGGCCGGCCAGCAGAAACAACAGCGCCGCGGTCAGATAGACGAGCGCCAGCTCGTACGACGGAGCGCCTTGAGCTACAAACGGATGCCCGGCCGAATAGTGCACCTTGTAGAACGCGACGGCCATCGTGCAGACCAGCCCAAACGAAAACAGTCGCGTGAGCAGCCCGAGCACCAGCGCGATACCGCCGCCAAACTCGGAGAGCGCGGCCAGGGCCTGCAGCCAACCGGGCATGCCCTGTTCAGGAGGCATCCAGTTGAACGGAGCTTGTATCTTCGGCCAGCCATGCAGCACGAACGCGGCGCCAACCGCGAGCCGCAGCGCCAGCAGCCCGACGGATGCCAACCAATCGGACGATGCGTGATAGAGAATTCGTTTCATGCGACTCTTTTCTCGAAAATGGCTCGGATTAGCGCGCGCGGTTTAGATCAACTCGCTGATCGGTTCGCCGTGCGGCAAGATCGGGATTGGCCGGCCGCTGAAATCGGCGAACTCCGCGCGGCAGTCGATGCCCAGATGCCGGTACATGGTCGCCAGCATGTCTTGCGGCGCTAGCGGACGTTCCTGCGGATACTCCCCCTTGGAATTCGTGGCGCCGACGACTTGCCCCATGCGCAGCCCACCACCGGAGACCAATGCCGACATGGCGGCCGGCCAGTGGTCGCGGCCGATCAACCCGGCCGAATTCACCAGGCGGGGCGTGCGGCCGAACTCTCCCATCGCCACGACCATAATCCGCCGGTCGAGTCCACGGTCGTAAATGTCCTCGATCAGCGCCGAGAGCCCCTGGTCCATGAACGGCGCGCGATAGCGCATGGCGTCGGCCAGGTCCCAGCGGGTCTGCGGATTGATGTGATCGTCCCAACTGAAGTAGCGGTCGGAAAGCGTGGGGGCCAGGGCGTCGATGGTCACCACGGCGGTGCCTGCTTCGGCCAGCCGGCGCGCCAAGAGCATGGCCTGACCCCACAGATGGCGGCCGTAGCGATCGCGCAGCCGTGGTTCTTCCTGCTCGAGATCGAACGCGGCGGCGACTTGCTGGCTGGCGAGGACGCGCAGCGCCCCCGCGCGAAAGTCGTCGGTCCCTGCCAACGAGCCGTGCAGGTCGAGATCGCGACGCAACTGATCGAATTGGGCGACCAGGCTGGCACGATCGTCGAGGCGGCGGGCGTCGAGGCCGGCGGAGATTTCGAGATTGGGCGCGCGAAACTTTTCGGCCGCTGGATCGCCCGTGGCAAACGCGGCCTGACTGACCCCCAGGTAGTTGGGCTGCGTCATGAAGGGCTGCCGCGGGATGCCGACGTAGTTGGGCAATCCATCGGCGCGCGGGCCGCGGCAGCGGGCGGCGATCATGCCGAAATCGGGGTGTTCGCTGCGGGCTTGCGACGTGGGATCGGGCTGCCGGGGCGTTTTGCCGGTGAGGACTTCGATCGAGCCGTCGTTGTGGGCCGACATTTCGTGATGCAGCGACCGCACCAGCGAGAACTTGTCGGCCAGCCGGGCCTGGCGTGGAAACAGCTCGCAGATCTCGATTCCCGGCACGCTGGTGGCGATGGGCCGGAACGGGCCGCGATACTCACTGGGGGCAGCGGGCTTCAGATCGTAGGTCTCGAGCTGGCTGGGCCCACCCCACATCCAGAAAAGGATGACCGACGTATCGCTAGTGTTGCGCGGGTCGGCCGCGCGAGCCTGCATCAGGTCGGCCAGGCCCAACCCACCGAGGCCGAGCACGCCGGCGCGTAGAAACTCGCGGCGACGCAGCGGACCCGAGCAGGGGAGTTTCATGATCGACCTCGCCGGATTGGCAGCTGGGCAGATCGACGGAACCCAAACGGCGGTCAAAACTTCCAGCATGCTACCTCTTGTCGCGGCAATTCTGCAAGCTGCAGGGGCCGCACCGTCCGGGGGGCGGGCGACTTTCACTCGCTTTGCGCCACGGCTTCATCGCCCGTTCATGCTGGCTCCCTATGATGCTGGCAATGCTAGCTTCCGCTGGCCGCAGGCCCTGAGAAGTTTCGCCTGAGAAGTATCGCAGCTGGGCCCCGAACCTGTCGGCCAGCGGTGGCGTCTAGGGCAGGCAGATCGAACCGAGGTTTCACGCGAGGATTACTCTCATGCTCGTGCTGTCGAGAAAACAAGGCGAGGCGATCGTCGTCGGCACGGCCATTCGCGTGACCGTGCTGGAGATGCGTGGCGGCCGCGTCCGACTGGGTATCGAAGCCCCCGCGCACGTCAGCGTGCGGCGTCAAGAACTGGACGAGAGCGAGACCAAGTATCCGCCGTTGCGCGTCGAGACGGCCAAGACGCTCGGTCGCGCGGCAGCCACTACCTGATCGACCGGGCGCTATCCGAAACGGCCGGTGACGTAGTCTTCGGTCTCTTTGCAATGCGGATTGGTGAAGACGGTGGGCGTCAATCCATATTCGATGACGCGCCCCAGGTACATGAAGGCCGTGTAGTCGCTGACCCGCGCGGCTTGCTGCATGTTGTGCGTGACGATCAGCACGCTGTAGCTCCCCCGCAATTCGCTGATCAGGTCTTCGACCTTGCCGGTGGCGATCGGGTCGAGCGCCGAGCAAGGCTCGTCGAGCAGCAACACCTCGGGCTCGGCGGCGATGGCGCGGGCGATGCACAACCGCTGCTGCTGGCCTCCCGAGAGACTCAAGGCCGATTCGTGCAAGCGATCGCGCACCTCGTCCCACAGGGCGGCGCCGCGCAGGCTTTGTTCCATCACGCCATCGAGCACCGCGCGGTCGCGCTCGCCGTCGATGCGCAGCGGGTAAACGACGTTTTCGTAGATGCTCATCGGAAACGGATTGGGCTTCTGAAAGACCATCCCCATCCGCTTGCGGAGCTCGATGACGTCGACCCCCTTGTGGTAGATGGCATCGCCGTTGAGCCGCATCACGCCGTTGATCCGGACCGAGTCGATCAGGTCGTTCATGCGATTGACGCTGCGCAACAGCGTGCTCTTGCCGCAGCCCGACGGTCCGATCAGCGCCGTGACCTTGCCGCGGGGAATCGTCAAATTCACGTCGAACAACGCTTGCTTGCTGCCGTACCACAAGCAGAAGCGATCGACCTCGAGCACCGCCTCGTCGAGCGTGACGCCCGCATGATCTTCGGTGCTGACGGTCTCGCCGCGCGAGATGGCCTCGAGCCGCCCGGCGCTTTTGCGCGGCAGACCGACGCGCACTGCGTCGCGCGCCTCGGGGGTCGAAGCCGGAAGCGGAGCCGCGTCACCGTCGGCGCTGCCGGGACTCGGTTGGTCCGGTTCGGCGCTCAGCACGCTGGTAGTTTTGGTCGACACCTGTAGTGCTCCTCAAATTCGATCGTTGTAGACCTGCTTCTTTGGCGCGCGTGGCGGCTCTCAGAACTTGCTCAGGGCGTATCGCCTGCGCAACTGCGATCGCAACCACACCGCGGCCAGGTTCAGCACCCCCACCAAGGCGATGAGCAGAAACGTCGTCGTGTAAACCAGCGGCCGGGTCGCCTCGCTGTTGGGGCTTTGATATCCCAGCCCGTAAATGTGAAAACCCAGATGCATGAATTTGCGGTCCAAATGCACGAAGGGAAAATCGGCATCGACCGGCAGCTCGAAGGCGAGATTGGTCACCCCCACCAACATCAAGGGAGCGACTTCGCCGGCGCCGCGCGCCAGGGCCAGGATCAAACCGGTCATCACGCCGGGCATGGCACGCGGCAACACGATCCGGCGGATCGTTTGCCACTTGCTGGCGCCACAGGCGTACGAGCCTTCGCGCATTGAGCCGGGAACCGCCGCCAGCGCTTCCTCTGTCGCCACGATCACCACGGGCAACGTCAACAGCGCCAAGGTCAACGAGGCCCACAGCAGGCCACCTTTTCCTAGTGTCGGCTGACTCGGCAGCTTGTCGGCGAAAAACAACTGGTCGAGCGATGCTCCCATCAGGTAGCAGAAGAAGCCCAGACCGAATACTCCGAAGACCACGCTGGGCACGCCCGCCAGGTTGTTCACGGCGATGCGCACCAGGCTGACCAGCAGGCCGGGCCTGGCGTACTCACGCAGATACAACGCCGCCAACACGCCCAAGGGGACGACGGCCAGCGACATGAAGAAGGTCATTACGACCGTGCCGACGATGGCGGGAAAGACTCCCCCCTCAGTGTTAGCATCGCGCGGCGCTGTCGAAAGAAACTCCCACCAACGGCTCCCGTAGACGCCGAGTTGCCCGGCCCGGCCGAGTTGGTTGGCTGGGTACGCGCGGACTATGGTCTTCAGCGGAACCTGGAGCGACGCGCCGTCGACGGTGGCCAGCGTGAGCGATGCGTCCTGGGGTGCGTCGCCGCGATACAGTTCGCGAAACTCTTGCCAGATGGCTGCGGGACCGGCGCTGGATGATGCTTGCTTGGTGCCCGAAAGTGCCGAGGGGACGCCATAGCAACGACCTCCCTCGCGGCGTTCGACAACCAAACCCCACTCGGGCTGCTCGACTTTCGTGACCGTTCGATCGTCGATCCAGACGAAGCCATCGGCCGTGCGCATCTGCGTGCGCCGAGTCCAGCCATCGGCGGCCACGAGCCGGGCATGCAGCGCCGGGCGTTGTCGCAGGCTCGCCAGTTCGTCGGCATGAAGCTGGTAGGCCTCGGCCCTGGAGAGCTCGCCGAGCCGCTGCTCGCCGTCCAAGGTATGGATTTCATAGAGCGGCTGCGGCCAAAACGTGCTGACGCCTTGCGCGAAAATCAGCGACAACATGCCGACGATCATCGCCAGGGCCAGGGCCAACGCGCCGCCGTTGAGCCAGACCATCGGCTCACCGTGGGCCAGCAGCGAGGTCCGGGCACGCGGACGTCGCGAGCGGCTCGGTTTCGTCCGCGCCGGCGCTGGGGGTTCGGCAAGATAGGTGGTGCTCATAGCTGCACCGCCCGACGGCGAAATCGTTGCCGCACGCCTTCGGCCATGGTGTTGATCAAGAACGTGAGCGCGAACAACACCAGGGCGGTCAGAAACAAGACGCGAAAGTGGGTGCTCCCTTGATGGGCCTCTGGCAGTTCTTCCGCGAGATTCGCCGACAAGGTGCGAAACCCCTCGAAGGCGTTCCACTTCATCAGCGGCGTGTTGCCGGCCGCCATCAGCACGATCATGGTTTCGCCGACGGCGCGCCCCAGTCCGACCATCACCGCCGAGAACAAGCCGCTCATCGCGCTGGGAATCACGATGCGAGTCGTCGTTTGCCAGGGGGTGGCGCCGGCACCCAGCGAAGCACTGCGGAGATGATCGGGCACCGAGTTGAGGGCGTCTTCGGCCAGGGTGTAAATGAGCGGGATAATCGCAAATCCCATGACGAAGCCGACGACCATCGCGTTGCGTTGCACGTACGAGCCGACGAACAGCCCGCGGGCATCGAAGCCGGCCCGCTCCAGGGCGAGGGCGGCCAGACCCGCCAAGGCCAGGGCCACGGCAGTGCCCAACAAGAAGCGGATGAGATCGAGAATCGCGCAGGCGTGATAGTCCCAGTCGGCCGTCAGCCGGCGCAGCCAGGGACGCACGTTGCGCCGCATGACGAATGCCACGCCGAGCGCCGCCAGCGGCATCGAGACGAGTATCCAGCCTCCGGCCGCGCGACCGAATCCGCCGTTGAGCCAGCGCATCAGGTCGCCGGCAAACAACAGCCGCTCGAGCGCCGGTCCGGCAAGCCACGACAGCGCGAGGCCCAGCGGCAACGTCAGCGCAATCAGCCAGAACCGCACATGACGCCAGCGCACTGAGATCCGTTGGGGCAGCAACTGCCAGAAGTACGCCCCCAGCAGACAGCTAAAGGGGAGGACGAAGAATGCCGCCAGAATTTCTGGCAGCCAACGCGCGGCCAAGGGGGCCAGCACGAAAGCTGCCAGGTAACCCAACACCACGCTGGGCAGGCTGGCCATCAACTCGATCGTCGGCTTGATGCGGTTGCGGGTTTCGCGGGCGAGAAACTCGCTCGAATAGACCGCCGCCAGCAGGGCGATGGGAACGCCAAATAACAGCGAGTAAAACGTGGCCTTCAGCGTGCCGAACACCAGCGGCATCAAGCCCAGCTTCGGCTCGTTGGCCTCGCTCCCGCCCGACGACTGCCAGACGTGCTCGGGACTGTCGTAGTCTTGATACCAGACGGGAAAGAACAGACTCGACAGCGTCGCCTCAGGATAGCGCAAATCGAGCGTGCTGGTGGCCAGACTGCTATCGGTGGCCGCCACCAAGGCGTCTTCTTTCGGCGCGATGGCCACGGCCCTGATCGGATCTGCCTCGGCAGGCTGGACGCTGATCAGTTGCTGGTTGGTTGTCGCCTGATAGATCTCCACGTAGCCATTTGCGCGGCCGACCGCCACCACGCGCGTGCGATCCGAGGCGGCCAAGGCGGTAACCGCCGCACCGGCACCCGATAGTTCGTGCGTGGCCCGCAGCGCCGATTGGTCGACGTTGTCCAATCCTTCGGGGCTGACAAGAAACCAGGCGCGAGTCCGACCAAGGCTGTCTCCTGTGACCAACGTGCCACGTCCGGCAAGCGGAATCAGGGCGGTCAATTCCGCGGCCGGGTCGTCGACCAGTTTCACGTGTTCGGCAAGCTTGGGGCGACCGGCGCGGCGGATGTCAAACCGCAAGGCATCGCCGCCGTGCCAGGCCACCAACGCACTCGTCGCGAAGAGCATCACGTGCTCGGGGCTGCTCGTCGATTGCGAGCTCAGCGGGAGTTCCGCTGTCAACAACTCGCTCGTCGCTTCCTCGCCGGGGGGCGGAGATTTCAACCAATGAACGGCAGCCTGGCCGTCGTCGGCAATCGTGGCCAGCGTTACGCCGCCACGGCCGGCAAAACAGTCGATGCGGCGGATGGCTGATTTCGTCCCCGTAGTCAGTGGGGCCCCCAGGTCGAGTCGAACTTGGTGCCGGCGGTAGTATCCCTGCGCAGAACGCTCCAGAACGCCGTTGGGCAAAGGCAAAAGCGCTGGCGCGTCGTCGCGCGCTGCACTGGGATCGAGCTTCAGCGCCTCACTCTCGGAGAGCATCTCGGCGGCAAAGGCCAACGAGCCCACGCGCAGGCTGCCGTCGGCATAGCCGACTGCAAACAGATCGCTGCCGGGCGTTTTAGGAGACCAGGCCGTGGCGGCCACGCCATCGAAAGCCAGGGGCAACTGCCGTACGAGATGTCCGTCGTCAACCTGAAACACATCCAAATTGCCCGTCGACGCCAGAGCGATGCCGAGCGTCTGATGCTCGTCGACCTCGATGCGGCGCGGAGGGCCCGCCTGCCAGTTGGTCTCGGCAAGTCGCGTGTTGTCGACGCGCGCCGGTCGCAAGAGCGGCGCCGCGACCCAGACCAGATACACGCACACACCCATGACGGCGGCGATGGTGCTGATGCCGCCGACGGTGATGACCCCACGGGCGACGGCGTCGGCGACTTGAACGCCGGGACGCGTTCGACGTTTGCGCGAGTGGTCTACCGAGCGAGAGCGATGATGCGCCATTGTGAACGCGCTAGTTGCGATCCCGAGGAAGTCTAGTTGGAGTCCAGGTGTACCAACGACCTGAACCTGGCCGCGGTCTCCGCGTCCAAGGGCAAGTAGCCGTCTCGAATGACTTCTTCCTGCCCTTGGCGGCTTAGTACGTATCGCACGAACGCGGCCGACAATGGCGGGAGTTGGCTGCCAGGGGCGTAGTTCACGGTCAGCCAAAGGTAGCGCCACAACGGGTACTCGCCCGAGTAGGCGAAGCGCGGTTCGGCCGGCACCGACGTTTCGCCGGCGTTGGGCGCCAAGGCCAGCGTACGGACGTCGGCCGTGCGATAACCAATTCCGCTGTAGCCGATCGCCGTGGGATCGCTGCCGACCCCCTGCACGACCGATGAGCTCCCCGGCTGGGCTTTGACGGAGTCTTTGAAGTCACCTCCACCGAGCACTTTGTCTTTGAAAAACCCGTACGTGCCGCTCGAGGCGTTGCGTCCATAGAGACTGATGTTGCGGGCCCGCCAAGGGCCGGCCGCCACGACTTGCCCCCAGCCGGCGATGTCGTGCGGTTCGCCCAACTTGCGCGTCTTGGAGAACATCGCGTCGAGCTCTCCCAAGGTCAGCTCGCGCAACGGATTGTCGCGATGGACGTAGACGGCAACCATGTCAACGGCGGTCGCAAGTTGAATCGGCTTGTAGCCGAAGCGGGCCTCAAACTCGTCGATCTCTTTGGGCTTCAGGTCGCGGCTCATCGGTCCGAACGTGGCCGCGCCGGCGACCAGGGCCGGAATGGCCGTCGACGAACCTTTGGCCTCAACCTCGATCTCGACTTGCGGGTGGTATCGCTTGAAGCTCTCGGCCCACAGTGCCAGCAGATTGTTCATCGAGTCGGAGCCGACAAACGTCAGCCGACCGGTCAGACCGGGGGCCGCGTCGTACGAAGGAAGCGCGGAATCGACCTCGATCGCGGCAGTTGCTTCCACCGCACTCGATGCCGCGGAGCTCAACTCCAAGTCGGTCGCTGCGAGGGGAATGGGCGGACTGACGCCGCAACCCGCGGCTGATGCCAGCAGCATCAGGCCGAAGAAAAGCCGTAGTCGAACATCGACGGCCATCTTGGCACCTAATGCTCGCAAACCGTGCGGGCCGAATTCATGGTCGCGCGTTCTCCCCCCGAGAGTCTAAAGGCCGCGCCCGGTCATTCTGTGAAGCAACAGTAAAGGTTCTGCTAGCGTTTGGTGAAGATTCGGTGAACCGGCGCTCGTCGGCGGCACGGTCGCCCTGGACCGCCAGCGCTTCGGGTAAACGCGGGCCTCCAGATGGCGGGAAAGAAGCACCTAAGTGCTTTTTAATTAACCTGTTGCCGCGGATTGTGAAGGCCAGGCGGCCTCTGAGAATCGCCAGGCGCTTCTCTTGGAGGAGTCTTACCGCGGCGGCGTTCAGTCCGTCGACAAGACGGCGTCAAGCGAGGGGACGCTCGCCGACGGCATGGGTTCGAGGCCCAGCAATCGCGCCAAGGTGGTCCCCAGGCAGCCGGGACTGGCCGCCTCGTCATACCGACCGGGCTTGATCCCTGCTCCCCAAAAGACCAATGGCACGTGCCGATCGTATTTCCACGGCGAACCGTGCGAGGCGACGTTCTTGGTTCCTTGCAGCACGTTGGGGACCATCGCGAACAGCACGTCGCCGCTGCGCATCGGATGCATGGTTCGCCGAAACTGCTCCGGTAAACCTTCTCCCCCCACCGGCATGGCCAGGAGCTCGTCTTGCGTGTAGGCGATGGCGACCCAAGGGTCTTCGAGCAAGGCCCGCCTGATGATCCGGCGTGCGGTTAGCAGGCGCTCACCGAACAGCTCGGGCTGTGAGTGGTCAAGGAAGATCTCGATGCCTTCAGCGCGGGAGACGAGCGGCTGGCCACTTTCGGAGAGCCCCATTTCTTGGCGGAGCCGCTTTTCGAGCCTGGCTGCCAGGTCGTGGGCCTCGCCCAATGGGTTTCGGGCCGCCTTGAGTCGCAGAGCGGCGGCGACCTCGGGAACGGGCCCGACGCCGTGATCGGAGCTGAGTCCGAGCGTCCAACGCCCAGCGCCGATTCGTTCGTCGAGCCAGCGCATCAGTTCACCGAGCTGTCGATCGGTGCGGAACGTGATGTCCTGAACCTCGAGGCTGTGCGGCCCGTAGGCATGGCCGACATAGTCGTTTGCCGACAGGCCGATGCAGAGAATATCTGGCACGTCGTCGGCTCCTAATTCCTCGTGCTCGACGAGCAAGCGTGCCACGGCCAGCGTCAGCTCGTTACCGTACGGGGTAACCTCCAGCAGTTTGAAGTAACTGGCATCGGCCTCGGCCGGCATGGGATGCGGAAACGAACGTCCCAAAAACGGCAAGTTCGTTTCGAGCGGATTGTCGTCGGGCAGGTCGTGGCGATAGGCCTCGGCCGGCGCGACCAACTCCCATGATTGGCCTGCGAACGCCTTGGCGGCGCTCCCTTCGTTGAGGTTCCGCAAGTAACCGGGAAGATCACTGCGATAGTATCGGCTAGTGACCCAGGTGCCCGAGTTCTCGTCGAACCAATAGGCTGCGTCGGCCGCGTGGCCTGCCATGAGCACGGCCGAGCGGTCTTTGAGCGAGACGCCAAAGACCTTCGCTTTGCCATTGGAGGCCAACTTCAATGCGTCGCCAACCGTGGGGACCAGCAAGTTTCGCGGCGAGACTCCGTGCTCGGCGGACGGTGCTCCGACGATCGGCGACTCGTCATCCTGCACGCAGTTCAGCGTGCCCCCGACGCCACGGCGATACCAACCGTTGCTGATAATGCCGTGGACGGCGGGATCGGCGCCGGTCAGCAAGCTGGCATGACCGGGCCCCGTGAGCGTAAAAGCATGTCGATGATCGCAGTTGGAGCACCAGGCTCCGTCGCGAAAGACGCGCTCGAAGAAACCGTCGCTGGCAAATCCGGCCCGGTATTCCGTCAGATAGCGCTGCGGTAGCTGGTCCACGCTCACGACGACAATCAGGCGCGGCGGGTCGCCGGCCTGGGCGCAACTACCGGTCGCGACCGACATCGCCACGGTTATTGCAGCGATTGAAAGCAAGCGACCGGCGGCGGCCTGAATCCACAGCAAACGGCTCGGACAAAAACGGAAGGATTTCATGAGGGCCACTATAGGTGGCGCGTCCCGGGACCTCAAATGAGTGCCGCGTGAGAATTGCGCGAACTTCCGGCACGTGCAGGCAACCGGCGCGTCAGATAATGCCGTGCAATGGTCCGCCGGGCGCACCGAGTTGGTCGATGCGCCGCGTGATCTCCGGATCGTCGACTAGCGGCGGCGCGTGGTGCGGCTTCAGGCGGGCATCGATGACCAACGATCCGCGGCATCCCCAGTGCTTCTTGTCGACGAACTCCTCGAGGCCGTAAACGTCGGCCGCCGGATCGCTCCGCGTAAACGTGGTCCAGAGAAAGTTGTTCAAGCTGTCGGCGGCGAAGCGGCTGTCGTCGACCACCACGACCAGTGGAAAGGCGGTCAGCGGGTGTGGCGTGTCGAGCTGAGCGCAAAAGCGCGCGACGGCCGAATCATCGCGACCGGCACTCGCCCAGCGTGGACCGCGAACCGCGAGCACCCCTGGCAAACAAATGCGCGGTTCGTCGAACCCGCCGGGAAGCGCTTCGCTAGTTGCTAATTCGGCAGGCAACTCGGTGGGTAGTTCACGTTGGACGGGCCCCGCGGCGGCAATAACCAGCTTGGAGCCCTCGTTCAAGCCGGTTCCCGAATAATCGAGAGTGTCGATGGTCGTGCGAGTTTGAAAATGCAGATCTCGCCGCCAGTCGACTCGCGACAAGAGGTGCCGCATGAAGGCCGGAATATCGTGAATGTCCAGTTGCCGATCATCTTCGCGCGCGACGATCAGCAGATACTTCGCCAGCGACATCTGCCCCTGACCGAGGATCGCGTTGGCGATCGTCAGCAACTCTTGGGGCTGGCGGCGCTCCTGGAAAGGGGTGTACCGCTCGCTGCCAATCGCCAACAACAGCGGATGCACGCCGGCGGCATCGACCGCGTGCACGGCGTGCAAGCCGGGCACCACCGCCGGAATGGCTGGGCCTGTCAAATCGTGGACCAATTGTCCGAAAGCCGTGTCTTCTTGCGGCGGCCGACCCACGACCGTGAAGGGCCAAATCGCATCGTCACGATGATAGACGTGCTCGACCTGCAGCACGGGAAAGTCGTGCACGAGGCTGTAGTAACCGAGATGATCTCCAAACGGACCTTCAGGCAAGAGCCGCTGGGGATCGACCGTGCCGGTGATGCAGAAGTCGGCTTCCGCCACGATGGGGAGTTGTCCGCCGCGCTGGTATAGACCAACTCGGCGACCCCCGAGCGCTCCGGCGAAGCTCAACTCTGGCACCCCTTCGGGAAGCGGCATGACGGCGGCGACCATCAGCGCAGGCGGACCGCCCACGAAAATGTTTACTCGTAACGGCTCGCCGCGTCGCACCGCCGCCGCGTGATGCACGCCGATGCCGCGATGGATTTGGTAGTGCAGCCCCACTTCGCGATTGCGGGCGTATCGTCCGCCATCGAGCTGAACGCGGTACATCCCCAGATTCGATCGCTGCCAGCCGGGCCGGTCGACGTCCTCGGTATACACGGCCGGAAGCGTAATGAAGGCGCCACCGTCGTCGGGCCACGATTTGACGGCCGGCAACTGCTCGATTGCGATTTCGTTCGCCAGGACCGCGGCGCGTCGCACGCGTTTGGGCAGGGCGTTGAGTCCCGCTCGGGCGAGGCCGCGGTAATGCCAGGGGCGTCGCAGGGCCGCCGCGGGATCGCCCTTGAGTTCGACGAGTTGCCGCACCGCCGCCAGCGTGTCGCGAAATAGGAACCGCGCCCGCTCGATGGTGCCAAACAGGTTGCTGACCAGCGGAAAGCGGCACCCCCGCACGTGCTCGTAGAGAATCGCCGGCCCGCCGGCGGCGTACACGCGGCGGTGGATCGCCGCAGCTTCGAGCTGTGGATCGACTTCGGTCTCGATTCGCACCAATTGCGCCGTGCGATCCAGGTCGTCGACGCACTCACGCAGGGTGCGATAGCCCATTAGAACTCAACTTGGAATCTCGCGGCGTAGATGTCGAACGGCGCGTTGCCGAAGCCGCGGTAGTTCGGCATGCTGTGAATCCAGTTGAATTGTAGGCGGGTGAACTTGTTCCACCACCAGTTGATGGCCAAAGTTGTCTGGTTGACGACGCCGGGGTTCGGAGCCGGGGGCGGTCCCGCGGAGTTCGAGAGCTGATTTGCCGGGTTGATGTTCACGCCCGACAGATCTTGCCACGACCAGCGGAACGCGACTTCCCAGGCGCCCCAGCCGCCGAAGCCACGGTTGCGACCCAAACCAAAGAAGTCGGCATACGGCACCACGTTGTAGTCGAGCACGCCGGCCTGCTTAAGGTACAAGCAGCTTTCGCCGGTGAGAAAGTAACCGCACTGGAAGTACGCACCGGGGTAGAAGATTGCCGGTCCGCCGCGCTGGTTGACCGTCGTGGCCATGAATTCCGACTGAAAGTGGGCGGCACCCCAGTTGGCAGCCAACTCGGTGTGCCAGAAATTGAAGCTGTTGGCGACGATGCGCCCCGAGTCGACGACCACGGGGTCGCCGGCGATCGTCAAGCCGCCACCGGCCGGGTCGCCGACAAAGAACTCGGGCACGGGGCGCGCGTTGTAGGTCTTGGCAAAGGGCCCCGTCGTGCCGGCGCCACCGATGCCGCTGTAGTTGTAGCCGCCGCCGATGTGCACCAGGTAGCGCCCGTCCGACGGCTCATCGTAATACAACAGGTGCGTGACGCGGCCCGAGAACGAGACACCCCCCGAGTCGCCAATCTGGGTGCCGGCGCGCGTATCGCCGAGCGTGCTGTAGACGGTTTCCGTGCCATTGAAAAAGGTCAAGCCCGTGGCGTACACGCTATAAGCCCATTGCGTCAATTCGTCTTCGCTCAGGGCATAGGCCATGATGCCGACGCGGCGAAACGGGTCTTGCGATTGAAACGGGAGCGAACGTTCCAGAAACTCCAAGTGACGAATACTCGTCCAGGCGTCCATCGTGCCGGGCTGGCGAAACTGGCCGATACGAATCGTGCCGAAGAACGGCAGTTCTGACTGTTCACCCCAGACGTCCATGAAGCTCGGCCGACCGATCGTGGCGAAGTCCATTTCGATCGACAACCCGGTGTGCTCGGTCAATTTACCGATCGCCTGCAAGCGCGTGCGGCGGAAGCCGACGCCATTTTCGATGTTGCCCAGTCGCTCGAAACTGGGCGTGCTCTGACTGAAAAACGCCTGATCAAGCTGCATGAAACCGCTGAGCCGAATCAGCGGCAGCGAGGGCTTGCCCGACGACTGGAGCTGCTGCTCGACGGCGCCCAAGCGCGTTCCCAAGTTGCCGATCTGGTTAGGGTCGAGCACCGGCGATCCGCCGCCGTCGCCGGTAACCGCCGAGTCGTTCGGATCGATCCGGTTGCGGAGATTGCCGGCCTGGTTCGGATCGAGGACCGGGCTGCCGGGCTGCAGGGCCGTCACGAACGATCCGCCATCCTGGTACGAGGCGGGCGCCACCTGGTTGTCGACGGGCGGCAACGGCTCGCAACCGTTGCTCGCCGGACTTGCCGCTGTTGCCGGGGCACTCGCGAAAGCGGTCTCGATCCGCTGCGCTCCGCCAGCTGTCGTGTCGGGCTGATAGTACGATACGAGTCGCACGGTGTCGTCCGCGGCCGTTGCGCCTGGCGGCAACGCAGGAGCGGCCTGCAGCGCGGGATTCGGCTTCAAATAAGCCGCAGGGTAGCGCATCGATGGAGTCGCTGCCGGACCAGTCGCAACCGATTGCGCGGGCCGCGGTTTCAACTCACCAAGAGCGGTCGACGACGCTCTTGACGGCTGCACGGCTTTCGTCTGCGGTGCCCTCAGAAAGGGCGCCTGCGCCGCCGCCGACGGGCCAAGCAAATCAAGCTGGCCACACAGCAGGACGACGAACGCCAGAAGCCTTAACGAACGCATGGACGCACTTTGCAAAGGGCCTATGCCCGCGAGGGACTCAATGACAAGACTGGCTGCGATAACGCAGGGAGATTGATCGGCCCTACAATCCGAATTCTTGCTACAAAGCTCCCAGATTAACGCCCTGTCATTAGGATTGCGTCGCAAACGGAGCGTTTGGCTTCAGGCTGGAGAATCGGGGAGCCGCAGCGAAGGCAGCATTGCCTTGACAGCACGGTCCGCCCGGATCGCCACCGCTCTTGAATCAGGTCCCGGCCGTGATTGCGGCCGGTGGTGCGGCCGTGCCTGCGGTTGGCGCGCTAGCCGGCAGGATCGCGCATCGAAAGGGCTGGCCAATCGCCAAATCGCTGGCGGACTTTGTCAGTCGTTCGGGTTCCGCAGACTGCTGCCAAGCTTGGCGCACGATTGGATGGCGCAAGGGGGCGCGCGACGGTCGGAGAAGCTGTTGTCGAACTATTGAACCGATGGCAATTGCTGTTAGAGTCGAAATCTAGGGCGCGATGCCATTGGGCAACATGCTGTGTTTTGGCATCGCGATTGGAAGAGTCGTTCCCTCGCGACGTGTACAATCGTGCGGTGGCCGCGATCCGCTCGTGGCGGTTCGCATAACCATCGCCTGGAAGCTGTCGCTATGTCGCAGTCCCGCGGGTATCCGTCGGACGACGTCGAACAGATATTGCTCAACGCGCGCTTGCGCGACGAGTTGGAACCGTTTCTCGACGACTCGATTGCCCACTTCAACGAAGCGGGCATGCCGACCGCCATCGAGAACGAGTTTCTGGCCAGCATGCTCGCTTGGGAGCGAGCGCCGGCGTTGCCGATCTCGCGCTGGTTCGATCCCGAATTGCAATTGCCAGCTCCCGAGTCGCTCGACGACGCCACGCTACACGACAAGCTGTGGGAAGTCGTGCAATTGTTGTTCGACAAGCGGATCGTGCTCGATTTCACCGATCATCTTTCGGACCGCCAGCTTTACACGGTGATCTTTCGCGACATTCTGCCCTGTTACGAAAAGTACCTTCCGACTGGCGATCATTACTTGCACTGGGATTGCGCCGATCAGGGAGGAGACCCGGAAGTCTGGCTCCGCTTCTACGCCGACGACGAGGAGCGCGACGACTGGGCAAGCCAGTTCGGCGACGAGCTACCGCCACACGAAAGCCTGCCGTTTCCGCGCAGCCTGCCGCGTGGACCGCTCTAGATGGCCGATCTCGATAGCATCATCCGTCAGCGGCGCAGCGTGCGCGGATTTCTGGCGGACCGACTGGTTCCTCGCGACGTCTTGATCGAGGCGCTGGAGCTCGCCGCGCGAGCGCCGTCGAATTGCAATATTCAGCCGTGGCGCACGTTTGTCGCCTCGGGAAAGCGCTGTCAGGCGCTCCGCGAAGCGCTGGTGGCCGCGGCCACGTCGGGTCAAGCTCCCGAACCCGAAGACCCCGTCGACGAATTTCCCGGCGACTATCGGCGTTTGCAGGTCGAGTGCGCCGTGGAGCTATACCGGCAAATGGGGATTGAGCGCGGCGATAGCGCCGGCAGGCTGCGAGCCCTGTTGCGGAACTTCGAGCTGTTCGATGCCCCCCACTTGGCCATCGTCTGCATGGAAAAGCGATTCGGGCTGGGAGTCGCGCTCGACGTCGGCATGTATGTGCAAACGCTGATGCTGGCGCTATGGGCGCGCGGCGTGGCTTCGTGCGCGCAGGCCAGCTTGCGAATGTACCCGCAAGTGATACGCCGCGCACTCGGCATTTCCGACGAGCTGCGGATTATGTGTGGCATCTCGTTCGGATACGAAGATCCCGCGGTGCCGGCCAATCGCACGCGGCAGTCGCGTGAGCCGCTCGATCACAACGTGACGGTTCTCGACGCGTAGGCCGCGCGATTTGGGCCTGGTCGCTATAATGAGACCAGCCAACAGACTTCGATTGGGACGTGGGCCTGGCAATTAGCAACTGACTGCATCGATGACGGCTCCGACTGCTTCAGGAGACACTGCCCCCGAGTCGCCGACAGCCACCGCGGATGCGGCGCCGGCCGGCGAGACGTTTGCGTTTGCTGTCGAGGACTTGCGTGCTGATCACGCGAAGCATTTGGCCGACCTGCACCGGCGCTGCTTTCCCGGCTACTTCCTGACCCTGATGGGGCACGGCGTGCTGGAGCGGTATTACGCTGAGTTCGCCCGACACGACTTTGACTACGGGTGTACCGCGCGCGCAGCGAGCACGGGCGAGCTCGTGGCTTTGGCGGTGGGAAGTGCCGATGTCTCGTCGCATACCCGCGCGTTTGTGCGGCACAATTTCTTCTATTTGCTCGTCACGGTAGGTTGGCGCTGCCTGATCGATCGTTCGGCGCGTCAGGCCGTCCTGGTCCGGGTGCGGCGAAAGTTGTTGCCGGCACGATCGCGGAAACCACAGCCTGACGTGACCGCAGACCCACACGAAATCCGGCCCGAGGATGCCGCGCCGGTCCGCTTCCTGTCGATGGGGATCGATCCCCAGTGGCGCCGTTCGCTGGCCTCGGTCGCCGTGGTGCGGCGCTTCGAGCATTTGGTGCGCGACGCGGGGCACAAGCGGTTTGGGTCTTCGATCTTCGCCGACAACGAGCGGGCGATTACTTTCTTCACGCGGATGCGTTATCGAATCGTCAAACGCACCGACGCCGCGGTGTGGCTCGAAAAGGATCTGGCGGGGTGAACCTGCTCCGTTTGCTGCACACGATACGCCATCTGCGACCGGTGCAGCTCTACGGTCGGGTGTGGCAGCAACTGACGCGGCCGCGCGCCGATCGTCGTCCGGCGCCCCCAGTGCGACCGCAGCCGGAACCGTGGACGCGCCCGGCGGAGCACCCGCCAACGATGCTCGGCCCGGCGACGTTTCGTTTCCTGAGCGAAACTCGCGATCTTGCCTGGCCGGGTGGCTGGAACGACCCGGACATTCATAAGTTGTGGCTCTTCAATCTGCACTATTTTGCGGACCTGGCCGCCGTTGATTGCGACGCGCGACGCGCCTGGCACGAGGCACTCATCAGCCGCTGGATCCAGGACAATCCGCCATTTGCCGGGCATGCCTGGGTGCCATATTGCGTGAGTCAGCGGATCATCCATTGGGTCAAGTGGCTGCTGGCCGGCAACGATCCGGCCGCAGGCATGCTCGATTCCCTGGCCATGCAGGCTCGCTACCTCGAGCGGCGGCTCGAATACCACGTTCAGGGGAATCATCTGCTGGCCAATGCGACCGCCTTGGCATTTACAGGGGTCTATTTCAACGGCAAGGAGGGGGATCGCTGGCTGGCGACGGCGCTGTCGCTATTGCGCGCGCAGGTCGACGAGCAAATCCTGCGCGACGGCGGGCACTTTGAGCTCAGCCCGATGTATCACGCCCTGGTGCTGGAGCACTTGCTGGATGTGACCAACCTGGCGCGAGCGTACTCGGGCACTGTGCCAGAGGTAGCGACTCTCGCGGACAGTTGGCACGCCCGCATCGCGGCAATGCTCGGTTGGCTGAGGACGATGACCTTCCCCGACGGTCAGATCGCGGTGGTGAGCGACTCGGCCTGGGAGATCGCGGCCACGACTGCACAACTCGCCGCCTATGCGGACCGACTCGGCTACGCGTCGCCGCCGCTCAGTCCGCAACCATGTCTACACCTGTCCGACAGCGGCTACCTGCGTCTGCAACGAGGCCCCGCCGTGTTGATCGCCGACGTGGGCCCCATCGGAGCGTCCTATCAGGCAGGGCACGGTCACGCGGATGTGCTTTCGTTCGAGCTGGCACTTGGCGAGCAGCGCGTAGTTGTCGATACCGGCACCTCGGTCTACTACGGCAACCCTCGAGCGCGGTTGCTCGAGCGCGGCACACCGGCACACAACACCATCACGGTCGATGGGGCCGATTCATCCGAGGTCTGGGACAATTTTCGCGTCGCGCGGCGAGCACATCCGCGCAGGCTGGCTATCGAGAACGCCAGCGCCTCGACGGACGATACAGTGCTTGTCGTCTCGTGCGCGCACGACGGCTACCGGCGGCTGCCGGGACGGGTCGAGCACCATCGAACCTGGAGGCTTACGGGCGACCGCCTGCAAATCGATGACCGGCTCGATGGCCAATTCCAGTCGGCGGTGGCGCGGTTTCATTTGGATCCCGCGGCGCGGATCGTGGCGCTCGGCGACGACGAGTTGGCAGAGCAGATCGAAGAAGTTGGCAAATCGCTCCCCGGCAATTGCCGCGTGATCTTGCCGGGTTGGAGCGTCGTGCTTGAAACCAGTGGCTGTCGGTTGCGACTCGAGCGATCGACTTACCATCCGCGCTTCGGGACTTCGCTCGACAACCTGTGCATCGCCGCGGAGTTGACCGGTCCGCAGGCAAGTTTCTGCTGGAGCTGGTCGCCTTGTGAGAGTTAGAGGAGCGCCGCCGCGCGGGGCGATCGTGTCGCTGGCCGCTCGCGTTCGCGAGTGCTAAAGTGTACAAGAGGAGCGTATCGGGCGATCAATCGGCAAGAAGCGGCCGCCGTCGCGGCGGCTTGAATAGAGCATTTACCGGGGTGCGGTGAGGATCAGGATGGCGGACGCCGAAGTCATACGTCAGCTAGTCTTCGAGTCGATCGACGAATTGAACGATGCCTTACCGCCCGACGAACGCGTCGATAAGGAACCCGCTTCGCCGTTGATGGGGAGCGGCAAACTCGATTCACTGGGGGTCGTCGATCTGATGATGATCCTCGAGCAGAAGCTGGCCGATCAACTCGACGTCCGGGTGTCGTTGGCGTTGACCTCGGCCACGAGCGGCGGCGCCGAGGGGACCCCCTTTGCGACGGTTGGTTCGCTCATCGAGCACGTCACCGCGCTGGTCAATCAGCCTCTTTGATCGGCAGGGATCGCTGCACGCGAGTATTCATGGGTGTCGTGGTTCAAGATATCGCCGCCGTTCTGCCCGAGCGGCTGCTCACGAATGAGGACTTGGCGGCCGAGCAGACCGATTGGGACATGACTCGCATTGCCAACCGTGCCGGCGTGCAAAGCCGAGCCGTGGCCGCAGCCGACGAGACGGCCTTCGACCTGTCGCTGGCCGCTTGCCAGAAACTGTTGGCCGCGCAGCCTGCGCTTCGCGAACAGATCGACGCGCTCGTTTGCTGCACGCAGACGCCCGACTACGTCATGCCCCCCAACAGTTGCTTGCTGCACGACCGGCTCGAGTTGGGCGAGCACGTCGCGGCCTTCGATTTTAATCTGGCCTGTTCGGGTTACGTCTATGGTCTTGCGATCGCCCGCGGCTTGCTGGCGACGGGCGCGGCACGTAACGTGCTGCTCGTGACCGCCGACACGTATTCGAAGCTGATTCACCCCCGCGATCGCTCGGCGCGCGTGCTGTTCGGCGATGGCGCCGCGGCTTCGTGGATTACGACCAGCGATGGCGCCGCGGGAATCGTCGACGTCGCGCTGGGGACGGCCGGCGCGCAACACCGCTGCTTTGTCGTGCCTGCCGGAGGGTTCCGTCAGCCCAAAACGACCGAAACCGCGCAGGAGATCGTCGACGAGAGCAAGAACGTGCGTACGCTAGAGCACATTCACATGGATGGCATGGGGATCCTCAACTTCGTCGTGTCCCGGGTGCCTGCGCAAGTCAACGCGATCCTGGCGCGCAACGGTTGGAGCATCGACGACGTCGACTTGTTCGTCTTCCACCAGGCCAGCAAAATGGCGCTCGATTCGCTAGGCCGCCTGCTGCGAATTCCGGCGGCGAAGTTGGCCAACAATCTGGCGAATGTGGGCAACACGGTGTCGGCGTCGATCCCGATTGCCTGGCAGGAAGCGCGCGCGGCCGGTCGGTGCCCGGCTGGCAGCAAGGTGATGCTGTGCGGATTCGGCGTCGGGCTATCGTGGGGAACGGCCTTATATCAGGCGTGAGCGAGATCGAGACCGCCACGGAATGGGCATGCCGCGCGACGCAGAGGAGCCGCGATGACGGGGGATGAACCGTTTCTGCCATTTTTTCTGCCCGATCTTGGTGAGGCGGAAATCGCCGCCGTCGTCGAAGTGCTGCGCTCCGGCTGGTTGACGACCGGCGCCAAGACCAAAGAGTTCGAGCGATTGTTTGCCGAGCGGATTGGTGTCAAGCACGCCGTAGCCGTGAACTCGGCAACGGCCGCGCTGCACCTGGCGCTCGAAGCAATCGACGTCAAGCCAGGCGACGAAGTGATCGTTCCCACGATGACCTTTGCTTCGACTGCCGAAGTCGTGGCCTATCTCGGCGCTAAGCCGGTGCTGGTCGATTGCCTCGAAGACACGTTGTGCATCGACCCGGCGGCCACGGCTGCCGCCATCACGCCTCGCACCAAGGCGATCATGCCGGTGCACTATGCCGGCCAGCCATGCGATATGGAGCCCATCTTGAAGGCTGCCGAGCAGCATGGCGTGAAGGTAATCGAAGACGCGGCCCACGCACTGCCGGCGGCATATCGCGGACAAACCATTGGCACGTTGGGCGCGGCCACGTGCTTTTCGTTCTATGCCAACAAAACGATCACCACGGGCGAAGGGGGCATGCTCGTCACAGGCGACGATGCGGTGGCCGACCGCGCTCGCATCATGAGTTTGCACGGCATCAGCCGCGATGCCTGGAAGCGCTTTACCGCCGAAGGATCGTGGTACTACGAGATCTTGCGCCCGGGGTTCAAGTACAACCTGACCGACGTGGCTGCCGCCCTGGGGATCGTGCAATTGGGGCGCTGTGACGAATTCTGGCAGCGCCGTGCGGCGCTCGCGCGACAATACGACGAGCTCTTGGCCGACGTCGACGTTATTACTCGGCCGACATCACGCGACGACGTAACGCACGCCTGGCATCTGTACGTCGTCAAGCTAAATCTCGAGCGGCTGCAAATCACGCGCAACCAGTTCATCGAGGAGCTCAAACGGCGCCGCATCGGCCACAGTGTGCACTACACTCCGCTGCACATGCACCCCTATTATCGCGAGACGTACGGCTATCAACCCGGCGATCTGCCGGTGGCGCGGAGCGTGTACGAACGGATCGTATCGCTGCCTTTGTTTCCGAAGATGACGGACGCCGATCAGGACCGCGTCGTCGCGGCCATCAAGGAAATCGCCGCGGAGCACGGCCGGTGATCAAGCGGGCATTCGATGTCGTCGCCTCGGCGGCTGGGCTGCTGCTGTTGGCTCCACTTTTCTTGCTGATTGCCGCGGCGATCAAGCTGTCGTCGCGCGGGCCGGTCTTCTTTCGCCAGGAGCGAGTCGGCAAGAATTTCGAGTCCTTCCGGATCTACAAGTTTCGCACGATGGTCGTCGATGCCCCCAAGCTCGGCGGGCAAATCACGGCCGGCCGCGATCCCAGGATCACCTCGGTCGGGCACCTGTTGCGCAAGACGAAGCTCGACGAGCTGCCGCAACTGATCAACGTGCTGACGGGGGAGATGAGCCTGGTCGGCCCACGCCCCGAAGTGCCCAAGTACGTCGAAATGTTTCGACCGCAATTCGCAGAAGTGTTGAGCGTGCGCCCCGGCATCACCGACCTGGCGAGCGTCAAGTATCGCGACGAGAGCGAGATTCTCGGCAACGCGGACGATCCGGAAGCAGCTTATGTCGAGACTGTCCTGCCCGACAAGCTGGCTCTGGCAAGCGAATATGTGCGGCAAGCGTCGTTCTGGTTCGACGTCCGATTGATTCTGGCGACGCTGTGGAAGATCGTGCGCTAGCTGTCAGCCGACCGGCAGGCGACGAGCGCCTTCACCCCGTCAGGCTTACACGCTGAACTTCACGTGCAGGACGTCGGCCTCTTGCACGACGTAATCCTTGGGTTCTTGCCGGACGAGATTCTGGGCTTTGACTTCGCGCTCGCTCCCCAGGCGAATCAGATCCTCGGCCTTCATCGTTTCGGCACGAATGAAACCACGTGCCAGATCGCTGTGGATGTTGTCGGCTGCCTCGAGGGCTGTTCCCCCTCTGTGCAACATCCAGGTGCGGACTTCCTTCTCGCCGGCGGTGAAGTACAAGAACTGCCCCGACACGTTGAGCATGGTGCGCAGCACGTCGTCTTTGCGCGAGCCGGTAAGTCCCAACTCGGCTTCGAACTCGGCCCGCTCCTCGGGTTCCATGCGTGCCAGTTCGTATTCAAGCCCCACGCGAACGGCGATCACAGCTTCATCCTCGCCGAGCTTGGCCCGATAAGGCGCCGGATCGAGATCGCCGTCGTCGGCCAGGTTGACGACGATCAAACGCGGCTTTTGCGTTAGCAGCCGAAAGGAGCTGATCGCCTTGCGTTGTTCGTCGTTGAGGGGCAAGTCGCGAAGCGCTTTGGCCGACTCGAGCGTTGCCAAGAGCGGCTCTAACAAGGCCAGTTCCGCTTGATCTTGTTCGCGTGTTGGCCGTGGCTTCTTGACCAACTCGCGGAGCTTCTCGACGCGACCGCTGACAATTTCCAAGTCGGCCAACAGCAAGTCTTCTTCAAAGGTCTTGAGATCGACGAGCGGATCGGAGCCCGCGAAGGCAGCTACGACCAGCACCAGGCAGCCCGCCTCGCGAATGAGTGCCAGGCGCGTGGCGTTCCCTTCGTGTGTGCGGGACAGCCCGGGAGTGTCCATCAATTCGAGCGAGGCCAGTGTCACCTTCTTGGGATGGTAGATCTGGCACAACGGCTCGACGCGCTGATCGGGCACGGCCGCCATGGCCGTCTGCCCCGTACGGGCTTGCGCGGGATCGGCGGCGACCCCGGACAGCCAACTGAACAGCGTGCTTTTGCCCGAGCCTTGATACCCAACCAGACCGATCTTCATGGACCGCTCAACTCAACGCGCACAATGGAAAAAACAAAAAGACACTCGCGAGCAACTTAGACAGCGAGTGATTAACGTGGCTAAGCCGGGCTGAAAGCAGCGCCCCGCGCTAGCGACGCGCTGCCAGCGCGATGCGCAGCTTCGCGAGCGACTGTTCTACTTGGTCTCGCTCGACGCTGTCCAGGGGGGAGTTTCCAAAGCGCACGCGATAGTACGCCTGCGCGATTTCGATGGGGACGCCCACGGCGATGGTAGTCTGGTCGTCCGTGGCCAGCCATTCGCCGGCTGACGCGGCAAACTCGAGTTGCGTCGCATGCGCCGGACGCGCCTGCTGATGGCGAGCCAACAACTCTTCGAACTGACGGTAGAAGTCGATCAGGTTGCGATGTTGTCGGGCTTTTCTGAGGCGCGACCACCAGCCCGTCTTCGATCGCTTTGCCAGGTAGCGCCAGCGCCAGATGCCCCAAGTGCCGGCCAGCGCTGCGACGATCACCAGCACGCCCAGCTTCCAGGGGATGCGCCGCGTGCGCTGCCACTCGCTTAGTCCCACCCAGTCGCAGACGCCGGCGGCCAACTGCGACCAGGTATCGGGCGAGGCGATCGCGCGGAGAGCGTCGCGGCCGAAGTCGTACAGCGGCTCGTAAACCGATCGCAATTGCTTGTCGGCGTTGAGCCCCATCACGTAGCTCGACCATAAGTGCCGCGCGTACTCGATTGTCTGCTTCAGACTGGGCTGGCCAGCGGGTGTGCCCAGGCGCGCCGGCGAGCCCTCGGCTCCAGGGGTGGGGTCGAGCGTCACCCAGGCGCCGTTTCGCCAGCGGCCGGGATCTTGTTGACGCAGGGAGAACGGCACCTTGTCGGGCGGCAGGTACGCTTCGACCCAAGCGTGGGCGTGCAATTCACGAACCAGGTAGAACTTGCCCCAGGGGTTCCATTCGCCGCCGTTGAAGCCGATTACCACACGAGACGGAATGCCGACGCTGCGCAGCATTAGCGCCAGGGCGCTGGCGAAGTACTCGCAATGCCCTCGCCGCTGGTTGAACAGGAAGTCCTCGATCGCATCGACGCCTGGTGGCCGCTGCGGCAGCGACAGAGTGTAAGAGTACTGCCCCGAGTTATGCAGGTGACTCGTCAATTCGCGAGCGCGGGCCAGCGGATCCTCAGGATCGATATGCTGCACGAGGAGGGCCGCTAACCCGGAAAGTTCTTCGAGTCGTTGATACTCGTCACCCACCTTGGGTGGTTCGCTCCATTCGTGCGGCAGAAACCGCGACTGGCGGCGATCGACAAAGCCCGACGTATCGAGATGAAATAGATCGAGACGCGGATCGAGGCGCTCGATGCGCCAGGAATTCGCGTCATGCTCGATTGCCAGTCCTTTGCTGGCGGCCAGCACCGGACCGACGCAGTAGACGATGCTATTGTCCGATGCGGCCATATGAACCGACTGTCGCACCAGTCCACGCTCGGCACTGCGGCGCGGCAGCGAACTAGGATCTCTTTGGCGGGCGTTATCCTGATGCCAGGCATTATGCTCGTAGCGCGTCAGGCAAACACCTCGGAATAGTGGAGCTTCGCCCAGCAGGTAGGGGCGACCGCTGTCAACGTCCTGAAACTCAACCTTCATCACCTCCAGGGGGCTTTCTGAGATTTGACCCAATTCGCCCAGTACGATTCGATCGCTGGCACCGAGCATCGACTGGCCGACCAGAATTGGCTGCCGCCAGTTGCGCTGACCGAGTCGCGGCACGAAGAAGAAGAACACGATCGCGAAGGTCAGGGCGGCGGCCGAGACCGTCGCCATCTGCCTGATGAAAGGCCACGACAAGGGATCGCCCGCCACGACGGTGCATTCGTTCGGCTCGATACGACACGGCAATCCAGTTTCAGTCAAGCCGACGGAGGTATCGACGCGCGACGCCATCCCCCCGTATCGCAACGTTTCGCGAAGAGTGAAAAACAGGCCCAGCGCGAGCAACCCACAAACAAAGTACACCAACAGCAAAAAGCCGAATAAGAGCTCGAAATTGAGCACCGTGGCGACAGCGGTTTGCAGAAAGCTGAGTAGTGCCAGCAGCCAGTAGATTGTGATCGTCTTCTGCTGATACAGCAAAATGAACTGCAGGTAGATCAGTAGATTGGCCACGGCCAGCAATTGCGTATCGCCGGAGAACCGCTGCAATAAATCCCACAAAAACACCACGACTGCCGTACTGCCGGCGATGTTGGCCACCCGGGCGTTGAGGCGCAAGTAACCGTAGTAATCGGTAATCAGCACGCTGGAGACCGAGACAATCACGGCCAGCACGGGCAACGTGAGATCGCGCTCGCCCATGCCGAGCATCAGCGTACCCAGGGCCGTCATCGTGGCCATGGTGATTTGCAGCACCAGTTCGAGTTGCTCGCGCGGAGATCGTTTCGAGATCATGTCGCGGCATGCCTAGCTAGAAGTGTGCACCAACGATTTGTCGTGGCCGGGGGCCGCCGACGCCAGACTGCGGTCAATCGCCAGCGGTTCGACTGATGACAGATCTGCGTGGATCGGATCCGCAGCAACGCCGGGGAGCGTGAAGTAATCTGCAAATGCCGGCGATCGTACCGACACGATTTCCACCCGCCGTAGCCAGACCAGCAGCCTTGCGTCCCCCGAGCATTCCAGAGCGATCGGTGGCCGGGCGGCTTCCGGATCACGCGTGGTGATCAGCAAGGTTGGCACCGTCGGCCTCGTCGAGACACTTCCCGCGAGCAGCACGTCGGCAAACTCCCCGGCGTGCGACGATGCACTGGCCAACGCGTCGAGTAGCGGCGTCAGTGCCGCTGGATTCACCACGCGATGAACACAAAGCGGCCCGGAGGGCGGAACGAGCACGCTAATCCGGGCTCCACGCCGGCGACACAGTTCGGATAGCAAGGTCGCGGCAAAACTTACCGCGGCCTCAACCGCCGCGCGATCAGCAGGCAGTTTCTCGGTTCCTTGCCAGAGGTCGATTAGCAGGGCGAATTCGGGGTCGCGATGTTGCTCGAATTGCCGCACCATCAGTTCTCCGACTCGCGCGGTAGTTCGCCAGTGGACCCAACGAGGATTGTCACCTGGCCGCCAATCACGCAGGCTATGGAACTCTCCCATGCGACCTGCACGAGCGGCATTCGATTGTGCGGTGCCGCGGTCCGGCTGACCAATCCAACGGCGCGACCGAACTTGCAGCCGACCCAATGCCGGCCAGACCAGCACTTCCTGCTCATCGGCGACGACCCGGCTGCCGCGAACCAGGCCGAGCGGAAACCGCGTGACGGCAGTGAGTGGACCAAACCGGTATCGGCCGCGCGACGGCGGACAGTACTGATAGGACAGCCGCCGACCTGCGCGCGCGGGGAGACGCCAGAACAACCGGCCCACGCGCGTTGGCCGTGCCGCGATCGGCGGGCGGTCGCTACGGATTCGATCTTCGAGCGCCACGCTCCAGAGCGCCAACCAGCGCCGCGGATTGACGGCCGTCAGATGGATTTCGCTGGTGGTTCCGCAGAAAAGCCGCTCTGGCAAGCTCCGTTCGGCGTGCACACGCCGCAGTGCCCAGCGTGCGTACCAAAGGCTGTAGACAAGCACCCCGGCCAGCAGACCGAACAGCAGCATCAGCAGGTTGATGTCGCGGATCAGGGCACCGAAGAAGACGAAGCCCAACACCCCGACGTAGCACCAGCCTTCGAACGTGAGCGCGAGGCGTCGCCACCCTCGCGCCCGGGCCAGCGTAGCTTCGCCTGCTACGCTGCCGCGGGGGCGCTGTGAATTTGCCGTCAGCGAGTTGCGAGTGAATTTCATGACACTCGGACCTTGCCGCCATCGACGGTTTTGGTTGTCGACTGCCAGGGGCTTCGATTCGGTGACATCAGGGACCGTCACTATCCGCGAGCGCGTCAGGCGGCCGTCTAATGCGGGACCGCGACCGTCGACAGGAGCCGCTCGATAATCGCCTCGACCACATCCCGCTGCGTGCCGTAGAGACCTCCTTTGGCAATCACTCGATGCGCTAGAACGGGCACGGCGAGCCGCTTTACGTCGTCGGGCACCACGTACTCTCGCCCTTCGACGAGCGCCAGCGCCTGGCTCGCACGGTACAGTCCGAGCGCCCCGCGGGTGCTAACTCCGACCTGCAAATCGGCCGACATTCTTGTCGCCTCGACGAGATCCAAAATGTAATCATCGATGGCACGATCGACATTGACCTGCCGTACGGTCGCTGCGACCGACTGGATTTGGTCGCTGTGCAGAACCGGGCCAAGTTGATCGACCGGCTCTCCCTGGCGATGGCTGTCGAGCACGCGGCGTTCGTCATCCCGGGCCGGATAGCCGATGCGTGTTCTCAGCAGAAAACGATCCATCTGGCTTTCAGGCAGAGCGTAGGTTCCTTCGTACTCGTACGGGTTCTGCGTGGCGATCACCAGGAACGGTTTGGGCAACGCATACGTCTCGCCGTCGACGGAAACCTGCCGGTCGCTCATCGCTTCGAGCAGGGCGCTTTGCGTGCGCGGGGGGGTGCGGTTGATTTCGTCCGCCAACACGACGTTGGCGAAAATTGGCCCGCGACGGAACACAAACTCGCCCGTCTTGGCCTGGAACAGGTTGCTCCCCACGATGTCGCTGGGCAAGAGATCCGGGGTGAACTGGATGCGACAGAACACGCCGTCGACACTGCGGGAGAGTGCCTTGCCGAGCAGGGTCTTCCCGACGCCGGGCACATCCTCAAGCAGTACGTGCTCGCCGGCCAGAAGCGCGACCAAACAGAGCCGCACCACATCAGGTTTGCCTAGCACAACCTGATTGACGTTGCTCTCGAGGGCCTCGACGACCTCGCGCAACTCGGATGTCAAAAGCGTGGTAGCCACGTGGGACCAATCCCCGTGTGATGAGATCTGTTCCGTGTGCCCTGACAACCGCTGCCGCTTGGTCAACTGGGGCGGCCCGGTGCCGGGCGCGTGCCACTTCGAAAAAGTCGCGCCCAGGGGCTTCAGCGTGTTAATGCTGCAGCGCTCATCGTACGCGCTACCCCGCGTCGGCGTCCAGCAAAATGCGGTGTCGGCAGTGCCACGGTTTGAGAATTACGACGAATCTCGCGAGCACAGACGGTGGCCAATTCGCGGGGCAAACGGGCACTGGCGGAGCCCGGTGGCATCCGAAAATCGGTGACCGAGATTCGGCAAACGGTATCACTACCGCCGTGCGACGCCGGCTTGGCGTGTCGGTATGCTGCTCGTCGACGGCCGCTATGGCAGCTCTTTGATTTCGACATCCTTGAACATCACTCGCATCGGAGGGCCGACGTGAAGCTGCAAAGCGATGATCCCTTCGGTGGCCCCCTTGTCACTGGTTTCGGTGTAGTCGACTGTTGTAAAGCCGTTTAATTGCTGAGTGATGTGGGGGCCATCCACGGTAATGACGTAGTCGTTCCAGTCGTCGGCCTTGACGTGCGGTCGGACCTCGTCCGCGTTCACGTTTTTGAGGATTCCACGTCCACCTTCTTCGTACAAAATGCCCATGAACTGGTTTTCGGCGATATCAGCCTGATAGCCGCGGACCACGTGCTCGTCGAACAGCTTGCTGCGGAACTGCACGCCCGAGTTCCCGTTGCGGAGCTTGAACTTCAACCGCAGCACAAAGTTCTTGAAAGGTTTCGTCGTCGCCAGGAAGGTGTTTTTCTTGAGCGTCGTTCCTTCGGTGGAGCCGACGATCACGCCATCGGCAACTTTCCACAATTCGAGATCACCGGTCCAGCCATCAAGCGTTTTGCCATCGAACAGCGGCTTGAACTCGGCGTCGGCGGCACGCGCCCCCGACGCAAGTAGGGCCAATACCAGGGCAAGCGTGGCCGAAAGTGATGGTTGCAATTTCACGATGTGAGTCCCCCAGCTTGTTGCTCTGAGCCGCGGCGACGGTCCACGGCCTGAGAGTAGTTAGTCGTATTCAGGTGGTTGCCACGGGTCGCGATTCGGTCAGGTCTCGCGCGCGGCGCGAGTCATCGGCCGGCGGCTCGCCGTTGCGGCCCGGCTTGTAAAACCGCCCGGCCAGTTGCGGCCGATAATCTTCTACACCAGCCAACCGCGCCATTTCGATCAAGAACTTCTTAGTCAGCTCTTCGAGCACCTCTTTCTCGTTCTCCCGTCCGTAATACTCGGAGATGTCGATCAAGTCCCCCACCACGACGCGCGTCTTGCCGGTCATAAAGAAGAAGCCGTAGGCCGTGCCATCGTAGGGCGAGTCGTGGATGTAACAGGGGATGACGGGCACTCGCGCATGCAAGGCGATCATGGCCGCGCCAGGTCGCCCGGGAAGCAGCACGGCGTCGGTGGTGTTGATGCGCCCCTCGGGGAACAAACCGACCAGATGCCCCTCCTGGGCAAATCGGATGGCGGCTTTGGTGGCCGCGGTGTCGATGCCCGCCCGCGACACCGGAATCGCCCTCAAGAGCTTGAACGCCTGAGTCAGGAACTTCGCCTTGCTGTATTCGCTGGCGACCATCCAGTGCGGCAGGCGCTTCAACCCCAACTGCACGAAGGCGGGGTCGTTGCCACTGTGGTGATTGCAGACAATGATCGCCCCGGTGCCGGGATCGGGGAGCGGCCGATTGATTTGCGCGCGCCAGACGACGCGTGTCCAAATCACCGCGATCAGGTAGAACGGGAGCCGAGCCAACCCGTAATCGAACTGTCGATAATAGCGCCAGAAGGTGGCCAGCCCTGCCAGGCCAAGCACGACCAGGACTGCGATCGAAAGCTGGGTCGTGGCTTGGTCGGAGAGCATCTGCGGTGATTCCGGAATTCGTCGGCCGCGGCAGGCACGGCGTTCCCCGCGAGCTTATCACACCGGCCATCAGATCGGCAGGTCAATCGCCCTCTCCTCGCCTACAATAGTCCACCTGCGACGAGTCACCTGTTCAATTGACGGGAGCCGGCCCCCACATGCTTTTGGGAGTTATCAGCGATACGCATGGCCACGCGTCGTTGGCCCGCGAGGCCGTCCGCATGTTGCAGGCTCTCGAGGTCGAGGCGGTTGTTCATTGCGGCGATATCGGGTCGGCCGAAGTGATGCAACTCTTTTCCCCCTGGCCAAGCCATTTCGTTTTCGGCAATTGCGATGAGAGTCGACATACCCTGGCCGCGGCGGCAGCGGCGGCCGATCAGCACTGGCACGGCGCCTCGGGGGGGATCGAGTTGGGGGGGCGCCGCATCGCCTTCTTGCATGGCGACGACAGTCGGGCCATGCACGAGCTGATCAACTCGGGGCAGTTCGACCTCGTTTGTTACGGCCATACCCACAAGGCTGAAACGCACCAAGTGGGCACGACCTGCGTATTGAACCCCGGCGCGGTGTTTCGCGCCAATCCTCGCTCGGTGGCCGTCGTCGACCTGGCCACGTTGCAACCGACGATCGTGCCGTTCTGAGAACCAATCGAGGGCCCCAGCCATGGACGCGACCCGGCTGGCTACTTCGGCAAGTGCAACCGCTGCCGGCGCGCCGGTCCCTCCCGCGCCCGTGGTTTGCGACTTGGCCCGACCACCCCAGTTCAGCCTGCGCGGTCTGTTGCTCGCCATGGCGTTGGCGTCGATCACCTTCGCAATTCTGCCGGCCTTGGGTGTGTTCGCCTTGGCCGGGGCGTTCGTGGTGTTCGTCATCCTGAGTTTGTGGCGCGTCGGGCCCGAGCATCAGGCCATGAAGCGCTGGGGGGTCGACGCATCGGCCGGCGTTGTGTTTCCGCTGCTTTGCTTCTACTACGACGCTGCGGGCGAGGGGAAAATGCCCACCGCGATGGGCATGTTCTATGGAGGCCCGATCCAAGTCGCGGTGTACGTGGCCGTGGGCTGGCAGATCGCCGCGCTGCTAAGTTGGTTGCTTTCGCCGTGGCGACCGATCTGGCTGGTCGGGCTCTGGGGTGGCACGATGGCCGTTGGCGCAATTGTGGCGTTGGCGATCGGAATCGTCATGCTGCCGCTGACCTTCATTGGGCTCTTCGTGCTGGTTGGCGTGCTGGGGTTGTGCCCGTGGTATGCGTCGTTCGTCTACTTCTGCAATGCCCGCGAAGCGTTCCGAGCCATCGACCGGGGTGGAGCGCCGAATCGTTTGGGAGTAGCGGGCTTCGTGATCGGCGCGTTGCTGGCGATGTTTGTTCCTGCCGCTGCCGACATCTGGGTGCGACGCGACGTACGCCAGCTCGTCACGGCAGTTCAGATGGGAAACCAGGGCAAGGTCGACGCAATCACTCAGCGACTGCTGTACGTTGCGCCGCCGCAATACCTTCAGCCGGTCCGGGTTGAATACAATTTGTCGAGCGACCCTGCATTGCAAGCACAACTCGACAATATCCATCGCCAGATTGCCGGGGCGGGCGTCGCTCCAGAAATCGACGAAAGGTGATCGCGCGTTGTGCGCTACATCGCACGGCTTCGGTCGTTGATGTTACAGTGGCGGAAAACACCTGGTTTCAGGCACTTGTAGGGCTGGCTTGTGGTTTCTTGGTAGAATTTCCTTGATTTCCATCTGAAATAATCTTAAAAGGGTAATCGAAGCAGGCTCCGACCATTGCCCTGGGCACTGGTCAAGCATTTTCTTTTCCTTAGGTGTGCTACTGACATCTGCCCGCCTTGCTGGGATGGGCACGATCCGGCCTGACGTCTTTCCGCGCTAGCGGGTGCGTGACGTCTTCTCCAGGCTGGATTCCGCGTTCGCTCTCCCGCGGTCGTCTGCGCGTGCTTTGCTCTCACCGCGATGTCGCTGGTTCACGGCCATGCGCTCGCGACACCCGAATCAGGTCACGTAAACAGGTGCGAGTATGAAATTCAAATTCTTGGCCATTGCGATTGTCGCCGGGCTGGCCTGCGGCCTTGCGCCCTGGGGATCCACCGGGGCTTTCGCCAATCCTGTCGGCACCAGCTACACGGTAGCGGGTACCAACTTCCCCAATGACTACGCGGCAACCAAGGTGACGATCGACGGTGTCGCCGAATTGGTCGGTGGCGACACGGGCATGCTCGTCAACGAGGTCATTACCGACTTCGCCGGTTTGCCTGGCGGGCTCGTGACTACCAACAGCCTGCCGGCGAATCCCAACAACGGCAATGTCGCTGACACACCAAACACGCTGTCGGCGTTCGAAAACCCGGGCATCTTGGCGGAGTGGATTTTCCGCTCCAATTCCGGTGGCCCGTATAACAGCAAGTTGGGGCCCTGGTCGGTCGATGTCCAGGGGGTCGACATGGGATCAGGGGCACCCGTCACGCGACCAGAGCAGACGCAGTTTCTGTACTTTCTCGACGGGGACGGAAATGCAATGAGCCCGAGTGCCAATGGAATCGCCTTTCTGACAGCAAATGGTGTTGGCGTCGGCCCGCACCCGACGAACGTGGCGGTACCGTTGGTGATCTTTCTCGGCGCGGACGAGCCAGCCTCGGAAGTCGATTCGTTTCCCGACGGGATCATCGACTTCACGATCGAGGACACCGGCAACCTGAATGCGAACTTGATTGGCTTCTTGCTCGAGTTTCCGGAGTCACCCTCGGGATTTGCGGTCGGGGCCTTGCATGCCGTGCCGGAGCCAAGTTCCGTGGCGCTGGCAATGCTCGGGGGAATCAGCTTGTTGTTTGTGGGAAGAAGCCGAGTTCGCCGATCGAAGTAGCGGCGGTTGCGGTGGCGCGTGGATCGATGGCCCGAGCTCAATTGCGTTGTCGTCATCAGCTTCGCGACCGCGCGAAGCTGACCACGGACGGGCAGCGATCTTGTCGAGTCTCAGGCTCGCTGCGACTTACGCGCCGTTCGTCGTGCGAGCTTTGGTGAAATTCAGCCATCGCTCGTTTTTGCGTCGGCACCCAGAATTTGAGCGCCTGGAGCGGCCAAACTGCTAAAATGACTTGGTTGGCAGTTCGTTTCAGGCGACGGCTTTGGGGGCCTCGTCTGGGGGTGTCTTGACCGGTAAAGGATCATGGTCATGGTCGACTTTACCAGCGCGCGTGCACGTCGTGGTTTTACCCTTGTCGAACTTTTGGTCGTCATCGCCATAATCGGCGTGCTGATCGCGCTCTTGTTGCCGGCGATTCAGTCGGCTCGCGAGAGCGGTCGCAAGACCCAATGCAGCAATAATTTGCGGCAGTTGGGGTCGGCCATGCACAACTACGTGAGCGGTCTTGGTTCGTTCCCGCCGGGTGCGTCGTTCGGCACCTATTTCGATCCGCCGAATATCAAGTCGCTGAGTCTGGGTAGCGGCGGATTTTACGCAAATGCATTTCTGTCGTTGACCCCCTATCTGGAACAAACGGCGACGTTGCGACTGTACAACCCGAACGTCAGTTGGCAGAAGCAGAATCCGGGCATCATGGCCGCCGTGATACCGACGCTTATCTGTCCTTCGAACTCGAAAGACAATCCGACGACCGAACAGTTTATCTCGGATATTGTCGCCGGCTTGGGCGCAAGCACAGGCGACACCTTCGGGTTGACTGACTATGTCCTCTGCAAGGGAGTGAACGACACCTGGTGCGTGTTTCCTGGCATCGTCGCCCCTTGGGAAGAGGTGGCCACGTTTGGCTTCCCGAAATCGGGATTCGCCTTTCAAGAACGAGGGATGTTCGACCTTTCCTTGCCCAAGGAAGCGAACTACGTGGGGGCGAATTTCACCTGCAGGCCCACCATGATCGCCGATGGACTGAGCAACACGTTTGCCCTCGGCGAAGGCGCCGAAGGTCCGAGTTGGCCGGTCAAGCAAGACGTGACCTCGACGACGGCCCAGTACTATCCCGGTGATCCGACTAGGCCGCTCCCCATCTACCAGTTTTGGAGCATGCCCGTCAGCATCACTTCGCTGGCGGATGCAGGCCTGTACGTTGGCAGCCCTTTCGCCTGCACGCTCGAGAAGTTGAACACAAACCCGGTTACGCAAAGCGTGATTGACTCGACCGTGGCGGTGTTGATCTGTCGACCGAGCATCGATTGGGCTAACAATGGCACATCGAAACCCACGCGCAGTCGGACCAGTGGTTTCCGTAGCGATCATCGAGGTGGCGCGAACTTCATGATGGCTGATAGTTCGGTGCATTTCATTTCCGATTCGATTGAAATCTCCGTCTACCGCGGACTCTCCACCATTCAAGGATCCTTGGAGCCGATCCTATTGCCAGCCACCAACGAGGTCTCGGGGATACCTCAATAAAACGCTCTAGAGGTGAAACATTGGTCTCGATGCAAACCGTGGCTCGAACGAAACCTAGGAGGCAGGAGTGCCCGACTCGCTAGACATCGCCTACGCGCTTTCAGGTCGCTGCCATCGGTTATTGATTTCCCTCTTTTGCCTGTCATGTTTGGCAGTCGTTGGCTGCGGGCGCCAGCCCCCGCTTTCGACCGAGCCCGATCCTTCGACCGACGTGCCACAGCTTATGAAGCTGTTGAAGCACAAAGAGCCGGGTATGCGCAACCTGGCGGCCCGGCGGCTCGGCAGGTTAGGTACCAAAGCAGAAGTCGCACTTCCTGAACTGCGCAGAATCGCCGAACGGGACAAGAGCGAGGTCGTACGGCAAAGTGCCGCCGAGGCCGCCAATCGCATCGCGGAATCGATCGGGCATTGAGCACGAACCGAAGCCATCGCCGAGTTGGTTCCACACGTTCAACCGCCGCGACATGGTCCACGCAATTCGGCCGGATTGGCTAACCGCGAAAATCGCCGTGGCAATTGTCGCACGATTGTGAGACAGCGGAGAACGCGGCGCGGGCCTTTTCGTAATCGCCCGCTTCAGTCGCTTCCAGCAACTGCCGACACTGGGCTCCGAAATGGTCGGCGTATTCGCGGAACGTCTCATCGTCGGCGTATTCGAAACCGGCCTCTTGCACGAGATCGGCCAGCAGGCGGAGCATCGCCGCTTCGTGGGCGACCTGATCGCGGTTGGCAACGAACTCGTCTTGGCTGGCCAACCAAGGCCGCAGCCGATCGCGCTCGGACATTTCCATGCGCGACATCAAACCCCGGCGATCGATTAGTTCGCCGAGCGGCGTTTCGGCGTCGGCGTCGGGCAGTTCCACGCTCTGGCCGCGAATGAGCGCCGCCAGGTCGTCGCCGCGGGAGCGACTTTCGCGCAACGTGGCGTCGGAGGCGGCCTTCAGGTTGCGCGCCGCGCGAGCACACAAGTCGCGCATGCCAGGTGCTTCGGCTTGCCAACGAACCTGGCCGTCGAATTGCCCGATAACACTAAAAGTGGCGGCTAACGTGCCGAAGATCGAGCGTAGTCGTTTATGGCCCGTGGACTTGAAGCTGCTAGCCGAGCGGGTCTCGGCGGCGACTTCGGCCGCCAGCAACTTGATTTCATCCTCCAGGACGTCGGCCGAAACAACTCGCTGCCAAGCATGCTGGCCGCCACCAGTCACAGCAGCGGTCGATGGAGTTGAGGGAACCGAGGTGGTAACGGGATCGGGCTTGGGCCCCAGCGCTCGACGGGCGTCGGTGAAGAAGACTTCGACCGTTTCGCGCGGAAAGGTTGGCGGCTTGGCGAGGGCTTCCCTGGCCGATCGTGGCGCACGCGGTTCGTCCGCGTGCCCGATGATCGCCAAGCTGGCAGTCACTAGCGCCAGTGCTCCAAGAACCGCGTTCCGGGGCATTCGACTAAGCTCGCTACCAAGGGCCATCGATCAATCACATTGATCATAGCACCAATTGTCTGGCAGCGAGCACGGTCGTATCGCTTGGCGGTTCGTTACCCGAACAACTCGCTGATCGGCTGTCCGCCGTCGACGATCTTGATCGGACGCCCGATGGGGGTCATGTTCTCCTTGGTGGCGTCGATCCCCAGGCTCTGGCAGAGCGTCTGAAAGAAATCGGTCACGACGATTGGCCGTTCGGCAACTTCGTCGCCCCCCTCGCTCGTGCTCCCCACGACCTGCCCACCGCGAATACCGCCACCGGCCAACAGCGCACTGAACGCCCGCGGGTAGTGATCGCGGCCATTTCGCGGATTGATCTTAGGGGTGCGACCGAACTCGCCCATCCAGATGACGAGCGTCGAGTCGAGCAGGCCGCGTGCGTCGAGATCGGCCAACAGGTTGGCAACCGGCTGATCGACCTGGCCAGCCAGATCGCGGACGCGATCGAAGTTGTTGTCGTGCGTGTCCCACCCGTTGAGCTGCACTTCGACGAAGGGCACTCCCGATTCGACCAGTCGACGTGCCAGCAGGCAGCCACTGGCGAATTGCGTGGTGCCGTATGCCTCGCGAACCGCCGCTGGCTCCTTGTTCAGATCGAACGCGTGCATGTCCTTGGACAGAATCATCCGCGCTGTCTTGTCGTAGAGCTTGCGATGATCGGCGACGCGTTGCGCGCCGCCAGATTCCGCGTAATCCTCTTCCAGCCGATCGAGCAGACCGAGACGACGGCGATAGCGGGCTATTTCGGTTGTCGGGGCGGCGTTCTCGGGCAGATTGCCTGCCTGGCGAATGGCGAAGGGATCGTATTCGACGCCGAGGAACCCACCGTTGCCGCTGTTGCGCTGTCGCACATCGCTGCTGACGCGCACGAACGCCGGCAATTCGCACTCGGTGCTGCCGAGTTCCTGTGCGACGATCGACCCCAAGGCCGGATGTTTTACGCTCGCCGTCGGGGAGTAGCCGGTGTGCATCAGGAACGTCGCGCGCTGATGGTTCCCCTCCTTGCTGGTTAGCGAGCGGAGGATGGCGGCATGCTGCATTTGTTTGGCGATCTGTGGGAAGTTCGCAGCGATGCGAATGCCGGGCACCGCGGTCTCGATGGCCTCGGTCGCGCCACCATTGGCGTGCCCGGGCTTGGGGTCGAGTGTCTCGAATTGGCTCGGCCCGCCCTGCATCCAGAGCAGAATGCAGGCCCGCCCGCGGCTGCGCAGCTCGGCGGCGTTGGCGGCCACCAGGTCGGTCCAGTTCAGCGCGCCGGTTGCGAGGGCCCCTGCCGAAAGGCACTTCAGGAAATCGCGTCGTTGGACGACCCCGTGGCGATCAACTGCGACGCGCGTTTGCCGATGAAATGAGAACATAGTTCGAATTCCTGCTCGTTGATTCAATTCCTGGCGGCTCACGCGAGACGCCGCGTGGTCGCGAAAGTTTGTGCGCACTGCTAATCGCGGTACAAGAACTCGGTCGAATTCACCAGAGCCCAAAGCAGGTCTTCGACCGCCTCGCGGCGATCACCGACCTTGGCGACATGCTGGCGACAGATTTTCAGCTCGTCCGCGTGCGGCTCTCGACCCAGGCAGCGCAAGTACAGTTCGACGAAGATCTCGTCATCAGTGCGGGCTTCGGCCAGCAACCTGACCAGTGGATTCGTTGCGCCTTGACTGTCGGCCAACGACATCCCCTTGGCCAGGGCCGGGGAGTTCATCAGCATCAGGGCCTGCGATACCGAGCCGGCGATCTCGTCGCGAGGTTCACTGGGGTCGAAGCCAAACACCTGCTGAAACTGCCCACGCGGAGAGCGATCCCCGCGGCGCGGGTCGCCGGCTCCCGCGTCCGATCGCGCCAGGCCTTCGAGCCCCAACGCTTGCGTGAGGGCGTTGAACAACTGGTCGGCTCGTAGCGGCTGTGGGCACCCACAACTGGGGGCTTCGCCCCCTACAGGCCGCGGCTTGCTTTCGCGGCTGTAGATGTTCGTGGCAGCGATCGTCCGCACGAGCCATTTGATGTCGTAATCGTGGGCGACGAATTGTGATGCCAGGAAATCGAGCGATTCGGGAGCGGTGCACTCGCGATCGGGCCCGAGATCGTCGATCGGCTCGTACATGCCGACGCCGACGAGTTCGGCCCAGTAACGATTCACAATGGCCCGCGCGAACCAGGGGTTCTCCGGCGCGGTGATCCAAGCGGCCAGCGTTTCCCGTCGTTGCGAGTCCTTGGCCCCCGTCGGCAGTTGCTGGCCGGTGACAAAGAACACCGGCTGCATCAACGTTCCTTCGGCCGACGGATCGTCGAGATCGGGCATGAAATGCTCGAATCGCTTGGCGGCTTTGCCGAGCTTCACCGGCTTGACCTTGGCGGCGCGTGGCGCGTCTTCGCGGGCGTAGACTTCGAAGCCGCGTCGTTTACCTTCGACGCGGACAGCCCGCACCCCGATGCGTGGGAAAAACGCCGCCAGCTCGTGGAACTGTTCGCGCTGCCAGCGATCGGTCGGATGATCGTGGCATTGGGCGCACTGGATCTGCACGCCCATCAGAATGCGGGCGACTTCAGCCGCGGTCTCGGGGATTTCGCCCCACTGCGAGGCCAGCAGTGCCGTACGGCCATCTTCGGCCAGGCTGCCGTCGGCCGTGACAAAGTCCGTGGCGATTTGATCCCAGGGTGTTCCTTGATTGAAGGCGTCTGCCAGATAGCGAGTCACGCTTTCAGAAGCCAGCAGCGCGCGTTCGTCGCTGCGCCGTGACAGGATGACATCGCGCCAATAACGACTCCAGTTCAAGCCGTAGCGCGGGTCGGCAACGAGGCGCTCCACCAACCTCGCGCGCTTGTCCGCGGATTGGTCAAGCAAGAACAGTGTGATTTCTTCGGGCGTGGGAAGCTCGCCGATCAGGTCGAAGCTCGCCCGTCGCACGAAGACCTCGTCCGTGGCCTTGACGTCGGCCGACTCGTCGGAGACCGCCTGCCATTCGCGAGCCAGCAACGCATCGAGCTTCTTGGCGGCGTCGATCGAGTCAACAGGAACGACGGGCGCGTCTTTTTCGGCGGTCAAAGCGACGGCGACCGTCGGTTCGCTGGATTCCTCGTCCGGAGTTGCTTCGCCAGCGACAGCCGAAAGGCCAATTCCACACAAAAGCGCCATGGCCCACGCTGTCCGGCGCCAATTCGCAGCGAGGCCCGATGGTTTCCGTCGAAGTAGCGACATTATTCGGCAGTCTCCGGCCAAAATAAGCTGATTTCGTTCCGTTACCAATTGAACCCGCAATTCACTCCCAGGTGCCGCCTGCTAGCGCGGAAAATACCGCGCCCGGGGGGAGGCCGCTTCCCCAGTTTCGCCGGTTTCTGTCGTTGCCTTCAACACGTTGGCAAATCGCGACGCGATGATGCCACGAATCGACGATTCGCCCCGACGCTCGAACGAGGGCTGATTGCCTTCACGGTTTTATTACACGCTAAAAGTCCCGTCGACGCCAGCATTTATCGCAAAGCTATGCCGGCGTGCTGGCGGGTTCAGTCGCCCCGCGGCATCGCTCCTGCTTTTCAAGAAATCGCGGTCGTGCCACGCGGCGTTCGCGGTGATTCGCGGCCGCGGAGGTTGCCATGTTCGTTCCAGGTTGCCAAATCAAAACAGGGCTATTCGTTCGAGAAATCGACGATTTTGCCGTTCTCCGCCAGCTGCGCGGTCCCTGGATCGAGCTGCTTTCCCGGACGCGTGGAGCGACATTCTTCCAGCATTTCGACTGGTTCGACACCTATTGGAAGCACTTCGGCACCCGCCAACAGCTTCGGGTCCTCGAAATCGCGGATTCTGCTGGAACGATCGGCATTTTGCCGCTCGTCGTGCGACAGCGCAGCCTGGGATGGGGCACGGCTCGCGTGCTCGGCTATCCACTCGACGATTGGGGGACGTTCTTCGGTCCCATCGGTCCCAAACCCTACGAAACTCTGCTGACCGGGCTGCGCCACGTCGCGAACAGCCCGCGCGACTGGGACTTTCTCGAACTCGGTTGGGTGCCCAGTGAATCGGGAGACGAAGGTCGCACGGCCGCGGCGCTCGACGAGGCCTTGTTGCCGGCCGCCCGGAGCTTCTACGACTCGGTAGCGCTCGTCGACATCGCCGGCAATTGGCACGACTATCTGGCCGCACGCCCCAATCGCTTTCGTTCCAAGCTGGCCGCGGCCGAACGCAAGTTGGCGTCGCGAGGCAAGGTGACGTATGTCCGCTTTCGTCCCGACGGGGCCGACGATGGTCCCGTCGACTGCCGCTGGGATCTTTACGACGCCTGCGTCGAAGTCAGCCGCCGAAGCTGGCAGGCCGCGGCCACCGATGGCACGACACTCTGCCATCCCGAAGTCGCCGACTTTTTCCGCGACGCTCACGCCGCTGCCGTGCGCGCCGGCTGCTGCGATCTCAACTTGCTGTATGTCGACGAGCGACCAGCGGCTTTCATGTACTGCTATACGTATCGTGGACGGGTCTTTGGCTTGCGACGTGGCTTTGATGCGACTGTCGCCCGCGATGGATTGGGAACGGTCCTCTGTGCTCGCATGCTGGCCGACTGCTTCGAGCGAGGCGATCGCGAAGTCAACCTGGGCGCCAGTTACCTCGACTCGAAACGGGTTTGGATGACTCGCCTCGTGTCCTGCGACCGCTATACGCACTATCCGTCGCTGGCTCTCAAAGGTCAGGTGGCCCGCTTCGGTCGCACCGCGCGGGGCTGGCTGCGACATCGTCGTAAACCAGCGGCAGCCGGATTCGGCCGCTCGAAGCAACACGCGGCGCCAAGCTAGTCGGCCGCGAAGAGGTGCATCGCCGCCAACGTCACGCCTGGTGCGACGCATCTTGCCGGGGGTCACTCGTCGAGGATCGTCTCGCGGCGTGGCACGCTCCGCCGGCGACGCGGCGACTGCCGCGTGAAATAAGGCTGGCGATGATAGCCGTGCGCCCCCTCGACGAAAAAGTAACCAGCTAACAGCCGGTAAAAAAACAAGATCAGAAACGAGCCGGCGGTTCCCACCAGGAAACCGATCGGGCTGATCGGCGAAATGCGGTTGCCGTTGCTCACGTACATCAGCACGGCGCATCCGATCAGCGTGCCGCCGATCCCCATCATCAACGTGGCCACCGCGCCCCCTGGGTCGCGACCCGGCATGATCGCTTTGGCCAGCAAGCCCACCAGCGTGCCGAAGCCAATCCAAGTCAGCACGTGATGCGACAGCTCGGCTGCCAGTTGGGAAACATCGGGCTGTCCCATGGTCGCCATTTCCCCCCGCGGTCGATTCGATGGTATTGCGGCACAACGGCCGCGATCAGGCACTTGCCGCGCAGCTAAAAAATCGCCTTCGCGCGCTGACGCCGTGGGCCCCGTAGGATCCGCGTCGTCAGCGGCGAAGGTCGTCGTCCCCCCTTATACCGCCGCAGCTCGGCGTCGGCGGCCCCTGGCATTGCTGCCACCAACCGATCGCCCAACTCGACGGCATCGACGTAATTTGTGTTGTTGGAGCTTGCCTCGCTAGGTTCGGATTCCGCCAGTCGTTTCTTCAGGAACGAGATTGAGTCGGGTAAAGAGCGTGCCGGCGCGTGGGAAGAGCTCGTCACAGCGAGCCTCGATCGCACCGGCGCCCGGTTATCGAGCGCGGCTGCGCTCCAGTTCCTCACGCTCCGCGACGCGAGCGGCCTTGAGGGCGGCCGCTTCTCGGCTCAATTTGAACTCGGGACCCGGGGCGAAGTACTGGACGTCGTCCATCTGGTAGTAGGCGCTGGGCAGCGTCTGGCCGCCGACTTCAACTTGGCAGCCCGTGCAGGTCACCGTCGCCAGCAACCCCAGGCCGCCGAGCAGCCCGCGCCATCGAGGTTGATTGCTGCTGCGTTCGCTCATCATCGCACTCCGCGGGCGCCGGCCATCAAAACCCATCCAGTCGGCAAGACCAGCACAATCGTTATCGTCCAAACGGCGGGCGAACTTTCATGCGACTCGCAGAACTGCAGAACTGCCGCCAGCACCGATAGCAGCCGTGGTCGCCCCCGAGCCCCGGGCAGGCCCGTCCCGTGTGCCGCCAGATGGCTGGCTAGCACTGCCGCAGCACGCTAAAACACCGGACGAATGCCCAGTTTCGCACCCCTGAATCAATCGAGGTTCGCATGTTGCTAGCAGGTAGAACGGCCGTGATCACCGGCGGAGGAACCGGCATCGGCCAGGCGATCGCCTTGGCCTTCGCCCGCGAGGGCTGTCGCGTGGCGATCGGCGGCCGCCGGCTCGACAAGCTCCAAGAGGCCGTCGCCGCCTGGGAAAAGGAAAAGCCACCGGCGGCCAGCCGGGCCGGCTCGCAAGCTGCCGCGCCCACCGTCGTCGCCCACGAGTTGGACGTCGCCGACCGCCGGAGTGTCGACGCCTTCTTCGCCTGGGCGCGCCAGCAGGTCGGGCCGGTCGACATCCTGGTGAACAACGCGGGCGTCAACCTCGTCCGCCGCTCGATGCGCGAGCTCGATCCCGCCGACTGGGACCGGCTGATGGCCGTCAACGCCACGGGCAGCTACAACTGCCTGCGCGCCGTGCTGCCCGACATGCGCGAGCGCCGCGACGGACTGTTGATCCACGTGTCGTCGATCTCCGGCAAGCGCGCCGGGCTTCTGGGAGGCGTCGCCTACAACGCCTCGAAGTTCGCCCAGACCGCGCTGGCGAACACCGTGGCCCTGGAAGAGGGAAAAAACTACATCCGCGTCAGCACGATCTTTCCCGGCGAGGTCGAAACGCCGATCCTCGAGCATCGCCCCACCCCGGTCAGCGCCGAGCGGCGGGCGGTCATCCTGCAGCCCGAGGACGTGGCGGCCGCGGCGTTGTTCATCGCCGGCTTGCCCAAGCGTGCCCATATTCCCGAGCTGATCATCAAGCCGACGGTGCACGACTACGCGTGAGGATCGCGGGCGTGGGGCGGGCAGTGTTCGGCCGCAAAGCTCGGATCGTCCCACTAGTGGCTAGCCATGGACCACTCCCCCCGGCTCACCCCCCCACGACATAAGATGGTCCGTAATTTTGCGTCCGGGTGCGTCCGGGTGTTTTGATATTGCACCCGAACTCGAATAGACGGCACGACTTGGGGCGTGTAACACGCCGACGTTTTTGCGTCCGGGTGACCGTCCGGTTTGCGTCCGGGTCAGCCATTTGCGTCCGGGTGGGGAGTAGTGATTAGTGGTCAGGGGCAAGTGGTCAGGTACCGGCGAGCGTTTTTCGCCGCGTAAGCGTCGCCGGCGCTTAGCAGTGGTTGCCAGCCCGCGGAACGGAGTCGCCACTGCAACCAGCGAAGCCGCGCAGCGGCGATATCTCGCTTCGCCCAAACCCGTGGCCTCGCAAAGAGACATGGATCTCGCGCCAAGGTGCCAAGGCGCAAAGAAACACAGTTTGTGTCCGCAGATTTCGCCGATTGACGCAGATTGGTTAAGCGGCCAAGTCACCGAGCAGCTCATCGGCGTAATCAGTGAAATCTGTGGATAGTGAAATCCTGCCCACGACAAGCACCATACGTTCATTCTGCCGCACGGGCCTTGTGGCGTCGAACAACTCGCGCTCCAACGATCCACGCAATCAACAAGACCAACAAGGCGACTGTCAGCGATTGCCGGTTGGAGTTGCGCTCGAAGCCCACCGACATGCTGGCGTTGCGATACTTCAGCGGATCGTAGGCGAGCACCGAAATACCGAACACGACCTCTTCAGGCTTGTCGACGTTTCCGTTCAAGTGCACGTCGCGGAACCTGTATGAGTGAGAAGGCTTGCTTGCCAGCCAAATGCAGAGGATCGCCGTGAGCACGAACCAAGTGCTCAAGCGGAACTGAAACCAGCGTCGCGGCGAGGGTTCGCCCACGAACGTTGTGCCTTGGACGCAATAGCGAGCGATCCGCCCTTTGATCGCCAGGGCCGATTTCCAGAAAACGAACACCAACAGCGCCAGTAGCGCGACCGTCAACTGGGGATTGTGCCCGATGCCCAGCCAGCACGAACGAATCCTGAGGATGGCCGGCTTGTGCGTGCGGGTATAGAGATCCAAATTGAGCCATTCCTCCCCATCCTCGTTCGAAAAGGAGGAGTTACTGAACGAATGAAGCGATACCGCGGGCCGGGCAGTCATCCACAGAGCCAAAATCGCCACAAGCACGAACCACGTGCTCAGCCGAAACTGAAACCAGCGGCGCGGGGGCTGATCGGCCATAGCCGTCTATGGTGTTGTGCGGGCCATGCGGCGTCGAACGACTCGCGGGCGGATCGCCCAGGCGGCTTTCCAGGCGAGGAAAACGGCCAACGCGAAATAAGTAGCCAAGAACCAACGGTTCGTCGCCATGCGATGCTCGATCCAATATTGCTTTCCGTTTGGGCCACGGCTGCGCATCGCGTCCGACACCAGGCGCTTCTTGGCACGAATCCAACGGTGGTACGGTGCGAGGTCCTCATTCAACCGTGGGAACTTGAACACGTCCTCCACTTCCCATATTGCCGCGGGATCAGTGGACCTCGAAAGAAACACGAATTCAGACGTCCGGCGTTCTGATTGTGCCATCCCCCAGCCGAATATCGCCACGAACACAAACCACGTGCTCAAGCGAAACTGAAACCAGCGGCGTTGTAGTAAGAATCGCATCGGGGCTGGCTAACCTAGGGACGCGAACACCACGCCACGCGCCGTTGTACGGTCATCATACCGTTCGCAAAATGGATTCACTCGCGGGCGGCCTTCCAGAGGACGAACATTGCCAACGCCAGCGCTGGCAGAGTCAGTAACGGATTGGGGCGCCAACTAGCCTTGTCCGATGCCGGGTCCCAGAATGGCAAACTCGCCATCCACCACGCCGCAATCGTGGTCAGAATCAGCACCGTCGATAGCCGGAAACGGAACCAGCGGCGTTTGGGCTGCTCGGCCATGCTTTAGGTGCCAACGGCAGCCTGCTGTGGCATACGTCAGTTGATGCGACACTGTGTGCCGTGACCGGCCGCCCGGTGGTGCGAGCGGTGGCTGCGTGCACTCGATTGTAGCGGCACCGGTTGTGTCGCAGCGACCTTTGCCCGCGATGTCACCTCGCGCGCCCGTAATTGGCGATGGTCTGCCACGGGGGAGCCTGACCTGCGGCTGCTAGCGGCCACGCCGTCGCCCTCCCTGTCGCTCCCCTCGGCGAAGATTAACCTGCGCCCGCGCAGCTTGCATTGCCCGAGCCAGCGAAAGGTCATAAAACATAGTGGTAGCCGCGCGGCAATTGCCCAGCGTCGCTCGCGTTCCGACCGCGGTTCCAGGCTTGTTTCGGTCGGAGGGCTCTCTGGCGGCGCAGCGATGAATCGGCCGCTTGGTTGTGATCAGGTCCGGCAAGGAGGTCGCCCGATGGCGCGCAATCTCAATCGTCAGCGCAAGCTCGAACGCAAGGCCAAGAAGTCGGCCAAGCGTCAACAGCGGAATCGCCAGCCGACGCCCAGCACCCAGTTGTCGCCGAGCGCGGCCCGCGGACTTGACGAGGCCGACGAACTGCTGGCCAGCGGCCAACTCGAGCAGGCCCTGGAAGTGCTCGAAGAGTTGGCGCGGCGATATCCGCGGCGGACCGAAATCCTGATCCAACTGGCCGAAGCGCAGTTGCAGAACAACGATGCTTGGTCGAGCCAGGTCACCTGCGCGCGACTCACGGCCATTGATCCGCGCGAGCCGAGTTATTGGTTGGCGTTGGCGGCCGCGGCGCTGGGCAACGGCCAATTGGCGACGGCCCAGCGGGCGTTCGCGCGGTTGGCGGCCGACTGGCCCGATCACGCGGATGCCGCGCGTGCCCGCGAGATGGTGGAAGGGCTGCGTGAGTTTCTCGAAGGAGAATGCCGGCGCCGCGGGCTCGATATCGAAACCGGGTTTCGCGTGTTGCAGTTGCACGACGAAATCAACCTGCAGTTGAACCGCGGCAAGTTCGACCGGGTGGAAGAGGCGGCTGCGCGGCTGCTGGCGATCTGTCCGACGTTTGCCCCGGCGTTGAACAACCGAAGCGAGGCACGTTTCCGCTCGGGGCGCTACGCCGAGGCGATCGCCGACAGCCGGCGGGTGCTCGAGTTCGATGCCACGAACTACCACGCGCTGGGGAACCTGACGCGCTACCTGTATTTGTCGGGCCAGTTCGACGAGGCCCAGGCGACGGCGACCGCACTCAAAGCCTGTGCGGCCGAGGAAGGAGACGCCTTTCTCAAAATGGCCGAAGCGCTGGCCCAACTCGGCGACTGGAGTGGCGTGCTCGCGGCAGTGCACGCTGGGCAGAAGGTTTGGAAACGTGAGGAGGGGGAGACGCCCTGGTTGGCCGAGCACCTGGCCGGCGTGGCGCACGCGAACCTGGGCGATCTCAAGAAGGCCCGTCAGCATTGGCGCCGTGCGGCCGCCAGGTCCGACGCCCCGAACTGGGCGGAGATAAACCTCGCCGACTCGCAGCAACCCGTCGGCCAGCGGCATGGGCCGTGGGCGTTTCCCCTTGATCACTGGGTGCCGCGCGGGTCGATCGAAAGTCTTCTGGAAGCGGCCGACGGGCGGCGCCGCGAGCGGGACTTGTCGCGCATCATTCAGCGACACTTCGAGCAATACCCACAACTCGAGCTGCTGGCCGATGTGCTGCTCGAGCGCGGTGATCCGCACGCGTGCGAAACGCTGATTCGTCTGGCCCCCTTCTTAAAGCGGCCGGCGATCTTCGCCGCCCTCAAACGGTTCGCGCTGGGACAGCGCGGGAGCGACGAGTTGCGGATGCAGGCGTTGTTGACCCTGTCGCAGGCCGAGGTCATCGCAGGGGAAGTGGAGATTTGGCGCGCAGGCGCTCGGCAGCTCGTGCGGCTCACCGCGCAAGAAATCTCAGGCGAGCCGACCGCGGAACTGTCGCCCGAGCTGCAGGAGCTGATGTTTGCCGCCCATCAGGCGATCAGCGCCGGGCGCGGCGCCGAGGCCGAGCCGCTGCTCGACGAGTTTTTGCGGTTGCGGCCGGGCGATGTCTCGGCGCGGTACAACCGGGCCGTGGCGCTCGGGCTGCAAGGCCGCGAAGCGGAGTCGCTGGAGATCATTCGTCAGCTTCATCGCGAGAAGCCCGACTACGTCTTCGCGCGCACGCACCTGGCCGGGATATCGATCGCCGAGGGTGATCTGGAACAGGCCCAATCGTTGCTGGCGCCGCTTTCGCAGAAGCAGCGTTTGCACACCAGCGAATACGCGGCGTGGTGCAGCGTGAACATCGACCTGGCGCTGGCCGAGGGGGACCACAAACGGGCGAGCAGTTTTCTGAGCAGTTGGGAGCATGTCGATCCAGATAATCCGGGGATCAAGGTCTGGCAAGGCCGCCTCCGCGCAGGACGCGGACTGGTCACGCCGTTGCGCGGCTTGTTGGATTGAGATCGATCGTGCCACCCAATCGCCCCAGTTCAAACGCCGACAGCGCGCCGCCGTTGCTCGACGACTGCCAGCTCGAGCGCTCGTCGGTCGTCGCCAACGCCCGCATGAATCGCACCCGTGGCCTGCACGGGATCGACAGCTACCAGCGCGAACTGGGGATCGATCCGCTGGTGTTACTAGAAGCAGTTTCAAAACCCGGCCTGGGTGCGACTGCTCGCTTGCCCAGCAGTGAGAAGTTCGACACAGCACTGCTAGACCAGCTAGCAGTGGCACCCGACGTCGGTTCAATGTTGGTTTTGAAACCGCTTCTCGGCGAGCGCCAGGATCAGGCGGCGACCGCCCGCTGGCTCGATCTCTGCTGCGGCTCAGGGCTGGCGCTAATCGAAGCCGCCCGTTGTTGGCAGCCCGCAGCAGGCCGGCCGGGGCAGCTTTCGCTGCACGGCGTCGACCTGATCGCGATGTTCGCGGAAGTCCCCGCCGGTTTGGGCGCGGTGACATTCGAGGCCGCCTCGCTTGCTCGCTGGCAGACGCCGCGGCGCTACGACCTGATCACCTGCGTTCACGGGCTGCACTACCTCGGCGACAAGCTCGGGTTGATCGAGCGGGCGATCACTTGGCTGACGCCCGGCGGCGTTTTTCTGGCCAACCTCGACGTGGCGAGTTTGCGGCGCGACGACGGAAAGCCACTTGGCCGGCGGCTGTTGGCGAAGTTCCGCGCCGGGGGATTCGACTATGATCGGCGAGCGCACGTCTTGTCGCGGACCGGCAACGCGACGTTTTCGTTTGGTCTGCGTTATGTTGGCGCTGACGATCAGGCCGGCGCGAATTACACCGGGCAAGAAGCGGTCGATTCGTACTACGGTAAGTTAAATCGACCGACATGCGCGCTAAGCAACCCGATAGCGGCGACTGCGTCGAAATTGACCAGCGGCAGCGCGCCAGCGGCGTAACTGACGTATTCCAGTTAAGGGTCCGCCCGCTACAATGCCGCGTCATGAGGAGAGGGATTCTGCTCGTTGCCGCCATGGCATGGGGGGCGAGCTTGCAGGGGGCGCCCATCACGATCGTCGTGACGGGCGACTCGCAGGCGCGCGCCATGGCCGATGAACTGCTGCAGCGCACGTTCAACGCCGCCGGCATGCCGGCGGTCGTCTACGGCGTTACGTCTGGCGGCGCCACGTCGGCGACTTATGCCGGCACGAAGCTCGATGAGCACAGCGATCCGCAGGCCTTTCACAACTTCGCCGACGACGCATTGGCGATGCACCCCGATATCGTGACATTCACACTCGGGGTGAACGACGCCATTCAGGGGCGCGTCGAGGAGTACTTTCAGGCGATCGCCCCCGAGTTCGTCAAACTGGCCAGTGCCGGCGTGAAGGTGATCGTCACAACCGCCATGCCAGTTCTGCCGAACCCCGATAATGCCGCCTTCGAGCAGGCAAACGTCTATCTCGACGAGTTTCTCAATCCCTGGCTGCGCGCGCACGCGTCGGCTTACGGCTTCCACGTGCTGGATTTAAGCCAGTTGATTCAGCAGCAGCCCGACTGGCAATCGTGGTATAGCGACGACGGCGCGTCCCCCGGCTACGTTCACCTGTGGGGAGCCTTTGCCCAGGGGACGTCGCCGGGCTATCAGTGGATGGCGCGGCAGTTGTTGCTCGATTGTGCCGCGATGTACGGCGGCGACGCCAATCTCGATGGCGTGGCCAACGGGCTGGATTACATCGCCTGGTCGGAGCACTATCTGCAGCCGGGCGGATTTGCCGACGGCGATTTTAATCTCGATGGCGTCGTCGACGGGCTCGATTACATCGTCTGGGCGGACCACTACGAGGCACGGATCGCGGGTGAAGCAACGAGTGCCGCGACTGGCCAACTGGCCGGCGTCGTTCCGGTGCCGGAGCCCTCTGGCATGGCGCTGGCCTACGGTGCGGCGGTTATGGCGATCGTGGCCGGGGGCCGTCGCCGGCTGTGTCGGCGCGCGGCGGTTGCCTAACGCAAAGCCCTGTGGCGGCCGGCGGTTATCCAGCTTGTCTGGTCGGCGGGGCCGAAAGTCTATACTTATATTCATCGCTGCGCTGGGGTTGAGCCGGCCGACGAGCGGTCCGACGCCACGGATAGCGGTCGATTTCCGCACAGCGACCAATAACAGTCCCCTCTGGCAAAAACTGGCACAATATCAAGCGGATGCCAGGCGGGCATGATCCGCGTTGCCCCCACTCCGGCGAACGGACGGCGAAGAAACTTAGGCAGCCCCACGGGGTTACATCCCCAGGGCGCGCACTCAGCTAGAAGGATTCGAGTCGATGAAGACCCACAGCCCACGATTGGCGTTGCTGGCGGCGGTGGCCGCAGTTGCCAGCTTGCAGGCCGGCCTGGTGACGAGCAGCCACACGGCCTCGGCCGCCGAGGCCCGCCACGTCGAGCCGTTCACCTTGCCCGATATGCATGGTCAGGCGCGGTCGTTCGACGAGTTGGCCGGCAAGCAGATCGTGGTGGTGGCGTTTCTGGGGGTCGAGTGTCCGCTGGCCCGGCTGTACGCCCCGCGATTGCAGGAGCTGAGCGCAGAGTACGCCGACAAGGGGGTGACGTTCATCGGCATCGACTCGAATCAGCAAGACTCGCTGACCGACATGATCGCGTTCGCCAATCAATATGGGCTGCACTTTCCGCTGTTGAAGGATCGCGATCAGGCGATCGCCGATAAGTTCGGGGCCACGCGCACGCCCGAGGTGTTCGTGCTCGACGCCGGGCGTGCGGTGCGTTATCGCGGACGGATCGACGACCAGTACGGTCAGGGATCGAGCTCGGGCTATGCCAAGACCAAGATCACCCGCCGCGACCTGGCCATGGCGCTCGACGAATTGCTGGCCGGCAACGAGGTCTCGCAGCCCGTGACCGAAACGGCCGGCTGCCTGATCGGCCGCAAGCCGAAGGTCGAGGCCCGCGGCGACGTCACGTATGCCACGCACATCGCCACGCTGTTGGAGAATCACTGTGTCTCGTGTCATCGGCCCGGCGAAGTTGGGCCGTTCGCGCTGACCGACTACGACGAAGTGGTCGGTTGGGCCGAAATGATTCGCGAAGTGGTGACCGACGAGCGGATGCCCCCTTGGACGGCCAACCCCAAGTATGGGCATTTCGCCAACGACGCCCGCCTCAGCGACGAAGATAAGCAGTTGCTCTACACCTGGATCGACAACGGCTGCCCGCAGGGGGACCTGGCCGATATGCCGACGCCGCGTGAGTGGCCCGAGGGGTGGCAAATCGCCACCCCCGACCAGGTCATCAAGATGCGCCGCCCCTACAAGGTGCCCGCCGAAGGGGTCGTCCCCTACCAGCACATGATCCTCGATCCGGGCTGGAGCGAGGACAAATGGATTCAGCAGGTCGAAGCGCGGGCCGGCAACCGGGCGGTCGTGCATCACATCATCGCGTTCGTGATTCCGCAGGAGATGGTTCAACAGATCGCCGCGCGGCTGCTGAGCGGCGGGCGCGGTCGACGCGGCCCCGGCGGTCCCGGCGGATTCGCCGGCCGGCGCGGTGGCCCCCCGGGCGACGTTGCTAGCGGACTGCGTGGCGGCTCCAGTGGCGGCGGCTTTTTGTCGAGCCTCGAAGCCGGCGGCGGCATGCTCACGGCCTATGTGCCGGGGAGCGTCGGCACGGTCCACGAGCCAGGCGTGGCGACCTTTGTTCCCAAGGGTTCAAAGATCGTCCTGCAGATGCACTACACCCCCAACGGCACCGCGCAAGAAGACCAGAGCTATGTTGGCGTCGTCTTCGCCGATCCCAAGACCGTGAAGAAGCGTGCTCGCGGCAACGCGGCGATCAACGGCTCGTTCGCCATCCCGGCGGGCGACGACAACTACCAGGTGGTCGCGCGCAGCACGATCGAGAAGGATCAATATCTGGAGTGGATGTCGCCGCACATGCATTTGCGCGGCAAGTCGTTCCGCTTCGAGGCGCAGTACCCCGACGGCACACATGAGATTCTGCTCGACGTGCCGCGGTACGACTTTAACTGGCAATTGCGCTACGAGCTCGCCGAGCCGAAGCGGCTGCCGGCCGGCACGGTGCTCGAGTGCACGGCGCACTTCGACAACTCGGCCGACAACGTGTCGAACCCCAACCCCGACGAAGTGGTCCGCTGGGGCCCGCAGACGTGGGAAGAAATGATGATCGGCTTCTACGGCGGCGTGTCGGTCGAGGACGACGCGCACACGGTGGGGGCCAAGCCCACGGACTCGAAGCCGGCGAAGCCCGAGGGCGCCGGCGGAAGGTAACTGCGTGGCGTGGCGTGGCGATTGCGAGATTGCCGCAGCGCGCAGGTCAGCACTCGTGTGCCTGACGCGCGCAGCAGATGACGTCGCGCTCGTCATTCACGAGGCGCCCCCTCACCCGCTTGCCACGACGCGTCGTGGCAAGCACCCTCTCCCACCAGGGGAGAGGGTGTTAGAAGTAGCGCTAGAACTCCGCGCTGCCGGGCGTGCGCGGGAAGGGGATCACGTCGCGGATGTTCTGCATCCCCGTGATGAACAGCAGCGCGCGTTCGAGCCCAAGCCCGAAGCCGGCGTGCGGCACCGTGCCGTAGCGGCGCAGGTCGGCGTACCACCAATAATCTTCGGGATTCATGCCGAGCGTGGTGATCCGCTCGGTCAGCACGTCGAGGCGCTCTTCGCGCTGGCTGCCGCCGATGATTTCGCCGACGCGCGGCACCAGGATGTCCATCGCCCGCACGGTGCGGCCATCTTGGTTGACGCGCATGTAGAACGGCTTGATCGAGGCCGGGTAGTCGTACAGGATCACCGGCCGTTGGTAGAGGGTTTCGGTCAGGTAGCGTTCGTGCTCGCTTTGCAGGTCGTTGCCCCAGCGGACCGGGAACTCGAACTGCTGCCCCGACTTCTCCAGGGCGTCGACCGCCTCGGTGTAGCTGACTTGCAGAAACTCGCGCTCGACGACGTGCTGCAAGGTGTCGATCACCGTCTTGTCGATCCGCTGGGCGAAGAACCGCATGTCTTCGTCGCAGCGCTCGAGCACGTCGCGAAAGATGCGTTTGAGGAAGGACTCGGCCAACTGCATGTTGTCGGCCAGTTCGTAGAAGGCCATCTCGGGCTCGACCATCCAGAACTCGGCCAGGTGCCGCGAGGTGTTCGAGTTCTCGGCCCGGAACGTCGGCCCGAACGTATAGACCTTGCCCAACGCGCAGGCAAAGATCTCGGCGTTCAACTGCCCGCTGACGGTGAGATAGGCCGGCTTGCCGAAGAAGTCTTGCGAGTAGTCGACGGCGGCGGCGCTGCGCGGAATGTTGGCCAGGTCGAGCGTGCTGACCTTGAACATTTCGCCAGCCCCCTCGCAGTCGCTGGCCGTGATGATCGGCGAGTGAATGTAGAGAAAGCCGCGCTCCTGAAAGAAATCGTGAATCGACCGCGACACGCAGTTGCGCACGCGGGCGATGGCCCCAAAGGTGTTCGTGCGCGGTCGCAGGTGGGCGATCGTTCGCAAGAACTCGAACGAATGCTGCTTCTTCTGCAGCGGGTAACTTTCGGCGTCGGCCAGGCCGATGACCGAGACGCGCGTGGCTTCGACCTCGGTCGCCTGGCCGGCGGCGGGGCTTTCGCGGACCGCCCCCTCGACCGCTACGCTGGCGCCGGCCGTGAGATGCTTGATCTGCGACTCGTAGTTGTCGAGCGACGAGGGGGCGATCACTTGCAGGCTGCCGAGCGAGGTGCCGTCGTTGAGCTCCAGGAAGCTGAAGCCGGCCTTCGAATCGCGGCGCGTGCGAATCCATCCGCGCAGGAGCACGCTGCGGCCGATCGCCGACGGCTGGCGTGCCTGGGCCACGCTGATCGGGTCCATGGAGTCGATCCTTCGTTTGTCAGGTCTGTTGGTCCTTGCTCGCTGTAGCGGGCCTCGACCGAAGATCAGACCGGGGTCACAGACCCCGGCTGCAGAGGCTCAGCGGCCCTGGCTACAGTTACTCGATGCCCTCGGCGGCCAACCAGCGCTCGGCGTCGAGCGCGGCCATGCAACCCGTGCCGGCAGCGGTCACAGCCTGGCGGTAGTAGTCGTCGGCCACGTCGCCCGCGGCGAACACTCCCTCGACGCTTGTGTAGGTGCGCTGCGGCGTCGTCCACTTGATGTACTGCTTGTCGGTCAACTCGAGCTGCCCTTCAAGGAACGCAGTGTTGGGCGTGTGACCGATGGCCAAGAAGACGCCAGCGGCTTCCTTTTCCAGCAGTTCCTTGCCCTTCGTGCTGGCCAGCCGCACGCCGGTGACACCTTCGCGCTCGCTGCCGAGCACTTCGTCGAGTCGCGTGTTCCAGAGAATCTCGATTTTGGGATTCGACTGAGCTCGCTCGGCCATGATCTTCGAGGCCCGCAGTTCGTCGCGGCGATGAACCATGAAGACTCGGCTGGCAAATTTGGTCAGGTAGGTCGATTCCTCGACTGCCGAGTCGCCCCCGCCGACCACGACCAGCGGCTTGTTGCGGAAGCGCGGCAACGCGCCGTCGCACACCGCGCAAGCGCTCACGCCGCGGTTCTTGTACGCTTCTTCCGAGTCCAGCCCAAGGTAGTTGGCCCGGGCGCCGGTGGCCACGATCACGGCGTGCGCCTCGGTCTCTTTGCCCGAGAGCGAAGTCAGCTTGAAGGGGCGCTGGGAAAAGTCGACCTTGACGACGTCGTCGGTGATCACCCGCGTGCCGAAGTTGAGGGCTTGCTGCCGCATCAACTCCATCAGCTCGGGGCCGCTGACGCCATGTTCGGTGTGGGGCGCCATGATCTGCCGGCGCGCGGGGGGAATGGCGTTGTCGAGGTACGCACCGAGGTTGCCCGCCGGAAAGCCGGGGAAATTCTCCACCTCGGTGGTCAGGGCGAGCTGCCCCAGCGGTAGCGTCCCCGCCAGACGATTCTCTTCAGTGATGGCCCCTTCGAGGACCAGCGGCTCGAGGTTGGCACGGGCGCTATAAATGGCGGCGGTCCAGGCGGCCGGTCCGCTGCCGATGATGACGACACGTTCGACCAACGTAGTTCTCCCGGTCTCAGGCAATGAAGTCGCAAGCGTAAGAAGGGGGAATTATAGAAACTCTGGCTCGCCCGACCAATTGGCGCGTGGTCATGGCTCATTGCGGGCCGGGTGCAATTGCCGCTGGCCCTAGCCGTCGCTATTGTTGCCAGTAGCCGCGAGAAGCGTTCGTTGCGGCACTTGTGGGAGATTTGCCTGGCGGGAGCCTCGATGAGCCTGCTCGTGGTGGTGACACTTTCGGCCGTGGTGCTACTGATCGCTTACTGGACTTATGGCCCGGTGCTGTCGCGGCTGTTGCGGCTCGATCCCCGGGCCGAAACGCCGGCGGTGCGGCTGCGCGACGACGTCGACTATGTGCCGATCGAGCCCAAGTTTCTGCTGACGCAGCATTTTTCGGCGATCGCTGCCGCCGGACCGATCGTGGGGCCGATCCTGGCCGGGGCGATGTTCGGCTGGGCGCCGGCCTTGATCTGGATCTTGGTCGGCTCGGTGCTGATCGGCGGCGTACACGACATGACGTCGCTCGTGGCCTCGATCCGTCACCAGGCGCGGAGCATCGCCGACGTGGTGCGCGAGCACATGACGCCGCGGTCGTATCTGTTGTTTCTGGCGTTCATCTGGCTGGCGCTGGTTTACATCGTGGTGGCGTTTACCGATCTAGTGGCGCATTCGTTTGTGCTACCGCTGGAACTCGGTGCCGGCACGAACGCACCGGCAGGCACCGTGGCAGCTTCGTCGGTCTTGTACCTGATTCTGCCGGTGGCCATGGGCGTGCTGCTGCGCTATACGCGGCTCTCGCTCAATTGGGCAACGCTACTGTTTCTGCCGCTTGTCGGAATCGCCATCTGGGTCGGGCGCTATATACCGCTCAATCTGCAAGCGTGGTTCGGCATCGACGCCGCCACGGCGCAGCGAGTCTGGTGCGTGTTGCTGCTGGTTTATTGCTATGCCGCGTCGATCGCGCCGATGTGGCTGCTGCTGCAACCGCGCGGACATCTCGGCGGTTTCTTTTTGTTCATCGCGCTGGGGGGCGGAGCCCTGGGGCTAATCTTCGGTGGCCAAACGGCGCAGTATCCGGCATTCGTCGGCTGGCAGTCGGCCAAGGGCGAACCGCTTTTTCCTTTGCTGTTCGTGTTAATCGCCTGCGGGGCCTGCTCGGGCTTCCATTCGATGATCGCCTCGGGCACGACGAGCAAGCAGTTGCGTCGCGAAACCGACGCTCGCATCGTCGGTTACGGAACGATGTTGATGGAAGCCATGGTGGCCGTCGTTTCACTCTGCTGCCTGATGATGCTCTCGCCGGGCGACCGTCTACTGTCGGGCGGACAAGGGTTGAATCCCGACCACATTTATGCCGAGGGAATTGGCAATTTCTTGGCAGTGATCGGCATTTCGAAAGCCTTTGGCGTGGCCTTTGGCTTGATGGCCTTCACGACGTTCGTCTACGACACGCTCGACGTCTGCACGCGGCTAGGGCGCTACGTGCTGCAGGAGTTGACAGGTTGGCACGGTCGCTTCGGCCGCGCGGTTACAACGCTGCTGACCGCCGGCGTGCCGCTGTTCTTCTTGCTTCAACAGTCGACCGACGTCGGCGGAAACGTCGTACCTGCCTGGCGCACGTTCTGGGGACTGTTCGGTGCGAGCAATCAACTCTTGGCTGCGCTGACCTTGATCGGCGTGACCGTCTGGCTTTGGCAGACGCGCCGCGCTCGTTGGGTATGGTTCGTCACCGGGCTGCCGGCCGTGGCGATGTATACGATGAGCACGTGGGCGCTGGGGCGGATTATCTACGCCACGTACCTGAAAGCGGGCCCCACACTCGACCTCGTGGCCTGGGTGGCCGTCGTGTTGCTGGCCTTGGCCGGGCTGATGCTGATCGAAGCGATCCTGGTGGTCTTCGGCGGCGTGGGCCCTACGCGGCATCACGGCGCCCCGGCTTTGGCCGCGGGGTAAACTGTCGGCGATCGAGAATTGCGAGTCGTTGGCTACGGCTTGCTGGCGAGAACCGCGGCTGGCGTTAGCACGGTGACGTCTGGATAGCGAAGAAAGTCTGCCTCGTTGAGCGTCAAGAGATGCGCGATCCCGTGTCGTTGCATTGCCGCCACTAGTCGCGCGTCGTGAACGCTCTTGCCGCGCACGTCGTGCTTGATGACGAGTTGCTGCCACCGTTCAAATACCGAACGCTCGTCGCGCAGCAGCGTGAATGCTACCAGGTACTCGGTGACATCGATCGCGGTTTGTGCTGGCGAAAGCCCTAGGCCATTCTGTGCCGACGAACGTGTCGCGACCGACCAGTACTCGTACACGACTTGGGGCACAATACAGCACTCAAATCTCAGATCAGGAAGCGTTGCCACCGCAAGCTTCGTGTGATGTGCATCTAGATCGTCGGGCTCCGAGAGGCGGACGACGATACTCGTATCAATGAGTATTCTCACCTGCCGCGATCCGCATAAATCGTTTCGCGACTCGAATCCGCAGGCCGAGATAGTTTGGGGTGGCGGGCGGCGATCGCTTCATAGAAGGCAAGTCGATCTGCGGTCGTGCGAAGCTCCGGCGGGAGATGACCAGTTACCGGCTCGGTAATGTGTTCAACGAGTACTTGGACAACAAAGGACTCTACGTCCTGGCCGGCGGCTGCCGCTTGCTCGCGCAGTCTGACTTCGATCTCAGCGCTCAGGGGAAGTTGGAGGTTCATCGCTCGCACTCCACGGAGCAACTGCTGGCTTGATCGACGACAGTTGCACACGAGTATCTGACTTGTCGGAAGCGTAACCAGGTGTCGGGCCGCCAGTTTAACGGCTCGATTTCCACAATGGACGATTGTACCCCGATTCCGAGTCCGATTCGGCTACTTCTTCTTCGACACGATCACGAAACCGACGCCGGCCGCCGTGCCGCCGACCATGATCGCCACCGGAAGCGCCAGCAGCCAGCTCATCGGCGGGCTCTTGACCGCTTCGAGATAGAGGATCGTCATCGCCGCGGTGAAGTTGAACGCCACGAGCGCGACTTTGCGCGCTTGCGACATTCGCTCCTCGCGGGTCATCGTCGATTCGGCCGCCTCGGCTTTGGCGGCCTTGGCCGGAGCCGCGACCTTGCCAGCAGGTGCGGCCTTGGCCGCGGCCGCTCCTTTGGCGGCGGCCGGGGCTTTCTTCGGTCCGGCCGCGAGCTCGGCGGCGGCGGCCTCTTTGGTATAGAAGCGCTCGATGGCGGCGTTCACCCCCGCGGCCGTGCAGAGGACCGAGCGCACCGGCACGTCGAGGCGGAGCCGCAGGTCGTCTTCGACGTCGGGCTTGATCGGGTGGGGCGAGGCCATCAGCAGTTGGCCGTCGTCCATCATCACCGGCACGCACGAATGTTGCCGCGCCAGCACGGCGGGCACTTGCGGCACCCACTCGGGATCGACCCCGGTTTCGGCCAGGTCGACGTAGGGGAGCCCCTGGCTTTCGGCGTAGACTTGCCAGACGATCTCCGGCTTGGCGAGCTTCTGCTGCACCAGCGCGTCTTCGAGACCCACGCCCACGGCTTCGGCAAAGCTCTTGGCTTTCTCCAGCCCCGCCTGATCGACCACCTTGCGGGCGATCACCAGTTGCTCGATGGTGCGGGGGCCCCCCTTGCTGGTTTGCACGCGCCCCAACGTGGCGTCGTATTCGTTCTTGCGACCGGCGTCGGTGAGGCAAAGCATCGCGCGAGCCAGCTCGTTGAGCAGCTCTTGCGACTGCTTGGCGAATTCGCCCGCCTGGTACTTGCGCACGTGGGCGTTGAGTTGCTTGTAATGGTGGCGAATACGGACCGGATCGTCCTCGAACTTTTTCAGCTTGAGGAGCTGGTAGTGATTGAGCGGACGCTTGGCTTCCTCGATTTTGAGCCAATCGCGGTAGACGTCGATCTGTGTCGGCATAGGTACGTGTGCGGCTGGTGGTGCGGAAGTCAGTACTGGGTGCCAGCTCGACCGGATTGGAAAGCCGGCGGGCTCGACGAGCAGACGATCGAACTCTGGTGGCCGGCCATGCCAGCCAGGGAATTCAGGACTGCTAGACTATCTTAGCTTCGTCGCTGGCGGAATATAGCGGGTTTGACGGAAGAGAGGCCGTATAGCGTTGACACGGAAGTCCAGGTCACGAAACGTGGCCGGTTCGCGGGAAAAAGAAAGGACCGGCCGAGCCTGTGGCAGCCCAAATCGGCACGCGTTGTCGGCCGCGCGCGAGTCTGGTCATTCCACTTTGTACTCGTTGGCCAGGCGCGCGTAGGCATCGATCTGTTGATCGTCGAGCCCGCCGCGTCGCTGGATTTCGATCGCCGCCTCGCGTCCGCCCGTTTTGTCGAAGGCCCGCACCCGCACGCGCCCGGCGGCATCGAACGAATAGGTCACCTCGATGGGGGAATTGACCGGCAGATCGGCGGGGAGATCCTTGATGCCGCAGGTGCCGATCAGCGTGACGGCGGCCGGATCAGGGGCGTCTCCCTCGGTCACCTTGATGCTGACGCGCGTCTGCCCCGGCTGATTCGTGTGGAACGTCCGCGTGACTTGCGCCGGCAACCGCGTGTTATGCGGAATCATCACGTGGTTGACGTATTTGTTCGAGCGCGGGTTGCGGGCGACGACCCCCAAGCCATGCGAGTTGACTTCTTCCTGCTTGATACTCGCGAGGTGCTGGCGGACCGTTTCGGCGATCTCGCTGCGATCGCCGCGATACTTGGCCTCGAGCACGGCGGCGTGAATCGCCGCCCCTTGGGCCACGGCCGTGTGCGGCGACAACCCGCGGTAGGGCTCGTGCCCGAGCTGGTCGCGAATGGTGCGGGCGACGCAGGGCATGAGGGTCGAGCCGCCGACCAGCACGACGGCGTCGAGATCTTTCTGCGTGAGCTTGGCCTCGCCGAGCACCAGCTCGATTGTGTCCATGGTGCGCTGCATGAGCTCGGCGGTCAGCTCTTCGAACTTCTCGCGAGTGAGCGTCAGCGACAGGCTCTTGCCGGCATGCCGGCAGGAGAGCGTGGTTTGCGGCTGGTCGGTCAGGGCGATCTTGGCCAGATCGCAATCGTTGCGCAGCACTTGGAGTTGCTGGGCCGACTCGCGGGGATCGGTGCCGTGCTTTTTCTTGAACTCTTCGGCGACGTAATCGACGAGGCGGTCGTTCCAGTCGATGCCCCCCAGGTGAACATCGCCATCGGTGGCCAACACCTGGAAATGCGTGGGCGTATAGCGGACCAGCGTGACGTCGAACGTGCCGCCCCCCAGATCGTAGACCAGCGCTACCTTCGGGCGATCGCTGGCCTTGGCGCCCGAGCCGAGTTCGCCGCGATCCCAGGCATAGGTGAGCGTGGCGGCGGTAGGCTCGTTGATGATGTCGATCACGTTCAGGCCGGCGATCTGGCCGGCGTCTTGCGTGGCCTTGCGGCGGGCGTCGTTGAAGTAGTAGGGAACGGTGATCACCGCGTTGGCGATCGGGCCGATGCGCTCCTCGGCGTCTTGCTTGAGCTTCTTGAGAATCAGGGCCGAGAGGAACTCGGGGGTGATCTCGTGCCCGTCGAAGGTGCGCTTGAACTCGGCGTTCCCCATTTCGCGCTTGATGCGCTCGACGACGCGCTGCGGATCTTCGAGCGCCGCGCGCGTGCGATTGGCGCCGACGATGACGTGCCCGGTTTCGGCCAGCAGCACCAGGCTCGGCAGCTCGACGTCGCCCTCGTCGTTGGTGATGGCCTCGGGCACACCGTTGCGATCGAGCCGTGCGATGCACGAGAACGTGGTGCCCAGGTCGATACCGACCGTGTGGCCTGGCTTGAATTCCATGTGCGTGCGGAAACCGGCGTCGAAGAAACGAACACGCGGCCGACGTTCGGCCGCGCAGCTTGAATTCGCCCGCTATCGAATCTACTTGCCGCGCGGGGGCATTTCCAGGGGGCGCAGCCCGTCGGCAGGAGCACTGCAAAGTCAAAAATGCGAGGGGGACAGGTACATGTTTTCGGCCGTCGCAAGGTCGCAAGGACAACGTTGGCGAGCCGATAAATGTACCAGTCCCCGACTTTGCAGTGCTCCTGGGCCCCGCGGGGATATCGCCGCCAGGGTCTGCGCGGGCGTGGCTTACGGCTGTTTGTCGGAGCGGCCGTCGCCGGTGCCCGCGAATGGTTGCGCGATTCGCCCCAGCAGGGCCAGGAGACGCCCTTTCCAGCTATGGTCGGCCGCGGTGTCGGCCTCGCGCACGCGCGTCGGCAGAATGACCATCGGCACGCCGTCCCACTGCAAGCGGCGCTGCAAGGCGTAGGCGGTCTGGTTGTGGAAAAAGCGCTGATACCAGGCATCTTTGCGAAACACGAGCTGCCCGGCGAAGAACGTGGTGCGCGGAAAGTCGCGCTTTACGGCCAGGCAAACCTCTTCCAACTCGTCGACCGCGTCGGTGCCGATCCCCATGTACGACGCGGCCGGCATGCCGAGCCGGCGGGCGAGCATCACGTAGTCGGTGAGCGCCTCTTCGGTGTGCTCGCGCAGTTCGTCGACGGCATCGGCCCCCTTGAAATTGCCCGAGTCGACGACACCCACCGAAAGAAAGACAAAGTTCTTGAAGTAACCCGGGGCGAAGCGGATGGCGTTGAGCAGCGTGTGCACGCCCAACCCGCCGTAGCCGCCGACGAGAATTGCCGCCGTGGGCTGGCTGCGATCGGGCTCGGCCATGTTGGCGGGGCGATTCGGCGTGACGAGCGTGCCGAGTGTTTCGTTCAAGTGGCGCAGCCGCGCGACGACGCCGCGATAGTAGCGATTCGTCAACAGGCAGAGGACGACAATCGTGCCGGTGACGAACAGCGTGCGCCAGGCCCCCTCCCAGAACTTCTCGTAGATCGTCACGCACAAGATCGCCACGCAGAAGACCGCGCCGACAAAAAACAGCGCCAGCCGCCGCCGCCACAGTGGATGACGATTGCGCCGCCGCCACCACAGGCGGCACATGCCCATCATCGACAGCGAGAACGTCAGGAAGACGTTGATCGAATAGAAGATGACAAGCATCGAGACGTTGCCGGCGGTGTACCAGAGCGCGGCCAGCGCGGCCCCGCCCATGATCAGAATGCCGTTGTGCGTGGCCAGGCGTTCGGAGAGGTTCGCGAACCAGTGCGGCGCCCACGAGTCTTGAGCCAGGTTGGCCAGGCCGCGTGGCCCGCCGATGAAGCCAGCTTGCGCGGCGACCCACAGCAGGGCCCCTTCGGAGAGGATCGTCGCCCAGAGGAACGTCGAGCCGAACCAGCCTTTGCCCCCCGGCAATTCGGAGAGGAACCGCTCGGTGAGCAAGAAGTTCATCGTTTTGACCGACTCGCCGCCGGTTTCGGCGATCAAGTCGTCGAGGTGCAACAGCAGATAGCCGACCATCAGGCCGCCGGCGGTGATCGACAGAGAAACGGCCATATAGAGCATCGTGCGTTTGGCGGTCGCCACGCGCGGCTCGCGCATCACCGGCATACTGTTGGAGACCGCTTCGATACCGGTGTAGGTACCGGCACCGAGCGAGTAAGCCCGCAGCGCCAGGCCGAGCATCGCCCAGAAGCCGATGCTTTGCATGCCACCTTTGAGATCCTGCTGGATCTGGTTGGCGGTGTCGCCCACTTCCGAAGCATTCAGGATCAGCGAACCGGCGATGAGGATGGCATGCGTGACTAAAAAGAGCATGAAGATCGGCATCAGGGCCTTGATCGTCTCGCGCACGCCACGGAGGTTGAGCACGATCAGCGCAATGATGGCGGCATACTCCGCCCACAGCTTGTACTGAATGCTGACTTCGCCGGCGAACAGCCCGAAGAGCGCATCGCCGGCGGCCGCGATCGACACGGTGATCGTCAGCACGTAGTCGACCAGCAAGGCACAGCCGGCGACGACGCCGATCCGGGGGCCGAGCAATTTCGAGGCAACGAGGTATCCGCCGCCGCCGCTGGGGAACTCTTCGATGATGTAGCTGTAGCAGGCCGAGATCACGAAGACCGTGATGATCGTGGCCAGCGCCAGGAAGATCGCCAGGTAGTGGTGCGGCTCTTTGGTGACCGGATCGACGAGGTTCAGGTAAGCCTCGGCCGGGCCATAGCACGAGCTCGACAGTCCGTCGGCCCCCAGCCCGACCCAGGCGAGAAAGGCCACGAGCGAGACGTGCTGGAAAACCGACTTGTCGGCCAGGTCGCGCGGTTTGCCGATGACCAGCGTCTTGATCCGCTCGCGCAGCAGCTCTTCGTTTTCGGGGATCAGCCCCTCTTCGATGACGAACTCTTCGTGCGGCTCTTCGCTGACACTTTGCGAGGGATCGTCGGCGCGCGGGCGAGCGCCCGGGTCGTGCGCGCCGGCAGCGGACGGATCGGATTGCGATGGGCCCGCAGAGGGGGACGACGGCTGGTCACCCGCGGCCGGCGATTCGTCGGCCGGCGGCTCGGAGGAGTCCGAGCCCAAGCGTGGATCGAATTGCATGGGGGGTTAATCTACCCAGCGGCCGCGACAAACTCCAGAGTTTCGGCCGCAGGCAATCTCCGCGCCAATTGGCCGCGCAATTCGTGTCAAGCTGCGGCGGGCCCCAGTCCCAAGCTTGCGGCAACCGGCTGCAGGGCCGCGATCACGAAGTCGATGTGCTCGCCCAGGGGCATCCCCAGATCGTCGGCACCGCGCGCGATGTCATCGCGATTGATCGAAGCCGCGAACCCCTTTTGCTTCAGTTTTTTCTGCACGCTGCGGGCTTCGAGCCCGGCCAGCCGCTCGGGGCGCACCAGCGCGACCGCGGTGATGAAGCCCGCCAGCTCGTCGCAGGCGTAGAGCGATTTGTCGAGCAGCGAGAGGCGTGGGCAATCGGTCAGGTAATCGGCGTGCGACTTGATGGCGTAGATTACGTCGTCGGGGTAACCGAGTTCGGCGAGGATGGCGGCCCCCCGCAGCGGATGGTCGGGCGGATCGGGCCAGCGCTCGTAGTCGAAATCGTGCAGCAGCCCCACGATCCCCCACTTTTCGACATCCTGGTCGAAGCGCCTGGCATAGGCCCGCATGGCCGCTTCGACCGCCAACATATGTTTGCGCAGGCTGTCGCTTGCCGTGTATTGGCAAACGAGCTCGTAAGCGGCTTGTCGATCGAGCATGCCCACAAAGCTAATCGGGAACGCGCCAGAAGAGAAGCAAGGCGCGAGCCCCTTGGCGACAAGTGCGTGGAAACAGCGCCAAACAAAAAACGCCGGCGCGAGTTGCAGCCGGCGTAGGGGCATGCGTTCAGGTGGCGCCGCGCTGACGCTAGGCCGCGGCAACGCCAGAGCACTGCGTCGCAACCGAGCGCGGCAGGTCGACGCGCTGAGCGACGTTTGCCGAGCCCGCTACTCTTTGCCGGCCAGTGGCTCTTTCTTCTCGGTGATCACCGGGCATTGCGGCGCCATCTCGGCGTTCAGCGCGGTGAAGTCTTTCCATTCCTCGGGCAGGTTGTCTTCGAGGAAGATCGCTTCGACCGGGCACTCGGGAACGCACGCTTCGCAGTCGATGCATTCGTCGGGGTGAATGTAGAGCATTTTTTCACCCTCGTAGAAACACTCGACCGGGCAGACCACGACGCAGTCGGTGTACTTGCAGGCAAAGCACGGTTCGGCAACAACGTGAGTCATCGCGAGATTTTCTCCATAACACACAAGGCGATCAGTTCGTGCCCGGCCGGTGCCGTGCCGCGGTTCGAGCTCCCACCCCCCACGTGGGGCTGAGATCGCTGCGCCGCACGAGTCGGTCGCAGCTAACTCTAATACAGCTTCGGCACCGCAGGGGGGCAGCCATGAGCCACCAAGTGCTTACCCGAAAGCGACTTGACGGACATGGTCGGGTGCGGTTCGAGAGAATCTTAGGCCCGCTTGCCGGAAGCTGTCAACCGACACGATTGTCGCAATCGCCACGCTGGGTGATCGAGCACGGCGCTTCGCCGGCGGATTGGTTCACGTTTTCAGCCCGCCGCGCTGCGACGCCTTGGGGCCACGAGCGAAAATCGCGCGGCAATTGGTCACGGCGTGGCCGATGAATATCGTGTAAGGTTCGCCGCACCACGCAGATCGGTCCCTAGGGCTGAGCGAAAACCCGACTTGCCGGCGGCGTGGCTGGCTTCTAGAATCGACTTCAGAGTCTGGCCGGCCCGTTCGCTCAGCCGCGGCCCATAAGTCTCGCCAGGGATCGGCCAAGGGGCGGTCTTCGCCAGCGACCCTCTGAGGGTACTTGGTCGTGGCGCTATCTGACATTGATCGAACACTTCTCGAACGTTGCGTCACTCGCCAACCGCGAGCGTGGGAAGACTTCGTCGATCGGTACATGGGCCTAGTGGTTCACGTAATTAACCACTCGGCTCAGGCGCGCTCCATTCGGCTCTCGGTTCAAGACCGCGACGATTTGTGCGCCGAGGTCTTCCTGGCGATCATCCGCGACGACTTCGCCGTGCTGCGCCGCTTCCGGGGGCAAAGCAGTCTGGCAACGTATCTGACGGTCGTCTCGCGGCGCGTTGTCGTCCGGCACTTGATCGATCACAAGACGGCTGCCCGGCTCCGCGACATGACCGACGTGCCGGGGAACGGCTCGAGCGAAAACATCGAGGCCTTGCTGACCGACCGCGAAGAGGTCGAGCGGCTGCTCGAGCGGCTCGATTCGCAGGAAGCCAGCGCCGTTCGCATGTACCATCTCGAAGGCAAGAGCTACGCCGACATCGCCGCCGCGCTGGGAATGGCCGAGAACAGCGTGGGCCCCACGCTGAGCCGGGCCCGCGAGAAGATGCGCCGCGAAGAACTGGGCGCGAACCCGGCGACGTAGCTGCTTCTCACGCGGCAATGCTCTTTTTGTTGCTGACCGCCAGCGGGCCGTTATCATACGACCGTGGCCGCGGAGTGCCCTAAGCAGGCGTTGATCGACCGCAAGGTTCGAAGCGCGCCTCTCTGGGGTTACCCCAGGGGATCGTGAAGGGCTCGGATTTCGTCGCGTGAGCGGGCACTGCGCTGCGCGCAGAAATGCTCACGCCAGACCAGACTCGTTGGGGCACTTCGCGGGCCACGTTCTCATGCACTCGCACGCCGAAATCGCTCGGGCGCTCGCCGGAGCCTTTCTCGCCAGCGCGCTCGATTCGCGCGAAGGAAGCCGTCGGGCTCGAAGGCTATTCGGCCAGCGATACGCGTGGTTGCCCCCCTTGGCGGATCGCGTGGCCGCTCAGTTCGCAGGTCAAACGCCGCCGCGGCAGGTTGCGGTCGCTGAGTTCATCCGCCGTGATCGCGGCTTTCGACGGGCTTGCGAGCGTCACGAGTTGGAAATCGTCGACCCGCTGATGGAGAAGCCATGCGCGTCGGCAATACGGGCGAGCGCCGACTGGGGACTGCCCGATATTCGCACCGCTGGAGAGTTGTCCGCCTGGCTCGGAATCCGCGACGAGGAACTAGCCTGGTTCGCCGATTTGCGGCGACTCGAATTCAAGCAAGGCCGTGGTCGACTGAGCCATTACCACTACCGGATCGTCAGCAAGCGATTCGGTACGGTGAGGCTGTTGGAGGCGCCCAAACCGCGGTTGAAGTCGCTGCAGCGGCAGATCCTGGCCGACCTGCTCGATCGAGTTCCGCCGCACGAAGCCGCGCACGGCTTTCGGCGCGGCCGCTCGATCAAGACCTTCGCTTTGCCACACGTCGGCCAGGACACGGTCCTCCGGATCGATCTCGAGAACTTCTTTCCGTCGCTCCGCACGGCGCGGGTCGAAGCCTTGTTTCGCGCACTGGGTTATCCAGAGCGGGTCGCGGACCTGCTGGCGGGGCTCTGCACCAACTCGGCGCCGCTGGAAGTCTGGGATCGGGCGTCGCCGCCAATGGCGCTCGAGCGGATTCGCGATACGCGATGGAGCTACGCACAGCCCCACTTGCCGCAAGGCGCGCCGACTTCTCCGGCGCTGGCGAACTTGTGCGCCTTTCGACTCGACTGTCGGTTGGCGCGCCTGGCGCAAGCGGCCGGCGCGACGTACACGCGTTACGCCGACGACCTGGCGTTTTCTGGTGGTCGCGGCTTCGCGCGCGCGGTCAACCGCTTTCGGCACCATGTCGCCGCTACGGCCAGCGAGGAAGGTTTTGCCGTGAACTACCGCAAGACGCGAATCATGCGGCAGGGTGTTTGCCAACGGTTAGCTGGCGTAGTGGTAAACAGCCGACTTAATGTCGGGCGCATGGAGTACGACCGACTCAAGGCGCTGCTGACCAATTGCCTACGGCGCGGGGCGGCCAGTCAGAATCGCGCGGGGCACAAAGACTTTCGCGCTCACCTGCTGGGGCGGATCTCGTTCGTCGAGATGGTCAACACCACACGTGGCGCGAAGCTGCGCGCGATCTTCGACCGCATTGACTGGTAGCAAGCGCCTACTGCCCCCCTACCGCCGGAACCAGTTCTTCCAGCCCGGTTCGGCCACGCGCGTCGTCAGCACCGGCATGTTGCCGGTCATCGACGTCGTGGCGGCCGGCAGCACCAGGTGCGGATCGGCCAGATTGACTTCGGGCGAACCCTGGTAGGCCGGCTTGGCGAACAACTGCGTCGGGTCGCCCTGAATCTGGTTGACCTCCACGTCGTCGAGCGCGAGCGTGAACTCCAGCCGGCTGGCCGGCCAGCGGATTTCGATCTGTCGGGGGAGCACGGCGCCGCTGGCTTCATCGCGCTGGTGATCGCTCAGCAAGGCGCTGGCCAGCAGGCGGCCCGCCTCGTCGTACAGGTGCGTGGCGACCACGATCGAGGTCCCTTCGTCGACTTCGACGACGCGGCGGCGAACCCCTTCGGGGCGCGACAGCGTCGATTCGATTCGCAACCGCCCGCGGCCAACCCGCTGCGGCTCGCGATGCTGGTCGGTCGAGACGAACGTGACCAGCCCCATCGCTTCGACGAGCCATTGCGGCTCGACCGGAAACATCTGCCGGGCGGCGCTGCCGTTGAACTGGTCGTGCCGGCAGAAGTAGAGTGCCCGCGGGTCGCTGCGCTGCACCCAGCACCAGAAGAGCTCGTCGTTGCTCCCCAGGTCGAGCTCGGCGCCGGTGAGAGCGGTTTTCTCAGCGATCAGCCGGAAGTTGAGTGGCCGCTCGACTGCCACGCTGGCGCGCAGCGTGGGGAATTGCGGGCTCGACAACTTAGCCGACGACGACGAGAGCTTGGCCACGCGAGCGCTGTTGTCGTTGACCACCGCCGCGACTTGCTCGAACGTGGCCGCCGGCGGCAGCGGCCGCGCGACAGGGGGCATGCGATATTGCCGCATCATTTGTGGGCAGCTCGAACCCAGCATGGCCCACAACGACAGGCCGAGCGCCAGCGCGGCATAGCGCTCGCCGCGCGAGCGGCAGCGTCGCGACGCGTCGATTCTCTGAGTGTGTGCGCTTTCGCGAGTCATCCGTGATCCGCGACTTCGTTGGCGGTGCCGCCTTCGTTTGCGGCACCGGTGTCACTTGTCGTTTCCGATCGCAATCAACCGACGCCGCGCCGGCGAATCCCTCGCTAGCGCGTCGGGTTAGTGTTGCGAGTCGCGCTTATCCGGCGTCGGCGTACAACAATTCGTTCAGGCGATTCTGGATTTCGGTCGCGCGCGCTTCGTCGGGCGAGGCGTCGCGCACGCGGTACGTCGTGTCTTCGCGCGGACAATACAAAATCAGTTCGCTGCGTCCCTCGGCCGGCGACTCCGATTCTTCGAGCCGCAGCACGCGCCGCCGTACGAGCAACAAGGCCAGCACGTAGCGCGTGTCTTGTTCCTCCGGCTGATGCTCCAACTCGTGGAAGTAGCCCAACAGCACGTCGTTGGGGGCCAGGCGTCCTTTCTTCTGGTCGCGCGTCGGCATCTGCGAGCGCCACCAGCCGAGCACGTCGCTCGACGGCGGGCCGTTCCAGGCTTCGCTGGCGTAGTCGACGCGCCGCACGGCGTTCCCCTCGGCGACGAGCACCGAATAAAAGGTCTCGCCGTCGGCCAACTCGCGACCGCTGGTGGCACATCGCCGCGTGCAGCGTTGAACGTCGTAGTCCATCCCGAGTTGCGCCCAGCATGAGCGGCCCAAACGACAAGGGGCCGAAAGGTACTCGAAACCGCCAGCCGGCTCAAGATAATCGCCCACGCGAATTATCCAGGTATCGTCAAGCGCCGGGGGGCCGTGCCAGCTCGATCTCGACAACACGATCTGCCGGCAGCAAGCCGACAGCACTGCTAGCAAGTAAAGCGGGCTATTCTGCCTCGCCGCCGTCGAGATGCTTGAGCACGGGGCAGACGTCGAGCCAGCAGCGGCCGGTCGCCTGCATCCAGTCGCTCGAGCCCTCGGGGCCCCAGGCGCCTGGCTCGTATTGCCACAGCGGCGGCTGGCCGGTCGATTGCCAGGCCGCGAGAATCGGGTCGATGATTCCCCAGGCCAGCTCGACTTCGTCGCTGCGGGCGAACAAGCTCTGATCGCCTGAGAGCACGTCGAGCAAGAGCCGCTCGTAGGCGTCGGGCAGGGCATCGGCGTAGAAATCGTCGAACCGAAAGTCGAGCGTCGTCTGGCGGGTGTCGAGCTCGCGGTTGGGGACCTTGGTCTGAAAATGAAGCTGAATCCCTTCGGCCGGCTGAATGTGAATCACCAGGCTGTTGCCGTCCTGCCGAGCGGCCTTGCCGTCGCTAAACAGCCGTAGCGGCGGCTCGCGAAACTGAATCACGATTTGCGTCGTGCGGCAGCCCATCGCCTTGCCGCTGCGCAAATAGAAGGGGACTCCCTGCCAACGCCAGTTGTCGACGTCCAACCGCACCGCCGCGAACGTGGCGGTCTGGCTGTCGGCCGCGACGTCATTCTCCTGCCGATAGCCGAGATACTGGCCGCGCACCGTGTTGCGGGCGACTTCGTCCGCGGTCATGGGGCGGATCGCTTCGAGAATCTTGACCTTTTCGTTGCGCACCGAGTCGGCGTTGAACCGCGCGGGGGCTTCCATGGCCGTCACCGTCAGCAGTTGCAGCAGATGGTTCTGGAACATGTCGCGCAGCACGCCGGCGTGATCGTAGTAGCCGCCACGGCGGCCCACCTTGACCTCTTCGGCCGCGGTGATCTGCACGTGGTCGATGTAGTTGCGGTTCCAGATCGGTTCGAAGATCGCATTTGCCAGGCGAAACACCAGGATGTTCTGCACCGTCTCCTTGCCGAGATAGTGATCGATGCGATAGACCTGACGCTCGGTGAAAAAACGGTGCAGGTCGTCGTTCAACTCGCGGGCACTGGCCAGATCGGTGCCGAACGGTTTTTCGATCACGATCCGCCGGCACGGGGAGTTGGGTTTTCCCCCTTCGGTGGCCAGGCCGCTAGAGCCGAGGGCTTCGATCGCCGGCTCGAAGAACCGCGGCGCGGTCGCCAGGTAATAGACCCGCGCGGTCGGCTTGCCCTGCTCCAGTTCGTCGAGCTGTTTCGAGAGAGCCGTGAAGTCGCCCGCGTGGCCGATGTCGCCGGGATGGTAGTAGAGACCTGCGGCGAAGCGGTCCCAAGCTTCGCGCTGGAAGCGGCTGCCGACGAACTTGGCCGTGCTTTCGGCCAGCGCTGCGCGCCACGCTTCGTGCGACATCGGCGTGCGCGAGAAGCCGATCACACGCAAATCTCCCGGCAGGCGACCGCGTTCGGCGAGCTTGTAGAGGGCGGGGATCAGCTTGCGGCTGGCCAGATCGCCCGAGGCCCCGAAGATGACCAGGGTGTAGCTCATAAACGCCGTTCTCCAGCGGTCGTGGCGTGATGGAAGCGCCCTTGCGCGACGTACGTGGCGGTCCTCGCCCGTGACCTATCCTTGACTTGCGCGGCCGTCGATCGATTTTGGCCGCGGCTCCAGTGGTTCCGGTTCGAGTGCATCCCTGCCCCGCGCTAACAGGCTGCCTGTATGAACGCTGCGAACCTTGCCTTGGGCCTGTTCGTGGTCTGGCAGCTCGTGTTCCTGTTGGCTGCCAATCTCGCGGGGGTCTTTCAAGGCCTGCCGCCGGAGATGGTTCGCTACGAGTTCGCCGACGGCGCCTGGCGCGACAGCTTGGATCGTACCGCCGCGCTGCCGAACGGGACAAGCGCGGCGGTCGATAGCTCGTCGGGACTGCGCTGGCTGACCGACCGCTGGGGAGAAGGCACGGGGCAATGGCAGGGCTGGGCGATGTTCGCCCCCGAGGTGCCAACCTCCTCCTATTTTCTGACGACCACTTTGCGATGGAATGACGACGCCTCGACGTCGACGCCGCGCGAGATCGTGCTGCGATCTCCCTGCGAGCCGGACGACCCGAAGCGCTATTGGATCCCCGCGCTGACGACCGCTCGGCGATACAACTTCGAATGGCGCCTGGCGCTGGCGATCGAAATCTACCAAGCCCGCCAGCGCGCCGACCACAGCGGCGGCGATACGGCGAAGTCCGACGCCCAACTGCGCGAGTGGATCGCCCGCCAGGCCGAACCGCTGCGGGCGTACGCGCGCGTGCGGCTGACGGAGTGGCTGGCGGAGCATGCTGAGGCACAGCCGCCCGATGAAGTCGTGCTCTCGGTCGGCGAATTTCGACGCGTCGATGACGGGCCCGCCTGGCAAGCGCTGCCGCGTCAGCCGATCGTGCGCTGGCGACCGACTCAAGCGATCGGCGACGACCCGGCGCCGGCGCAGCGCGAGCTCGAGTACTTTGCCGCCGAACGCGGCAGCTTCGCGCCGCTGGTGGACGATCCATCGCCTCCAACGGCTCGTCGGGGGACCTAGTGCATGCCGGGCAGCGTCGTCGAACAACAACCGGAACTGGAATCTGCGGCAGAGCAGGCGACGATCGATGCGCCGGCGACTGACACGCCGACGCACCCCGCAGCACCGGGCCGAGTGGTCGGCCTGGCTCCCTGGCTGCCGAAACCGCTGGCCGAGTGGAACTGGTTCGCGGCGACGGTGCGGGCCGAACGTCTGGCGGCGCTGCGGATCGGCTTGGGATTCGCACTGCTGCTTGACGTGCTGGTCACTTACTGGCCGCAGCGGCAGGCATTACTTGGCGCAGGATCGTTGGGAAGCGCCGAGGTGTTCGCAGGTCGCTTCCGCGCTCCGCTTTGGAACTGGTCGCTACTGGGTTGGGCCGATCAGCCGGCTGCAATCAATGGAGTGCTGATCGCTTGGGCCCTGGCGGCGGCCTGCTTGATGCTCGGCGTTCGCCCGCGCGCCGCCGCGCTCGTGGCCTGGATGATCGGCATCTCGGTGCTGAACACCAATTACTACATCCACAATGCGGGAGACCGCATCCGACAGGTCGCGCTGTTGTACTTGATGCTGAGCCCTTGCGGCGCGGTCTGGTCGCTCGACGCGCTGCTGGCCAGGAGACGAAGTTCCGCCCACGAGCGCGGTCCCGTCTACGTTTGGCCCTGGCCCCTGCGGTTGCTGGTCGTGCTGCTGGCCGTGATGTATTGCACCAGCGGGATTATCAAGCTCACCGGGGAGACCTGGCAGTCGGGGCGCGCGATCGAGCATATGGTCTCGAACGTCGCCTGGTCGCGATGGTCGTTCGCCCAATTGCCGTTGCCATGGTTACCGCTCTTGGTGCTCACCTGGCTGGCATTGATCTGGGAAGTTGGCTTTCCGATCTGGATCGCCTGGCGACCGACGCGCAAGGCCGCCTGGCTCATTGGCGTGGCGTTTCACCTGGCGACCGGCGTGGCGCTCAAGCTCGGCATGTTCCCGGTCTACGTGCTTTGCTGCTACCTTCCGCTATTGAGGTGGGAGAAGCTGTCCGACGGGGCGCGCGATTCTGCCGCGACGCCGCAGCAATTGCCGGCCCGCTCCGTCGATTAACTCTGCCTCCGCTTGCGTCCGCGTTACATCGCGATTGTCGATCGCGGCGCAAAACCGTTTGCCAACTGGCGCGCGGCCGCTCATCATGGCCGGCACGGTTGGTGTTCCGGTCGCCAGGCCGCGCGCCGCCGCGCCGCTCGATGCTCTCCCCCCCGCCAAGGATTTCGACGAATGACGCACCGCTTGAGGGCGCTGGGATTCGCCTTCGCCCTGACGTTTTCGCTAGTTCAGGCCATGGCGACGTGCCGGGCACAATTGTCGGCCGAAGAGGAGCTCAAGCACCTGAGGGCCAGCGACGGCATCGAACTGTCGCTCTTCGCCGCCGAACCGCTGGTGACCAATCCGGCCGCGATCGACGTCGACACACACGGCCGCGTGTGGGTGGCCGAGATCGAGTTCTATCGCCGCTTCGCCGATCGACCGCCGGCCGACAAGATCAAAGTGCTCGAAGACACCGACGGCGATGGCCGCGCCGATCGGGCGACCGTCTTCGCCGAAGGGGTCTACTGCCCGATGAGCATTTGCGTCGCCGGCCCCAAGGTCTACTTGGCGACGAGCCCCGACCTATGGGTCTTCGAAGACCAGGATGGCGATCTGCGGGCCGATGGTCCGCCGCGAAAACTGCTGACCGGTTTCGGCGGCTATAACCACGATCACGGCGCGCACAGCCTGGTGCTGGGGCCCGACCACAAGTGGTGGATGTCGCACGGCGACGGCGGATTCGACGTCAGTGGAGTCGATGGTTCGCGGGCGCAGTTCCGCTGGGGGGGCGTGCTACGCGGCGAGCTCGACGGCTCGCAGCTCGAACTGGTCGCCGCTAACTTCCGCAATCCGTACGAAGTGTGCGTGTCGAGCTTCGGCGAAGCGTTCCTGAGCGACAACGACAACGACGGCAACCAGAGCACGCGCATCTGCTGGCTGCTCGAAGGGGGAGACTACGGCTGGTTCGGCCAGCCCGGGGCCAAGGTGCCCCCCGAAACGCCGTACAGCGAAGGCTGGCATTTCCGCGCGTACACGCCGGGCTTTGTGCCGGCGACGCTGGTGACCGGCTTCGGCTCGCCGGCCGGGATGTGCTTTTACGAGGGGGATGCCTTCGGCGCCGCGCTCAAGAACGTGGCCTGGCACTGCGACCCCGGTCCGCGCGAAGTGCGTGCGTATCGCCACCAGCCGCAGGGCTACGGAATGACGGCCGAGAGCCGGATTCTTGTCACGTCGCAGGGAGACGACTACTTTCGCCCCGACGATGTGTGCGCCGCGCCCGATGGCACGCTCTACATCGCCGATTGGTACGACGGCGGCGTCGGCGGTCACGCCTATAACAATCCGAACCAGGGGCGGATCTTTCGGGCGTCGCCCGACGGGGGCGCCGCGCCGCGCCGCGAGAAGCCGGGGCCATACGATAATGTCGCCGACGCGATCGTCGGCCTGCTGAGCCCGAACCTGGCTACGCAGTTTTTGGCCCGCGAGTTATTGCTAGCCGCAGGCGACCAGAGCCTGACCGCGCTCGACGAACTGCTGCGGGCGGACGACCCCAACTTTCAAGCTCGCGCGCTGTGGGTGCTCGATCGTATCGGCGGGGCCGGGCGCGAGCGCGTCGTCGCGCGACTTGCCGACGAGGATGCCGCCATGCGGGCGTTAGCGGTGCGGATTCTGCGCCGCCATGGAGAAGAGTACGCCGACCAATTGAAGCCGCTGGCCGACGATCCATCGCCTGAGGTGCGCCGCGAACTGCTACTGGCCCTTGGCCAGTGGCGAGATTCGCTAGCGCTCGAGACGTTGACGCGATTGGCCGCCACTTACGACGGGAGCGACCGCTACCAGCTCGAGGCGATCAACATCGCGGCGGCCAAGTGGCGACCGCAGCTTTACGCGGCGCTGGCCAAGCGCGGCGCCTGGCCATTGGCCGCGCTGCCGTTGATGCAACTGCTCGATGCCCCGCGGGCGAGCAAAGTCTTGATCGAACGACTTGAAGATCGCAGCCTGTCGATGGCCGGTCGCGCGTCGGTGCTCGCCGCCGTCGCGACACTGCCGACGGGCGAAGCGGCGATGGCCACCGTAAAGCTGGCCGCGGATACCGAAGCGCCGCTGGAGCTGCGCCGCGAGGCGATCGTGGCTCTGCAGCGCGATCTGCCGGGCATTTGGAAGATGCTCGACGACGCGTTAGCCGGTGGCGCGATCAGCGGCAACAACAATCTGGCCGACGCCGACGTCGTGCAGGCCCTCGAGGCAATCACCAAGATGCTGCCCGACGAAGTGATCGGCCCGCAGGCCATGGCGCTGGTGGCCACGCGCGGATGGCGACATTTCGGGCCGAAGATTCAGGCGCTCGCCGCCGACGCTGCGGCGCCAGTGGAGTTGCGCGTTTCGGCGATCAAAGCGCTCGTACAACTGGACAGTAACGACGCGGTCGACACGCTGGAACCTCTGGTTCGTAGCGACATCGCGCCGCTGCGCGAGGCGGCGATCGACGGAGCGGTTCGCTTACAGGCTTGGCCCTTGCTTAAGGAGCTGCTGCGGGCGAGCGACGTCTCCGACGACTTCAAGCGGCGGATTGCTGAGAATATGCTGGCCACCCCCGGCGGCGCGTTGGTGCTGTTGCGCATGATCGAAGCCGGACAGTTATCTGGCACGCTAAAGGCCCAGATGGTCGCCGAGGCCGTGACCCATTCGGACATCAACGTTCGTGTGTTGTTCGAAAATTTTGTGCCTGCCGACCAACGCCCCAAGCGGCTGGGCGACGCGGTGAGTCCCGCCGAAATCCTGGAGCTTGCCGGCGACCAGGCCCGCGGCGAGCGGATCTTTTTCGAGAGCTCGGCGACACAGTGCAAGAACTGCCACACGGTACATGGCCGCGGCGGGACGCTCGGGCCCGACCTGAGCCAGATCGGCCGCAAGTACGAACGCGCGGCATTGCTGGAGACGATTCTCGAGCCCTCGAAGGCGATCGCGCCAGAGTACGTCCCCCACGTGCTCGAGACCGAGGGGGGACAAGTACACGTCGGCTTATTGCTCGAAAACGTCGAGGACGGTGTCTTGCTCGTCGACGCGCAGAATCGCACCACGCGGGTGCCCAAGAGCGAAATCGTCGCGCTCGTGGCGCAGGAAAAGTCGTTGATGCCCGAGCTGGTGCTGCGCGACGTCTCGGCGCAAGACGCCGCCGATTTGTTGGCGTTCCTGGGTTCGCTCAAGGACGCGGTGCAACCGGTCACGCGGCTGCACGTGTTGGGACCGTTTAACGCCGGCAACGGTCGAGGGCACGCACAGCAGTTTCCGCCCGAGAAGCAGTTGGCGGCCCCCGATCTTGAAGCCGCGTACAAAGGGCTCGCGGGCAGCGAGCTGCGCTGGGAGTCGGTGACCGCCGACAATCGAGCAGGCTTCTGGGCGCACGACCTGGTCGAGTATTGCCGGCAGCGCGGCGTGCGGGGCGATCGCGTGGTCTGCTACTACCTGGTGACGATCGACAGCCCCGCCGCGCAGCCAACACAGTTGTCGATCGACAGCGACGACAACTGCCGCGCGTGGCTCAATGGCCGGCAGATTCACGAGTACGTCGGCCGCCGCGCGCTCGGTCAAGCGCCCGAGCGGGTCGAGGCCGAGCTCCGCGAGGGGCGCAACGTGCTGGTCGTCAAGGTCGAGAACCTGGGTGGCCCCGGTGGCGTGGCCGTCTCGGCGAGCAGCCCGAGCGTGTTGCGGCTGAACTAAGAAGCTTCAAGTCGCCTCCGCGCGTGGAAGATCAAGCTTCGTAGGTTGAAAGAATGCACCATTGACGCTGATCGCGTGGCTAGTCGTGCTGGGCGGCCACGCCGCGAACGGTGAGAATGGGGGCCATCTCAATCGCAAAGCGTTCGGCGACCGTGGCATTACCCGCTTCGGTGAGATGGAAGTGATCGAGAAAGGCTGTCTTGCCGGCCCAGTCGGGCGAATTAAAGGCATCGGGCAAGTAAACCAGGTGGGGAGCGTCGGCGATTTGCCCGGAGGCGACTTGCTGGAAGAACTGCTGGGCCAGCCTGTAGTACGGTTCGTACATTTCTCGCAGCTTGTCGTTGTTTCGCTGCACGCCGGCCTCGAAGGTCGACGGTTGGGTCTTCAGGAACACGGTCGGCTGACAACTATAGATGGCGGCGAATCCGTAGGCCTTGCGGAGGGCCTCGATCGTGCGGATGTTGGCCAACCACACGTTTAGTGTCTCGATCGCCATTTGCTCGCGCGATGGCCGTTCGCCCGACGCGTATTCGAGCGAACCGGGAGGAGGCTGATGGCGAAACGCGCGCCCCAGCGCGGTATTCGACAAGGCATGGCGGATCAATCCCAGCGCCGGGCGATTGGACATACGAAACTCGCGGCGGCGCTCGCTTTCGAACAGCGAATCTCCCGCCACGCCAGTGAGATAGGCGGCGGCCATATCGTTCAGCCCATCGAGTACGACCACGACGTCGGGGATCTGGCCGCCTTGCAATTGCCGCTGCAGTTCGATCGCGGTTTGCGTGCTCACGAAGCCGAGCTGACCGAAGTTCGTGGGTTCGACGGCGAATCCCTCTTCGCTCAGGCGTTTGGTGGTCAACGACGGGATCGTGAAATCGTCACGCGCGCCATGCCCCCACATGACCGAGGCGCCGAGAAAAAACACCCTCAGCCTTTTGGCGTCGTCGTCGGTCGGCGGCGGGGTCCAGGTCTTGCGCAATCCTCGCGCGTCGATGGATACATATTTGCCGGCGAACGGGGCCAAGCGCCAGTAGCTGTAGGGTTCCCATTCGAGGCATCGGGCCGGCGTCGCCGCCAATCGCATCTCGCGAGTGAACTCGGTCAACAGTTTCGGATCCGCGGAGCCGAAGGATTCGGCGAAGTCCCGGCTGGAATAGACCGACGACCGCTGCTCGCGGCGCTCGAGCAGAACCTCGACGAGCCACAAGGCCGCCAGGCCGAGGCCTACCGCGCACCAGCAGTTCTTGAGGAATCCGAGGGCCGACGCCCATCGCCTGCGGCCTGTGCGCGGAGACGTCGTTGACGGAGTCTCCGTGATTGAAGTCGCGACGTCGGTTTTTTCAGTCATGGTTGCAGACCACAGTCGGGTGCGCGGCAGCAGCAGGGAATTGGCGGATTGTTGCGCCCCGCGAAATGGAACGAGGAGGCTCCCTGACGAGCGCCGCGCCCGCGTCGAACGGCGCTAGTACAGAACGTAGCGAAACGGCGAGGCGCCACTCATATCGGTCGTGAGCAGCAACAACAAATAGAACAACAAGAACACGATGACGGGCGCCAACCACCAGAATTTGACGCTCCAGAGCCAGGCTGCGGCCCTGTGCAGGGTGCTGACGGAGCCCTTCGAGCGGCGGTCGTTCGGCAGATCATCGGGAGACGTAGCCATGCGTTTCGTTCCTCTTCAACTTCCGGACAGTTCCTCAGCCACGGCGCCGGCGAGCGCCTCGGCGATGATCTGATGCCCCTTGGCATTGGGGTGCGCATCGCCCGGAGAAACCCACAACGAGGCTGGCTCCTGGCCGTCGAAGGCGGCCACCAGGTCGAGCACGCGCACCCCTTGCTGCGTGACGAGATCGGTCACGCTCTGATGGGCAGCCCGAAACGGATAGTCGGCGCCCAGCCGATGCAGTTCGGGGATCAATACGACCAGCAGCGGAATCTGCTGCTTCCGGCAAAGCACAACCAACTCGCCGATCGCGCGTCGGCAGTCTCGCCAGCCCGCGGCATCGTCGCGATAGAGTTCGGCATAGTGCGACTGCCAGTCGGGGAGCGAACCGCTGCGGCGCAAGAAGGCGTCGACGCCCGACGAGGCCAGCACGTAGAGATAGGAGTGCCGCGCGAGAAAGTGCTGCGCGGGGTCGTGTCGCAGCTCGGCGTCATTGAGAAAAAAGCCCAGCACGACCAAGTCGGGCTCGAGTGCCAGTCCACGCTCCCTAAAGTAGGCCACTTCCTGCACGGTGTTGTAGTTTCCAACACCGCAGTTGAGCACCTGGTAATCGACCGAAGGTTGCGCGGCCGGTTGCTCGTTCAGCAAGCGCTGCAAGCGTTGCGGGTAGCAGTCGGCGACAGCGGCGCCCCAGCCGAGTGTCATCGAGTCGCCCAAAACGAGGATGCGCTTGGTGCCCTCAGGCTTCTGGCCGGCAACCTCGCGGTCGCGCAACCCCAGCGAGTTGATGGCGACATCGACTCCCATCAAGTGGGCGCGACGGTTGGGGATATGCTCGTGGCCCAGGCCGGGGAGCGAGCTCGGTCGCTTGAGCAGGCGCGAGTACTTCCACATTTCGATGCCGAAGTGCATTCCGCTGCGATCGAAGACCCAGCGCGTGCAGAGCTCCAACAGTCCCAAACAGATCGCGGTGGCCACGAGCAGCGTCGCACAGCGCGCCAGCCAGCGCCGCGAGCGACCGCCGGGGGATCGCGCAGCGCGCTCGCTCGCTAGGGGGCTCTCACGACTAAGGGTGGCGGCACTCATAGCTGATCGTCGCGAGCCGCGGCGCGGTGCGCCGTTCCCAATTTGTCACGCCAATCAAAAAGAGTCGATCGATGCTGGTGCCGCGGACAGATAGAGCCAAATTAGTCGATATCTCGCACGGCCGGAAGTAGCCGGCCGCGCGGTTCCGGCGCCGAGCCGCGCGGGGGGGACGGCAACCAGACCAGTCGCGACTGGTTGGATGGCAACCAGCCCGCGGGGGCCTTCGTTCAACCTTGGCAGCGGCGCGATCATGGGGCAATGGCTGCGCGCCGACCGGCAGTTTAGAATCCGCAACCTGAGCCCAGGGGGGGCGACTTAACGGCCTGGCGTCGCCGGGCCAACCACCCGATAGCAGGAGACGTTCGTCGCATGAGCGTGTTTTTGGGCATCGATATTGGCACTTCGGGAACCAAGACGCTGGCCATCGATCCGGCCGGCAAGATCCTGGCCGAAGCCACCTCGGAATACCCCTCGTATCACCCGAAGCCGCTCTGGAGCGAGCAAGATCCCGACGACTGGTGGAAGGCCACGGTCAAAACCGTGCGGTCGGTCGTCAAACGGATCAAGGCCCGCCCGGCCGACGTCAAGGCAATCGGTCTGTCGGGGCAGATGCACGGTTCGGTGTTTTTGGACAAGCACGACCGCGTGCTGCGCAAGGCCCTGCTCTGGAACGATCAGCGCACCGCGGCCGAATGCGACGAAATCGAGCGCCGCGCCGGCGGCCGCCGCAAGCTGATCAAGCTGGTGGCCAACCCCGCGCTCACCGGCTTCACCGCACCTAAAGTGCTCTGGCTGCGCAATCACGAGCCGAAAGTATTCGACAAACTGCGCAAGGTGCTGTTGCCCAAGGACGACGTCCGCCGGCGCATGACCGGCACCTATGCGACCGACGTCAGTGATGCCAGCGGCATGTTGCTCTTGGACGTGGCCAAGCGCCGCTGGTCGAAGCCGCTGCTCTCGGCGCTGGAGCTCGACCCCGAATTGCTCCCCGAGTGCTTTGAATCGGAAGATGTCACCGGCCAGCTTACGCCCGAAGCCGCCCGCGAACTCGGCTTGTCGACCGAGTGCAAGGTGGTGGGGGGGGCGGGAGACTGCGCGGCGGGCGCCGTCGGCAACGGCGTCGTCAGTCGCGGCACGTTGTCGACCTCGATCGGCACGTCGGGCATCATGTTCGTGCACAGCGACGACGTGGCGATCGACCCCGAGGGGCGGTTGCACACCTTTTGCCATGCGGTCCGCGGCAAGTGGCACATGATGGGCGTGAGCCTATCGGGCGGCGGCTGCCTGCAATGGTTCCGCAATCGGCTCTGCGAGGCCGAAATCGCGCAAATGAAGAAAAAGGGGGTCGATCCCTACACCACGATCACGGCCGAAGCCGAGAAAGTCGCGCCCGGAAGCCAGGGGCTCGTGTTCTTGCCGTACCTTTCCGGCGAGCGCACGCCGCATGCCGATCCCGACGCCCGGGCCTGCTTCATCGGGCTGACGCTGGCCCACACGCGCGGGCACATGGTGCGAGCGATCATGGAAGGGGTGGCCTATGCGATGCGCGACAGCCTGGCGATCATCCGCGAAATGGGGGTGCCGGTGCGGCAAATTCGTGCCTCGGGCGGGGGATCGAAAATCCCGCTGTGGCGGCAGATTCAGGCGGACGTCTTCGGCCAAAGCGTGGCGACAATCAATGCCGAAGAGGGCCCGGCCTATGGCGTGGCGCTATTGGCCGCGGTCGGCGCCGGAGCATTCAAGGACGTTGCCGAAGCGTGCGAGGCGACGATTCGCGTGGTCAAAGAAACCCCCAACCGCAAGTCGGCGACGCGCTACCACGACGCAGCCTTTCCGCTGTATCAGAACCTGTACCGGTCGCTGAAGGGAGATTTCAAGACGATTTCGGCGATCGAAAGCCGGCATGGCGCGGGTTAAGGGAAAAGGGCCAAAGCATTTTTCGGGCGCCTGTTTGGGTGCCACTGCTGGCTTGCCCAGCAGTGATTCGCTCGCTTGAGCATTACTAAACTACGGCCCCCTGATTCAATGCAGGTTCTATAACTGCGTCTGGTTCTCATCGGCGTTGCGCCGCGATGCGTTGTCGCAGCAGTTCGTCGACGGTGGCGGCGTCAGCTCCGGGATGCTGGCGGCGGATCCCTTCGCGGGCGACGTCGCAAGCGAATTCGTGCAGGTCGAGCGCGATCTTCAACCGCTGCTCGCCCGTCATGGCGCGATACAGGGTGATCTGGCGTTCGAGAGCTTCTTCCGGTGACATGAATTCTCCAGCCATCCGCGGCCCCTTGGTGTCTGCGGATATCATACCGGCCGGTCGCCGAAAACTGGACGCGGCTAGAAGTTCCGCCCCCGAGCAATCCGCGGCCCGCGGGGTGATTGCCGCGTGTTGGCTGTTCTCGTGGGTGGACCCTGCGACCCAAAGCTGCCGCTAGGGTTGCGAACCTTGTTACAATGCGCGGGCCATGAGTGTCCTCTATCTCAGCGAAGCCGACGTCGAGCGACTCCTCGACATGCGGGCCGCGATCGAAGCGGTCACCGAGGCGTTCCGCCGCCTGGCGTCGGCCGAGGCCGACAACGTGCCGCGTGCCCGGGCGCAGGCTCCCGGCATCGTGCTGCATACGATGAGTGCCGCGGCCGGCTATCTGGGGCTCGTCGGCTGGAAGTGTTACACGACGACCAAACAGGGGGCCCAGTTTCACCTCGGCCTGTACTCGCAAGAGTCGGGCAGGCTGGTCGCCTTGGTCGAAGCCAATCGACTCGGCCAATTGCGCACCGGAGCTACGACCGCTGTGGCCGCCAGTTGGATGGCGGCAGCCGACGCGCACGAGTTGGGGTTGTTTGGCACTGGGTTTCAGGCTGCCGGACAGTTGGCGGCGCTGGCCGCGGTTCGCAAGCTCAAGCAAGCGTTCGTCTATGGCCGCGACGCCGCGCGGCGCACGGCCTTTGCGCGGCGGATGAGCGAACAACTGCAACTCGAAGTGATTCCGGTCGATCGCCCCGAAGAGGCTGCCGCCGATCTGCCAATTGTCGTCACGGCCACGACCAGCCGGGCGCCGGTCTTCGACGGCGGCTGGCTCAGTGAAGGGACGCTGGTTTGCGCCGTCGGCTCGAACTGGCCCAACCGCGCCGAGATCGACGCCACGACCGTGCGGCGCGCGGACAACATTGTTTGCGACAGCGTCGATTGCTGCCGTCGCGAAGCGGGAGACTTCGCCGACGCGCTGGAGCGAGGGCAGTTCGATTGGGCGCGGGCCGTCAACCTGGCCGACGTCGTGGCGGGGCGCGCCGTGGGGCGCAAGACCGCCGATTGCATCACGCTGTTCAAATCAGTCGGCATGGCGATCGAAGACGTGGCGCTGGGGGGGGTGCTTCTTGAGCGCGCCGCGTCCGCGGGAGCGGGCCGCCAACTCGACATCGCCTAGCTTTGCCTTCAACTGCCTGGGGACCGAAAGCACCGAAATGACACCACTCTGGAAGATTCGCTCCGGGCAGTTCGCGGGCTGGCACTCGGACGATGCCTTGTACAACGCCGAGGGCGTACACGTCGGTTACCTGGCCGGTCACGTGGTTTACGATTTGCGCGGCCAGGTCGTCGGCGAACTGGTCGACGCCGACTGGATCGGCCGCCAGGCGCAGGCGAAGTATCCCCCCGGCGAGCCGCAGCCTCAGCGCGAAAGCGTGGCCCACGCGCCGCTGGCGAACCGGACGGGCCGCAACGATCTCGCATGGAGTGATCCAGAGCTCTGATGGGGCGCACGATCGCCATTGGCGACATCCACGGTTGCGACGCGGCGCTGGCGGCGATCGTCGCGGCCGTAGCCCCGACGGCCGACGACACGCTTGTCGTGCTCGGCGACTTCGTCGATCGCGGCCCCAACACGCGCGGCGTCATCGATCAACTGCTGGCTCTTTCGCAGCGCTGCCGGCTGGAAACCCTGCTGGGCAATCACGAGGAGATGCTGCTCTTGGCCCGCGACGACGAACTGGAACTGCGGGCCTGGCTGCAATTCGGCGGTCGCGAGACGCTGGCGTCGTACCAGGCGTCGGAACCGACCGGCCTGCCCGACGAGCATTTGCAGTTCATCGCCCACGCGCGGCAGTTCTTCGAGACCAAGACCCACTTGTTTCTGCACGCCAGTTACGACGCCCACAAACATCCCAGCGAGTTTTCGCCACACGTGTTGCGTTGGGAGTCGCTGTGGGAGCGGATTCCGCCACCGCACAACTCGGGCAAGCACGTGATCGTCGGCCACACGGCGCTGCAGGAGGGGGAAGTGTTTCACCTCGGTTACCTGACCTGCATCGACACGTATTGTCACGGTGGGGGCTGGCTCACCGCGCTGGAGCCAACGACCGGCCAGGTGTGGCAGGCCGATCGGCACGGAACCCTGCGCGAAGAGCCACCACAACTGGACGTCGCCGACCAACCGCCTGGCGCGACTTGAGCCGCGACCGAATAGCGGAAGGACCGACTGCCGTGCCGTGGGATGACGACGACGTAGACGACTACGAGCCGGACGAGTTTGACTCGGACGAGGCCGACAACGCCAGCGAACTCGAAGGGGTCTACGACGATGATGAGCCGACGATCCCCTGCCCGTACTGCCGGCGGGAGATTCTGGAAGACGTCGCGCAATGTCCGTATTGCGAGCAGTACATCTCGCGTGAGGACGCACCGCCGGCATCGAAACCGTGGTGGATCGTCATCGGGGCGATCGTCTGCATGTACATCGCCTGGCGATGGATCGTGGGGTAGCGCGGCCTGCTAACGGATTTGATCGACGCTCGTCACAGCGCGCTGGGTTCATTGGCCGCCGGGCGTGGCAAATGCCCGTTCGACTCGGCCAGCCGAGTGGCTGGTCCGATCAGCTCTTCGACCTCGCGCTCGGTCAAAAGCTCGCGCTCGATCAGGGTGGTGGCCAGCAGTTCGAGCTTAACGCGATCGCGCGACAGCACGTCCTGGGCGCGCTGGGCGGCGTCTTGCAGAATGCGGGCAACTTCTTCGTCGATAACTTGCGCCGTGTGCTCGCTGAATTCGCGCGGTTCGGACATTTCCTTGCCGAGGAACGGGTGCTCTTCACCGGTGCGGAAGGCGATCGGCCCCAGTCGCTCGCTCATGCCCCAGTGCGTCACCATGCGGCGCGCCAGTTGGGTGGCGCGTTTGAGATCGTCTTCGGCGCCCGCGCTGTACTCGCCGAAAACCAGCTTTTCGGCGGCGCGCCCTCCGAGCATGATCACCAACCGGGAATGCAGTTCGCTCTCGCTGACGTTGAGCCGCTCCTCTTCGGGCACGAGTTGCGTAACCCCCAGCCCACGACCGCGGGGGATGATCGTCACCTTGTGCAGTTTGCCGGCCCCCGGCACCAGCCAGGCCAACAGGGCATGCCCCGACTCGTGGTAAGCGGTCATGTGCTTTTCCTTGCCCGAAAGCACTTCTTCGCGCTTGGGGCCCATCAACACTTTGTCGCGGGCGTGCTCAAAGTCTTCGTTGTCGACCATGTCCTTGCCGGCCCGCGTGGCAGCCAGCGCCGCTTCGTTGACCAGGTTGCGGATATCGGCGCCGGTCAGGCCGATCGTTCCTTGGGCGAAGCGCTCCAGGTCGACGTCGGGCGCCAGCGGCACGTCGCGCGTGTGCACTTTGAAAATCGCCAGCCGCCCGGGCATGTTCGGCCGATCGACCGTGACGTGGCGATCGAATCGCCCGGGGCGCAGCAGCGCCGGGTCGAGCACGTCGGGGCGATTCGTGGCCGCCAGCACGATGACCGACTCGCTGGGGCTGAAGCCATCCATTTCGCTCAGGATCTGGTTGAGCGTCTGCTCGCGCTCGTCGTGTCCGCCGCCGAGCCCTGCGCCACGGATTCGTCCCACGGCGTCGATCTCGTCGATGAACAGGATACAGGGGGAAGCGTCTTTGGCCGTCTTGAACATGTCGCGAACGCGGCTGGCGCCGACGCCCACGAACATCTGGATGAATTCCGAGCCGTTGATTGAAAAGAAGGGGACCCCCGCCTCGCCGGCGACCGCCTTGGCCAGCAGCGTTTTGCCGGTGCCGGGCGGGCCCATCAGCAGCGTCCCCTTGGGGATGCGCCCGCCGAGGCGTTGGAACTTCTCGGGGCTCTTGAGAAACTCGACGAGCTCTTGCAAATCGTTTTTGACTCCTTCGAGTCCGGCGACGTCGGCAAAGGTGATGCGCTGGGCCGAGGCCTCGTAGCGCTTGGCCGGGCTCTTGCTGAAGCCCCCCAAAATGCCTCCCGAGCCCATCACCTGGTCGCGGGTGCGGCGGTAGATGAACCACATGCCGAACATCAACAGCACGGTCACGCCGAGGTAGCTCAACACGAGCATGGCCGTGCCGTCGGAGGTCTTGCGGATGTCGTATTTCACCCCTTGGTCGATCAAGAGCTGATTGAGCTCTTCGCCCACCATGGGGGCCAGCACCACGAGAAAATCTTGCTTGAGCTGCGGGGCCTCCGCGGCCTTGCCGGACCAACTCGGATCGGCAGGGGGCTGCTTGAATTTGCCGTAAAGGTCCTGCCCGTAGATCGTCACTTCGCTGACGTTGCCGGCGGCCAGTTGCTGATGGAAAAAGCCGTAGGTCACCAGCGAGCGGTTGACCGGGCTGGTGGTAAAGTACAAGCCCAATAGCGCGACGAGTATCAGCAGCAGCAGCCAAACCACCGGAGAGTTGAAGCGAGCAGGCACGACCAACGGCGGTCGCGGCTTGGGGCGGTCGGCGGGTTTCTCCATCGTCGCGGGGCTTCCTCGGCTTCGTCCTGTCGGGCCCGCGACCGTGCTCTCTGTTCCGGCAACCGGCGGGCAGAGACAATTGTATCGTAATGCCCCTGCGGTATCGATTCTCCGGTGGCCTATCCGGGATGGTTGAATCCGCGTTGTAACCGTATCGCCAGAGCCTGGCCGAGCCGAATGACGCAGCCATTAGCCGACAACAAACGCCGCGGGGCGGTCGCCGTGATCCGTCGTCGCGATGCGCTGCTGGTGATCCGACGCTCGGCTCTGGTGCGGGCCCCCGGCGCGTATTGCTTTCCGGGGGGCGCGATCGAAGCGGGCGAAACCGAGGTCGAAGCGCTAGTGCGCGAACTGCGCGAGGAATTGGGCGTGGCGGTCACTCCCCGCCGTCGCTTGTGGGAGAACACCACGCACTGGGGAGTATGGCTGGCGTGGTGGGCCGCCGAGCTGGCAGACGACGCCGAATTGGTGCCCGATCCAGCCGAAGTCGCCGAATTCCATTGGCTGTCGATTGCCGAGATGCGCCAATTGCCGGGGCTGCTCTCGAGCAATCACGAGTTCCTCGATGCGGTCGAGCGCGGCGAGATCGTGCTTTGAGCGGGTCGATTGCTGCTATTGCTGGCAGGGCAATGCCACCATCGGTCGTGGACCGGGGCGGTTCACTCCCCACGATGTTGTGCATATAGTGGGGCAACGAAATGCCGAGGCTCACCCCGCGGGACGAGTTCGAACGCCGGGCCAAGGCATTGCGAACTCAGCCCGCGTTCGTAATGGCGTTGCTGTGGAAGAGCTGTGTCATGAAGTGTCCCTTCTGCCACGTCGACAACGACAAAGTGATCGACTCGCGCGCCAGTCAGGATGCGTACGCGATCCGCCGCCGCCGCGAGTGTTTGTCGTGCAGTCGCCGCTACACCACGTACGAGCGACTTGAGGAGCCGGTCCTTAAGATCATCAAGAAGGATGGCACGCGCGAGCCCTTCGACGCCGAGAAGATCAAACGGGGCCTGGAAAAGGCCTGCTGGAAGCGCCCGGTGTCGGCCAGCCAGATCAGCGAAGTCGTCGCCAAGATCGAGGCCGACGTCTACAACAACTTCGAGTCGGAGGTCGACAGCCGGTACGTCGGCGAGCTATTGATGCGCCATCTGCGGGATTTAGACCAGGTGGCCTTTGTGCGATTCGCCAGCGTCTATCGCGAGTTCAAGGACGTCCGCGATTTCGTCGAGGAGCTCGAGCCGATGTTGGAAGAATCGAAGCGCGCCGGACACTAGACGCCGGCCAAGGCGCCGGCCAGCGCTCGATCGAGCGAGCTCGCGACCACGAGGTCGGGCTGTGCGTGCCACTCGTGCACGATCCCGCGCATCAAGAACGCCGAATCGTAGCGAACCGAACCGCGCGGAAAGATCGCCTCGTCGGCGAAATAGCTCGATTGCACCGAAACGGTTTCGAGCGGCGTCATCTGCCAGACCGGACAGCGTAGTTCCAACCCCTGGAAGCAGGCCGAGTCGCCGGTAACCGAGTAGCCTAGCGAGCCGGCCTGAAAGAACGCCGAAGCTTCGTCGAGCGACGCAAACACCGAATTGCTCGGTACGCGGTCGGTGGGGCGAGCATCAACCGCGACCGACACGGCGCCATCGTCGCTGGAATAGGCGACGTGCAGTTGCTCGGCGCTTTCGGCGACTTCGAACCGCCCGTGATGGTGCACGCCGGGAAAGACCCGACCGCCGGCCAGGGCATTCAAGCGTGAATCGGTGTCGCGCCGCCGCGCGAAGACCCCCTCGCGCGTCTGGCCGCCCAAGTCCCACTCGACCGCCGTGCGATGGGCCGCGTTCTCCGACGAAATCCCCAGCCAAGCCGGCAGTCGGCGCGGCCGCACGCCGCGCAGGCGGATCAGGCAGATGCCCGCCAGCCCCAGGCCGTGCACCAGTTTCGGCCGGAACGGCGCCGGCAATGTGGCGGCCAACACCTCGGGGTCGACCTGATAGTTCACCAGGATGCGGCGATCGATCACGCCGGAGATCACGGGGAGTTTCATGGCGGCACCTCCCAGGGAAATGGCGGCCAAGTCGAGGCTTGGCGCTGCCGGACCGGCCAGCAGTGGCGCTCAAGCTAGATTTCGGACTGCAGCTACCGCCAGCGTATCACAGGCGCCGGCTAACGACGAACTCGGCCACGGCTTCGAGGGCCTTGGTCGCCTCGTTGCTCGGCAGCGCGGCTAGTTCCTCGACACCGCGCCGCGCCAGGTTGTTGGCGACCTCGCGCGCGTAGGCCAAGGCGTCGGTCCGCGCGAACCAGCCAGCCAGCACTTCGCGCGCGGCAGCGGCCGGGCCCGCGAGCACTTCGAGCAGTTCGGAGCGTTCGGACGGCGAAACCTGGTCGAGCAGGCGGATAATCGGCAACGTCATCTTCTGCTTTTCGAGATCGGTCCCCAGCGACTTGCCCGTGGTCGGCTCGTCGCCGAGCACGTCGAGCAAATCGTCGGCGATCTGAAATGCCACCCCCAGGTCGCGACCGAAGCGCGACATGGCGGTGGTTAGCGCCGCATCGGCCCCGGCGTAGTGCGCGCCCAACTGGCAGCAGCAGGCGCACAGCTCGCCGGTCTTGGCTTCGATGATGCTCAGGTATTCCTCTTCGGAGAGCTCGAAATTGCCGCGACTGTTGACTTGCCGCAGCTCTCCTTCGCAAACGATATTCGTGGCCCGGCCGATCACGCGACAGCCGTACGTCGAGTCGAGCGTGCTCGCCAGATAGAAGGCATGCGAGAACAGGTAGTCGCCCAACAACACGCTCGACTCATTGCTCCAGCGGGCGTTGACCGTTTGGCGATATCGCCGCAGCGTGGCTTCGTCGAGCACGTCGTCGTGCACGAGGGTCGCCGTATGGATCATCTCGACGACGGCGGCCAGCACCAGGTGCTCGCGGCCGATCGAACCGATGGCCCGGGCCGAAAGCAACAACAAGGCCGGCCGCAACCGCTTGCCGCCAAGGCTGAAGCCGTGCTTCAGCAGCTCGTCGATGGCCGGATAGTCGCTACCGATTTCTTCGGTCAGCGTGCGCTCGACCTCGGCGAGTTGGGCCTCGATCGGGGCGTAGAAGAAATGCAGCTTGCGACGGATCGTCTGCCGATCGCCCAGCACCTGGCTCATGGGTTCCCTTCCTGGGTCGCGCGCCGGTACGGGCCGCGGCGGCCCCCCGTCTTTTCGTCCAGGCAGACTTCGTCGAGCATCATCGCTCGGTCCACCGCTTTGCACATATCGTAGATCGTGAGGCCCGCCACCGCGACCGCCGTGAGCGCCTCCATCTCGACACCGGTGCGGGCGGTCGCTTCGGCGATCGCTTCAATCCGCACGCTGCGATCATCGGGAAAACTGAAATCGATCTTCACGCTCGATAAGGGCACTTGGTGGCACAAAGGAACCAGCTCCCAAGTGCGCTTGGCGGCCTGGATGCCGGCCAGGCGGGCCACTTCGAGCACGTCTCCCTTCGACAACTGCCGGTCTCGCACCAATCGCAGCGTGTCGGGCTGCATGGTGACGCGGCCGCTGGCGCGGGCGGTGCGGTGCGTTTGGGGCTTTTCGCCGACGTCGACCATGCGGCTAGCGCCGCGTTCGTCGAAATGGCTCAAGCTGTTCATGGACATAGCCTTAGCGGCCAAGGATTCGGCGGGTGTGCGTATTGTAAGCCGGCTGGAAAAACCGTCCAGGGGATGCGGCCCTGGTGCTCGCAACTGCGCCATGCTTCGGTAACCGCAATACAGGGCGGGCAGTTAACCGCGGACTGCGGTTGCCCAGAGACGGTTCGCTCTCAGCGCGGCAGTTCGTAGAGTCGCGCGAGCCAGACTCCTTGCCGGCGGTTTTCGGCGATCAATTTCGCCTGCGCCAAAAGTGGAGCGGGGACGACGGCATCGGCGCGGCGATTGTAAACGAGCAGGTAGCGCGGCCTTGTCGCAGCGGTTGAGTCGCCCGGCCAGCCGATCAGGCGCGTCGAATGATTGGCAAACGCTGGGTAAATAATCTCGACGGCCTGCGCTTGGAACGGGGCCAGGTTGGGGGCGAGCAAGACTGTCTCTTCCGCCGCTTGTGCAGCCGCATCGTCGGCGATCGTGTGATCGACCGTGTCGCCCCAGTAGGTGACCTCGAACCCCAAGCGCTCGGCCCCCGCGAGCCCACCGACCAACAGGTTGTAGTAGCTCAATTGAAAGGGGTGATAGAAGACGAGCCCCGTGGCCTGCGTGGCGAACAGGAGCGCGAGCGCGCCGTAGCGGGCGGCCAATGAATGCCGCGCGAACCACGGAAATTCAACTAGCTTGACGCATGCCAAGCCGCAGAGCAGGCCCAGCAATGGATAGACCATCAGGAACAATCGCTCGCCGTCGTAGACCGGCACGCCGGGCCAACTGAATGTCAACAGCACGCTGCCGAGCGCTAACAGCGTTAGCTGCACGGCCGGTCGAAACGCTTGATCGCGCCAGGGGGCCACTGCTCCGTAGATCGCCAAGGCCAGCAAGCCGACCGGCACGGTGACGGCAGTAATGACCCACGGATAGTGCCAGGGCACGGCGCGATCGTCCCAGACTTGCCCCTCATAGAACGTGTGCAACGTCGCGCGATCGGTGGCGGTGAACAGGAACTGCGACGTACGCTCCAGCGGCGCAAACCAGAGCCAAGGCCAGGCGGCGAAAAACACCAGGCTGCCAGCGAGCAGATAGAGCAAGAAGAGGGCGATCCCTTTCACTCGATAGCGCGCGACGAACCACACGCCGGCGGCCGGCAACAGCAGCAAGCCCGAGATCTTGGTTCCCAGCGCCAGTCCCCAGACTGCTCCGGCCAAGGCGATTCTGATCCAGAACCGCCGCGAAATGCCCTGGGCCGAAGCTTCGCGCGTGGCCAGCAGCAGGGTTGCCACCGCGGCAAAGAAGAAAAGCGCGGCCAGCATGTCGAGCGATACCAGATGCCCGTGCGCGAAGAGCCGGGGCATGAGCGCCGTGGCCATGGCCCCGCCGGCGGCCGCCAGCGTGCGCTGTTCCCCAGGCGCGATTGCCGCCGCGGTCGAGCCGACCAATCCGACCAGCAGGGCCAGCGCCAGGGCCGAGGCCGTTCTCGCGCCGGGCAACCAGACAATCTGGACGTCGTCGGGATAAGCGTCGATCGCGTGATGCACCCAGCCGACGAACCAACGCCCGACGGGGGGATGGAGCGTCATCGTGCCGTAAAGCTGTTCGACGTTCGAGCGCGCGAAGAACCGCCACCCCTCGGTGCGCCAGGCGTGCACAAGCCGCTTGCCGGCGTCCGCGTCGTAATACTCGTCGACGGTCAGCCCTGGCCCACCCGTTGCCGGACCGAGCGTGGCGAGAGCGACTGCCAGAGTAACGCCGGCGATCAGCCAGGCGATCCCCAGCGGCCGGCGCCATGACTTGGCAGAATCTTGAAGTGCCGGTGCGGGCTTGCTTACCGTCGGCGGCTTGGCGGCATGTCTTCGACCCATGCCCTCGATCGTAGCAGCCGGTCACCCGGGTGCGACAGCGGAAGCGAGAGGTAGGCAAACTTATGCCCAGGGGCCGCGCGATCCGCTCGCACGCTTTGTCGTTGCGCTCGACGCGCAGGGCAACTCAAAAGCCCAACGGGGCAGTCTCGCTCATCTCAAGCAACATGACCACCTGCCGTCACCGAGCTTGCAATTTGGCCGTGCTGCTCGGAAGCCCTGGAAACGTGTAAGATCAGTACCGCTTCTCAAGCACACGGACTCGAGCTTCCAGAGAGAGATCAAGCACTCGAGTCCGCGATCAGAAACGTCCGCTTCGCGAATATAAAGACTCTGCAATTCCTCTAATCCGGCGAACGATTGCAAGCCCGCATCGCTGATTTGCGCCTCTGCAATCGCCACGTGACGCAACCTGGGCATAGCCGCGAGGTGCGGCAAACCTGCATCAGTGATCTGCACCGCATCGCTTAAGGAAAGGACCTCAAGCTGGCTTAACGTGCCGATGCCGCGCAATACCTCGTTGCTCAGCGCAGCACCCCCAATATGCAGTTTGGTCAAAGTGCGAAGCCGGCCGATTGCCTGTGCGAACTCGGGCGTGACTCGACAATGGACGACGCTTAGTTCTTGCAGCTTTTTGAGCTGCTCCAGGTGCACGAGGCCAGCGACCGAAACTCTACTCCCCGCGATAAGGAAACTCTCCAAACCGCGAACCTCGGAGAATTCCTGAAGATCGTCGTCCGTCATCCCAAAGTCTTCGTAAAACCAGATGTGCTTGACGTGCGGAAGTTCGGCGAGCGCGCTGAAGAATTCTTCGCGGTGGCGGCGATCGAAGGTGTCGTGGCCGCTCAAGGTGGTCGCGGCACTCACAAAGTCAATGCCGATCCACGACGCGATCCAGTCGGAAAGCGGATAGTTCTTGCCGTGCTCGGGACCGTAATCAACACGGATCCCGATGGCGTGGAGCCGCGCGACGGCCCGTCGTTGCCGTAGGGCGCTTTGAGACCAACCGCCAATGCCCAGGCAGAGCGCGGTCACGGCGACGAAGCAGGTTCGCAGCCTGAAACGAAAGCAGCGGCGCGGAGGCACAGAGCGCATGGCCGGATTCTAGTCCCAACGGCCGATACAACGCAGCACCAGATTGATCGTGAAGGCATTAACGACTGTCGCGGGCGGGTGAGCGTTGCCTTTCGCGGGATCACCGCTTGACCGCATTGCATCGTTGCCGCGACGCTATCATGGAACCACCAGTTGAACGCCCCCGGTCCGTCGTCGCCGTCTTCCAAGAGGCGTTATCGTGGCCCCCGTCATAACGTCGAGTTCGACAGACGCCGCGGCGCGTCGGCCGGCGGCGAAAATGCCACGCCGCCGCAAAGTTCTCTATAGCGCGATCGTGTTGCTCGGCTTTCTGGCCGGTTGCGAACTGTTGCTGCGAGCGGTCGATCCCGAGTTCATGCAGTTCGCCACGGCGTACCGCCGCTCGCACGCCTACGATCCGCATCTGGGGGTTCGCTTGATTCCGGCGGCCAACGAGCGGTTGCGGCTCTCACGCAACGACGGCAGCACGATCATCGATTGGCGGCTGCGGGTCGACGGCGCGGGCTTCCGACGCGCCGAGGATGACGCCGCGCAACCCGGCGTTTCGCAAGAGCCGACTAAGTTGATCTATTGCCTTGGCGACTCGCTGACCATGGGCTGGGGCGTTGACTTCGACGACAGCTACCCGCTGGCGCTCGGCAGATTGCTCGGGAACGACTATCGAGTGGTTAACCTCGGCGTGGACGCCCGCGGCTTGTTGGCGGCCGCGGCCGATTGCCAGAGGGTGTCGGCGACGCGCAAGCCCGACATCGTCTTCTATCTGTTTTGTGTAAACGATTGGGCCGACGACGCCGAGTTAGCAGCCATTCGACGGCGGGCCGACTGGCAACACGCGGCCGTTCGCGCATGGCGTGCGTGTCAGGCGCATAGTTATGTCGCGCGCACGCCGCAGATGCTCGCCTGGTATGCACGCTTTCGCAATTCCATCGCCGAACCGAAGAGCGATCTGCCTTTCGTGCGGCAGGCGCGCGGCAACTCCGCGCAGATGCGCGCTCAAATTGACTTCAGCAGTCGCGAATACCCCCGGAACGAGACGACCGCCGGGCTGGCCGAGTTCCACGCCTGGTGCCAACAGCAAGGGGTCCGGCTGATCGTCGTCGTGGGAGATAGCAGCCCGGAGACTGTCGGAATGATCCAGTGCGCCGAGGCGTTGCGCGTCGAATGGATGGCCGTTTTAGCAGATCCAAGTTGGTTGATTCAGGGAGACGCGCACCTGAACCCGCGCGGCAACCAAGCCCTCGCCGCGCACCTGGCCTATTACCTTGTTGGCGATCGAGCGAGGGCGATTGGCAGCGAGTGAATCGGTGTGGAGGCGCGGCGTTCGGTACCGGCCCCCGGTGTGTGGAGATAGCGTGAATTCCTGGCGGCCGCCGCGCATCGATCTGCTTGTGGCCTTTCGCTGGCTGGTGGTGGTCTCACAGGCCGCGACGATCGCGATTACCTGGCCACTGTGGACGGTGCGCGACGATCCTCCGCTTTTGCCGGCCGTGGCCGGTCCGCAGTTCTCGCCGGCGATCTGGCTGCTGCTGACCCTGGCGCTCGGGCTGGTGTGGCCCCGGCTCGGCGTGCTGCTGCATTTAGTCTTGCTGCTGGTCGCCATGCTGCTCGATCAAACGCGCATGCAGCCCGAGGTGATCTCGCTGGCCTTGTTGCTGGTCGGCACGCTGCCGGCCGCCGGGGCACGCCTGATCGGACGCACGCACCTGGTGGCACTATGGTTTTTCGCCGGGCTGCACAAACTAGCCAGCCCCGGGTACTTCACCGGAGTAATCCCCTGGCTGTTCGGCACCGACGCCGAGAAGCCGTCAACTGCGCTAGTAATCGTTGGTGCTTTGTTGGCCGCGGCCGAGATGTCGCTGGGGCTGCTGGCGCTGGTTCCGCGCACTCGCCGGCTGTGCGCCGTGGCCGCGTGCTGGTTTCATCTGCTGGTGTTCGCCTGGCTGGCCGCGCGGCTGCATTGGAACCCGGCAGTGTGGCCCTGGAACATCGCTTTGGCCGCGGCCGGATTCGCTCTCGTTTGGCCGTGGCAAACGAGTCTTGCCCAGGACTTGCAAGTAGTGGGCTGGCCCGCCCGCGTGGCGGCGATCGTGCTGTTGGCGTCGCCGGTGGGATATTACTTCGGCCTGGTCGATCCGTATCTGGCGCATTGCTTGTACGCCCGCAACGTGCCCAAGGCCGAGCGACTGACATCCTCGGGTCCGCAACCGCTCGATATCTGGGATGCGCTGCGGGTGCCGCTGCCGCCGGCGCACCGCGTGCTCGAACAGTATTTTCAGGCGACGGCGCTGCCGGGCGAGCGACTGGTGATCGACGATCCCCGCTGGTGGGCGCACTGGCGCGGCTGGGGGCGGCGCGAGATCAGGGCTCAGGCCAACGACGCAGCGGACTGATTGCTTGCGCGGTCATTTCTTCTCGTCGCGCTGGTAGAGCGAGGTGCACGTCTCGTGGCGCGTCCCCGAGGCATCGGTGACGGCGAACTTGGCCGGGCCCCACAGCGAGACCCCGGCGTGCGCGCCGTCCTTGGCCAATAGGTAGAGCTTGAGGTCGAACTTGGGGCGGCCCTGATCGTCCAACAGCCGTGGCTCGCTCCGCCGAACGACGTCGCGCAGCACGGCCAGGCCGGCATCCTGGGGCGAACGACCCTGCCGCATCTGTTCGACGCCGGCGTAGCTCGACAAGTTCAACAGATTCGCTTCGCCGCGCCCCGTGCTGCCGCACGAGCCCACCTCGTTGTCGACGTAGAGCCCGGCCCCCAGAATAGGCGAATCGCCCACGCGGCCAGGGAGCTTGAACGCCAGCCCGCTGGTAGTGGTTACGCACGACAGGTCGCCGGCGGCGTTCATGGCCGCCAAGTGGATGGTCCCCGTCGGGCGGCCGAAGAACTTCGCCACTTCGGCGTCGAGCTCTTCGTCTGGCGAGGGGAGCCAATCGTCGTTGTCGCTGTGCGTCTGCTTCCAGTAGAGCCAGATCTTGCGAGCCCGCTCGGTGAGCAGGTCTTGTTCCTGAAAACCGTGAGCGCGGGCGAATTCGAGTGCCCCGGCGCTGACTAGCAGCACGTGGTCGGTCTCGCGCATTACCAGCCGCGCCACCTGAGCGGGATTCCGGATGCGCTCCAAGGCCGCGACGGCGCCGGCCTTGTGCGTGGGGCCGTGCATCACGGCGGCATCTAGCTGCACGACGCCATTCTCGTTCGGCAAGCCGCCGTAGCCGACCGAGGTGTCGTTGGGGTCGTCTTCGACGAGGGTGACGCCGGCCACCGCGGCATCGAGCGTATCGCTACCCGTGGCGAGCAGCTCGTAGGCTTTACGCGTGGCCTCGAGCCCGTTGTCGGACGAAATCGCCTTGAGCGGAAACTTTCCGGGCTCGGGCAAAACGCGTGGCTCCGCCGCGACCGCTCGCGGGTCGCCGGCCGCCATTGCGGTCAAGCCGGCGACTCCACCGGCGGCGCCGGCCAGAAAGAGCCGCCGCGAGGAGGTCGAACGTTCGGATTCTATCACGCGCCAGCTCCGCAATTTGACGAACGGGGCACGAACCAGAGTATCCGGTTCCTGACCACGACTTTGTTATTCGACCTTCTCCAGCCGCCGGTACTTCTCCTGGTACTTCTTCCAGAGCCGCTTGTGGCGATCCATCAGATCGACCTTCCGACCGCCGATGTAGGCCGAGAGGACTTCGGTGGGGGTTTCCAGAGGGTCGCCGTCGGTGACGATCAACGTGGCGTCTTTGCCCTCTTCAAGCGATCCGAGCCGGTCGCCGACGCCGAGGATTTGCGCGGGATACAGCGTGACCGCCTTGAGAGCCTCGTCGCGTGGCAGTCCATAGGCGGCCGCCATGCCGGCGTGATAGGGCAGATTGCGGACGTTCGAGGCTTGCTCGGCCCCGCTGATGCAGAACTTGATGCCGGCGGCCTGCAACCGCGCAGGCAAGGTGAAGGGTTCGTCGTAACCGTCGCTCGAGCGCTCGGGGAGCCGCTGCACGCCGCCGATGATCACCGGCACGTCGTGGCGCTTGAGCAAGTCGGCACAAGCGGCTGCGTCGTAGCCCCCCAGAATGATCAATTTCGCTTTCTGGCGTTCGGCAAACGCGACGGCCCCCTGAATCTGCTCCAGCTCGTCGGCCCGCACGATCAGGGGGACCGAACCATCGAGCACGCCGAGCATCGCCTCGCCGCGGACGTCGAGATCGATCGGCTGCTCAGGGGTGGCCGCCGCTTTACTGGCTTGATAGGCCCGGGACGCGGCGAAGAGCTCGTCGAGCAGGCGTAGCGATTCGTTGCGCTTGCTGGTGGCCGGGGTGTCGTCTTGCGTGCGGAAGCCGCGCAGCGGCCGCAGCCGCGGCCAGGCGAGGTGCATGCCGGCCGGTGCACGGACGGTCATGTCTTCGTAGGTCCAACCGTCGAGCGCCATGACGGCCGATTGCCCCGAGATCAAGCCGCCGGTCGGCGCGGTCAGCACCGTCAAGATGCCGTTGGAACGCACGACAGGGATCAACTCGCTGTCGGGGTTTACCGCGACTTGCGCACGAACGTTCGGATTGACGGTCCCGGTCTCGGCCCGGTCGACTGTCGCCCGCACCGCGGGAATCTCGATCAACCCGAGATCGGTGTAGGCATCGATCAAGCCGGGATAGACGTGCTTGCCGGTGACGTCGACCTTTTGCACATCATCGGGGAGCTTGACGTCGGCGCCGACCGCCGTGATGCGTCCATCGACGAACAGGACCGTTCCCTTGGCGATTGCGGGCCCCGCAACCGGATGCACCGTACCGCCCACGAGCGCGATCGGCGCGGCTTGCGGAGCGCCGGGGACCTCGGGCGAGGCGTAGGCCCGAATGGGAATCGCCATGACCAGGAGCAGTGGCAAAATCCAGATCGAGCAACGTGAACGATATTGCAGAAAGCTCATCGGTAATTGCACCTAGTGCCCGTGGTGTTCGTGATCGTGATGACCGCAGAAGAGATCTTCGCGCGGCCAGGCGACGCGGCGACTGGAGCGGCCTTCGCCCGGTCCGGCGGGGTCTTCGCCACTGGCCAGAATCTTCTGCACCAGCGCTGCGCGCATTTCGTCGGCGTGTTGGCGCTGCGCGGCGTCGGACTGACGATCGAAGTACTTGCGGCCGTCGATCCAGGTCTGCTCGCAGTGCGAATAGACCGAAAGCGGCGAACCGCTCCAGACGACCAGGTCGGCGTGCTTGCCAGGCTCGAGCGAACCAACCCACTTGTCGATCCGCAACTGTTTGGCCGGGTTGAGCGTGACGAACTTGAGCGCCTCGGCGGGGGGGACGTCGCCGTACTTGACCGCCTTGGCGGCTTCGAGATTCAAGCGGCGGGCCAGTTCGGCGTCGTCGGAGTTAAACGACACCACCACGCCGGCGTTGTGCATCAGCGCGCCGTTGTAGGGGATGGCGTCGAGCACTTCGAATTTGTAGGCCCACCAGTCGGAAAAGCTCGAGCCGCCGGCACCGTGCCGGGCGATGGCGTCAGCCACCTTGTACCCTTCCAAGATGTGTTGCAGTGTGCCGATCTGAACGCCGAACTCCTCGCACGTCCGCAGCAGAGCCAGGATTTCGTCCTGCCGGTACGAATGGCAGTGAATCAGCCGGCTTCCTTCCAGAATTTCGGCGATTGCTTCCAATTCGAGATCGGTCCGCGGCGGCAAACCGGTCGGCTGCCGACGATAAGCCTTGGCGCTGCGGCGGTACTCGCGGGCGGCGTTGAACTCGTCGCGGATGATCTGTTCGACCCCCATCCGCGTCTGCGGATAGCGGGTCGTGTAGCGCTCGCCCCAATTGCTTTGCTTGACGTTTTCGCCCAGCGCGAATTTGATCCCTTGCGGGGCTTCGATGAACTTCATCTCCTCGGGCAACGCGCCCCAGCGGAGCTTGATGACCTGGTTCTGCCCCCCGATGGGGTTGGCCGAGCCGTGCAGGATGTTTGAGGTGGTGACGCCGCCGGCCACCTGACGGTAGATATTCACGTCGTTGGCATCGATGAAGTCGCCGATCCGCACTTCGGCCGTGACCGCCTGGCCCGACTCGTTCACGCCGCCATCGGTGGCGATATGCGAATGGCAGTCGATGATCCCGGGGCTGACGTGGCGGCCCGCCAGGTCGACGACGACCGCCCCCTCGGGCACGACGACGTCTTGCCCCACAGCGGCGATCCGCCCATCGACCACCAGCACGGCACCGCGTTCGATCGTGCCGGCCGGACCACTGGTCCAAATCGTGCCGTTCTTAAAGAGCACGGCGGCAGGTCGGTCGGGTGGACCCGCGATGCCTTGCGCGCCGAGTGGAAAGTTGACTGGGAAGAGAGCCTTGGCCGGCTGCTTGTCGGCCGCTGCCGCGGCGTCGTTTTTGTCGCCGTCGGCTTCTGGTTGCGAGGCGGCCCCGGCCTCTTCGGCCGGTTGATCGTCTGGCTTTTTCTCCGGCTGCTTCTCGTCGGCGGCAGGCTTGGCTTCGTCCGAGCGATCGCGCTTTGGATCGAACGGGGCGGTGCGTTTGCCGGAGATGCCCGACTGGGCGCCGTCGGACCAGCGCAGCACGCCGGAGAGGGTCAGCGATGGTTCCGTCGGCTTAGTTGCCTCCGCATCGGTCGGCTCGCGTTCGATGGTCGCGCTGAGTTGCACGATGCCGTCCCATTTGAGCGGCTTGCCCTCGACAAAAGCAGTGAGTCGCGATTCAGCCAGCTCTGGCTTTTTCAGCGGGGCCTTCTTGTCGCCACGGTGCAAGCTACCGCTGAGTTTCGTCGGCTCGCCCGCCAACTCGAGATTGAGCACTTGCGACTGGCCGTCGGGACCGGCAAAGCTCAGCTCCCAGGTGCCGCGGACATCGTCGCTCGCTGCGGCGACGACTTCCTGACGCTCGCCGTCGATCCAGGTTTCGAGCACCTTGGTCTTTTCGGCGAAGAGTGGGCCATCGGCGATGGCCAGATGGGCTGCCTTGCCGGCGGCGATCGTGCCGACTCGCTCGTCGACGTCGAACAGTTCGGCGGGCGTGACCGTCAGGGCACGCAAGGCCGCGTCGGGATCAAGCCCGCGGGCGACCGCCTTGCGAACCTGAGCCAGGAACGAGCCGGGATCCTTCAAGCCGTAAGTGCACAGCGCCAGGCGCACGCCGGCGGCGGCCAGCCGGGCCGGATTCTCGGGAGCAATGTCCCAATCGAGCAATTCTTCGAGCGAGGCCGACCGCGCCAGCTCGGCGGTCGTCACGTCGGGCGGTTTCGGAAAGTCGACCGGGAGGAGCACGGCCCGCCCCGACGCTTTGACCGCGTCGAGCCGGCGATACTCGGTTCCCGAGCCGCGAATGATGGCGTTCAAGCCGAACTCTTGCGCGAGCCGATCTCCCCGCAAAAAGTACAGCTCGTCGAGCGCGTCGATCACCACGGGGAGCGAATCGCCGGTCGATTGGCCGAGCACTTCGAGGGCGACGTTGCGCTCGGGGCGCGGCACGGCGGTCCGCGTGCGGTAGGCTTCCCAAGCGCGGCCGTACCACTGGGCGTCGAGCAGCGCCTGGCGCACCAGGGTGTAGGCCCCCATCGGCGAGTTGGGGTACGTATCGCGGTTGGCGCGCCGCAACGTCGGCTCGATGTGCAGCGCCGCCTGCTGGCGAACGATGCCGCGGCTGCCGGCGTCGTCGGCCGTGGTCACGATGGCGCTGGTACCGCGGATGATGCCGCTCGCCGGGGCGACCAACCGCAGCGTGATTCCTTGGCTGCGGAGTTTGGCATTCGTGGCCGCGTCGGCCTTGTATAGCGATTCGGCCCGCACTTGCGGCGTGATCTGATCGCTCCAATAGCCGGGCCCAGCCGGTGCGGCCGAACTCGACGGCAATTCGGAATAGGCGTCGAACAACCCGGCATAGATCCAGCGGCCCGACATGTCCCAGACGCGGGCGCCGGCGGGAGTCGGCACGTCGGCGCCGACCGCCTCGACGACGCCGTCGCGGACGACGATCGTCGCTTGCTCGATAACTTCGCCTGGCGCGGCGACGACCGTACCCCCGACCAGGGCGTGCAGCGAAGGCCCATGGTCGCGCAGTCCTTGCGGAGGAACAGTAGTCGGAGACTCGGCCCAAGAGTTCGCCGCCGTCAAGACGACCGTGCACGTCAGGACCGTGGTTATCGAGAGGAGAAGCCGCGAGGGCACCATGCCGCCGCAGCGCAGAAAGCGAGCCAAATTCATCGCCATACCTGATCGGGTAATCCGGGAAGCAGAACCGCGGCCGGGTGGGCTGGTTGCCGCGACTTGTTGGAGTTTGTCTGCCCGGCAGGTGCAAGTCAAATCTAGGCCACGACGAAGCCGGATGGCCGTTTTGCAGGTCGCCGCGTATCGAGTGGAGCAGAGAAACATGCCCGCGGCACGCGACAAGTTAAGGGTCGCCGGCGTGGCCGGGACGGGGACTCACGTCAGGTCGAAGCGATCGCCGAGTCGATCTCGGCACGTGTGGCGAGCGAGGGTTGGGCACCGGCCCGAGTCACCGAAATCGCGGCGGCCACGCTCGCCCAGCGAGCCGCCTCGACGAGGTCGGCACCTTCAGAAAGCCGCACGGCGAGTGCGCCATTGAAGGCATCGCCGGCGGCCGTGGTGTCCATCGCCATAACGGGCCGCGCCGGCAGTTCGATTGCAGAACCGTTCGTGCCGTCACCGCGGACGAGCGTGCAGCCGGCCGCCCCGCGCGTGACAATTACTTGGCGGCAACCGCTGGCCTGCAACGCTCGCGCGGCCGCGACCGCCGAGGCGTGATCGGTCACCGGCAGAGCGGTTAGCGAGGCGGCTTCGTGCTCGTTGGGCGTCAACACGTCGACGTTGTCCAACATATTGCGCGGCAACGGCCCGCTGGCCGGAGCAGGGTTCAACACCGTCGTCATCTGCGCCGCGCGAGCGCGGGCCAACGCCCGATCGACCGCCGGCAGCGGTGATTCCAAGCTCGTCAGCAACACGCCACCGGGCACGAACCAATCCTCGGGGAGACGATCGACGACGTCGCCCGTCAGGCAGGCGTTCGCCCCCGAGGCGACGGCGATCATGTTCTCTGCCGCGGCATCGACGAGGATCAGCGCCACGCCGGTCGCTTCGCCGGGCACGATACGCACGAAGTCGCAACACAGCCCTTCCCACCGGAATTGAGCCAGCGCTTCCTGGCCGAAGCGATCGTCGCCGACGGCCGCCACGAAGGCCACGGGCGAGCGCGCGGCGCGGGCGGCCGCCACGGCCTGATTGGCCCCCTTGCCGCCGTGCGCCTCGAAGAAGCGGCCCCCGATCACCGTTTCGCCCGGCGCAGGGAGCCGCACCGAGCGCACGACAAGATCGACGTTCACCGACCCCAAGACGACGACCTGTGGGACAACAGTCATCTCAGCATCCGAAGCTTTGCGATCCGCCGTAACAATGGCCAACGCTGGTCCAACATCGCGGCATGCCGGCCGCCGACTATTTGCCGATGCAAAACCGGCTGAAGATGCGATCGAGCAAGTCCTCGGTATAAACGGCGCCCGTCACCGCGCCGAGCACTTCGAGCGCGAGCCGAACCTCGGCGGCGAGCAGCTCGTCTCCGTCGCCGGCCTCGAGTTGCGCGGCGTTGGCCAGCGCCGCCGCGGCCGCCTGCAGACTCGCGCGGCAGCGGGTCGCGGTCGACTGTACCGTGCCTGGCGCGCGCTCGGCGACATGTGCTGCGACCTGGCGAACGAGCGCGGCGTGCAAGGCGTCGATGCCAGCCCCCGTCGTGCTGCTGGTCGTTACCACCCGTTCAGCGGCAATCGCAGCGGGCAACTGCAGACGCCTCGACAGGTCCGACTTGGTGACGGCCAGCAGCCAGCGACGGGACCGGTCGGTACCCCCGTCTGTCGTGGCCAGTTCGCCGAGCCGGGCTTGCTCGTCGGGCTCCAAGGGCCGGCTCGCATCGCAACAGACGATTAGGATGTCGGCACCTTCACGTGCTTCGTTAGACATCCTGGCGGCTTTCGACTCGATCGCTCGCACGCTGTTGCAGGGGGGCCCGGCGGCCGACGCGGCAATCGCTGAAATGCCTGCGGTGTCGATCAAGTGGCAAGCCAGCCCACCCAGGTGCAGCGGCACACTGACCCAGTCGCGCGTAGTACCCGGTGTGGGCGAGACGATTGCCGCCGCGCGGCCTGCCAGAGCATTGAAGAGACTGCTTTTGCCGACGTTTGGCGCGCCGACCAGCACGATCCGCGGCAGCTCCGTGGTTTGATGGCGTTCGTCGAGCTGTGAGGCCAGACCATCAATGGTCGCGGCGGCGACAGCCAGGCGGCGCCGCGATTCGTCGCGCGAGATGAACTCGATCGGCTCGTCGACGAAGTCGAGCCCCGCTTCGAGATCGGCCAATAGATCGAGCAGATCGCCGCGAACGCCGGCCAGCGGCGTGGCCAGTCCGCCCGCCAGTTGTTCGAGCGCCGCGCGCAGGGCCTCGTCGCCGGGCGCATCCACCACGGCGGCCACCGCTTCGGCCTGGGTGAGATCGAGCCGGCCGGCCAGAAACGCCCTGAGCGTGAACTCGCCAGGCTCGGCGAGCCGTGCCCCGGCAGCCACGAGCGCGTCGACCACGGCGGCGAACAACGGCGGCGAGCCGGGCAGGTGCAATTCGACCAGCGGCTCGCGCGTGTAGCTGCGCCGAGTCGGCCAAATGTAGGCGTCGACCGGCAGCGGCGAACACAGTTTCGGCAATCGTAGCGTGCCACTGACCACGACTGGCCGACGGCATGTCGCGGCCCGCAGTGCCAGTTCCGCGTCGCAGATCGACGAGACATGCACCAGCGCATCCGCTCCGCTTAGGCGCACGATGCCCCGTGCGTGCCCCCCCGCGGGCGAAGCCATGGCGACGATCGTGTCGGCGAGTCGATAGGCCACCGCGATGGGCCCGCTACGTAGTGGGCCGAGCCCCAGTTGGTGCCGGGCCGCCCAGCCGCCGAGCCAATGCCTGCCACCAGGCCAGTGGGCCTCGCCTGCCGGTGAGTCCGACGAAGCGTTTGCCGCGCTGCTTCTTTTTCTTGTTCGCAGCGCTGCCGCCACTGGTGCCGCCGTTGCTGCTGCCGTTCTTGCTTTGGTCGGCGACGGCCATGACGCCGGCCCAGGCTGCCTTGAGGCGGTTCTCCCCCGGGGGCTTCTCGGCCGGCGGCGGCGGTGGCGGCGTCGATCCAGGCTTGGGAACCAACTTGCGCTCGGCCACGCCCCACAAGCTCGAAGCGATGAAATACAGACACAATCCGCTGGGGACTTTGAAGAACATGACCCCCATGAAGATCATCATGTATTGCATCATCTTCTGTTGCATGGCCGCCTGCTCGTCGGTCGGCGGCGGCATGAACATCTTCTGCTGCATGATAAACAGCGCGATGGTGACCAGCGGCAACAGGTTGAAGTACGGGCCCAGCCAGCCCAGCACGAACTGCGGCATGAAGTTGAGCCAGTGCATCAGCTTGTCGGGGGCCGCCAAGTTCGATGCCCAAGCACCGTCCCATAACAACGGGGCGCCGCGCAGCTCGAGATCGACCGACAAACAGCGATACAGCCCGATGAAAATCGGCATCTGGATCACCAGCGGCAAACAGCCGCTGAGTGGATTGTAGCCGTGCTTCTGGAAGAGCTCGCGCTGCGCCTTGGCGCGCCCCTCCATATCGGTCTTGTATTTCTCGTTGAGCCGCTTGATCTCCGGCTGCAAGAGCTGCATCTTCTGGGCGGCGGCCGCCTGCTTGCGTCCCAGCGGAAACATCGAGCCGCGCACAACCACTGTCAGCAGCACGATTGCGATGCCGAAGTTCACGCCGGGCAACCAGGCGAAAAAGTGCAGCACGCGCGACAGCGGCCGCGCGACCCACGAAAACCAACCGTAGTAGTTCAATTCGCCCAGCGCGTATTGATCGAGAATCGCCGGCTTCTTCGGGCCGGCAAACATCACGTAGCGATGCGCAAGGCTCGCCCCCGGCTCGAGCGTCGTCTTCTGGCTCGTCAGCCGAATTGATGTGTTCGACAACCGCAGTTTGTCTTTTTCCAGGGGAGCGGGCGGGATGACTGTCGGTTGCCATTCATAGAACCAGTCGGCGTCGGCCGTCGACATCTGCGGCAACAGAACTGCGGAGAAGTACTGCGTGTCGACACCGATGTATGCCAGCGGTACTCCGCGGACAGACTCATTGGCTTTGCCGCTGGCGATCTTCGAGCAGGACAACAAGAGATTCGCGACATCTCCATCGCGAACCGCGCCATAGACGACGTCGCGCGGCCCAGCACCCTCCCACCAATTGCGACTGATCTTGCTGGCGTACCACCAACCCTCGGTCGGCAGGCCGTTGGGGCCCATCAGACGATAGGCAACCGGATGCGCGGCGCTGCCGCGGTTGTGAATCTCCAGTTCGAACTCGAGGTGATAATCTTGGGCGGCGCCCCCCGGTTGCTCGTTGGCAGGCCGGGCCAGGCGGAAGCGTTTGACGATCTCGATCCCCGCCGGGTCGACGCGGCGGCGGAACGTCACTTCCTGGTCGGTGGCCGCGACGACTTCCCAATTGACATTATTGAGCTCGACGCCGGCCAACTCCGCGGCATCTCCTTCAAGACGGTTGTCGTCAAGCTGTTCGAGAGTAAGCAACAGCGACGGCGTGTCGCCGGGGATTCGCACGACATCGGGGCTGACACGTTCCCAGAGCGCTTCCAACTCGGCCAACCGGGCCGGGCGGATGACTTCCAGCGGGCGGCGAACGAGCGCGACGTCGAGCGTTTGCCTGGCGTCGCCGCGCTTGACGTGCAGTTGAATTTTCTGCCCAGGCTTGGTCTGGTGGACCGCTTCTTCGAGATCCTGGGCCTCGTCGATTCGCGCATCGTCGAAGCCAATGATGACATCGCCGATCTGCAGGCCGGCGATCGCCGCCGGGGTGCCGGGGCCGACGACCTGCACCAGCGCGCCGCTGCCGGACTTGCTGTCGACGGCGTCCAAATGGCCGAGGTAGCCACCGCGATCTTCCTGGTCGAGATAATGGGGATCGCTCAGTTCGATGCGTTCGATGCCCGCCCCGCGATTGACCCAGGTCACCAGCAGACGCGATCCGGTCGCCGGGTCGAGCGATCCGAGCGTGCCCCGCTGTTCGGCGACCTCCGGCTGCGGCGGCAGATCGGGCGCGGCCGGCTCGGCGTCGGCCTCTTGAGCAGGGTTTTCCGCCTCGGGCTCGCCAGCGGGTTTGGTCTCATCCGGGGCGGCGCCGGCAGCGGGCTCGGCATTGGCTGGCGCCTCGGCCGCCGCGCCGTCGACAGCGGCGCCGTCTGGTTGCGCAGCGTCGGCTGCGGCAACTGCTGGGGGCGGTGGTGGTGGGTTCCACCAGCGTAGGAGCCGGGGGTAACCGACCATCAGCCCACCGCAGAGGACGATAAAGATGAAAAATCGCTTTTCCATAATGGACAGTTCCTACCGGCGGGAAGTGCCCGCCATGACCGCGGCGCCATAGGGCGGGGTCTGGTTCGAAGTTGGCCGCAGGCAAGAGATAATCAAGGGGGGCAATTCATCGCAGCCCAGCGCGGCCGAGCAAATTCAAACGAACGTCTCTAATCTTACCGCGCCCCGGCCGCAGCCCCAGCCCAAAAAGCCCTCGGTAACGCCCGCGGAAAGCTGTCAACGGCCCGTTCCAATCGCGGCAGTCGGTCGAGGGAGTCAAGAATCGGAGCGGGGCTTAATGATTCCCTCATCCGTGGACTCTGCGGACCTGATGCGGCCGCCCGACCCGGATCGAGAGCTCCCCCCCCAAGGCCAATCGCCCCCCCTTAACGCCCGTCCTTGATCCGGTCTCCTAAAAAGTTATCCAGGTCGGGCGTATCGTAGATCTTTTGAGCGGTCTTGTTGACGTCGTAGTCGATGCGTCGAAAGGTCAGCGTGTCGTCGTCGAGGATCACGTAACACGCCCGCGGGTCGCCATCGCGTGGCTGCCCCACCGAGCCGACATTGGTCATCGTTTTGTCATCGGTCAGGCGATAGGAGTAGTTGCTGGCCGCGAGGTCTTCGAGGCTGAGGAAATTCAGGCTGTGGGTAAACACCCCCGGCACGTGCGTGTGCCCCTGAAAGCAATGTCGCTCGACGAGCGCAAATATTTTCTCCATTTTTCGCTGATTGTAGATGTCTTCGGGAAAGACATACTCGTTGATCGGGTTGCGGGCCGAGCCGTGCACGAACAGGAAGCCATTCTCGCGGCGATTGCGGGGCAGCTCGCCGAGGAAGTCCCAGCGGCGGGCGTTCTGGTCGGGGTCGCCCACCGGTTTTTCGAGTTGTTCGCGGGTCCAGAGGATCGCCCGCTCGGCGCCGGCGTTGAAGCCTTCGGGATCGAACATCGCGCCCTGGTCGTGGTTGCCCAGGATGCAGACGTTGAACTTCATCACCAGGTCGATGCACTCGCGCGGGTTGGGACCATAGCCGATGATGTCACCCAGGCAGTAGATCTCGGTGATCCCCTGTTGCTGGATGTCGGCCAGCACGGCCTCGAGGGCTTCGAGGTTCGAGTGGATGTCGCTGACCAATGCGCGCTTCACAACTACGGTCCTGGCGTCGGGCGCGGGAGCGTCGACGACGCGATCGGTTCGATGGGTTAAGGCGGGAAAAACGGAGTGCAAACGGTATCGTCGGCGCGTGCAACAAACTATCGCAGGCGATACGGTCGCTGCACTTGCTCGGGGCCAACCGCGATGCGGCCCCGGCGAGATACGGGTGCCCACGGGGCGAGTGGACAACGGAGCGCGCGGTCTAAGACCATGCGCTAGCGTGGGCCCTCGCGACCCTAGCGAAGTCTAAGTGCTTGCTACGCAAGGGTCAAGTGAGCGATGCGAACCCCAGCGGCGCGGATTCCATACGCTTACCGCTCGTCCGGCTTGCGCGGGGCGTCGCCCGGACGCAGGCCGAACAAGAAGTGCATCAAATCGCGGGTGCCGAGCATGCGGGGGCTGGCCAACAGCTCGCCGGCCTTGTAGCCGGCCGCGGTCCCTTGCTGCACGGCGTAGCTGCGAACGCGATCGAGCACGTGCGCCTTCTCGGGCGGAAACTGCGTCTCGTAGCAGCGGACCGCCGCGATCTTGGCCTCGAGCGTGTCGCTGATGTCGACCACCAGGTGGCTCGCCGCGTCGGGCAGATCGAGCCGGCCGAACGCCAGGGTGTAATACAAGTGTGCGGCAATCGTGTGGGTCGGCAACCCGCCGAAGTACGACTCCCACTTCGTCAATCGCGAGTAGAACACGGCGGCGTCGGTGATCTGCATCGCCTGCCAATGGTCGGGCGAGGCCAGCGGCGTTTTCTCGCCAAAGCCCAGCACCAGGCGCGGCCGGTAAATACGAAACTGTTTGGCCAACAGCACGCGGGCCTCGAAGCTGTCGAACAGCCGGCGGTTGGGGAGATCGAGCGTCAGCCGCACCGCGACCCCCAGCGTTTCGGCAGCTCGGCGGGCTTCTTCGAGACGCACTTCAGGGCCGGGTGAGCCAGGCGTCGGCTCGCCGTCGGTCAGGTCGATGATGCCGACGCGATAGCCTTGCTGAGCCAAGCGGGCCAACGTGCCGCCACAGGCGATCTCCACGTCGTCGGGATGCGCCCCAACGGCGATCACATCCAATCGGTCGACGTCGGACATGAAAGCGCACTCCAAAGGCAGAGGGGACAGGAGTCACTGGCGGCGATCATTTATTTGATCCCTTGCAACGGCGCCGGTGACTGCTGCCCCCGGCCGCGTTTCATTTCGGTTTGATGGCGGCCAGCAAGAACGTGGGATTCAGCGCCTCGAAGCGCAGCCGCTCGAATTGCTCGGTCCCGCGCGCGATATTGATCATCCACACTTTCACGTCACTCATGCGGCGACGCAAGACGTCGTAAACGTTGCTGACGCTTTCGATGCTGCCGACACTGGCCACCAATCGGCCTCCGACGCGCAAGCGCTCCGCTGCCAGTTCGACCAGGCGATTGATTTCGCGCCCGCTACCGCCGACGAAGATCGCGTCGGGCTGCGGTAGACCTTCCCAAGCTTCCGGCGCTCGCCCCAGCACGGGCGTGAGATTCGTGACGCGAAAGCGCTCGGCGTTGGTGAGAATCAAAGCGTGGTCTTCCGGGTCCATCTCGATCGCGAAGATCTGTCCGTCGTGGGCGATTTGCGCCGCTTCGACGGCCACCGAGCCGCTGCCGGCCCCAATATCCCAAAGCACGCTGCGCGGCCCCAGATCGAGCTGGGCCAGGGCGATCGATCGCAATTCGCTCGGCGTGAGCAGCCCGTGCTTGGGCTTCGACTGCGCGAACATTTCGTCAGGGTTGCCGAACAACCGCTGGCCGCTGGCGTCGACAGGCCGGTCAGGCACATCGGGCTTGCGAACCAGGATCATGACGTTGAGCGGGGCAAACTCCTCGTGCACCAGGTCGCTCAATTCGGCCTGCGTGACGCGCTCGTCGGGCGAACCAAGGTTTTCGCAGACGTAGGCCGAGAAGTAGTCGAGCCGGTGTTCGAGCAGCAGGGCCGCCACGCGCGAGGGCGGCCACTGATCGCTGGTGAACAAGCCGACTTTTTCGGCCACGCGCACTTTATCCAACAACGAGGCGAACGAGCGGCTCGCCAGGTCGGTGAGGAAGGCTTCTTCCCAGCTTTCTTTGACGCGGGCAAAGGCCAATTGCATGCTGCTGACGTGCGGTGCGACCTCGAACCGCTCCTTGCCCAAGCGCGAGCAAAGGTGCCGGGCGACGCCGTAAAACAACGGGTCGCCGGTGGCCAGCACCACGATCCGCTTGCGCGGCGATGCAGCGATCTTCTCGACCGCCGCATCGAAGTTGTCGTGCACGACCAGGCGTTCGGCCTTGCCCGAGGGCACCAACCGCAACGTGGCGTCGCTGCCGATGACGATCTCGGCGTCGGCCAGCAGTTGCCGCGTCGCTTCGGTCAGGGCCGCGAGGCCGTCGTCGCCGATGCCGATAATATGAACTTTCAGCGGTGTGCTCACGGTGACTCACGCAAGTTCAAGCCGACGAACCACAGGCCCAACTAAGCAGAGGATTCTAGGTCGGGCTGGCCTCGACTGGCAACCGGCGACGCACGCACAGGTACGTCTTTACGGTTGTCTACTTCAGGCGGAGTACGTAATCTGCGATTTCGGCACTACGTTTCTTACGTTCAATGCAAAGCTTTGGCCGCGCCTGTGAGATGACAACTGCCAGCGGATTCCCTCTGCTCGCCTGCCGCGGCATTGGCAAGCGCTTCGGCGGCGAGGTCGCGCTGGCGGACGTCGACTTCGATGTCGCCGCCGGCGAAATCCACGGCCTGGTGGGTGCCAACGGCGCCGGCAAAAGCACCCTGATGCGCATTCTGGCCGGTGCCCTGGCCGATCACGACGGCACAATTGCGCTCGACGGTAGCCATGTCGCGCTCACCAGTCCGCAGACGGCGCTGGCCCACGGCATCGCCATGGTCTACCAGGAGTTGTCGGGCGTGGGGCAACTTTCGGTCGCCGAGAATCTGTTCTTGGGCCGGCAGCCAGTCACGCGATTGGGGCGCATCGACTGGCGGCGGCTGCACGCGTTGGCCCACGACTACTTGCGCGAACTGGAGATCGACGTCGACGTGGCGCTGCGTCTCGATCGCTGCCCCCTGGCGGTGCGACAATTGGTCGAGATCGCCCGCGGGCTGCACAGTGGCTGCCGGCTGTTGATTCTCGACGAGCCGACCAGCGCGCTCAGTCCCCCGGAGACGCGCCGCTTGTTCGACTTGATGCGGCGGCTGCGCGAGCGCGGCGTGGCGATCGTCTTCATCAGCCACTTTCTCGAAGACGTGCTCGAAGCGTGCGATCGCGTGACGATCTTGCGCGACGGCCGGCACGTGGTGACCCAGCGAACGGGGGAATTGACGAAGCATGCCTTGATCACGTCGATGCTTGGTCACGACGCTCCCGAGGAAGAAATGGCCTTGGAGCGCGGCGTTCGCTTGCCGCCAAGGTCGAACGGGCCCGTGCTATTGGCCGCCGAAAAGCTCAGCGTGCCGGGTTCGTTCGAGAATGTCTCGCTGTCGGTCGCGGCCGGCGAGACGTTGGGGCTTTACGGATTCGCCGGCGCGGGGCATCTCGAAGTGGTGCGGGCACTGGCCGGCGGGCTGACGCCCAGGCAAGGACACACCGAGTTGGAGGGCGCACCGCTGCCACTTGGCAGGCCAGATCGTGCGATCGCCCGCGGCGCCGTGCTGGTGCCGGCCGATCGCAGTCAGTCGCTTGTCGGCATGGCAGAGATTTACAAGAACGTGACGCTGGCCCACCTCCACCGCGCGGCCGGTAATTGGCTGCTGCGCGGGCGAGAACTGGCGGTCGCCCGCCCGCTGCTCGACAAGGTCGGCTGCCGGCCGGCCGATCCGCTGCTGACGACGCGGGCTTTGTCGGGGGGAAATCAGCAAAAGGTTGTGTTGGCCCGCTGGCTGGCGGGGCCGGTTCGCGTCTGGCTGCTCGAAGAGCCAACCCGCGGCATGGACGTCGCCGCCAAGGAAGAAGTGCTGGGCGTGCTGGCCGAACTCAAGCGACAAGGGGCCGCGATCGTGCTGGCCACTAGCGAACCGGAGTTGGCCCTAGCTCATTCGGATCGCATTCTGGTGATGAGCCGGGGACGAGTGCGTCACGAATTCGCCGACGAACATGTCGACAAATCCGCTCTCCTGGCGTATGCCTGAGCGTCACGCATTCGCATTCGGCACCGAGGTCGCTAATCTTTTCCGCATGACCGACGAGCAATCAACCGCCGACGCGCCGCGCTTTCGATCGTCCGGAGTGCGATTTCGCTGGGAGGCGCGCGACGTAGCGCCGCTGGTCAGCCTGCTGGTGCTGGTGAGTTTCTTCTCGATCGTCGAGCCGAGCTTTCGCCGGTTGACAGTCTGGGCCGCCATCTTCGATCAGGGGGCCGCCCTGGCGATCGTGGCCGCCGGACTGACCTTTGTTTTGATCGCCGCCGAAATCGACTTGGCCGTCGGCAACCTGGCGGTCTGGACGTCCTGTCTTTGCGCCTGGCTATTCACGCGCGAGTTCGCCGCCGGCGCACAGGCCGAGCAGCCGGTCGGCCCGTTGCTCGTAATCGGGATCTTGCTCCTGCCGTTGCTAACCGCCGTTTTGTTGGGAGCCGCGTCGGGCGTGCTCACCGTCTGGTCACGGTTGCCCAGCTTCATCATCACGCTGGCCATGCTCAACATCGCGATGGGCATGTCGAAGTTCTTGACGCACAATCAAACGCTGCCGGTCCCGGAAGTGTTGCACACGCTCGGCAACGGCCGGCTGAAGCTCGGCGGCCTGGGCGTCGCGATACCCTATGGCGTGTTATTGGCCGCCGTGGTCCTGGCGGTCGGGCACGTCGTGCTGCGGCACACTCGCTTTGGGCGATACGTCTACATGTGTGGCGGCAATCGCGAGGCCGCCCGGCTGGCCGGGGTGCGCACCGGCACGATCGTGGTCGGCTGCCTGGCCGTGAGTGCGCTGTGCGCCGGACTGGGGGGCCTGGTCAACGCCGGGCGTCTGCAAAGCGCTAGCGTGTTGCTGAACCAGAACCTGCTCCTCAACGCCGTGGCTTGCGTCGTGCTGGGAGGGACTAGCTTGTTCGGCGGCGAAGGGGGCATGGGACGCACGCTCATCGGCGTGCTCACATTTCGCGTGCTCGAGGTTGGCCTGCAGCGCATCCAGTGGATCGACGAAGACGCCCGCATTCTGCTCACGGGCGTGGTGCTGATGGCGGCGCTAGTCATCAACGGCCTGCTGGCCAAGCGTTCAACTTGAACTGAATTGCGAAAACGTTCGTCGCGTGCCCCCAACAGCAACAACCTTGCGAAACGACGCACTGGCCATCTGGCAGGCCGGCGTCGAAGCGGTGCGCGCCGAGCGATTGATGCGCGAAGCCGTTGAAGTCAAAGCCTCGCTGTTGACGTTACGAGCGATCGATGGCCGACATGCCCAGATCGATCTTTCCCATTGCCGGCGGCTCGAAGTCGTTGGCGCGGGCAAGGCGGGGGCCGGCATGGCGGCGGCGCTCGAAGCCATTCTCGGCGAGGAGCGGCTGGCGAAACTCGACGCACAAGGCTGGGTCAACGTGCCGGCCGACTGCGTTCGCCGGCTCGAGCGAATTCATTTGCACCCGGCGCGGCCCGCGGGGGTGAACGAACCGACCGTTGCCGGACAGATGGGCTCGGAAGAAATCCTCCGCCGCGTCGCCGCGCTGACCAACGACGATCTGTGCATTTGTTTGCTGTCCGGTGGCGGCTCGGCGTTGCTCCCCGCCCCAATTGCCGGAATCACGCTCGCCGACAAGCTGGCGGTGACACGCTTTTTGAGCGGGGCGGGCGCCAACATCACCGAGCTCAACACCGTTCGCAAACAACTGAGCCGCATCAAGGGGGGGCGCCTGGCCAAGGCCTGCCAGGCAGGGCGGTTGATCACGCTGATTATTTCCGACGTGCTCGGCGATCCGCTCGATGTTATCGGCTCGGGGCCGACTGTTGCCGACCGCGCATCGCCGGCCGACGCCCTGGTGGTATTGGACCGCTTTGATCCCAAGCGCGATATCGTGCCGGCGACCGTGTTTGCCGCGCTGGAGCGTGCGATCGGCGCCGGCGGAGTCAGTGAAGCCCATTCAGACAGTCCGATCCATCCATCGAAAGCGGGCGGCATCGACAATCTCGTCATCGGCAATCTAGCGCGAGCGGTCGAGGCCGCGGCCGCGGCCGCCGAGAGGCTGGGCTACGCGGTCGCCAGCGAAGTTGCACAGGACATGGAGCCCACGGCCGAGGAGGTCGGTCGTCGACTGGCCGACGTATCGCTGGCCTTCCAACGGGGGGACGAATCGCTCTATGGCGTCGGCGCCAACTGTTTGATTTCGGGCGGCGAGCCCGTGGTGCGACTGGTTCCGGCAGAAGAGCGCGGCCGGGGAGGCCGCAATCAGCAATTGGTGCTGGCCGCTGCCGAGCGATTGATGCAGGCCAGCGCCACCGGCATCGCGATACTCTCAGGCGGCACTGACGGCGAAGATGGTCCGACCGATGCGGCGGGCGCCGTTTACGACGACGACGTGCGCCACGCCGCAGAGAAGCAACATCTTGACCCGGCCGGCTACCTGGCCCGCAACGATGCCTACCATTTCTTCGAACCGCTCGGCGGGCTGATCAAGACGGGCCCGACGCACACGAATGTTTGCGACGTGCGCGTGGTACTCGTCGGGCCTCGCGATACCATGCGCGGCCAACGATCAATTCTAGTAGGGCGCGACTAAAGAGAATCTGCTTCAATTTCTCGCGCAATCTTGAGGGCCGCCTGACCGCTGATCAACTCGTTCGATTCTTCGTCGTACACCAATCCATCCGCCAGCTGTGCGAGGACCGCAAGAGACAGCATTGCACAGACTAACTCGCGCATGTCGCTATGCGTGACGCAATCTATCGCGTGTTGGCGATCGCCAAGTCCCGACGGAGCTGGATCGCCATAGACGTCGGCAATGCTTCCGTAGAACCACTCAAAGCCCGACTGCTGGCCGCGGTGCGTGGCGGGTAAATAGCCAATATGTTCGCGTAGGCCTCCGACATTTTCCAGCACAATGTCCAGATTCTCGCGCGCTAGCGCATCCTGCCACTGCTCGATTGTCGGCAATCGATCATCCCGCAGAAACGCGAAGGTATCGACCGACATCGTGTTCTCTTAGGCTGTGTGCGTTTCCAAGCGCGCTACGCTGTCGGCGGCTGTTGCGGCCCGAGCAACTGCTGCAGTTTGGCCAACGAACGCGTGAGCATGACGCGCACCGCGCCATCGGACTTTTGCAATTTCTCGGCGATCTGCTTCGAGGGGAGTCCTTCGACGTAGCGCAGCCGAAGGGCTTCGCGCTGATCGTCGGGGAGCTTGGCCAGGGCCTCGAGCAGTTGTACGTGCCGCAGGTCGCGCGAGAACGCCGCGCTGGGGCTCGTCATGCTGGCCACGAGCATGTCGATCAGCGCCACGCGCTGCGAATCGTCGCCGGCACCGCCAGCCCCCAGCGGAACCTCCCGCGCGGCCGAGCGCTTCTGCGCGTCGAAGTAGCGCCGATGGGCGTCGATCATCTTGCGTTCGGCGATCTGACAGAGCCAACCGAAGATGTCGCGGTCGGCCAACGGCGCCAGCGGCAGCGCACGGACCGCCTCGATGCTGGTCTCTTGAAAGATGTCGTCGGGCTCGACCTTGCTGCGCAAGGCCGGCCCCAGATGCTTGATGATAAAGGCCGTGAGTTGCGGCCGACGCGCGGAGATGAACTCAGCCAGCGCTGCGACATCGCCGCCGCGAATCTTCACAATCAACGGATCCAGGTCGTCCGTCATAGTGCACTGGCCCCCACAGATCGGCCGGACATCGCTCTTACTGGAGAGCGTGGCCACGCGCCGCATGTTACGACCCTGGCTGGGAGCCTGCAAGCAATCGGTAAAGTTGTCAGGCGGAAGGGCGAATGGGCCGGGCCGATGGGCTCCCAGCGCTGCCAAGGACGAGGGGCCCGCCAAATCTCTGCCTGGCGGCAAAGCTTTTTGCTACAACCAAGTGCGCCGCATGGCCCCGATCGCCTGCTTCAGACGAAAACGGGGGGACGCCATTCGGTCGCCAGGTGGCTCCGGCAAAGGCAGCAGCCGACTTTTGGCCCCCAAGGACGAAAGGCTCACAGCGTGACCGACAGCAGCACGGTGCGCTCCGGACTTCGCGGTGACGACGCCCAGCAAATGTGGGACGTGCTGTCGGACCGGCTCGAGGCTTTTATCAAGGCCTGGGAGGAAGAAACCACCCCCGCGATCGAGCAGTTTCTGCCAGCCGAACCCCCGGAGTTGCGGGCCATGACTTTGGTCGAGCTGGTCAAGGTCGATCTCGAGTATCGCTGGCGGCCCGGGGGCCAACCCAAGCGGCTCGAAGACTACGCCCAGCAATTCATCGAATTGGCTGGCGGAGGCATGCCCTGCGATTTGATCTATGAGGAATACCACGTTCGCAAACAGTCGGGCGAGACGATCGCCACGCGAGAGTACCTGGAGCGCTTTCCGCACCAATCGGCCGAGTTGGGGCGGCTGCTGGGGATCGACAAGGCGCAAACCACGAGCGCGCTATTCCCGGTCGAACGCGTGAAGGAGTATGGCGTCGGCGACCAGGTTGACGACTTCGATCTGATTGGCCGGCTAGGTCGCGGCGCGTTCGCCACGGTGTTCCTGGCGCGGCAGCGTTCGATGCAGCGGATGGTGGCGCTGAAGATCTCGAGCGATCGCGGCAGCGAACCGCAGACGATGGCCCAGCTCGACCATCCGCATATTGTCCGCGTTTTCGATCAGCGTCGGCTGCCCGACTCGAAACTGCGTTTGCTGTACATGCAGTACGTGGCCGGGGGGACGCTACAAGTTGTCGCCGACTATGCGCGACAGACGCCCGAATCGGAGCGCAACGGCCGCACGCTGTTGCGGGCGATTGACTTGTGCCTCGAAGGGCGCGGCGAGACGCCGCCGGGCGATTCGCTGACGCGGCAACGGTTGTCTAACCTTAGTTGGTCGGAAGCGATCTGCTGGATCGGTTCGCGACTGGCGCACGCGCTGGACTATGCCCATTCGCGTGGCGTGCTGCATCGCGACGTCAAGCCGGCCAACGTACTGGTTTCGGCCGAGGGTTCGCCCAAGTTAGTCGACTTCAATATCAGTTTCAGCTCGAAGCTCGACGGCGCGACGCCGGCGGCCTACTTCGGCGGTAGCCTGGCGTACATGTCGCCCGAGCAGCTCGAAGCGTGCAATCCGTCGCACCCGCGCGAGGCGGCCGAGCTCGACGGACGCATCGATCAATACTCACTGGCGGTGATGCTGTGGGAGCTGCTCTCCGGTCGGCGACCGTTCCTCGACAACGGAATCCGCGGCGACTGGTCGACCACGTTGACGTCGATGGTCGAGGAACGCCGCAAAGGAGTCGATCCGGCGCGACAGACTGAGCTGCCGCGCGCGCTGCCGCATGGGCTCGTCGACGTCTTGCAAAAAGCGCTGTCGCCCGAGGCCGACGACCGTTACGCCACGATGGGTGAATTCGCCCGGCAGCTCGAGTTGTGTTTGCAACCGGCGGCTCAGCGCTTGTTGCGCCCGCCGCGGCGGGGCTGGCGGCAACTGGTGCGCAGCTATCCGCTGACGTCGCTGCTAACGGCCGGGCTGGTGCCGAATGTCTTGTTCAGCGTTTTGAATTACAAATACAACGTCGAAGATACCTTCGGCACGGAGAGCCGGGAATTACTGACGCGGACGCGCGTGTTGCTCTACAACGGCGTGATGTACGCGATTGCCATCTCGGCCTGCATCGCGGTGTGTTGGGGTGTGTTGCGAGCAGTGGCTGCCCTGCGCCGGAATGATCGGCTCGATCCGGAGCGACAAAGCCTGCTTCGCCGGCGCGTGCTGATGCTAGGCGACCGAGTCACCTGGATTATCTTTGCCACCTGGATGTTGTCCGTACCCATCTTCTACATCACATTGCGAGACAAATTGGACGGCTTCGATGCCATCCATTTGTTGACATCGCAAACGTTGTTTGGCTTGATCTCGGTGACGTTGACTTTCTTCCTGCTCACGTTTCTGAACGTGCGCGTGTTGTTCCCGGCGCTCGTCGCTCCCGAGGGTCGCGACGCGCGCGATCTCCAAGGATTGCTGGCCTTGGGGCGACGCGTTTGGGGATACCTGATCGCGGCCGGGGCGACACCGTTTCTTTCGGTGATCGTGCTGGTCCTGGTATCGATCGCGACTGGCGACGCCTTGCAGCCGGGCGTGCTCGGCGCTCTGGGACTGGGCGGATTATTGAGTCTTGGCCTCTGCTTCCGGTTAGCGCTTTTGATCCGCGATGACCTGGGAGCGTTGGCCACGGCGCTGACTCCCGGCAGCGACCCGCTGAGCCCGAGCGAGACGTTCGACTCGTTTTTAGCCGGTTCGACCCGGCGGCCGTAGCGAGCGCGGCTTGCATTCGGGCGGGATTCGGCCTCGGACCGGCGCCCGATAGGCGCACTTCTCAGCAAATCTGGCTTGAAGTTCCGAACGGCCAGTAGCCCACTGGCTGGCCACTGGGCCCATCTGAGCCGCATAGCCCTTGCAACGAGACCTCCAGGCATCCGACGACCGTGTCAAGCGTCGCGGCGGGGGCGACCGGTAAACCCGTCAGGTCCCGCGTCTTGAGAACTAGGCAGCCTGGGCTAAATGCGGCAACCGTGCCGGTTCGATACGACGTTCAGGATTGGGCACTGTTCGCCGCGATCGCTGCGGCGGTGTACGTGCCCAGCAGAACGAAGTATGTCCCCTTTTTGGTATCTAGGAGCTCTCCCCATGAAGTCGCGTTTCCTTTTCCCGGTGTTTGCCGTGGCGATGCTGTTGGTCGCCAACGCCGGCCAGGCGAGTGCCTTCCACCGCCACCGCTGTTGCGATCCTTGCTGCGAGCCGAGCTGCTGCGAGCCGGTATGCTGCGAGCCCGCCTGCTGCGAACCAGCTTGCTGTGAGCCTTGCTGCGATCCCTGCTGCGATTCGTGCTGCGAACCTTGCTGCAAGCCGAGCTGCTGCGAGCGGCTCCGCTGCTTCTTGCGTCGCTGCTGCAAGCCGCGCTGCTGCAAGCCCCGTTGCTGTTCGCCTTGCTGCGAACCGGCTTGTTGCGAGCCGAGCTGCTGCGAATCTTGCTGCCACTAACCTGGCAGGCGAGGGGATTGAGCCCAGAGCCCTCCCCGCAGTTACCAAGCTGCTAACCAACGGCCCCGAGTCGACGCTAGCGACTCCGGGGCCGTTTGCTTTTGCGCCCCCGGCGGGTCGACGAATTGTTACTGTTATTGCTTGCCGTAAGCCGTTAGCGTGGTTAATAATCCGGGCCTAGGGCACACGTCGTTCGGTTTTTCTTGTCCGGTCCGGCCGGTGTTTTCCGTCTAAGGTTGTGGGCAGTGGACCTGCAGACGTTTCGCAGCTCGCAGGCGGCGGCGACGGAGATGTTACTCCGAGCGCGGCGGGGCGATCCCGCTGCGCTCGGAGAGCTTCTCAACGGGTTTCGCGAGTACCTGCTGGCCGTGGCCAATCGTGAGTTGGACGATGGAATACGCGCCCGGGTAGGGGCTTCGGACCTGGTCCAGGAGACGTTTCTCAAGTCGCAGCGGGTCTTCGCTGACTTTCAGGGGGCGACCGAGGAGGAACTACGGGGCTGGCTGGCCCAGATCCTCGTCAACCGCTGCCGCGACGTGCGCGACGAGCACCTGCAGTGCGCCAAGCGGACCGCGGTTCGAGATGTACCTCTTCTGGCCGACGGCTCGGCGATCGGACCGGCCGACGCGCTGGCGGCCGAGACGCTATCGCCCAGCGGGCGCGCGGTAGTTGATGAAGAGGTCGCGCAGCTCCTGTCGGCCCTGGCGACGCTATCCGACGAATTTCGTCGGGTGGTGTGGCTGCGTAACTGGGAGGGATTAGGGTTCGAGGAGATCGGTCGCCAGATCGGGCGATCGGCGGACGCCGCCCGCAAGATTTTTTCGCGAGCAATTCAGAAGTTGGCCGAACAGCTGGAAGCGATCGATGGCGCCCCCGGAACACCGTAATCAAACCGACGGGAACGGTGACGATGGCTTCGCTTTATTGATCGAGGCGTATCACGGCGAATTGCTCGCCGCGGAGGCGTCGGGCGAATGCGTCACGGCTGATGAAGCTTCCGATCGGCGCCTCGATGCATCGTCGCCAGAAGGTCTGGGAGCCGCCCAGCGCGTACTCCGCACGCTTGTGCGCGCTCGCGGGCTGGTGACGCCGCATGCGCTGGCGCGCGACGAACCGGGCGGCAACATCTCTGTCTGGGAGGCGCTGTCACGCGCCAGTGGCACCGAGCTACCCCTGCGGCAACTGGGTCGCTTCGCTATCAAGCGAGAGCTGGGCCGGGGGGGCTTCGCCGTGGTGTTCCTGGCCCACGATCCCGTACTCAATCGCGAGGTCGCGCTGAAAGTTCCGCGCCCGGAGGTTCTGCTTGCCGAGGGAGTCCGGCTGCGATTCGATCGAGAGGCGCGGGCCGTCGCTCGCCTCACCCACCCGAATCTGGTTCCGCTGTTCGAAGTCGGCGAGGCCGGGGCGATTTCGTACATCGTAAGTGCCTACTGCCCCGGCCCGACGTTGGCACAACGCCTGCAGGAATGTGGTCGGCTGGAGCCGCGCGAGGCAGCGCGGTTCGTCGCGCAATTGGCCGAAGCCGTCCAATACGCCCATAGCCAGGGCGTGCTGCATCGCGACATCAAGCCGGGCAACGTGCTGTTGGAGCCGGCACTCCAGGCGGATTGCCAATCGGCGACTAGCGGTGATAGCGGTTCGTCGCACGCCTACATCCCCAAGCTGGTCGACTTCGGACTGGCGAAGCTCGACGGTGGCGACCGCGGCTACTCTCGGACCGGCGTCGCCCTGGGAACTCCCGGATACATGGCCCCCGAGCAAGCCGAAGGCAAATGGGGGGCGATGGGACCGGCGACCGATGTTTACGGCCTGGGCGCGCTGCTCTACGAAGCGCTCACGGGGGGCAAGCCGTTCGAGGGAGCGAATACCGCCGAAACCTTACGGCGCGTCTTGCTGGACGACCCGCCGCGGCCTCGGGCTGCTGCTCCGGAATTACCCCGAGACCTGGAAGCGATCTGCCTCAAGTGCCTGGAGAAGCGACCGAAACAGCGGTACGCGTCTGCCGGCGAGCTGGCGGCCGACTTGCGGCGCTATCTGGCCGGCGAGGCGACTCAAGCGCGCCCGCTGGGGGGCATGGCACGCTTGAGCCGCTGGACGCGGCGACGCCCCACCGCCGCCGCGCTGATCGTGGTTTCCTTCGCCGCGGTGCTTTCGCTGGTTCTATTCGGTGCGTTCCACACGCGATCGTTGCGGCACTCGCTCGCCCGCGAACAAGAGCTTGTCGATCATCTGACTCAGAGCCAACGTCGATTGCAGCGGATGGCGCGACCGGGTTTCATGCGACAAGTGCAGCACTTGCTCGTCAAAGGAGACCTAGCCGGGGCGGAGCGGCTGCGGCGAGACTTTGACCCGCGGACCAGCGACGCCCGCGATGGTTTCGATTCGCGTTACCTCGATTCGCTCCTCGCGCGACGGCCAACTATCTGCCGCGGACATGTCGGCGAGACCTATGGGGTGGCGTTTTCGCCCGACGGAGAGATTCTGTATTCGACCGGCGCCGATAAGACCGTTCGCATGTGGCGCACCGCGACTGCCGAGCTCTTGGCCACGCTGAACGGCCATGCGGGCGAGGTGAACTCGGTCTGCGTTTCTCCCGACGGACAGTGGCTCTTCTCGGTAGGCGACGCCGGCGAGTTGCGGCGCTGGAATGCTCGCACCGGCCAGTCGCAGGGCTTGGCGGCACAGCTGGAAGGACGCGGTTGGGGGCTGTGCATTTCGCCAAACGGCGGCGAGTTGTGGTGCGTGAGCAACCAGGGGCTGCCGCAGCCGGCCTACCGTTGGAAACTGCAAGTCGACGGGAGCCTCACGGACTTGGAAACCTACGAGGGCCGCTTTGACGCAGTATTGCCGATCGGCGACGGGGTGGCCTTGGCCGGAAGCGCGCAATTGTCGGAGAGCTACGTGTTGGAGAACCAACAAGCAGGTCGACCGCTGCGCGGCCTACGCGACGGACCGCTTTGCTGGTCACGTAGCGCTGACGGGCGAATCGTCGCCGGCGGCCATCGATCCGGACGAATCTCGCTCCTCGGCCCACCCGATTGGGATGCCACGACGAGCTGGCCGGCGCATCTCGAACCGGTGGAGTCCGTCTCGTTTTGGCACCACAACGCAATCCTGGCCTCAGCCTCGCGCGATGGCGCGGTGAAGCTCTGGGACGCGGTCTACGGCGCTCATTTAGACACGCTCGGGAGCGACGCCGGGCGACTCTGGTCCGTGGCCGTATCCGACGACGACAAGTGGCTGGCGGCTGCGGGCGACTCGGGACCGATGCTTTGGAACTTGAGCGATCCCACCATTCGCCTCTGGAATCAGTGGAGTTGGGAAGCCCCGGGCAGTCTTTTCGCGACCGCCCTGAGCCCTGATGGAAACGATCTGGCGTTGGCGTTGCCCGACGGATCGATAGCGGTTCGAACGGTTTGGCGTGGGAGCGAGCAGCTTGCTTTTCAGCCTGGGATTGGGCCGATTCGCGCGCTTTGGTACTCGGCCAATCGCCGACGGCTCGCTCTTGAAGTCGATCGTCAGATCCAGCTCTGGAACCTGGAGCACGAAACGCCCGCGCTGATCTCTGGTTGGCAACTCGACGAACCCTGGGACAACAACTTAACGTTGCGACATCTGACGTTTGCCGGCAGTGCCGAGCGATGCCTGTTGGGGCCAGTCGAGGGGCGGTTGCTGCTTGTCGACGCGCGAACCGGCGAGACTCTGGACGACGTGCCGTCGCCGGGTAACGTCGTGCAACTGCACTCGCCGCCGCAGGGCAAACGATTCTTTGTGCGCCTCGAGTCAGGCAGAGTGCTGTCGTTGGCCGACGACGATTTAGCGGAACAGTCTTCGCTGCAGACGCCGCATGATCAAACCCTCGCCGGTTGTTCTTCAATGGGCGAGTTAATCGCCACGGTCGAAGGTCAAACGCTGAACTTGCGGGAGCTAGCCACCGCGAGGAACGTGGCTTCCCTGGCCTTTGACTCGCCCGTGGTTCAGATCGCGTTTGCGCCGGACGACAGCCTGATGGCCATTACCCTCGCCGACAACTCACTCCGGCTGATCGACTTGGACACCCGCGAAGAAGTTCTCCGGCTGGCCGGGTTGTCGGCTTACCGCTGCGAGCTGGCATTTTCCCAAGATGGCCGCGCCCTGATCGCTGCGCGCCTCGAAGGCAATGTGGTGCGCGTGCGCGCGTGGCGTTTGCCCGACTGATCAGCGGGTTTGCCTGCGCTAAGTTGACGACCTGCTTACCACTTCAGGCCGAATTTTTCGCCCCCCGAAGATCGATCGCGCCCCCCCTTGAGCCTGGCAGCCGCTTTCTCGCGGGCGGCCCGCTGTGCTGGCGTTTCCGCCGGCACTTCTTCCTCGGGTTGTTCGACCTTGACGGGCGCGGCCATCGCCTTGAGGGCCTTGATCGAAAGCCCGATGCGGCGCTTGTCGACGTCCACCGACATCACCTGGGCGTCGACCTCCTGGCCGACGGAAAGCACGTCGCCAACTCGAAACACGCGCTTGTGATCGAGCTCGGAGATATGCACCAGCCCTTCGATGCCCGGCTCGATCTCGACGAACGCTCCAAAGTCCATCAGCTTCGTCACGCGGCCATGCACCGTGCTGCGCACCGGGAACTTGCTCGTGGCGTGCGTCCAGGGATTCTCCTGAAAGTCCTTGCAGCCGAGCGCGATCTTGTGGGTTTCCGGGTCAATTTTTAGGATCCGCACATTCAAATGCTGGCCAACTTCGAGCACTTCGCTCGGGTGGGTGACGCGGGCCCAACTGATCTGGCTAACGTGCAGCAGGCCGTCAACGCCCCCCAAGTCGACAAACGCGCCGAACGGCTGCAAGCTGCGTACGACTCCCTCGCGAGTTTGACCCACCGCCAATTCGGTGAGCAGTTGTTCGCGCGACGCTTCTTTCTCGCGTTCGAGATACGCGCGACGACTGAGCACCAGGTTGCGCTTTTCCGGCTTGGCCTCGGTGACGACGCACTCCCATTTCTCGCCCACGAATTGCGACAGATCTTCAACGCGATAGAGCGCTACCTGGCTGGCCGGAATGAAACCCCGTAGTTGATTTACGTCGCACTCGAGCCCGCCCTTGTTGTGCCCGGAGATGCGGGCCTCGACGACGAGCCCCTCGCTGACCTGCGACCAATCGCCGATGCTGACCGCGCCGCCTGGCACGCTAAGCGTGTAGAGGCCTTCGTCGGCGTCGAAGCGAGTGACGATGACTTCAAGTTCGCCGCCAACGGCCGGTGGCTCGGCGAATTGCCGCAACGGCACAATCCCTTGATGTTGGCGGCCAACATCGATAAACACGCTATCTCGATGCACGCCCACGATCCGACCGACGAGTCGCGTGTCGGGAGCCAGTTCGCTCGCGCGATTCGCTGTCGCTGGTGCGCCCATCAGGGCTTCGATCTCCACGCCGGCAAGCGCTTCGTCGAACTCGGCCTGCTGCTCGGGCGTCAGGCCGCGCCGCAAATTGGGCACGTCGACGGTATGCGCGACACGTTCCTCGGGCACAACCTCGCGTTGGCGGCGCTCGCGTCGACCTCGCCGGCCCGTTGGCTCTTCGACCGCGGTCGCCGCGTTTGCCGTGGTCTCGTTGCCAGTTCCGGGCGTGCCGACGGGCGTCTCAGCCGAGACCGTCGATGTGTCAGCAGCGGCGGGTTCATGGTCGCCGACCCGTTGGTGGTCGATAGGTCCTGACGCCGGCGCCGGCGTTGCGGCGCCTGAACCTGCGGCTCTATCGATATCATTCAGCCCTGGAGTAGTCGTTGCAGCCGCATCGGTAGCTGACGAATCGGCCGGTGGAGCCGTGGCCGAAGTCGTTGATGTCGGCGCGGCATTCGGGGCCGACATACGTACCGCGCCAGGATCGAATCCTGGCTTGGGTGTTACGCGAGGTGTGAACCGCTCGCGCTGCGAGCCGATGCGGATGCGCGTCTTCTCGCCCGACTGACTCGCTCCAGACTGGGGCGAGGACGAGGTTTCAGTCGCATGTACAGCCGGTAGATCCTGCGGAGCCGGCCTGCCTGCGACCTCCGGTGGTGTGTCAGTCTCTGCGGCGGGAGGGGTCGACTCGGATTGCTCGGCAGGGTTCATCGCATTTCGATCCTGATATGTCGCCGCGACTTCATTGCGTCGCAGCGCGGAGAGTAAACTGGTCGACCAGCGAAAGGCCGGACTATCCGGTCAAAACGTTCGAGTGGGGTTAATTGCCGCGCAGCAACCGATTGCATCGCACCACGGCGTAGCGCGCAGTTGCCGTGGACTTGCTCCCCCGAGCGTGGCCGGGTTCAACTCCGACCGCCGGCACGCGTTAACGGCCTGCCAACGCGATTCAGTTTACGTACGATCTTCGATCACGCCACCCCCGGCCGACGCCTTCCGAGACCGCGAAGCTACCCCGTCGCCGGCAAACTCACTGGCCTGGTATCTCCGAAATTCACTCCCGGTGAACCGTATTGAACGCGTAGACGGCAAACAACGTCCGACGACCTAGGGACTCGCGGAATGTCTCGTTCCGGAACGTTCGCCGGCACGGGACGTTGAGACATGGAGAATTTGGCGAACGCCCCACGGTAGACCCCGCCCACTAGGTCCAGTATGCTGCCGAATCGGGTTGGCATACATCGGTTTACGGTTCCTTTCCAGCACCACGCCATGTCATCGATCCGCTCCAAGTTTGATCTCACCGCCAAAGTCGCCATCGTCACCGGGGCCAGCAAGGGGATCGGCGAAGCGATCGCCCTGGGGCTGGCCGAGTTCGGCGCCAAGGTCGTCGTTAGTAGCCGCAAGCAAGAGGCCGTTGAATCGGTCGCCCAGGCAATTCGCAAGGCCGGCGGTGAGTCGGCCGCCATCGCCGCCCACGTCGGCGACATGGACCAGGCCCGGTCGCTCGTCGACCAGACGATCAAGCAATTCGGTGGTGTCGACATACTGGTCAATAACGCCGCCACGAACCCGGTCTTCGGCCCCGTGATCAACTCCGACGAAGCGGTCTTCGACAAGATCATGGACGTGAACGTCAAAGGGCCGTTCGAGTTGGCCAAGCGCTGCTTCCCCTCGATGCAGGAACGCGGCGGTGGATCGATCATCAACATTTCGAGCATCGGCGGCATCAGCCCTGAGCCATTGCTGGGCATCTACAGCGTCAGCAAGACCGCGCTATTGTCGCTTACCAAGGTGCTCGCCGCCGAATGGGGGCCGGCCCGCGTGCGCGTCAACGCTATCTGCCCTGGGCTGGTGAAGACCAAGTTCAGTCGAGCGCTGTGGGAGACCGACGAGATCCTCAAGAAGTTCACCGACGAGCTGCCGCTGCGGCACATGGCCCATCCCGACGAGATCGCGCCTCTGGCGATCTTCCTGGCGGGCGAAGGGGCCGGCTACTGCACCGGCGGTGTGTTCGTGGCCGACGGCGGGCACACGATTTAGCTTCGCGAATACGAGGCTGGCTCCGGGCCCGTTTGTCAGTTCCGCGAACTATCGTCGGGGCCGGTGCCTGTCCCCTTTCCTACCCGCGCGACTTCGGCAACACTTCTTTCATGAGCACGCTCGTTGTCGTCCGCCACGGTCAGGCGTCGTTCTTCGAGGCCGATTACGATCAGCTATCGCCACTCGGGCAGCGCCAGGCGACGCTCCTGGGCCGGCACTGGGCGCGGCGAGCGATTCGCTTCGACGAAGTGTATACTGGCCCGCGTCGCCGCCACCTGGAGACGGCCCGGCTTGCGGGGGAGCAATACGCCGACTCGGCAATCGCCTGGCCCACGCCGCAGGTGGCCGACGAGTTCGACGAGTACGCGGCCGAAGCGGTTTTGAAAGAATCGCTGCCCGCGCTGGTCGAGCGGGACGAAACGATTCGCCAACTGCACGCCGCGGTCGGTGCTGCCCAGGATCGCGCCGACACGCTGCGTCAGTTCCAGCGCATGTACGAAGTGATCATCGGCCGTTGGGCGCATGGGGCGCTTGAGCTGCCTGAGATCGAGCCGTGGGGGGAGTTTTGCCGCCGCGTCGAGGCAGGCTTGGCGCGCATCGTCGGTCGGCCAGGACGCAGCCGCCGCGTGGCCGTGATTACTTCCGGCGGGCCGGTCGGCGTCGCCATGCAACAGGCGCTAGGAGTGACGCCACAAAAGACGCTCGAGCTGGCCTGGATGGTCCCCAACGCCGCAACGAGTGAGTTCCTCTACACGAACGATAAGTTCACGCTATCTCGCTTCAATAGCCTGGCTCACTTAGACGATCCCGACTTGATTACCTACCGCTAACGACCAACGAACTGGAAGAAGAACCAACCACGGATGACTCGGACCTCCGTGTGATCCATGGTTAAACATTCGATTCGCGGTCTAAAAGGAACCCGACATGGACTTTGAGATTTCGCCCAAGATGACCGAGTTCCTCGGGCGGCTGCGCGAGTTCTTGCAGACCGAGATCATGCCACTGGAAAAGACGGTCGCCGAGCAGGGCTTTCGTGCCAGCGGGCCGCAGTTGCAGGCTCTGCGCGCGAAAGCCCGCGAGCGCGGTTTCTGGCTACCGCAGATCGAGCGCGAGCACGGCGGGCTGGGTTTGTCGCTCATGGAGCACGGCATGGTCAGCGAAGTGCTGGGCCGCAGCCCGCTGGGGCATTTCACTTGCAACTGCCAGGCTCCCGACGCCGGCAACATGGAGATCCTGATCCAATATGGCAGCGAGGACCAGAAGAAGCGCTTCCTCGCCCCGCTGTTGCGCGGCGATGTCCGCAGTTGCTTCTCGATGACCGAGCCGGAACGCCCTGGCTCGAATCCCACCTGGCTCGACACCCGCGCCGAGCGCGACGGCGATCACTACGTGATCAACGGCCACAAGTGGTTCACCTCATCGGCCGACGGCGCGGCGTTTGCCATCGTGATGGCGGTCACCAATCCCGATGCCCCGCCGCACGAGCGGGCCAGCCAGATTATCGTGCCGTTGGATACGCCCGGTTTTCGCTTCGTTCGCAATATCGAGATCATGGGGCACGCCGGCGACGACTACGACAGCCACGCCGAAGTGCGCTACGAGAACTGCCGCGTGCCGGTCGCCAACCTGCTCGGTGGCGAAGGGGCGGGCTTCTTGATCGCCCAGGAGCGGCTCGGCCCGGGGCGCATCCATCATTGCATGCGGTGGATCGGCATCTGCGAGCGCTCGTTCGACTTGATGTGCCAGCGGGCGGCCACCCGCGAAGTCGCACCCGGCAAGCCGCTGGGCACCAAGGAAATCGTGCAAGCCTGGATCGCCGAAAGCCGCGCCGAGATCGACGCCGCACGGCTGGCCGTGCTGCACGCCGCCTGGAAGATCGGCCGCGAAGGGCTGTACCAGTCGCGAAGCGAAATCTCCTGCATCAAGTTCTTCGTCGCAGACGTGATGCTCAAGGTGATCGACCGCGCGATTCAAGTGCATGGCGCGCTGGGTGTGACGAGCGACACCCCGCTGGCGGCGTTCTTGCGCAACGAGCGCGGAGCCCGCATCTACGACGGCGCCGACGAAGTACACAAGGTGGTCGTCGCCCGCCAGGCGCTCAAGAACTACGGACTCAAGCTCAAGTGAGGTTTAAATCGGGGCGGGCACCAAGCACTGCTGGCACGGCTGGCATGGATGCATGTCAATTGTCGAGCTACTTCCGAGCGTCGTCCGCCTGATGCATCGCCAAGTTTCGAGTTGCCTTCACGATCCGTGTTATCGGTGACATCCGTGGTTAGTCTCCTCTCGAACTCCCTATTGGCATGACGGCTCCTCTCGATCAAACCCGTTCGGTTCGCCCCGGCGAAGAGCTCGACCTGTCGAAGCTCGAGCCCTGGCTGCGCGAACGTTTTGGCGATGCGCCAGGGAAGGCGGTTGTCGAGCAGTTTCCGTCGGGCCATTCGAATCTCACGTATCTCGTCCGCTGGGGCGATCACGAGTTGGTGCTGCGCCGCCCGCCGTTTGGCAGCGAGGTTAGGTCTGCTCACGACATGGGGCGCGAGTTCCGCGTGCTCTCGAAGCTCTACCAGGCTTATCCGCCGGCGCCGCAACCGCTGGGCTATGACGAAACCGGCGCGGTCCTCGGCGCGCCGTTCTACGTGATGCGACGGATCAAAGGAGTCATCCTGCGCAAGGACCCGCCCGAGGGGCTCGAATTGCCCCCCGATCTCGTGCGACGGATGGGCGAGTCGTTCCTGGATAATCTGGCGACCTTGCACGGCATCGACTATGCGGCGATTGGCCTGGCCGATCTGGGCAAGCCGGTCGGTTACGTCGAGCGGCAAGTCAACGGCTGGATCAGACGCTACTACGGTTCGCAGACCGACGACTTGCCCGAGGTCGAGCCGATCTCGAAGTGGCTCACGGCGAACATGCCTGCCGAAAGCGGCGCGGCGCTGGTGCACAACGACTACAAGTTCGACAACGTGGTGCTGGCGGCCAGCGACCTGACGCGCATCGCCGGCGTGCTCGACTGGGAAATGTCGACGATTGGCGATCCACTGATGGATCTGGGGACCGCGATCAGCTACTGGATCGACACGGCCGATCCGCCCGATTTGCAACTCATACGTTGGGGCCCCACGACCTTGCCTGGGAGCCTCACCCGCGCCGAACTCACGGCCCGCTACGCCGAGCAGACCGGCCGCGATGTATCGCAGATGCCGTTTTATCTGGCCTTCGCCTACTTCAAGACGGCCGTGATCGCGCAGCAGATTTATTACCGCTTTCACAAGGGGCTGACGCAAGATGCCCGCTTTGCCTTCTTCATCGAAGCGACGAAGATCTTGCTGCGAGCCGCCCAGCGTACGATCGAGACGGGGCGGCTGTGAGCTCGAACCCGTCGATGTCCGTTGCCTCGCGGCCGGTCTTTGGTGACGCGAGCTTGCCGCGCGTGCTTGTTTTTCAGCCGGCCGTAAAACACTACCGGCTGGCTTTTTGGGACGCGCTCGTCGAAAGGTCGGCTGGGCACTACCAGTTGGCGGTCCTCGGACCGCTCGATTTGTCGCCGGAGGCAATCCGCTCACGCTCGTATCTGCACAAGTTTCCGTTCGTCGAGAAACCGTATCGCGGGCGCACGGTCGGCTCTTGGCCTGGCGCGGCCGAGCTCGTGCGTCGCGAGCGGCCCTCAGTCGTCTTGCTAACGGCCACGGCGTCATTCTCGACGAGCTGGACTTTGCCAGGCGTCGCACGCCGCGCGGGGGCCAAGGTCGTCGGTTGGTCGAAAGTTTCTTCGCGTGCCGGCAGCCAGCGCGGGCGACTGGCGCGCCTGGCAATGCGGCTCTTTGTGCGGCGGTTCGACCGCTTCTTGTGCTATGGCCAGACGTCGGTCGAGGAGCTCGTCGCGCTTGGCTACCCGCGCGAGCGAATCCGCGTGGCGCCCAATACGATCGACACGCCGCGGATCGCTGCCGACGGCGAAGCAATTCGCGCCCGCGGACGGCAACTGCGCGAGCAGCATGGTTTGACCGAAAAGCGGATCGTGCTCTACATCGGTCGCCTGATCGAACGAAAGCGTCCCTGGGATCTGCTGGGGGCCTGGCCCAAGTTACGCTCCAACCTGGACGACACGCGTCTGGTGCTGGTCGGCGGCGGGCCGATGCTCGATGAAATCCGCCGCCGCGTGCAATCGATCGATCCCGAACGCGTGGTCGTTACGGGCCCGGTGCCCGAAGGTGACGACTATGCCTGGATTGCCACGGCCGACGTGGTGGTGCTGCCGGCAGCCGTCGGACTGGCCCTCAATCAAGCGCTGGCACTCGGCACGCCCGTGGTGATCGCCGACGAGCCGGGCGCCGACGCCGAGCTGATCAGGCACGGACAGACCGGCTGGCGATTCGAACCGCGCGACACCGACGAGTTGGCCGCCGCCGTGCATCGCATCTTCAACCACAGCAAGGAGCGCGAGGCGGTCGTCGCGCGTGGGTTGGCTCTGATGCAGAACGAGATCACGCTCGACAGGATGGTCGAGGCCTTTGACTCCACGATCCGCGAGCTGATCTAATCGGGGCCGAACACTGTGGGCGTTCGATGGTCGGCGAGGCGCTCCACTTGCTTGCCGCCGGCGGAACTCGCCACTAGTTGTGTGGGCTACAGTGTCGGCCAGCTTCGGCTAGAATGTCGCAGCTTCAACGTGCGGTTTCCTCCGCTCCACGAATTGCAGGACCTCAAGAGTAGTCTGCTCTCATGAAGATTTCCGCTCGCAATCAACTGGCAGGCACGGTCAAGCACGTAGCCCCGGGCGCCGTGAATTCCGAGGTGGTGGTCGAACTGGCCGGTGGTCAGCAGGTCGTTTCGGTGATCACCAAGGATTCAGTCGAGCGGCTCGGGCTCACGCCCGGGAAAAGCGTCACGGTCGTCATCAAGTCGTCCGACGTAATGATCGCGGTCGAATAGCGGCGCCGCTCATCAGCGACGCGAGACGCCGTGCACCTCAGGAGCCAACCATGTCCATCATGCGCGCCGTGCAGGTTGCCCAGGCGGGCGCCCCCCTGGAATTAGTCGAACGGCCGATTCCCGAACCGCGGTCTGGAACCGTTCGCATCAAGGTGCAAGCCTGCGGCATCTGCCATAGCGACGCCATTACCAAGGATGGCTTGTTCGAGGGTATTGAGTATCCGCGCATTCCAGGTCACGAGGTGGCCGGAGTGATCGACGCGGTCGGCGAGGGGGTCTCCAACTGGCGGACCGGCCAGCCTGTCGGAGTGGGATGGCATGGCGGCTATTGTGGCATCTGCGATCCGTGCCGCCGCGGCGATCTGTTCGCCTGTCAGACGGGCCAGGTCACCGGCCTGACCTTCGACGGCGGCTACGCCGAATACCTGGTGGCGCCGGCCAGCGCCGTGGCACTAATGCCGAACGATCTTTCGCCGATCGATGCCGCCCCCCTGATGTGCGCGGGCATTACCACGTTCAACGCGCTGCGCAATTGTGGAGCCCGCCCTGGGGACGTTGTCGCGATCCTGGGATTGGGGGGGCTCGGTCATTTGGGGGTGCAATTCGCCGCGAAGATGGGGATGCAAACCGTGGCCATCGCCCGCGGGCCTGACAAGGCGCCACTGGCCAAACGGTTGGGAGCCTCGCTCTACATCGACAGCCGCGCTCAGGATGCAGCGGCGGAACTGCAAAAGCTTGGCGGGGCCAAGGCTATTCTGGCGACGGTCACCAATGCCGACGCGATGAGCGCCGTCCTCGGCGGCCTGGCGGTCAATGGGTCGCTGTTGATCATCGGCGCGGCCGATACCGTGTCTGTTCCCGCAGTACCGCTGTTGATGAAGCGGCAATCAGTACGCGGCTGGTACTCAGGCACTGCGATCGACACGCAAGACACGCTGGCCTTCAGCGCTCAACAAGGTGTGAACTCGATGAACGAGATCTACCCGCTTGAGCGCGCCGCCGAAGCCTATGAGCACATGCTCAGCGGCAAGGCCCGGTTTCGGGTAGTTTTAACAACCGGGCTGTAGATGGGTTGCCACGTCTCGCGCCGCAGCGAGCAGAAATGCACGGTACTCGCTCAGAGTTGGGTAATCTCGTCGGCCGCCCAACTGGCCGTCGAGTCGGTGTGTCGCTTGCCATGCAGCGGATAGATCTCGACCGTCGACGGCGGCTGTCGACGCCAACGATTCCGTAAATCACGCAGCGCCGGTCGCAGTTTCAGTCGGGCACGCCAGGGTAGCGAACCCAGCTTGCTGTTTGCCGCCACGAGCAGATCGCCCGAGCGGTAGCTGCGCGTGGCCCAGCGACCGAACGTCGAGGTCAACGGGCCATGAAAATCGAGGTACTCCCAATGCGGTTGTCGATTCAATCGCTCGAGCACCTGACAGTTGAGGAGCTGCCCGGGCGAATAGGCGGCGAAGCGTTCGTCGTAGCCAATCTTCGCAGGGTAGAAGACCCCCTTGGCATGAATGCCATACAGGAAGCCGATCGGCTGACTGGCATGCTCGAGGTATGCCAGTGCGAGATTGCCTGTTGCAGCCAGCGCCGCTGCCTGACGGCCAAAGAAGCGAAAGAGACCGGGCACGCGAAGCACACTGGTGCCCGCCCCCGATTTCCAACTGCGGTCTTCCACTTCGAACCCCCGCCTGAGATAGGGTTCGACTTCATGAGGGGCAAAGTCGTCGATAACCACCAGGGCGCTACCGCCCGAATCGCGCAGGCGTTCGTGGCTGCGTTTCATGGCGCTGCGGAGCTTCCGCGAGCGTGAGCCGAAGAACAAATCCCAATCGTGCGGTATGTCGGTGACGCCGGTATCCCAGCGGTGCTCAAACTCGGCAAACTGCCCGGTCTTCTGCAGCGCCTGCTGCAACAACTGCCATCGCGGCGCATCGATCGCCACGTCTTGCAGGGTGACCAACCGCCACGGCAGTGAGCCAAAGGCGTCGGCCAGCAATTCGACCACCGCTTGCTGATCGCAATCTTGATCGATCGCCAGATCTCCGCAGAGCGAGAGGTAGTTGTTGGGCAACGAGCCAACGGTTACCGCGCCCGCTAACCGTCGTTCGACTAGAGGCAGCGACGCCAACAGCCGGTCGCCTTGGCGGAGCACGACAGCCCGAAACAAGGCGTCGGGAGCGAATTCCTCCAGCCAGATGGCGAGGGGCTCCGCTTGGGCCGCGGGCAGGGTGACATGGCTTCGTCGCCACAGGTCATTCCACTTCGGGGCGATCGAGCGCAGCTCCGCCCGAGATGTGACCAGGTGCCAATCGAGGCGCGCCATTGATTACCTCGCGATAAATCCGAAAGTAGCAATCGCCCAGGTCGGATGCCTTTGGCTGTCAAAGTGGCAGCGTGGCGAAGCTGAGCCCCGGAGTAGGATTCGGTCAGGCGACCAGCTTTTGGTGATTCTATCAGCCTTGCCAGCAAGCACTTAAGTGCTGCGGTTGCTTGGTCGGTGTCGTTGCGGCGCGCCACTTGCCAAAGGGTAGCCCACGCCAGAGTGCACGCGCGTCATTTGGCAGGCGCTGCCATATCGGCCATGGCAGCCAACCCGCCAGACGTGGTGCTCCGGCGGGTACCAAGAACTTGACGATGCAAGCGACCGGCCAACCCCGCTTGGGTTCGTCGCACACCTTTGAAACAGAGCTCATAGACCACCAGGAGGAGCCTAAACATGTCGTCCGCCACCGCCGTCAAAGGGAAGAAGCCGAGTTCGGGCAAACTGCGATTGCAGCCCCTCGGCGATCGGGTTGTGATCGAGCGCGAAGAGGCCGAAGAGCGCACCGCCGGCGGCATCGTGCTACCCGACTCGGCCAAGAATAAGCCGTCGCGTGGCAAGGTGGTGAGCGTTGGCGAGGGGCGGTTGCTCGAAAACGGCCAGCGCAATCAGCTCCAAGTCAAAGTCGGCGACCGCGTGCTCTTCAGCTCGTACGCCGGGGAGCAATTCAAGGTGGGGGACCAAGAGCTACTGCTGATGCGCGAGGACGACGTTCTCGCGGTGCTCGAATAAGTAACCTCTCGCCGGACACGATCCACCAGGCGAAACAACGAATCATTCACGACACTCTGAGGAGATAGAAACGTCATGGCGAAGATGATTGCCTTTGATCAGGAGGCGCGCGATGCGATGCGTCGCGGTGTGTCGAAGCTGGCGCGTGCCGTCAAGGTGACGCTCGGTCCGCGGGGCCGGAACGTGATTTTGCAGAAGAGCTTTGGTTCGCCGACCGTCACCAAGGACGGTGTCACGGTTGCCAAGGAGATCGACGTCGAAGACGTCTACGAGAACATGGGCGCGCGCATGGTGCGCGAGGTCGCGTCGAAGACCAGCGATGTTGCCGGCGACGGCACCACGACGGCCACGGTCCTGGCCGAGGCGATCTTCAACGAAGGTTTGCGAGCGGTCGTTTCGGGCGTCAATCCGGTGCAGCTCAAGACCGGGATCGAAAAGGCCGTGGCCGACGTGACCGAGAAGCTGCATGGCATGTCGATCAAGATCAAAAGCCGCAAGGAAATGGCACAGGTCGCTGCCGTCGCCAGCAACAACGACATGGAAATTGGCGAGCTCTTGGCCGAGGCCATGGAAAAGGTCGGCAAAGATGGTGTGATCACCGTCGACGAAGGCAAAAGCCTGAGGACCGAAGTCGAATGGGTCGAAGGCATGCAGTTCGATCGCGGCTACCTGTCGCCGTACTTCATCACCGATGCCACGAAGATGGAGTGCGTGCTCGACGATCCCTACGTGCTCGTATTTGAGAAAAAAATCTCGAATGTCAAGGAGCTCGTGCCCGTTCTTGAAGCAGTTGTCAACGCTGCCAAGCCGCTGTTGATCGTCTCGGAGGATATCGAGGGCGAAGCGTTGGCGACGCTGGTCATTAACAAGCTGCGCGGCACGTTCAAATGTTGTGCCGTCAAGGCGCCGGGCTATGGTGATCGCCGTAAGGCAATGCTCGAGGATATTGGTATCCTCACGGGCGCAACGGCGGTGTTCGAAAGCCTGGGCATCAAGCTTGAGAACCTCAAGATCACGGATCTGGGCCGCGCCAAGAAGGTGATCGTCGATAAGGACAACACGACGATCATCGAAGGGGCCGGCAAGAGCGCGGACATCAAGGCCCGCATCGAGCAGATCCGCCGCGAAATCGAGAACGCCACGAGCGACTACGATCGCGAGAAGCTCGAGGAGCGGTTGGCGAAGCTCTCGGGTGGCGTGGCCAAGATCAACGTCGGAGCGGCGACCGAGAGCGAAATGAAGGAGAAGAAGGCGCGCGTCGAAGACGCCCTGCACGCTACTCGGGCGGCCGTCGAAGAGGGGATTCTGCCCGGCGGCGGTGTGGCCCTGGTGCGGGCCGTCTCGGGTCTCAAGACCAAGGGATTGCCGCACGACGAAGAGGTTGGCTACGGCATCGTGCTGCGAGCTTGCCGCGCGCCGCTGATCCAGATTGCCGCCAATGCCGGCCAAGACGGCAGCATTGTCTGCGAGAAGGTGAGCGAAGCGACGGGCAACGTCGGCTACAACGCCGCGGCCGACAAGTACGAAGACTTGGTAAAGGCCGGCATCATCGATCCTACCAAGGTTACGCGGACAGCCCTGCAAAACGCGGCCAGCGTGGCCACGCTGCTGCTGACCAGCGACGCGCTGATTGCCGAAAAGCCCAAGGACGCCGGCAAGAAGGGTGGCGCCGGTCATGGCGGCGACTACGACATGTATTGATCCTCCCTGGCGTTTCGCCCAGAACAAACCGGCAGGTTTCGGCCTGTCGTGATACCCTAGTCGAGCCCGATCCGCCAAACGGCGTGTCGGGCTCGTTTTTTTGCTTCGGCTGGGGCGAGTCAAGCTCGGCGCACAATTGCATCGGTTGTTAGCAAAGTACGACGAAAATGCAGGTTCGGAGAATACGGCGGCCCATTTCTGGCCCGGCGCCGGCCACGATTTTGCATGGTTCGAGGGGGGGCTGAGCGTAGAATCAAGATGTAGGCACCTAGGACCTCCTCGGGCGAGCCGTCGATGATCGAAGCCATTCACCCGACCCCAACGGCGTTCACAGCAGCCGAGCAGAAACTGTTGGCCGATGCCGCGGCCTATCTCGAGTCGCCAGGGTTGTTTATTCGTCTGGCCGACATGCTCGGCAAGCCGGCCGAAGCCCTTATGACCTTTCTGCCCGATCGTGCGCAGAAGCTGATTTCGCAGACCTCGATGGACGCCTTACGTTTGGGGCTCGACTGGGCGATTCGCAGCTTGCCCGAGCAGGAGCAGGCCCTGGCCCTGTATGCCAACGGACAGGGCTCACCGCTGCGTCGCTGGTGGCGGCGCAATCGGCACACGGCCCTGGCCGGGCTGACCGGCGTCAGTGGCGGCATGTTTGGCGTGGCGGCGGCGGCAGTCGAAATTCCCGCCACCACCGTGGTCATGTTGCGATCGATCGCCGGGATCGCGATGGAAAACGGGGCGGATCTCGACGATCCGGCGACCCGGCTCGAATGCCTGGCGGTCTTTAGCTTCGGCTCCAAGGAACTGGAGGACATGGACTCGGCTTATCTGACGGCGCGCGTTGGCCTGGCCATGGCGCTCCAGCAGGCGCAGGCGTATCTGGCAACGCACACCTCGCGAGAGGTGGCCGAGGCGCTCGCCAAAGGGACGGCGCCGATGTTGGTGCGGTTTCTGGCACGCGTGGCCCAACGCTTCGAGTTCGTCGTTACCGAGCAGTTGGCGGCGCGGCTAGTGCCGATCGTCGGGGCAATTTCCGGAGGCGCGATCAACGCCGCCTTCACCGATCACTTCAACCGCGTGGCTCGCTTCCACTTTGCCATCGTGGCGCTGGAGCGGCGATATGGACGGGAACCAGTGCAAGCGGCATATCGAGCCGCCCTGGAGGCCCGGCATAACACCGAGCGGGCTAATATGGAGCGCGCCATGGCCCGCGGTTAGACTGGCGATCGCCGGCGGCGGCGCGAAGCGTCGATTGCCGTGGGGGAAGGCGGAAAGTTGCGCGTCGGTACCTAGCCAGTGCCGGGGAGTTGCTCTTTAGTGATGAAAATGGGGACGAGCTGCGAATCGGCCGCGACCGATAGCGACCGGCCGCTCGGCGACGATGTCGCCGTGGTGAGCACGGAGTCGTGCCCTGGCGCTACGACCCGTATGACCTGTCTTTCGCTTGCCGCGCCAGCGTACAACGAGGCCGAGGGAATCGAGTCGGTGGTGCGCGACTGGGCGACGACCTTGTCGGCCGCGAACCACTCGTTCGAAATCGTCATTTGCAACGACGGCAGCCTGGATGACACGGGCAGGATTTTGGCCAGCTTGGCGCGTGAATTACCGAACTTGCGCATCATCAACAAAGAAGTCAATCGCGGCTATGGCAGCGCCTTGAACTCGGCAATCGCAGCTTGTCGAGGTGAGTTTGTGGCGACGATTGACGCGGATGGGCAATTCAGCGTCGCCGATGCGCTTGCGATGCTTGAGCCCCTCGCGCGAGGCGAATGTGATGCCGTGCTCGGGTATCGCGTGCTGAAGAGCGACAGTTGGCTGCGACGGCGAGCCGATCGAGCGCTCAACCGCATCGTGCGCCTGTTGTTCGGTGTCCGGCATCGAGATACGAATTGTGCGCTAAAAGTCGTGCGGCGTGAGCTTCTCCAGGATCTACTGATCGAATCGGTGGGATTTGCCTTTCCGACCGAAGTCGCCATCAAGCTCCACCAACGTGGGGTGCGCGCCGTCGAGTACCCGGTGCGTCATGCCGACCGCACAGCGGGCGTCAGCAAGTTGCACGTTCGCCGGGTCGGTTGGCAGGTGCTACGTTTCTTGATCTATTTGCGACTGCGTCTCGCGCTGTATCGAGCACGAATCCTCCAGAACTTCTGAACCGTTGTTGGCGACATGGCGGCAAGCACGAGCGAAATGTATGGAGTCGTCCTGGCGGCCGGCAAAGGGAGCCGAATGGCGCGGCTACCGAGCGACCTGCCCAAGTGCGTGCTCCCGGTTCTCGATAAGCCGATCCTGGCCCATCAACTCGACTTGCTGGTGGAACTCGGCATCCGCCAGGTATTTGTCGTCGTCGGGCATCGTGGGTTCGAAGTTGTCCGCGAGATCGAGCGATTGCCCGTCCGCGGACTGGAGATCGAATACGTCGAACAACGCGAAACACTCGGTATCGCCCATTGCCTGGGCGGGCTGGAGCCGCTGTTGGATCGCCCGTTCTTGCTGTTGCTGGGCGATATCTTCCTGCGCCGGCCGCGATTGACAGAAATGCTCGACGTTTACGCCGAGGGCGAGGTCGATGCCGTGCTTTCGGCCGTACACGAAGAGCGCGACGAAGCGCTCTGTCGCAACTTCTGTATTGTCGAAGCCGACGATGGACTCGTGCGGCGTGTGGTCGAAAAGCCACGCCACCCCCCCGCGCGTTTGAAGGGAGTCGGCGTGTACTTGTTCACGCCGGTGATCTTCGACGCCGTGCGGCGCACGCCGCGCACCGCCATGCGCGACGAATACGAAATCACCGACAGCATTCAGATTCTGATTAACGACGGCTATCGGGTGCGCACTGCACAATGCGTCGACGGGGACGTGAACTTGACGGTTCCCGCCGACCTGTTGGACATCAATCTCGATGCTCTGCGCGAACGTCGGCTGGACACGTTAATTAGCCCCAGTGCCCGCGTCGCATCTCAGGCCCGCTTGTCGGCGACGATCGTCGGCGATGGCGCCACCGTGGAAGCTGGTGCCGAGTTGGACGAGTGCGTCATCTTTCCCGCGACGCGCGTTCCGGGAGATGCGCGCTGGCGACGCGCGATTATTACTAGCGACGGCGTTTGTACGGTCTAGCAGTATGCCACGAGCGCTTGTCACCGGTGGGGCTGGCTTCATCGGATCGCACCTTGTCGACGCTTTGTTGGCAGCCGGCTGGGACGTTCGAGTGCTGGACAATCTCTCCACTGGTCGCCGCGAACACTTGCCGCGCGCGGCCGAATTCATGGAAGGCGACATCTGCGACCCGCAATTTGCGACCCAGGCCTCACAGGGGGTCGATGTCGTCTATCATCTGGCCGCGCGCGTCAGCGTGCGAGATTCGTTTGACTACCTGGTCGAGCACAACACTACGAACGTCACCGGCACGCTCGTGCAGTTGCGTGGCGCCGCCCAGGCGGGCGTGCGTCGGTTCGTGCTGGCCAGTTCGATGGCCGTTTACGCCGACGCCGCGCCCGGCACGCGCAATACCGAAGATCACCCGACGCGGCCGCTGAGCCCCTACGGCATCTCGAAAATGGCCGCCGAGGAATACGTGCTGTTGGGCGCGCCGGCGTTTGGCATCGAACCGGTCGTGTTGCGATTCTTCAACACCTATGGACCGCGACAGGCCTACAGCCCCTATGTCGGCGTCGTCACGATTTTCATCACCCGGCTGTTGCAGGGTCTGCCCTGCTCGATCTACGGCGATGGCGAGCAATGCCGGGATTTCGTGCACGTCAGCGATGTTGTCCAGGCATGCCTCGCGGCTGGCATCCGGTCGGCAGCGGTCGGGCAACGCATCAATGTGGGGAGCGGCCAGCGGACAACCGTTAATGAACTAGCATCACTGCTGGCTCGCGCGCTGCAAGTCGAAGGCAAATTCAACTACGAGCCGCAGCCGCCCGGCGAACTCCGGCATTCGGTTGCCGACATCTCGCGTGCGGCGGAGTTGCTGGGTTATGCGCCGACGGCCCGACTCGAAGAGCAACTCGCGGAAGTCACCCGCCAGTTAACTTAAACGGTCCGGTCGACCAGCGCTGTCAGTCGTGGGGAGGCGCCGGGCCTGGGGCTGGCGGCAATATCGAAAGCCAGATTCCCGCGCGAGGATCAGAGCGCTGGCCAAGTTTTTGCCGCAAGATTTGCAGTTCTTCCGGGGTCATCGGCCTTGAGAAGTGATCGCAAACCACGCCCTGCCCCGATGTGGTTCGTTCCGATGCCAACAACTCGGAGCAGGCGAAGGAGCGCTCGCCAGCATTCACTTTCATGCGCGGTAGACGAACCTGAATGCGCTCGTCCTTGGCGAAATCATCAAGCCAAAGCAACAACTGCACCTGTTGCACAAATGGCTCGAGGGTGGCGGCGACTTGCCGCGCGGCGGGTGAATCTACCTTATCAAGGATTCTCAACGTTTCGCGAATCTGCGATTCATCAGCTTTCGAGCAGGGGATGAACCGGATTCGCAACCCGGGAGTGCATGCCGCGGCCAGAGCCGAGGCCGGCCAATAGTCCTTGCCGGGCGCCGTGACCTTGGCGGGATAGTCGACGACCTCCAGCGACGCCGTTGCCTGGCCCTCAAGGGCACCGAGTTGCTCGATCAGCCCTAGTTGGCTTTGATAGTCTTCCGACGTATCGTGCGCGAGCCAATCAAAAACTTCGCGCGAATACCCGGCGGCGTAGCGTTGGTGAACGAGTACCATTGTGAAAGCCAGGACGGTAACTAAGCTTAGGGACAGCCGCGCGCCGCGCCGCGCAAGGAGTCGCTGGACGGCGGGTCGAGAAAGCAGGCTGTCGATCGCCACGCCCAAGGTCACGCACCAGGCCAGCGTTGGATAATAAAGGTAGCGGCCATACTGGGCACATTCCTGCACGCTACGTGCACTGCCCCCCAGGCTGGTGATCAAGGCCAAAGACAAACAACCGCCCCAGGTCACCGCGAGCACGCCCCACCTCACACGGCCGCGAACCAGTAGCACAACTAGCGATGCGACGACCGCTGCTACTACGGCATTCGTCTGTAGCCCGTGCCAACCAAATCGAGTGCCAGCCCAGCCCCGACCAAGATGAATTGCGGCCAACCGCTGATATCCGGCCTGAAGGGGGTGATCCAAGGGGTGAGACTTCATTTCGGTGGTGAGCCAGCCAAGTTCTGGCGCGCGTTCCAGAGTAATAGTCGCCAGCGAGTTCGTTAGGATCGCACCGGTGCGGAGGAAGGCCTCGCCTAGGGCAAGTCGGTTGACGCGTTCGCCTCCGCTGACCGACACGATGAACGCCACGGAAAGCATGCCGACGACGAACACCGTCGACCAGGCAACGATCCAGCGCGGAAACCGAGGCTTAAGGCGTGGATACGAAAGGACAATTTGCAGCAACACCGCCGGCCAGGCGAATGTCACGGTCGACCACGCGCCGATCGCAGTAAACCCCGCAAAGTAGTTGCCCGCAACTCGCAAGCCACCGGATTGCGAGCCTGCGCCGGCAACACAATACATGGCAACCAACAGTCCCAATAAGGAGAGTGAGTAATGACCACACATAATCCATAGCAGTGGGTTGTCCAAACCACCACTCGCCGTGCCGATCGCCCAGAGAGTTGCTGCCAAGGTGGCGGCAGTACCGGTCAACAGGTACCTGCGGAGTAGTGCATATGCCATGACTGCCGTCAGCACGTGTAGGACGCTGATCGCGATGCGCCACTTCCAGAAATCCATACCGAAGATCGTGGCTTCTAGCCAGAACGCAGTCTGCCAGAGCGGCATCAAGTGCGGGCCATGCGAGCCGAGAGCGTATTCGAACCAGGTGATGCGACCGGTGCGCGCCATGCCCAGTTCTTGCAAAAAGTTGAGATCGTCGTTGAGCAACCCGGCGTCAGCGAAGGCGTGTCGGGTGATCAGACCGCAGGCACCCCCGCACAGGACGATCGCCAGCCCTGTCCACCAATTCCGGCCGTGCGGTGTACTTCGGAACATCGTGCAAGCTCGCCTCGCAACCACTCGATTGTGCTGCCCCCAGTGGGTTAGCCGCCAATCGTTGTTAGTGTAAACCAGAATAGGACACTCCGCGGAGCCACCTGCGAGGCGGCGGCCAGCGTCCTGGCTTGAAACATCAAGTGGCCCCGATTCAAATACCAACATCCCCTTTTACCAGCAGGAACCCGACTGACATGGCTATTCTTGATCGCCGAAGCTTTATGCAAATCACGGGCGCCACGCTGAGCGCGGCCGTTTCCGGTCAGTTCGTAAGACAACACGTGGCCGCTCAAGATCCCAAGGAGAAGCCGTTGTTCGAGATCTCGCTGGCGGAGTGGTCGCTGCACAAATCGCTATTCTCCAAGAAGCTCGATAATCTCGATTTCGCCCGCGTCTCGAAAGAGGACTACGGCATCACGGCCATCGAGTACGTCAATCAGTTTTTCAAGAACAAGGCACGCGACCAGGCCTACCTGGAAGAAATGCGCAAGCGCGCTGCCGATCTGGGCGTGAAGAGCCTACTGATCATGATCGACGGTGAAGGAGCCCTGGGCGATGCCGACGCGGCACGCCGCACCAAGGCCGTCGAAAACCACTATCCCTGGGTCGAGGCGGCTAAGGTCCTCGGTTGCCGTTCGATCCGCGTCAACGCGCAATCGAGCGGATCGCGCGAAGAGGCTCAGAAGCTAGCCGCCGATGGCTTGCGCCGCGTGAGCGAATACGCGGCCTCGGCAGGCATCAACGTGATCGTCGAGAACCACGGCGGATTGTCGTCCGATGGGGCCTGGCTGGCAGGGACGATCAAGCTGGTGAACCTACCCAACTGCGGCACGCTCCCCGATTTTGGCAATTTCCGCGTCGCCCCGGGCAAGGAGTATGACCGCTATCAGGGAGTCGCGGAGCTGATGCCCTACGCCAAGGCCGTGAGCGCCAAAAGCCACGACTTCGACGCCGATGGAAACGAAACGCACACCGACTATCGTCGCATGATGAAAATCGTGCTCGACGCCGGGTACCACGGCTACGTGGGCATCGAGTACGAAGGTTCCAAGCTCTCCGAGGCCGAGGGGATCAAGGCTACGAAGAGGCTGCTCGAAAAGGTGCGCGACGAACTGGCCTGAACCTGGCGTTCTGCCCAGAGCTGTTAGGACAGTCCGATATATAGCGCCATCATGATGATCGCCAATACGACGAGCACGGCGGTCACGATCGAGAAGTTCATCATCTTGCGACCGAACTGCTGTTCCTTGCGTTCGCGGTCGGCGCGCTTCTGAGCGCGATATTCATCGGTATCTTCGCGCCGTAGTCGGAACTCCACGCCGCAGACGGGACAGGCGATGTCCGTTCCAAGTAGATCGCGCGGCGTTTCCAACTCGTGCCCGTTAGGACATGCCAGATGCACCACGCCAGGCATCTCGCCCGGAAGTAGTTGCGGCGCGGCGCTTTCGACGCTCGGTGCGGAGGTCCCCACCGTTTGCGCTGGAGTCCCCGAGGGCGAACCTTGCCAGGCGCCGGCCGATCGCTGGCCCGCCGGCCGACGTGGTGCTTGCGGCGGACTAGGCCGCTTGCCCGCACGAGACGGCGCGCTGGCACTACCCCCGACTTCCCCGGCCGGGGCTGCAGGAACCGGCACGACGAACTGCAGTTCGCAGAAAGGGCATTGAATGACCTGCCCGACCAGCGACTCATCGGCTTCGAGCAGTTTGGCCTGCTCGCACGGGCAGCAAAACTGAAGCGCCATGTATCGGAAAGCTATTCAGGAAGCTGTGCAGTGGGCGATGGCTCAGGCAGGAACGTCGCCGGTTAGCGCGGAACCAACGGACGTCGCTGAATCGAGTTTGTCGGTGCTGACCGGCTTGGCGAGATTCTTGCGCATGATTTCGAGCGTATTGCGCATTTCTTGCAATTGTTCGGACGTGAGGCCACGCGTGGCCCGAGCCCGGATTCCCATCCCACAGGCGACCATTTGGGCCCAGACTGGCTCGACTTTCTCAGTGGCGCGAATCATTTTCTTGCGGCGGTCGACTTCGCTAGGAACTCGGGCAATCCAACCGTCTCGCTCCATGCGGTCGAGAACACCGACTAAAGTGGGAGCTTCGATCCCCATCTTCTCCGCCAGCTCGGTTTGCGACATTTCGCCGGAATAAGAAATCCAGGCCAGCACCTCCCATTGGCGATGCGTGATCCCCAAGGCAGCCAGTTCCTCGTTGATGGTGCATGCGAGCTGATGGGCGGTGGCGAAGATCCAATAGGCGACACTGTTCTCGAAGTCGAATTGCAGCATGAGCGGTCCTCTGTAGCCGGTTCGTTCGCCTCAATTGTAACTCGCCGACGACGCATCCTTCAAGCAGCTATCGAGTTTGGACAGAAATCGGCGAACCGCGGCCCCTTAATCGATGGCTCGCCGGTACGAGAAGTCGAACAGCAGTCGCCATTCCGACGCCTGAATCCTCCGGCAGAAATCAACTAGGCCTGTGCCGGCGGCATTTCCGCGGCCAGGTTGTTGGGCAGTTTCGCAGAGGTCGATCCAACGGAACGGGTCCCAATTCTCCTGTGCGGCGAGGCCCGATACCTCGCTCAGCGTCGATTGCTGAGCGAACCGCCGAGTTTCGGCTGCCAGCGGCTCAAAGACTGGGTGCTTGCCCACGCGGCGAAACCAGTACTTGGAATTGCCGAAGTCTCCTTCGCGGCGATGCATGATCCCATGCCAGAAGCTACCCGTCGTGGTCTCGATCGACTGGCTAATCGCGTGCGATTGGTCGAGACCGTCGGCGTACAGCCAAAGCCCAGCCAGGCAAGCCGAGGCCATGGACTCGTCGGTCACGCGGGCATGAGCGAAAAGCTCGTCGGTGGTCAACGTCTGCAACCTCTCGGCGAGCTCGCGATCGAGGTGACCTGGCCCGAGTTCGGCCAATCGTTCGCGCCCGATCAGTTGAGCGATTACTGGACCGTAATCTTGGACATGCACGGGTTGCACCGGTCTTGACCTCGACGAACTAGCCTAATCCATGTCACCGACGCGGGTAGCGCTGGCGGCAAACTGGCCGCCAGTGCCCGCCTCTTACTCGCGGTTGCTGACGACTGTCCGGGGAGCGACTTCCATGGATCAGCACAGCGTTTCAGCGATCAAGGCCCACCGGGCCTGAATCCCATTCGAGCATTGACCCTGTCGAGTAAAGACGCGGGACACATTGGCCCGTAACTCTGTGCCCAAATGATGTTCCCACCACGGACTCGGGGACTCCAAGGCTTCCACTTGGCGATTTCCTTGAGAGAGTTCCCATAGTCTTTCTTGGACAGTTTCTTACCGCATTGCCGGCAGTCGTTCATGTCGGCGTTAGTCGACGCACCGAGAAACTGAAGGCCCACCAGTACAGCCCCCTAACCGTAGTTCAACCTCGGGGGAGTCCCGCGCTGAATCGGCACGTCGAAGAGCCGCGGGCGGTCGCCGGCCAAGGAGTCGCGCACGCGGTCGGCGAGTTGCGTCGGGTCTTCAATCCGCTCGGCTTCGACCCCCAGCGAACGTGCCAGACCGACGAAATCGACCTCGGGTTCGGCCAGATCCATGCCCAGGAAGTTGCCAGCTTTGGCTTGCGGCAGCCCGATCTGCCCGGCGCCGACTTTGAGTATCTGATATTGGGCGTTGTTGCAGATCACGAACGTGACCGGAATGTTGTACCGCGCGGCAGTCCATAGGCCCTGGATGCCGTACATCGAGGCCCCTTCGCCCAGCAGGGCCAGCACGGGCCGGTCGGGCCAGGCCAATTGCACGCCAATCGCGCAACCGAGCCCCCAGCCGAGCGCCCAGCCGCGATGGCCAAAATAGCCCGTTGTGTTTTTGAGCACGCCAAGCCGCTCAAACATCGTGTTGGTCGACGTGACCGCCTCTTCGACGACGGCGACATCGGGGGGCAGCACGCGGGCCAGGCTCGTCATCAGTGTTAGCGGTGTCAGCGGCCGTACCGATTGCTCTTTCTCGGCTGTCGAGCGCAGAGTGGCCTTAAGCTGTTCGCGAGCAGCGTGGGCTTTCTCAAAGCGTTGCGTCGCGGCGCCGCGAGAGGCATCCGTCTGCTTTCCGCGGACCAGCTCGGTCAGCTCGGCCAAGCCGCACTTGGTGTCGCCGAGGATGCCGACTTCGACCGGATAGTTCTTGCCGATCTGCCACTGGTCTTCGTCGAGTTGCACGAGCCGGACGTGCTCAGGAATCGCCCGCCAGGGCTCGAAGTAAACATACTGCCGCAGCAGGTCCATTCCGGCGATGAAGACTACGTCGTAGTCGGCCAGGCGGGCACGCACCTCAGGCGACCAGAGGGGTAGCCCGATGGCATACAGCGGATGATCGGCCGGGAAGGGGAGCCGTCCGTGTGTGGTGCCTGACTCGGAGAGGACCGGCGCGCCGAGTGTTTCGGCCAGGGCGACGAGCTCGGCGACGGCGTCGCGCTCGGTGACGCGGCTGCCGGCCAGAATCACCGGATTCTTGGCCGAGAGCAGCACTTCAGCCGCCTTGTTCAGAGCTTCGAGCGAAGGTCGCGTGCGTGTACATAGCGGCGGCGGAACGGTGGTCTCAAGCTCCGCGATTTCAGCCTGCACGTCCATCGGGATCGACAGAAACACCGGCCCCGTCGGCGGCGTCAGTGCGGTCTGCACGGCGCGGCGCAGCGCGGTGGGCAGGTCTTGCACACGGGTGACCTCGTAAGACCACTTGGCCCAGGGCCGCGCGACGGAAACCATGTCGCCCCAGAGGATCGGCTCTTCGAGCACCAGCCGGCGATCGCTCTGGCCCGCGGTGACCAGCAGCGGCGTCCCCTCGCGGTAGGCGTTGTAGAGCATGCCAAGGCCGTTCCCCAGCCCGCAACTGATGTGCAGGTTGACGACCCCCAACCCGCGCGAGGCCTGCGCATAGCCGTCGGCGATCGCCATCACGGGGACTTCTTGCAGGCCCAGGATGTACCCGAACCGCTTGTCTGCCGCCAAGGCATCCATGAACGGCAACTCAGTGGTGCCGGGGTTGCCAAAGATGTGTCGCACGCCGAACTCGGCGAGCATATCGAGCATGGCCTGACTGCCGGAGGTTTTCATAGCGGCCAGTTTACGCCTCGGCCGGGGGGACGCCAACGCGCGGCAGGTGGCCAAACATTGGCCCGCAGATTGCACCGCTGGCGGTCGCCTGGTCAACCACGCGTCGTGTTGGACAGTTTTTAGCGGGCGACAGGCCGCCCGACGACCGCCAATCGCAGGTTGTACTTTGGGTCACGCCAACCGAGAATAAGGCCATTCGATCGTGCCGCGTCGAAAACGTCGCCACGTTTGGCTAAAAAATCACCGCGCTGGCAATTCGCGCATGCGTTGGCCTCTCAGGCATCAGATTCTCTGGCCGTTAGCTGGCAGCATGCTGGTCACCCTCGTGGCGGCGAGCATGTTGACCGCGTATCTGCAGGCGCGACAGCAAGAGGTCGAAATTGCCTCGCAGCTCGACGCCCTCTGCGATACGTTGCGTCGCTCGAATTTTCCGCTAACCAACCACGTGCTCGAGCAAATGCGTGGTCTGTCGGGGGCCGAGTTCCTGTTGGCCGACGAATCCGGCCCGCGACTGGCGACGAGCGGCGTGGCCACGTTGCTGGGACATCGCGTGCCCGCGCCGGCGGAGCCAGGGAATGCGAGGCCCTTGGGGCCATCGGTGACCGTGGCCGACGAACCGTATTTTCATCGGGTCGTCGATCTGGGGAGCCGAACGGCCACGTCCCCCACGACGACTTTGCACGTCTTCTATCCGGAACAGAGTTGGCGCGAAGCGCGAGGTAAGGCTGCCAAGCCCGCTCTGATCGTGGGCCTGGTGGCCATTGGACTGGCCTCGGTGTTGGCCAGCGTGTTGGCGAAGCGGTGGAGCCTGCCGATCGCCCGCTTGCAGCGGCAGATCGCGTCGATGGCCGAGGGGGATTATGGCGCGATCCCGCTCCCGCAGCGCAACGACGAAATTCGCGACCTCGTGTCGTCGGCCAATGCCCTGGCCGTGCAGTTGAGCAATCTCACGGCGGCCGTGCGCCGATCCGAGCGGCTGGCGATTCTGGGGCAACTCAGTGGCGGCATGGCCCACGATCTTCGCAACACGGTCACCGGCGCGCGGATGGCATTGCAGTTGCACGCCAGGCATTGTTCGGCCGACGACGAGAGCTTGGAAGTAGCATTGCGGCAGATGGGGCTCATCGAAGAGTACCTGCGACGATTTCTGGCCGCTGGCAAGCCGGAGGAGTTGCAACGGGCCGACATCGACCTGGTCGAACTGATTGAGGAAAGCGTTCGGCTAGTCGAGCCGGCCTGCCGACATCGCCGCGTGCGACTGGAACTGGAACTGCCGACAACCTCGGTCCCGTTGTGGGCAGACGCCGCTCAGCTTCGTCAGTTGCTGTTAAATCTGTTGCTCAATGCACTCGAAGCGGCCGGCTCCCAAGGCTGGGTGCGCGTGCGGCTGTCGATGACGCCAACCAACACAACGCTGCGTGTCGTCGATAGCGGCCCGGGAGTCGACCAGAGAATTCGCGATCGACTGTTCGAGCCGTTCGCCACCACCAAGCCCGAAGGGCTTGGACTGGGGCTGGCCGTGGCTCGGCAAGTCGTTGAAGCACATGGTGGCGCGATCGCCTGCGTGGAATGCGACGGAAGGACCGCTTTCGAGGTCGTGCTGCCACTGGAGGTTGAGCGCTCGGCCGGGCGCGAGTCGAGCCCTGGCACGGCGACCGATGCCGCGCTGTTGACGCCGGCCAGCGATCGCCCAGCGGAACCATCTCCGGCAGTTGGGGTAATCCAATCCTGATAACTGAGGTTTGGCTGCGATGAGCCACGTATTGATCGTCGACGACGAAGAAAGCATCTGTTGGGCGCTGGGACGGTTGGCTCGCGACGAGGGGCACGACGTCAGCGTCGCCCCGTCGGCCGAAGAGGCCCTGCAACTGCTCGAGACTCGTCGGCCCGACGTCGTGATGCTCGACGTCCGCCTGCCGGGGCTCGACGGACTGACCGCGCTGTCGCGCATGCAACCGCTGTTGGCCGGAGCACCGGTGGTCGTGATGACCGCCTTTGGCAGCCTTGACGTGGCGGTCGGTGCCTTTGGACAAGGCGCGTTCGAATATCTCGTCAAGCCTTTCGATCTGAGCCAGGCCTCGCAAGTGTTGCGGCGAGCGTTGGCCGACCAACGACGTGCGCCCGCGGTGGCCGAGCCTGCCACCGAGGAACTGGCGGAAGTCGGATTTCTGGGACGCAGCGCCGCCATGCAGGAAGTTTACAAGCGCATCGCGCTGGCGGCCCCCACCGGAGCGCCTGTTCTGCTGACCGGCGAGAGCGGTACCGGCAAGGAACTGGCGGCGCGAGCCATTCATCGCCACTCGTTGCAGGCCGAGGGGCCATGGGTGCCGGTCAACGTCGCTTCGCTCAGCCCGACGTTGGTCGAGAGCGAGTTGTTCGGTCATGCTCGCGGAGCCTTTACTGGTGCCGACGCCGCGCGGCTCGGATTGCTCGAACTGGCGGCCGGCGGCACGGTGTTCTTCGACGAAGTTGCCGACATTCCCTTGAGCGTGCAGGTCAAATTGCTGCGAGTTCTCGAACAACAAGAGGTCACGCCCGTGGGCGATACGCGCCCGCGTCAGACCAGCTTCCGGGTGATCGCGGCGACCCACCGCGACCTCCGCGCGGCGGCCCGCGAGGGAACGTTTCGCGAAGACTTGTACTACCGGCTGGCGGTGCTGCCGATCGAACTGCCGCCCTTGCGCGACCGAGTCGACGATATCCCGCTGTTAGCCGATCACTTCCTCCGCAAGGCCCGGCCCGCGGGTGCGGCACCGTTGCACTTTACCGAGGCGGCGATCGAAGAATTGTCACACCGACACTGGGCCGGCAACGTGCGCGAGCTGCGCAACGCCGTCGAGGCGGCGGCGCTGCTTGCCCGTAGCGGAGAGATTCTGCCCGAACATCTGCCCAAGAACATTGCGCCGATCGACGGCCGATCGGAAAGTGCATCCTTGGCAGCGGTCGTGCGCGGGTGGGCCGGCGAGCAACTCGCCAAACCTTCGTTGCCGACTTCACTCTACGACGACTTCTTGAAAGCCGCCGAACCGGCGTTGTTCGCCGCGGTGCTCGAGCGCACGGCCCACAATCGGGCCGCGGCGGCCAACGTGCTCGGGCTGCACCGCGCGACCTTGCGGAAGAAGCTCCACGGCGAGTAACCCCTTGGCGACTTATTTGCATCTCCCGCGGCGCCTTGGTGCGGTCGACCGATCGACGCGCACTCTTGGTCGACTAGCTCTCTCCGCGGTCAAGTTTCGTGGAACGGCTGCGAAGTCTTATAGAGTTCGATCCTGGCGAGCGTGTTATCGACCAACTTGGTGAGATGGGCACTGCGGGCCTGGAGCGTCTTGGCGTCGGCTTCGGAGGCCGTTTTCTTCCCGCTCAATACCTGCAGCTCGGCGCGAGCCTTGTCGACCACCTGATACGAGGTGGCGATCGCCTTATCGAATTGCCCCGCCTCGGCATAGGCCACGGCCAGCGTATCGAGAAAGTCCGGCACTAGCTGCCTGGCTTGTTCCGCGGCTTTGACCGACTTGGCGGCCCACTCGACCGCTTCAGGGCCGTTGCGAATCGCCGGGTCCGGATTCGTGGCTAACAGCCAGGCAAGATTGTTGGCCCAGGTTTGCGTCGTACTGCCGGGGGTGACGTCGGGTTGTAGCCGCAGCGCCTGGCGGAATTCGTCGGCGGCCTCCGAGTTCTGATTGAGCATCAGCAGCGACTGGGCCAGGTTGGCATGATAGTTGGCACTGTCGGGGCGCAGCGCAACCAGCTCACGCAGCTCCGGCACGGCGTCGGCATACTTATTCAATTGCATCAGCACATCGGCCAGCATTCGGCGTACTTTTTCATTTCCTGGTTGAATCTGGATCAGGCGCCGCAGTACGACGAGCGCTTCGTCCGCCTGATTCTGTTGCAGATACAACTGGGCCAGCGTGCTCAGTGCTTCGAGATCGTCGGGATTGATCTTGAGCAAGTCACGCAAGACGGCGATCGCTTCGCGATTCCCTTTGTTCCTGATATGGATGGCCGCGACCCCCCGGTAGGCCTCGGGGTGCCCCCGCGAGCCGCGTTGCTTGATGGCCTCCTGGTAGTAAGCCAGGGCCGATTTCAAGTCTCCCATGACACGACATTGCGTCCCGTGGGCCACCAGGTAGTCGGCCGTGTCGAGATCCATTCCCATCACCTTACCGAGTTGGCGAAACCACATTTCCTCGCGGGCCGCCTGCAACTGGATCGCGGCGCTTTCCATCCCCTTGGGCTGCTCAAACAGGTGCTGCGGGGCATCGAACTCGAGCCACAGATTCAGGTCCGTATTGAGTTGCTCGCCGCCATGCTCGGCGATGGCCTTGGCCAGGGTATCCTCGTCGATGCGCTGCAGGCGGGCGCGAATCTCGTTGACGTCGGAAGTGCCGAACCAACTCGCCAGATCTTCTTGCTGCATCAGCCTGTGCAGCTCGTCTGGCGTAATGCGGTGCAGCCGGTCGAGCAGCACGCCGATCTTGGCGACTTCGAAAAACCGGTACAAGCGCTCGAAGCGGGCCAAACGCTCCAGCGACTTTTCATCCAGCGTGTAGTGCTGCACCAGCAGTTGCGATGGATCGGTCGTGCCAAACCACTTCTGCAGATCGTTCTCGATCTCAGGAGTCGCCAGAATCGTCTGTTGCATGCGCTCCAGGGCCGCCTTGTCGGGCAGGAGCGGCCGCTTCGATGCCAGCAGAATGGTGTCGGCCCCGTTGGCCAGTGAGATCATGCCGCAATGGGGGAACTCCGTCCGCAGCGTGCGGACGATCGTCAAATAATCGGAGAGCGTGAAGTTGTAGGTTTGAATCCACTGCGCGAGCACGCCGTCGTCGGCCAGATGCTCCTTGGCGGTGCGAAAGAACTCCTTGGTGAATAGATTGCCCACCCCCGCCAGCCAGGGATTCGACGGCTCCGAAATGATGATGTCAAACTGCTGACCGCTTCCCTGCAGCGTCGTGCGACCATCGCCGAAAATCACATTGAAGCGGGCCTGTTTGTCGATTTCGGCGGGGCTCGGTCGCTGTTCGGGTGGCAGCTCGGCCGCTTGTTTCAGCAGCTCGGAGCGACGCTTTTCGTAGGGCCGATGATTGACGTGCGCGAAGTTGGGCGCGGCCGCGAGCGCAAACGGCTCGATTTCACAACAGGTGACCTGCGTTTCGGGAAACAACAAGCAGACCCCCGACGTCGTCCCCGATCCAAAGCCGATCACCAGCACGTTCTTGGCATCGGGCTTGAGAAAGAAGGGGAAGTAGCCCAAGCCCGCCTGGGTGACCATGTCCAGGCCATCGCTGGCGTCGACTTTGCCGTTGACGCGCAGGCTCAACGCGGGTTTGGAGGTGTTGCGGGTCTTGCAGACCAGCACGTTGCTCGAGGCGCCTTCCTCGAAGAACACCACGTCGTAAGGTGGGTTGTCGCTATCGAAAATCGTGCCGCCGTACATATACATGCCGACGTTGGTGAGCAGCGGACTGTGCGGGTGCTGCGCGATGAATGCGGCGACGCCGATCGCGGCCGCCGCGCCGACCGTGCCCGCGGCCACCCCCCAAATTCCTTGCCAGGCAACCATGCCCAGAATCACCACCGCGTAGCAGACCGTGGCCAGGGCGATGGCGCCGGCGGTGCCGATCGACGGAAACAACAGCACGGCGGTGAGCGCCGCGCCGGCGATCGAGCCGAAGGTGTTCCAGGCGTAGATGTCGCCGACCGTGCGTCCGACCGCGGCCGCGCTCTGTCGCGTCAAGTGCACCAACAGCGGAAACAGAACTCCCATGCAAACCGCGGGTATGAACTCCACGGCCATGGCAGCGCGCACACAAACCCAGGCGTTCGAGAGCAAGGTGAGTCGAGTGGGCCGAACTTCACCGGCCCATTTGCTCAGGGCCGGAAGCATTTCGAAGCCCACCAGGTTCCAGGCGACCAGCAGGCCGACGACGGCCAGCGGCACCGCGGGGTACGATGCGATCCAGCGCAAGCCGAGATGATAGATCAAGCTGCCCAGGGCGATGCCAACCAGGACCACGAACAACGTCGACGTGTAGGCGTAGGTCGAGCCCCCCAGAACCAGCGCGAGTTGTCGGCTCCAGGTCATTTCCAACATCAAGGAAGCCAGGCCCGACAAGGTCGCGGCGATGAACACGCCGGCCAGCGCGACGCTGCCCATGATGTTGAGCGGCGCCACGGCCACCTGCGGCGGGCCTTCGTTGCGCTCGCCCCGCCGCGAGGTGCGCAGTCCGAGCGTGGCGCGGCTGATCACGATCGACGCCACGCCGATCACGATATTGAGCGTCGCCGCCGCGTTGTTCGTGCCGACGAGTCCCCATTGCGGCAGCAACAGGAAGCCGGCCAACACGCAACCCGTCGCGGCGCCGAACGTGTTGATCGCGTAGAGCCAACCGGTGGCCTGGTCGAGCGAGCCGTCGCGCGCCGTCAATTGGCGAATCAACAGCGGCAGCGTGCCCCCCATCAAGACACACGGCGGCCCCGTCACCAGCAGGGTCAAGCACAATTGCGTCAGATAGCGGAGGAAAGGCTGCTCGGGAATGCTGGCGTAGATGCTGACCGAGGCTTCGACCAGGGCCTGGATTTCGAACGGGATCACCAGCGCCAACAAGCCGATGGCGATTTCGCAGGCACCGTACCAGAACAGCGGTCGCTGCAAGCGGTCGGCAATGCGGCCAAACAGGTACGCGCCAAGTCCCAGGCCGAACAGGAACGAGCCGCTCACGGCGGCAAACGCCAGGCTCGAACTCCCCCACACGTGTGCGAACCGCTTGAACCAGATCACCTGGTAAGCGAGTCCCGTGCCTCCCGAGAGAAAGAAGACAATCGTGGCCACCCAGAAGAGCCGCCAGGTAGTTTTGGAGTACGCTTGCTGCATTGCCGAGAGCTTCCCTAGGAGCGAAGAGCCTGTCCGCCGACCTTCCATCCAGTGTGCTGGACAGGAATTACGCAGAATGTTTCATCCTATTCGGGACCCAATTGGCTGTCGATAAGCCCGCCCGGCGAACTGCCGGCCCGCGGATATTCGGACTTGGCCGCTTGGCACCAGCCGAGGCGGTCATTGCGCACGGCGGCGGGTTCCCCGCGTCTTTTTGAGTGTGCGTAATTTTGCGTCCCGACCGTCCCGAGCGGGTGTTGCCGGCGGTTAAGTTGCTCATTTCAAGTTGCTTGCGTCGGGACGCAAAACGCTGGTGGTTGCGTCCCGCTTGCGTCCCGAATTGGCATTTTGCGTCCCGCGTCGAGGCTAGTTGTTCGTGATCAGGGATTAGGGATTTGGGACTGGGGATTAGGGATTAGGGATTAGGGGCCAAGGACAACGGATCTCGCGCCAAGGCGCGAAGGCGCAAAGTAAGGCAGTTCTGTTGTCCGCAGATTTCGCCGATGGACGCAGGTTGGGAACGCGGACGAGTCCGCGAGCAACTCATCTGCGTAATCTGTGAAATCTGTGGATTGTGAATTCGCGTTATCTCTCTCGCTCCATGTCCGTAATTTTGCGTCCAAACCGTCCAAAGCCGTTGTTACCAGCCGTTAAGTCGTTGCAGCGAATCCACTTATTCTTGGACGCAAATCGAAGCGGTTTGCGTCCAACTTGCGTCCAAGGCTTTCGTTTTGCGTCCAAAGACGAGCGATCTCGCGCCAAGGCGCCAAGGCGCAAAGAATGCAGTTTTGTGGTCCGCAGATTTCGACGATTAACGCAGATTGGGAATGCGGGCGAGTCCACGAGCAACTCATCTGCGTAATCTGTGAAATCTGTGGATAGTGAATTCGTACCCACGACGAGCGTGGTCATGGCACCCGCGCGGATCGGATCTTCGCACGAAGGGGTACAGCCCCCGTTGCGGTCGACAGTCTCGCGTCTACGCGACGTCGCGCGCCGCCACGGGGACAGTCCCCGGCGCGCACGGCGAGCGTCCCTCTCCGCACCGGCTGTGACAAACGATCGCGCTGCGATCGCGAAGCGCCCGGGGGAGATGCGTGCTGATCGGCGAAGTCGGCGGTGCTTCCTCCTTTCGATGCAGCCCCAAGGGGACGGGAGTCGTTTCCCCTCTGCGCGTCGACCGAGGTAAGGTCGAATTCCGGAAACGACTCCCGTCCCCCTCGGCGGTTACCGCACGCCACGGCGGGGGATTGTTTTGGACGTATTTCGGGTGCCACTGGCTCTGAGAGTGCCTGGATCGCGGCGAATCGGTACACCCTGAGGCCATATATTGTGTACATTATTATGTTCATTACATCAAGAGAAATCTGGCCACTAGCCACTAGCTGGCGGCCGAGACTGTCGCCGCGGCGCGGCGGGGACCGATGTGGCCAATCCGCGCGGCGCGAACGCGGGGCGACGCACCCCGTCACCCGGCGACTGCCACGAGCGGCCCTGTCAGGGCCGGGCAATGATGCGACTGGCACCGAGGGTTGACACCCTCGGCTGACAGAGCGGCCCCTGCGGGGTCGAAGGCCGCCGCCGCTGCGCGGCGGATCTGTAGCCGGGGTCAGTGACCCCGGACCGGCCTCGCAGAGGCCGGCTACAAAGTTCAACAAGGGATTTGGCCACTAGTTGGTGACCGGCGGCCTGCAGCAAGCGAAGCCTGCTCTGAGCAACGTTGCATAGCCGAGAGCGGGCCATTGCCACGCCAGTTACAGGCGAATGTCGGCGCGTTCGACGAGTGCTGGCGCAGCGCTTACGACAACTTCCGCCGCCGCCGATAGCGATGGGCCAGCGGCACGAGCGCCGTCGCGCCAATCAGCAGCAATGTGACGCTTTCCGGCTCGGGGATGATGTCGAACAGTGTGAAGGCGTAGTCGAGGCGGTGCCTTGAATACCGGCCGTGAAACTCGCTGGTGGGTCGCCAACCAATGTCGTTTCAAGCATTGCAAAGGGAACTTCGGCGGAGCCCGAACCCTTTACTTGGAAGATGACATAGAATCCTGAAAACGTCCCAGACAGCGTGATGGGTACCTCGACGTTAGTACCACCGATCTCGGCGCCAAATGCACTGAAGTCCAACAGGAACTCGCCGAAGGTCAACGACAAAGTTCCCGGCACCGTGAAATCGCGAGTCGGAAAAACCGTGGGAGATCCGGTCTGGGTGAACGACATCCCGACGATCGAGCCGGAGACCGTGAGCGTGTTCTCGACCGGCACTCCGAGGAAAAAAGCGTCGACAAACAGCGGATCCGCCATGAAAGGAATCTGCGTGTTCGGCAGCAGGTCAATGTCAAAATTGGTGAATGTGACCAATGAACCGTTAAACGGGCCACTCAATTCAGCGACGAACGCCGAAGACGGGTCGGGCTGAGAATTGAACTTTAGCGGCGCACTGAAAGAGACCGGCACCGTCTGCGCTGGGAAATCGACGGAGGTGCCTGAGATCGGGAATGAGCCTTCGATCGAGGCGCTGCTGCCTGTGATACCAAGCGATCCGGTCAGGACTTCACTTTGACTATTGGGTAATGGCACCGTGACCGCCCGGGCCGGCACCGCGGTCGCCAAGAAAAAGATGCCCATGGCTGCCAGCGCGGCCCAAACATGGGCACAGCGAGCGAATCGATCGCCAGCGCGACCGCAGCGTCGGGCCCGACATTCTGATGCGGACGGCGTACGGCTCATTAGCTGCTCCCTCGAAGCTGCCGGCGGTGTGCCGCTTTCCTGCGGTGATCGCTGGGCCGCGTTGGCAAGTCGGCAACCGTCGGTATCCGGCCGGCTTCGCCCGCGGCGATTGTACCCGGTGGTTGGGCCATTTGCCGCAAATTCACCCGCCGTTCACAGAACGCCCTCTGCGATCAGGTGCGCGATCCAGGGATCGAGTTGTGTTCAGCAAGCCCACGAGCCGCGAGTATGGCACGCGTGACGCCCGGCGCCACGGCCTGCTCACCCGGCTGACCGACTCATTGTCGGCCGGCCACCCACTCCCGCGAGGGGAGAGGGTTAGTGCGCACGGGCAAGTCGCACGCCGCAACGGGGCCAGTAACTGCCACTTCGCCCGTAGACCGCCGGCGCTACGGCTCGGCCGCTTCCAGCACGGCCAGCGGCTGACCGACTGCCAGCCGGTCGTCTTCGCTCACCAGCACATCGACGAGCACGCCAGAAACGGGCGAAGGGAGATCGATTGTCACGCCGTCGGCCAACACTTCCAGCAGCCGGTCTCCCTCGGTCACGCGGCTGCCAGGTTCGACGAGCCACAAGCTGGCCGTAACGGGAATCTCGCCCAGGCCGAGGTCGGGAAGGATAAGCTGGTGACGCATGGAAAGCGCGGTTTCAGGGTAGTGAGGCGTCTGCGGCGCTGTTTACGCGCGGAGCGAGCCACTGCGTCAACTTACCCTCGCTGCGCTTCGGGCTGGTATTCGCGGGCTGCGCCGCACAAGCTGCCGAGGGGGACAGGTACATCTTTTCGGCCATCGCAGGTTGGCCATCGCAACATCGCGCACCGAAAAATGTACCAGTCCCCGGGCACGCGGTGCTCGGGACCGTCTCGCTCAAAACGTCTCGGCCATTTCGCGGGCGTGATAGCTCGAGCGGACGAACGGCCCGCTGGCCACTTCGGCGAAACCGAGCCGCTTGGCCAACCGCCCGATCTCGGCGAACTCGTCTGGCGGCAGATACCGCTTGACCGGCAGATGCTCGAACGATGGCTGCAGGTACTGCCCCAAGGTCAGCAGCTCGCAACCGACGCCGCGCAGATCGCAGAGCGCGTCGAAAAGCTCGTCGCGGGTTTCGCCCAGGCCGAGCATCAGTCCGCTCTTCGTCTTGATCGCCGGATTGAGCTGTTTGACGCGGGCCAACAGCCCCAGCGTCCAGCGGTAGTCGCTCTTGCGGCCGCGCACTTCGCGATACAGGCGCGGGACGGTCTCCATGTTGTGATTGAACACTTCGGGGGCGGCCTCGACCACGCGCTCCAGGGCGTGTTTGTGACCGACGAAGTCGGGCGTGAGGACTTCGACCGCGGCGCCGGTGCGCTGGCGAACCGCCTGCACCGTGCGGTAGAAGTGATCGGCCCCGCCGTCGGGCAGATCGTCGCGAGTGACCGACGTGATCACGACGTGGCGCAGCCCGAGCCGGGCCGCGGCCTCGGCAACGCGATCGGGCTCGTCGACCTCGAGCGGTTGGGTCTTTCCCTTGTCGACCGAACAAAAGCCGCAGGGTCGCGTGCAGACGCTGCCCAAGATCATGAACGTCGCGGTCCCCTGCGAATAGCACTCCATGCGATTCGGGCAGCGGGCGTTGTCGCAGACGGTTTCGAGCCGCAGCTCTTCGAGCAGCCGGGCCGTGGCGTGGTTGCCGTTCCCCTTGGGGACGTTGCGCCGCAGCCAAGGGGGCAAGCGCCGCGCGCGGAGATCATCTTCGGCAGCGCGCGCTGGTTGGCTCGATGCGGCGGGCTCGGCGGCAAGAATCGGCAGTTGAATCACGGCACGCGACCGTAGGAGTTGATCGATCAACCGACGCGGCGGCGCGCAGGTTCGATACTGCCCGCGGACTTCGGCGCCAGGTAGGGATGCCCGCTGTACAGGTGCTGTCGCTCGACTTCAAAGGCCGTGGCCAGATGGCCGATCAGCCTGGCCCGCACGAGCTGCATTTTGATCGGCTGCTGGCGTTCGACGACCAACGATGTGAACGGCGTGTGGTCGACGGGGTCGTTGTCGACCAAATGCTGGAGAGTCATCGAAGGATCGACGTTGAGGAACGCCCCGTGGTAGGTGGTCCAACCGTTGACCGCCACGCCAAAAGTGACGAGCTGCCCGGTGCGGCCCCACAATCCATGGCGACCGACGCGCGTTTGTGCGGGAATCCCCATTTCGCCCAGCACCGCTTGCCACGCCTGCTGAAACCGCGCGAGGTATTGGCCGACAGTCCAACCGAAGGCGTCGAGCGGCACGATCGGATAGACGGCCAACTGCCCGGGGGCATGCACCAGGCAGCCACCGCCGCGATTGACCCAGCGCACGGGTATCTGCCGGCTTTCAAACTCGCGTTCGTCGGCGCGAAAGTGAGCCCGCGATCCTTGCCGGCCAATGGTCACCACGGGCGGATGCTCGCAGACCAACAGGCGGATTTGCCGATCGTTGCTACCGCTGGCGTCGAAGACCAGCCGACGAGCCAGCGCCAAGGCCTGCTCGTACTCGACGAGCCCCAGCAGGTGGGCTTCGAGCGAGGGGCTACCGTGCATCGATCGGGTCGGCGAGGAAAGCATGGTCAGCAGTAATCGGCGTATGACGAAGGGCGTGTTTGCGACGCATGGTTACGTTTAATGGTCGTGGTATAGTTTACCAGACGCCCGAATCGTGGCCAGCTAGCTTCGTCCGATACCCGAACGGCGCCGGCGAAGAAGTGGCGACAGTTCTGCCAGCGTTAGGAGGGTAGTCCCACGGCCAAGCCGCAGAAGGCCAAGCAAGTCGATCGCGAGCACGACAACGAACGGTTGATCGCGCAGAATCGCCGTGCGCGCCACGAGTACGAGGTGGTCGAAACCCTGGAGTGCGGCATCGTGCTGGTGGGGAGCGAGGTCAAGAGCCTGCGGAACGGGCGGATGTCGATCGAGGATGGCTACGGCCGGGTCAAACAAGGGGAAGTCTGGCTCGTCGGTTGCGACATTCCCGAGTACAAGCAGGCCAACCAGTTCAATCACGAGCCCAAGCGACCGCGCAAGTTGCTCTTGCATCGTCGCGAGATCAAGCGGTTCGCCAACCGGGCGTACGAAAAGGGGCTGACGCTCGTTCCCCTGAAGATGTACTTCAAGCAAGGGCGGGCCAAGGTGCTGCTAGGCATCTGCAAGGGGCGCAAACTCTACGACAAACGCGAAGCCATGAAGAAGGCGGACGTCAAACGCGACATCGCGCGGGCGATGCGGCGCGGCTAACCGGGGGGGCGGACTGCCAACGCTCGCCCGACTCCATCGTCTCGCGGATTCGACCTGCGTTATTGGGGGGCCCAGTATCGATGAACCAACCGCGACGCTGGTCGGCGGGCATTGCCGTCATCGTGGGGCTAACGGCCGTTTACGTGGCGGCCGCCGCCGTGGGCGCCATCGTTACGGGCAATCTCGAGTTTGTCTTCTACATCGCCGTGATGTTGGTGCTGATCGGCCTGGTCGGCCTCGTGCACTGGCACGTCGGTTTGAGCACAGGCTTACTCGCCGCGCTGAGCCTGTGGGGGCTGATGCACATGGCGGGGGGCCTGGTTCCCGTCCCCGAAAGCTGGCCGATCGACGGCAAAATCCGCGTGCTCTACAGTTGGTGGATCATTCCGGGGCGATTGAAATACGACCAGATCGTGCATGCCTACGGCTTCGGCGTGACAACTTGCGTGGCCTGGGAAGCACTGCGTGCCAGCATCGCCCGACGGATGGAAATCGAGCCGCGGCGGCTGATGCCGACCGTTCCCTGGCTGCTGCTATGCGCGATCGCCGGCATGGGCTTTGGGGCACTCAACGAAGTGGTGGAGTTCGCCGCCACGCTGTTGATGGCCGAGACGAACGTCGGCGGATACGAGAACACCGGTTGGGATCTGGTATCCAACGGCATCGGCTGCGCGATCGCGGCTGCCGGCCTGTGGATCGTCGGTAAGCGACAGGCTGCCATCGACGACGACGTGACGGCGCAACGCTCATAGCGCTGCAGAAGTCCCCTGTAGCGGCGGCGCCGGGGCTGGGCTCTCGGGCTGACCGTTGCGCTCGGTTCGCGTCGCGACCGCGTCGATCAGGGCATGGACATCGCGGGCGTGCGTCAGAAAGCCGACGAGCTGTTCGCCCCCCGGCAAGTGCCCTTCGGCGAAGCTCTCCAAGGCGGTGCTCTTGACGCCCGAGAGGCGCTGACGAAGTTGCCGCCGCTGCGGCTCGGTCAGACCGCCTTGCGATTCGAGCGCTAGGGCCTCTTGCTCGATTTCGGTTACCTGGTCGAAATAGATCTCGAAGCCGAGCAACCGGCGGGCGCGCCACCAGCGCCAGAGCAGAAACGCCGCCAACGCTCCGGACGCGAGGAAACTGCGAAGGTTTTCCAGCCCGTCGATGAGCTCGATCGTCAGCAGCGGGTCTTTACGTCGCAAGTAGCTCTGCGTGCCACGATGCAAGGGAAAGTCGTGTCGCGGATCGATGCTCGCCGTGGTTAGGGCCGGCAGATTGGCCCGCCGCGAAAACTCGTTCTCGAACAACGCGCTCAGCAAGCGACCGATGGCGACCTCCGGCACGTCGCGATGGGCGACGATCAACGTCGGCGTGGCGACCGTGGGGAGCGCCGCGGGGGGGATCGGCGGGTTGAACCCGTAGGTGAACGCGGGGATTTCGGCCGGGTGCAACCGCCCCTCGCGCAGCGACATCGCCTCGCCAAAGGGGAGCGGGAACATGTGGAATTCGCTCCGCCGCGCCAGGCCGACTCGAGTGGTGGCCGGCAGCGGAGCCACGACGAAAATGCCGTCGGGAAGCTGCTCGGTGGGCGTCGCCGTCAGTTCGAGGAACGAGAGGTAGCTAGGTTCGTAGTCGCGCCCAGATTCGAGTCCCATGAAGGTCAATACGCGCTCTGCCACGAGTCGGGTGTCGCTTTGCTTGGTGCCCAGGTTGAGTCGCTTGCCGCGGAGCGCGTCGGCGCCGCCATCGATCGAAATCGAATTGCGCACAAACAAGTGCAGCGGTTCGCGCAGCACGGCGATGACCTCGCGCAATTCGGGGCTGCGGTACGAGGTCAGGCCCGCGATCATCGCCACGTCGAGCTTGCCGGCGGCCACAAGTTCCAGCGCTCGATCGCCCCCCGACGTGGGGACGAGCTCGAGGTCGACCGCGTAGTGCTTGGCTTCGTCGCGGAGGATCTCGGCCAAATCGTTTCGGTGCCCCAGCGGATCGCCGGCCGTCATGCGCAAGTGATAGCGCGCGGGCCGCTTGCCGTGCCACAGGAAGACGAGCGAGGCCACGACCGCCACCAGCGTGACGATGAACAGCAGCCGATTGGTGCGAATGCGACCGGCGAGCGCTTGCCGAGCTTTGTCTTTGCGCCACATGGAGCTGTCCTGCGAGGGAGTTGCGATTCGGTTGGCGTCCCGGTCAACGGGGACTCGAGTGCAAGATTAAGAACTCTCCGGAGCAAGTGCGCGAGCGATCTTGCGGCCGGTCGTGTTCATCGGCAGTGCTGCAAGTTCCCGAGGATTGAACCAACCGATGATCGGAGCTAACTCCGCGCGGGTGGAGCGTTCCGCGCTAGCTACCGACCGAGTCGCTGTACCAGCTTGCGCCGTGTAGCAGTCGAGCGTAATGCGAAATCGCGTGACACCGTGCCGGAGGGTAAGGAGCCGCTCCCCGAGCGTGACGCGGCGACCGGCCAGCGTGGCGGTCTGCTGTTCGAGGTAGCCGACGGGCGGTTCGGCGACGCCGTCGAGCTGAAAGCGGGGAAAGTCCCACAAGCCGGCCCACCGCTGGCCGCGGCGATATTGCGTCAGCAGCAGGCGTCCGTCGCGGCGGCGCACGACTACCGCGGCCTGATGGACCGCTTCGATCCGTGGTTTGCGCGCCGGGGCCGGAATCTTGTTTTGCAGTCCGGCCGCGCGCGTGGGGCAAAGCAACGCCACGGGGCAGTCGTCGCAGCGCGGATCGCGTGGGGTGCAAATCTCGCTTCCCAATTCCATCAGTGCCTGGTTGAACGCGCCGGCCCGGCGGCGGGGGAGCCAGTCGGTCGCGGCCTGCCAGAGCCGCTGCTGACCGGCGGCGCTGCGCGGGTCGCCCCGATAGCTCAGCAACCGACTCAGGACCCGAATCGTGTTGGCTTCGAGGATCGGTTCGCGGGCGTCGAAGGCGATCGAGAGCACGGCGCCGGCCGTGTAGCGGCCGACTCCCGGCAAGGCGTGAACCGCCTCGCGATCGGTCGGAAACTCGCCGTCGTGCTGCTGGCAGATTTGCCTGGCTGCGGCGTGCAACTGGCGGGCGCGGCGGTAATAGCCGAGCCCCTCCCAAAGTTTGAGCACTTGCTGTTCGTCGGCGGCGGCCAGGTCGGCGATCGTCGGCAACGCGGCGACAAACCGCTCGTAGTAGCCGACGACCGTCGCCACCTGCGTTTGCTGCAGCATCACCTCGCTGAGCCAGATGCGGTACGGATCACGCGACGCGCGCCAAGGGAGCGGGCGGGCGTGGCGATCGAACCAGCGAAGCAAGCGCCGCGCCAGATTGCGACGCCAATCGGCCGACGAGCGTGCCTTGTCGGATGCCGTGCTAACCGCTTCCATGCGACGCCGATTCCGTCCCGGGGGCGAGCCGACCGGGCGACTGTAGTTGAAGCCCCGGCCGACTGAGTAAGATGTACGCCCTGCCATGCGAGCGGCTCCGCGCCGACCGCACGGGTCAACGCAGATCGCCCTGCTGCACTAGTCTATCCGCACCGCATCGTGATGCCAGCGAAGAAAAAACACAATCCCCAGCGCGACGCGCGACCGGGTCAAAGCGCACGGCGGCCGCAAAAGCGTGCCATGGCCAATGCACCGTCGTCGATGGTGCGCGTGCGACAGGTTCCTGGCACCAACAGTTGGGAGCTGGTCCACCCCCCCTGTGCCCGCGAGCGCGCCGAGGACATCGAAGAAGTCGAAGCGATGATTGCCGCCGGCGAATTGGAAATCGCCACCGACGAACTGCGCTGGTTGCTTGGGGGCTGCGGCGAGTTCGTCGTCGGGCATCGGTTGCTCGGCGAAATCGCCTTGAGCGAGGGGGACATGCCGCTGGCCCGCGGCCATTTTGGCTACGCGTACGAGCTTGCGGTGGCCGCGCTCAAGCGACAGAAATGCGATGGCCCGCTCCCTTATTCGCGGCCGGCCAACCAGGCGTTCTTCGAGGCCGCCAAAGGACTCGCCCACTGTCTCCACCAGCTAGGGCACGCGCGGCGGGCCCGCGAAGTGCTCGAGCGCATGCTGGCCTTGGATCCTGCCGATCCACTCGGTCTGCGCGAGATGCTAGCTGGTCTCGACGCGCCGCCGTTGCCTGGGCAGGCGGCGGAGCTCGAACAAACGCCTCCCGACGCCAGCTAGCCGAGCACGCATTGCAAGAACTGCTGCGTGCGCTCGGTTTGAGGCCGGTCGATAACCTGCCCGGGCGGACCCTCTTCGACTACTCGGCCGTCGGCCAACACTACCACGCGATCGGCCGCGCGTCGCGCGAAACCGATCTCGTGCGTGACCATCACGAGGGTGAGCCCTTCGCGCCGCAGATCTTCGAGCACCTTCAGCACCTCGTGCTTGAGCTCGGGATCGAGCGCGCTGGTGATTTCGTCGCACAGCAAGCCGCGCGGCCGCATGGCCAGGGCGCGGGCGATCGCCACGCGTTGCTTCTGTCCGCCGGAAAGCTGGTCGGGATAGGCATGAGCGCGCTCGGCCAAACCGACGCGGTCGAGGAGCTGATGGGCGTGATCCAATGCGGTCTTGGCGTCGGTTCCCAAAACTTGCCGCGGCGCCAGCGCCACGTTCGCGGCGGCCGTCAAGTGTGGAAAGAGTTGGAAATCCTGGAAGATCATCCCCAGCAGCCGGCGCACCGCTTGCTTGGGGGCCGCCCCATTATCGCCAGCCGATAAGAGATGCGGTCCGACGCGGATTTCACCTTTTTGAAACGCGTGCAAACCGTTGATGCACCGCAGCAAGGTCGACTTGCCGCCGCCGCTGGGACCGATCAGCGCCACGGTTTCGCCCGGTGCGATGGCCAGCGAAACGCCGTCGATCACCGGGCGCTCGCCGTAATGCTTAACGACGTCCTTGAGTTCGATATCGAGGCCGGCTTGGTCGTTCATGGCAATCAGCGGCTCGCGCCGCGCCGTTCCCAGAGTCGCCAGGCGACAATCGCCAGCGCCGCCGCGCCGAAAGTCGCGGCGCCGGTCGCGCGACCCGAGAGCATCGCTGCAATCGTCCCGGCCAGCAGCGTCAGCGTGATACCGGCGACGAGCCCCAGCGCGCCGGCAAAGAACTCTTTGCGAGTCCGGCCTTCGACAGGCGCGCCGCTCAGGGCCACGGCCAGCACAACGAGCGTGCCGACGATCATCCCTTCGTAGACATCGGCACCAACCTTGATGAGCTTGGCGACGGCATCGATCACGACGCGCAAGAAGACCACGCCCAACACCGTGCCGGGAACGGTGCCGATTCCGCCCTGCAAACTGCAGCCGCCGACGACCGCCGCGGCGATGGCGTTCAGCTCGTAGCCGCGCCCGAGCGTTTGCGGCTCGACCGAGCTATTGCTGCTGACATAGAACACGCCGGCCAGCGCCGATGTCATCGCGCCGGCGCAGTAGGCGAACCACTTAAGCCGGTCGGTGCGAATGCCGCTGAGCCGGGCCGCTTCTTCGTTGCCCCCCAGCGCGTAGAGGTGTCGCCCGAGCACCGTGCGGCTGAGAATCAGCCAGGCGACCGCGGCCAGCGCAAGCAGCACGACGGCCGGAATCCAGATGCTCGTCGCCAAGTAGCGGAAGGTCGCGTCGTGGGTATCGATCTGCGCTTTCGAATAAGGAAACACCACCGCGGTGACCGAGTCGACGACCGAGCGGCTCAAGCTCCGCAGGCCGACCAGCGTCGCTAGTGTGGCCACAAATGGCGGCAACCCCACCACGGTGATCAACCAGGCGTGCAAGCTGCCGATCAAAAAGCCCGCCAACAGACTGCCGGCAATGGCAGCCGCGATCACCCATCCGCCCACCGGCTCGGACGACTTCATCTCCTCGGGGGCCAACAGCAACATGATCGAGCCGCAGACGGTGCCGCTGAAGGCAATCACCGAACCGCACGACAGGTCGATGCCTCCGGAGATGATCACGATCGCGCTTCCCAGCGCGAAGATGCCCAGCAGCGAAACCTGGCGCGTAATGTCGACCAAGCTCGGCCAGGGGTTGTTCCAATAGTTGTGCAGGCTGTCGAAAACGGCGGTCAGCGCGATGACGACCACGATCGTGGCGGCCAGGCCCAACTCATTTCGACCTAGCGACCTGCGCGACGACATTTGCGGTCCGCCGCTCATGAACTGCTCAGCCCGCGCTGGGCGAGCCACTCGCGAAATTCACCCACCTTCATGAACTCGACACCTGGCTCAAAGATTTCGGGCGACAACGTCGTCGCGTCGTCGGGGACGACGACCTTCAAGCCTGTGTCGTACAGATCGCCGTCGGGCTGGCCGAGGTGCGGCAGAATCTCGGCCTTCGCAGCGTCATCCTTGTCGGCCAGGGCCTTGAGCAGGCGAATGCTCTGGTAGCCCATCTCGTAGGGATTCTGCACGACCAAGGCATCGATCTGGCCAGCGGCCGTGGCGTTGATCGCCCCCTGTTCGGCATCAAAGGTCACGACCGTCATGCGGTCGCGCACGCCGAGCTCTTTGACGACGTCAACGATGGCCGGCGCGTTATACGACCAGATGCCGACCAGCACGTTGACATCGGGATGGTTGCGAATGGCGTTGCGCACATTCTCGCGGGCCCGCGTGCGATCGGTCTCGTCTCCCATGCGGTCGCGCTCGACGAGCTTGTCGCCGGCGCCGGCCTGGAAACCATTCATCCGTTCAATGGCATTCTGCGCGCCGGTGAGCCCCACGAACTGCACGTAAGCGCCGCCGTCGGGTCGCAACGTCTTGGCGCACTGTCCGAGGGTGCGCCCTCCCTTGAGGTTGTCGGTCCCCACGAAGGCAGTGCGGGCGTCGCGAAACTTCTCGCGATCGACGTCGGAATCGACCGCGATCACCGGGATGCCCCGCTGCTGAAAGCCGCGCAATTCGTCGACGATGCTGATGTTCGAGGCGTCGGTCACCGACAGGGCCAGGCCGGCGATGTCCGACTGGCTGGCCAGTTGTCGCAGTCGCTCGAGTTGCCCCGACGGCGTACCGTTATTGGTCTCCATGACCGCGGTGACGCCCAGCTCTTCGGCCGAGCGTTGCATGCCGACGCGCAGCGCATCCCAAAACGGCGAGTCGCCGTTGATCAGCACGACGAAACGGCGCCCGCTGGCGCCGCCCGCCGTGCCGGCACCGTTTTGCGGTCCGCCGCAACCCGCCACGAACAGTGCCAGCAGCGCGAACAGCCCGGCCAGCGAGACTGGCACGACGAACTGCGAACGCGAACTCCCTTGCCGACGACTCGACATACGTCCCCCTGAACCCCCTGATGTTGCGCTACAACCGCGTTGCGATCGCGGAAATGTGCGTATAAGCGCGCGATTGTAAAAGCCGCGCCGAGCGGGAGCAAGCCGGCACGCGCGATCCAAACTCTGACGGGCAGCAATGTTGAGGCATACCAGGCGGCAAACGTCTCAGCTGCCTTGGCAGGTGTGCTCGCCCGCGGCAGCTTGCCTCAACCCCGCGACCGATTCAACCGATACTATCGTTATTCGTCGCAGTGCTGAGAGCGGACCGGCCCGACCAACGGGCGGCCGGACGCCCCCCGGGTGGAGCGTTCATGTCGGCTCCTTTCCGGGCAGCCATTCAAAACTCGGTTCGACAGGGTTGTCGTCGGCTCAAAGGGGGGCCCGATGGCTTCGGTAACGAAACCGCGGACGCGGTCGGCGCAGGCGGCCTTGGCGACTTCGCCAGGCGACCAGCGTGCGCTCGTGGGGGGCTGGACGCTCGTCGAGCCGGTCCATCAAGGTTCGCTGACGGCGGTCTATCGAGCGCGTCCCTCGACGAGCGATGCCGATGGTGACGCCGTCGACGCGGCTTACGCCCTCAAGCTGCTGCAACCCGATTGGGAGAACAACCCGGCCGCCCAAGCGCTGATTCAGCGCGAGGCCGTAATCGGCCGGCAGGCGGCGAGCCCCCATCTGGTTTCGATTCTGGCGGCCCACACGCAAGCGGCGCCTTATTACGTTGTGATGCCCTGGCTCGAGGGGGTCTCGCTCGCACAATTGGTCGAGCGGCGCGGTGCATTGCCGGCGGGGTTGGCGCTCTGGGCGGCCCGACAAACTGCCGAAGCACTCGACGCGCTGCACCAATGCGGTTGGGTCCACGGCGACGTCAAACCGGCCAACATTCTGCTGGCCCATTCGGGGCATGCCACGCTCGTCGACTTGGGCTTCGCCCGTCGGCCGGGGGATTTGGGGACCGGGCTCGACCGGGTCGCGATGGGGACTCCACACTACTTGGCCCCCGAATGTCTTTGCAGCCAGCCGCGGTTCGACGCTCGCAGCGATCTGTACGCTTTGGGCGTAACGCTCTACGAGTTGCTCTGCGGAATGCCCGCTTCGTCATCGCATGACCATGATGCCGAGGACGGTCAACAGGCGGCGCCGCGCCGCTGCGTCGATCTCCGTCAGCGGGCACCCTGGGTTTCACGCGACTTGGCGAAGCTCGTGGCTTGCCTGACGGCCAACGAGCCGCTGCGTCGTCCACAATCGGCTCACGAGCTGGTCGAAGAGTTGGTGTCGCTGGAAATCGACCACCTGGCCGATCGTTTGCCGGCCGCGTAGCTTCGGCAACTCGTCATTTCTATGACCGCGATTGCGGTCCGGCCGGTTGCCCAATCGCAGCAACCGACTTACCTTGGCACGACAGCCGCAAGACCGATTGCGGGCGGCGCTGCGTTTCAATCAGCCAGGGTAACGAGATGAAACTCAAGGATCAGGTGGCCGTCGTCACCGGGGCGGGTTCGGGGATCGGTCGCGCCATCGCGCTGCGGTTCGCCGCCGAGGGGGCGCGTGTCGTCGTCGCCGAACTGAATGCCGACACCGGCGAGCAAACCGCGGCGGAGTTGCGCGCCGCGGGGCACGATCCGCTCGTCGTCGCCACGGATGTGACCGATCCGGCGGCGGTCGCGCGGTTGTTTGCCGCCATCGACGAGCGCGGCTGGCCGGTCGACGTGCTGGTCAATAACGCCGGCACCGCCGAGTCGGGATTGATGGCCACGGCCGACGTGCCCGACGACCGCTGGCACGCACAGTTGCGCGTGCATCTCGACGGCACATTCTTTTGCATTCGCGAGGCACTGCGGCGAATGGTGCCGCGCGAGCGCGGCGCGATCATCAACCTCGGCTCCGTGGCCGGGCTGGGGGGGCTGCCGGGAGCCATCGCCTATACGGCCGCCAAAGGGGGAGTGATTGCCCTGACCAAGGGGCTTTCGCAAGAAGTCGCTCCGCTGGGGATCCGCGTCAATTGCATCGCGCCCGGCTGGATCAATACGCCGATGCTCGATCACCTGCCAGAAAAATGGCGCCCCGGCATGCTGAAACACACGCCACTGGGGCGGTTGGGCGAGCCCGAAGATATCGCCGGAGTGGCGCTCTTTTTGGCCAGCGACGACTCGGCCTTTGTCGTGGGGCAGATCATCAGCCCCAACGGCGGCATGTACCGCTGATTTCAGCGCTCTGGCGAGCCACCAGGGGCTGGTCCCCGCTGCTGGACGAACCGACTGGCGCGGGTTAGGCTGCCGGGTGTTGATTTACCACCCACCCGCAAAATTCCGTCGCCGCTGGAGCTTATTCGAGATGAAACGCCTGGTACCCGGCTTTGTCGCGTTGTTGTGTGTCTCGCTGGCCTGGTCGCAAATGTCGGCGGCGGACGAATTGAAGGTCGGCGACATGGCCCCCGATTTCGAATTGCCGGGGACCGACGGCAAGACCTATCGCCTGAGCGACTTGACCGCCAAGCAAGCGGTGGTGATCGCCTGGTTTCCCAAAGCCAAAACCGGCGGCTGCACGGCCGAGTGCAAGTCGATGAAGGAATACGGCGAGGCGCTCCGCGAATTCGACGTGGCCTACTTTACGGCGAGCTGCGACATGCCGGACTTCAACAAGGAGTTCGCCACCGAATTGGAGCTCGATTATCCGATCTTGAGCGATCCGGAACATCAAACCTCCGACGCCTACGGTGTGACCAACGACGAGCGGAAATTTCCTCAGCGCTGGACGTTCTATATCGGGCAGGGGGGGAAGATTCTCCACATCGACAAAGATGTGAAGACTAAGAATCACGGCACCGACATTGCCGCGAAGCTCGCGGAATTGGGCGTGTCGAAGAAGAAGTAACCGCGCGATCTCCCCCATCGATCGCCTGACGGTTTGCGCCGCCGATCCGCTACCGCTCAATCGGCGAACAAGCCCCAGACCAGGCGAGCAACGATCACGTAGGCATTGTCCCAGGCCGATTCACGGAAGAACTGCGTAGCCTGCCCCGGAGTGCCGACGAACGGTCGCAACACCCAGGCCAGTTGGATCGCCACGAAGACGTACATCCCCAGCCAGACGTTCAGCAACTGGCGATGGCGGCGATCGCGCGCGATAAGCGGTGCGTAGTGCCTGCGCAGCACGAATTGTCCCACCGCGCTAGCAATCGCGAACATGGCGCCATTGACGGCAATCGCATCGGTGTATTCTGCCGACGAGCAGTACCACAGCGCCGTGTAAGGTGCCAACGACGCCAGCACGACGGCCAGCCCTGCCTGCCCCGCCAACAGCGCACGCAAAGCAATCGCCAGATCGTTGCGCACTCCGAGCAGCGAATTGAGGACGAAGAAGCTCGGCACGCAAACGGCCGACGTCACGCCTAACAAGAGTGGCACCTTGACCGCCGAATAGACGACTTGCAGCAAGCGGTCGCCGGCGAAGCCGTTCAGGCTTCCCATCACGGCGCCGTACGCCACTCCGCAGACGACGATGGTCGCGGCGCATTGGCGGGCACTGACCCGCGGGGCAGCCGGCACCGCGCGCACAATCGATTGCAGCGTGCCGTGTGAGAGCTGTGCGATTCGCGACATGGGTGCTCCACGAACGCAAGGTTCGCCCCGCTGGGGCTAGCCGAAGAACAGTCCCCAGATCGTGTTGCCGACCGATTCGAAGAAGTTCGATTGCCGCGGACGGAACCAACTGAAGGGCAAATCGGGAGAGCCGACAAACGGTCTTAGCACCCAGCCCATCTGCGCCCCGACGAGCGCAAAGATCACCGCCCAACAGTGAAAGACCGTCTTGACGTGCCGCTGCAGTGGATGTTCGGGGAGCCTGTCGAGTGGCGCAGGGACACTGGGGGCTGTTGTTCTGGCAACATGGGGCGCCAGCGCGGCTGTCGCTTCCTCGATCAGGGGTGGCTCGCTCTCGGGCGAGGTGTCTGCGGCGGTCGGTTCCGTCTCTGGCGCTGCGGCACGCGCCGTTTCGACAGGTGCGACGTCCGGGGCGCGCTGCGGCAGCGCCGGAGGAGTAACTTTTGTTTGACTCCAGACCAGCCGGTTGAGCGTCTGCAGCAGGAAGATCATCCCCAACAAGCCGGCCACGGAAAAAGCCACGACGTTGAGCAGGCTGATGAACAGGTAACTCGTCGTCGTCAGGCCGAAGAAGCCGACGATCGGACCGAGCGACGCCAACACGGCGAGCGTGACGGCCAGATCGACGATCAACAGCCTTAGCACGGCGGCGAACTTCAACCGCGATCCGACCAGCGCGTTGAAAACGTAGAGCGATGGAAACGTCACCAGCAGGGTGAGCAGGAACAACAGGGGCACTTTGACGGTGCTCGCCAGCATCTGCTGCGGATTGGGCTCCGCGTGGTTCGCCAGCGCGTAGAAGCCCAGGCACACCCCGTACGTGGCGCCCAGGGCAGTCAGCACGATGACCAAGCGCTCGGGGCGGACGCGAATCACCCCGTCGCGCAGCTCGGCAGGTTGCGTGGCTTCGCCGCGTAGAATCCGGTCGAGCTCCGAGAACCCGGCGCGCATATCTGCTCCCTGCCGTTATCCGGCGTTCGAGAAGGTGCCCAGTGCGGCGCTTTGAAGCTAACGGTCTGGGCCTGGGGGGGCCGTCTGCGGCGCCTGGCCACAAGGGGCAATCAACGCCAGTCCACTTTACGTGGTAAAGTAAGCTGCGGTTCGCAGCATTGCCAGAAAAAAGTTGGGCTACTACGCCAGCGGCAGTGTTCGATCGCGAGCGGCCACCGCCCAGCGGTCGACGACCTTTCCTCCTTGAGCGACCAGCAGTTCCGGATAGAGCGCCACGGTAGGACAGACGTGGTACGGCAAGGCGTACAGCACGTCGCCGACCTGGAAATGCCCTGCCGCGTCCGACTCGATCGCCAGGTGCTCTTCGCTGTGGACGACCATCTTGGCGTCGGGCAAATCCAGAAAAACGGCGCGAGGATTCGGGTTATCGGCCGAGACCGCCTTGAAGCCCAGATCGACGCAGACGCGCGTGGCGGTCGGTCGGCTCACCACGCGAGTCAGCAATACGGCCGCGGGCAGAAAATCAAAATCGGGGTACTTCTCCAGATAGCTCGCGTCCCAGAAGACGAACGTGCCGGGGCTCACCTGGCGACACGGGTCGCGAGCATGAATGGCAAAAGTGTTCGAGCCGCCGGCGACGATTTCGGGCGCGGGGAATCCCGCCGCCGCGAGACGCTCGAGCAATTGCTCCACGGGCGCGAACCCTTCGGAGACCGCGCGAGCGCGTTCTGTGGGGTCGCGCTGCTTGAGGTGCCCGTCGTAAACATGCAGCCCCGCCGCGCGCAGGCCAGGTGTCGCGGACAAGGCCCGATAGAGCGCGAAGGCCGATTCGTCGGGGACGACTCCGGTGCGATGCATGCCGACATCGAGATCCAACAGCACGTCGAGAGGTCGCGGCTCGTTGGCGAAGCGCTCGCCGAGCGCGCGGATGGCACCGGCATCGTCGGCCACGACGGCGAAACGGGTGTCGGGGAACGCCCGCGCTAGACGCGCCAGAAGTTCGACGTTGGGGCCCAACGGCTGGTAGGCGATCAAGACATCGCGCGCGCCGCACTCGGCGGTCATGGCCCCCTCGAACAGCGTGGCGCACTTGAATTTGTCGATGCCGGCGGCCAACTGTTGCCGCACGAGCTCGCGCGTCTTATGGGTTTTGACGTGCGGACGCAGGCGCGCAACGCCGCCGGCCAGCGCGATCGTGCGGCGCAGATTCTCCGCGACGCGATCGGGGTAAACGATCAGCGCGGGCGAAGCGATCGCCGCCGCGTCGGCCAAACGGTACCAGGTTGCAGACATGCGAGCTACGTGCGCGTGCCGGGCATGATCCGCTTCTGCACATCGGTTTCGAGCACGCCGAACATTTGCTCGTGTCGCTGCAGCGTGAGCTGCAAGGCGTGCAACAGACGTTTGGCAGTGTAGAAATTGGTGATGATCCGTTGGCTGACCACTACCGGCTCGGTCGGCACGCCAAACGGCTGGGCCGTCAGCCCGAAGTCGATGATCATTTCTTCGGGGGTGCTGGTGACGCGGCAGAAGTTGGCGTACGAGGCCAGCGACTTGGTGTCGTCGATTCGCACCTGGGGCGGTTTCTGGCCAGCGACTTCGGTTTCGGCGGTGCCCAGTGGTTTTTCCTCGGATTTGGCCACGGTGTGAGGTCCTCCTCAGTAGGTTGCGGAGCGGCACGCCGACAGCACGCGACACACGCGCCGCCCAATCCGCGTACCCTGCCCCCGGTGCGAGCCATGAAGTTTAAGGCGCTCCGCCTGACGGAACCAGGGGCGCGGCGATTCTACGCCGTTGGCTCGGGGAAGGGGCCGCGGAGCTGCCGCCGGCAGACCGGATCGGACCTGCGCTGCGCGCAGAAATGCCCGCAAACCGTTTGGCCGTCGCGAGCAAGGTCCTTAGGGGGTCGGAAAGCTGTTGGGATCGAACCCCTGCGACGGGTCGAAAACGACCGGCGCCGACGTCGTGTCGGACGAGGCATTGCCGGTCACGTTCAGCGCGCGGACGCAATCGGCGACGTCCTTGAGCTCGAGGATCAGCGCGTCGCGAACGGCGCTGAGGCCCCCGATCACCCCGATCACCAGCAGGGAGATGAGCAGAATCCACTCGAACGAGAGAAAGCCACGCCGAGAATTTCGATAGGGGGCGCGGCGCCGATTGTTGACCCTAGCCATAACACTTGCCTGGGTTGCTGGTTGGTGGACGAGGAGAAATGCGATGGCGGACCGAGTGGCCGCCGCACCTCTCAAAAGCACGTTGTGCGCCAATTGGCGGCTAGTCCACGGCTAGGCTAGCGAAACGCGGCGCCCGGGCAATGCAAAGCTCCCAGCCGCCTGTACTTCGGCGAACTTCGCCCGCCGGCTTATTGGCCAAAGAGAAGTGGGGGACCGGCGCCAAGGCTCGGTTCGATGTTGTCAAACGACAACGCGCACCGATCGAGGTGTTTCATTCCCGCAACGCAGGGTCCGCCGCCAAGAACCGCTTCGGCGCAATCCAAGGGAATAGCTGGCGCAGCGGGAGACTCCCCCGCTGCGCGTCGAAACTGGCCACTGAAACTGCGGCGTGACTGCTAGGGGGCCGCGGCCGCCTGAGTCGGCAATATGCGACGCAGCTCGTCGAACTTGGGACGTTCGAGCGCCGAGATGGTCAGCGAGTTCAGCCCCTTCTTCTGAGCTTCCTCAAGCGTCTTGGCGGCCGCGACATCGTCGCGCTTTTCGTGCTGGGCCCAGGCCAGATGAAATAGCTTGATGCCGGTGGGAGCCGCGTCGCAGGCCTCTTGCAGGTCGGCCAGCGCGCCGTCGAGGTCTCCCTTGGCGAGTTTCACCATGCCGCGCGTGTCGAGCAATTCGGACGCCGGCACCGGCAGCCCGGTCGCCTTGATGGCCTCGTCGATCAGGGGCTCGGCCTCGATACCGTTTTTGTCCTTGACAGCGAGGATGAACGCCAGGTTGTTGTAAACGGTGATCTTGGCGATTCGGTCGAGCTGCTGGCCATCCTTGAGCTCACGGTAGACCTTCACGGCGGCATCGTAGTTGCCGCGCAGATCGTGATACTGCGCCAATTGCAGCAGCAGCGGCACGCTGCTCGATTCGGCCGCCAACCCCTGGTTGAGCCATTTCTCGGCGGCCGCAAACTGGGCTTCGGTCGCTTGGGCGTGATGGTCGTTCAACAGGGTCATCGCCAGCCGCGTAATCGGCTCGATCGGGAGCTTGCGATCGAGTGCCTGTTGCATCAGCGCGAAGGCCTCGTCGAGTTGATCTCGCTGACCAAGGAATTCGGCCAACGCCAGCACCTCATCGGGTTCCTCGCTGACATACTCACGCAGCAAATCCTCGGCGGTGCCGTAGTAGGCGTCCGCATCAGGATTGCCGCGCGCCAACTCGATCAGTTGGCCGGCAACCCCTTTCAGCAGCGGAATCTGATTCGGCGGCAATGGTCGCACGATCTGACTTTGCAGCAAGGCGATCGCTTCGTCGGTCTTGCCTTGTTTGCTCAACAACCGGGCCTTGATCGCCAGGAACAGCGGATCGCGGGGGTGCGTCTTTTCGAGCTTATTGACAAAGCTCTCGGCGTTGTCGTGCTCGTTGTGCCGCAGCAGCATGTCGGCGTAGGTCAGTTCGACCTCGGGGTTGTCCTTTTGCATCGTGAACAGGGTCAGCATTTCCTCTTTGCATTCGGCCCAGCGCTCGTCGCGGTCGAGCAGTTTGGCCAGTTGAAAGCGATCGGCCACGCGGGCCGGATCAGCGGCCACCAATTCGCGCAGGATATTGATGGCGATTTGCCGTGAGCCCGGATCGCCGAGTCGTGCCAGCAGTCCGGCCTTGATGCTTTGATCGTCCAGATCGAGCTTGCCGTCGGCGTCGGCATTGCGTTCGAGCAGCGCCAACGCGTCGTTGATCGCTTTCGCGGTTCCCTGCTGGGCCGCGAGGGTCACGAGCATGCGATTGGCCCACAGCACATGCGGCCGATCCTCTGGCGACAACCCTCCCGAGTTTCTCGCGAGTTGGCCGCGGTCGGAAATCTCGTTCAAGATTTTATTGAGAGCCTCGGCGTTCTTGCTACGCGCGTAGAACGAGCCTAGTTCGCGCTTGATGAGCAGATTATCCGGTTCGGCGGCTTCGGCCTGCTGATACAGCTTCTCGGCCTCGGCGACATTCCCGACCAGTTCGCGACATTGCGCCAGCACCAAGGGGCGCGATTTCTCGGCCACGTGCTTTTCGATATTCGGCAGCAGTTCGCGGGCTTCGTCGGGGCGTTCGCGTTCCACCAAAAAGCGGAACAAGCCCAGCCAGCAGTCGGCGACCTCGGGCCCCAGTTGCGTGGCTTTGCGATAGGCGCCTTCCGCCTCCTCATAGAAGCCCGAGTTGTTCGCGATCATGGCGAACCAGAGTTGCAATTGGGCATTGTCCGGATCTTCGGCCAAGGCTTCGCGCGCCACTTCCATGGCGTCGGAAACTTCGCCTTTCAGCAGATTTCGCAACACGTAGAGTCGCGAGCCGAGCGCCTCGCGCGGATTGGGGACGGCCGCCAGCAACGAATCGATTTCGGAGCCGCGATTGCGGTTGATCAACAGCACCACCAGCCGGCGGAGCAATTGCGGGCTGGTATCGCCGAGCCCCACGGCCCGCATGTAATGAGCGATCGCCGCGTCGATGTTCCCTTCGCGTTCATCGATTTCGCCGCGCAAACTGAGGAGCAGCCCCCAATTGGGTCGCTGCTCGGCGGCCTTGTCGAGCAACTTGCCGGCTTGCGCCAGGGCGGCGGGTTCGGCCTGGCCTTGAACGACTTCCCAGACCAGGGCCGAGGCCTGGCAAAACAGATAGTAGCTGTTCTCTTCGCCAACCATTTCCTTGATGCGGTTGACGGCGTCTTGCATCTTCTCCTCGTCGTTGGCCTCGCGCGCCATGCTGAAGATCATCAGCAACGAGGTCAGATTGGCCGGATCTCGCTCGGCGATTTTTTCGTAGTACTCGCCAGAGCGCTCGAAGTCGCGGGCCCGGTTGAAGGCCGCGGCAGCGGCACTCAAGAGCGGAATGCGCTCGCCCTCGGGCAGCTCGTCGACCTTTGAGGCGATTTGGTCGATGCGCTGTTTCGCGGCCTCGTCGCCGATCTGGCTCAAGTACGAAATGCGCTGCAGCCGCAAGTCGTTCGAGTCGCCAAGCTTTTGTTCGGCCTGATCCAACAGCTTGAGCGCTTCTTCGGGGCCCGATTTGACGAGGCTCACTTCGGCCAACGCCCGCCAATAGACGACATCGTCGCCAAACTTCTCTCGTTGCGATTCGAGGAAGGATAGGGCCGCATCCGGGTCCCCTTTCTTGAGCAAATAGTCGACTTCGATCGCCACCCCGCTGGGGTTATCGGGATTCAATTGGCGAATCTGCTCCACGAGCTCGTCGGTTTTCGACCAATCGCGTTGTTCCTCCGGGCTGCGCAAGTTCTTCACCAGCAAGGCCTGATAGAGTAGCGCCTGAGCCCGTATGTCTCCCGACACCGATTGCAGTTCCTGAATCGCTTCGTCGATCTGCCCGTTCATCAACAGGGCGCGAGAGAGATCGATGCGGGTGGCGACGGCCAGCGGATTGGCCAACAACCGTTGGCGATACACCTCGATCTCGCGATCGGGTTGACCCAGCGCGCGGTACGACATCGCGCGGTACGTATCGACCTGTTCCTCGAACACCGGCACCTGGGCCACGGCGGGCCGAATTCGATCGAGAATCGCCAGCGCGTCGACATACTTCTTTTCCTGCAGGAAGATCAACGCGCGGAGGAAATCGACCTGCTCTCTCGGGGTGCCGGCTTTTTCCAGGTCCGGGATCAGCTTCAGGCACCCCTCGATGTCGCGCGTCGAGACTTTCAAATCGGCCAACATCCACAAGAGGGCGCGATCCTTGCCCGCATGCTCTTCCTTGAGACCTTCCAGAATCCACTTTTCGGCCTCGGGGAGGTTGTTTTGCGTCTTGGCCAACGTGGAGAGTTGGATGTAGACGTCGCGCGCGGTAGCGTGCGCTTCACGAGCGCGATCGAGGAAGCCGCGCGCTTTGTCGAAGTCGCGACTCGACGAGGCGCGTTCGGCGGCGGCCAAAAGGACCCCGAGCTGCGTCGGCGCCAATTCCAAAGCGCGGTTCAAGTCGTGATCGGCGTCTTCACCGCGGTTGTGCGTTTTGAGATATTGATGGCGCGCCAGGTAAGCTTCCCAGCTTTCGGGATTGGCGCTGACCATTTCGTCAAAGGCCTTGGCGGCTTCCTCGGGCTGCTTCAGGCCGGCCTCGTAAACGACGGCCATGCGGCCGTAGGTCGTGATGTCCCGCGGTTCGTCTTCGATCGCCGACCGCAACAGACGGATCGACTCTTCGTACTCTCCGATCGTCAAATTACACTCGGCGAGTTTCTTCTTGGCGTCGGCGTTCTTGGGCTCCAATTCGAGCAGTTGTTCGAAGAGCTGCATGGCGTCGGCGGCCCGGGCCATCTTCTGATAGAGCGTCGCCAGCCGGCTGAGAATCTCAGGATCTTTGGGATTGGCGCGTCGCGCATCCTGCAGGTTCTTGACGGTCATCATCAGGATGCCCTTGTCCGACTGCGGACTTTCCGCCAAATCGCACAATCTCAGGGCATAGCGCTTCTGGACCTCGACATTCGAGTCGTCGTAGATCAGGTACCGGCGTAGTTGCTTGAGCTCCTCGGGGAGGTCGCCTTTCTCGGCGGCCTGATCGGCCCAAACGAGGTGGTTCTTCGAGTTGCGCTTCATCTGGATGTTCCAGAGAATCGCGAAGCCGATAACCAGCACCAGCCCGGTGACCATTAACACGGTCAACAGTTTCAGGTTCAGCCTTTTCATGTGACCTTGCTCAAATCCGACTGAGTGAAAAGAGAACGGCCCACCGCGCTAGCGATGGCCGCCAAGCAACCACCTGTTGGCCATCGCTGACCAAGGAGCGTAACGAGAAGGTGCGAGATGTCCGGATGACGCCCGGCTCCATAATCCGCGAATCGGGTCCGCAACCACCCAGGGCACCCCCGCATGCCGAACCAACGCGGGACGAAGGACCAAGAGGTGGACTGTCGAGCCTCGGCTGCAACGGCCGAGCGGCCGTCCCTGGGCATCATACGCTACGTTCCGTGTCCGCTGGCTTGCGCTTGATTAGATATTCCCCGGCGGATTCCGCAAGAAACCCAAGCCGGTCCCTATGAAACGCTGCCAACCCGAACCGCTGGCACCGTCCTGAATCATGTAATCCGGCGAACACCCCCCTTGGAAATCATCCTATCTGGCCCGCGCGCGCTGTCAACTAACGCAGCGGCGAATTCGCGACATTTAAGGTCTTAGGGCCAAAAGATTTCGTGCCCCTTCGCGAGAGGGTCTGGGACGGCCGCAGGCAGCTTGCCCAACCCACCTAGTCCGCGGTGTCCAAAGTCGCCGCCAGTTTTCCGGGATTCCGCCGGTAGGTTTGCCGATTATTGGGGCTGTATCGCCTGCGCAAAGTTTGCGGGCACTGGTTCACATCTAAGGAAGTCGCGATGTCGCGTCGACGCCTGGGGCTCACGGTAGCCGTTACGATCGCGTCGCTGGCCATGCTTATCGGTGGAGCGTCCCGAGCCGGGGGCGTGCGCCCCAAAAGTGGCTGTCGCTATCACTGGCCCTACTTGCGTAAGCGCGTCGAGGTGCCGCTCAACCACGAGTTCGGCTACACGCCGACCTTCTGGCGACGCTGGGACGAAGATCCCGAGGCGCAATTCTCGCCGCCGCAGATGATCTTCCACGAAACTGAAGAGGTCCCTGCGCGCGAAGAGAATCTACCGGCGCCCGACGAGGGCTACGAGCCCGGGTACGAGCCTGAGCCCGGTTTCGACGAGTCGACCGAACCGATGGAAGAGGGCTTCGAGCCCGACGAGAGCATGCTGCCGGGGGGGAACGAACCCGAGTTGCCGGCCGAAGAACCGAACTTCCCGGTAGAAGGTCTCCCTGGCGAGTTGCAGGAGGAGCCTGCGCCACCCGAGGGGGAAACTCCGGCTCCCGCGGCAATGCCTGAAGAGGAGCAGGCGCTGCCGCCACCAGAAACGCCGTTCGAGGACCCGGGGCCGCCGGCCGACGCGTTCGAAGAGCCTGCCACCATGCCCGACGAGTCCACCACCCCATCGGTTCCCGAAGCGGGGCGCGGCCGTCAGGCACAGCGGATGTACATCGACGATACCCAGGCGAGCGCGGTCGGTGAAGCATTCGCCCGCCCGGCGTCGCACGAAGACTCATTCCTGGGTGACTCCTACGACGAGAGCCCGGAGATTGACTGGCCCGAGATGGTGGATGCCGGCCAGGAAGCAGTACCTTTGGAATACGAGTATGAAACGGCGGACGATGCCAACGAGGATGTCTCGTTGCAAGACGTAGGACGGGGCTTCAATCGCGCGGCGCGAAAGCCCGACTACGAAGCCACACCGGCAGTGGTGGAGGAGAACTCCAGCGAAGAACCTCGCTGGACACCACCGCATGCGTCGCCGACGACAACACGTAGTTCGACAGCGCGAGCTTTCGCGATTCTCGATGGACCGCAACTGGAAGCCGCCGACGCGCCTCCGGCCAATCCACTCCCAGCCGACACGCTACCCGAGGAAGAGTCGCTCCCCGTCTCGGTGACCGATCAGGCGCCAGCCGCCGCAGCGCCGCAGTGGCGTTCCGGATCGCCGCGTCCGGCGGCCACCGACTCGCGGCAATGGTCGCGACCGGGGGCCTCGCCCAGCGCGGCGAGTGGCAATCGACCGGCGGCCAACAGCGTGCCGCTAGGGCAGCGAGTCGGCGCCTCCTTTAGCAGCAGCCAACGCAACCGACCGCTATCATCGCAGAGCACGCGGGTGCCACGACGCGCGGACTCGGCCGTGCGGCAGGCCAGTGGCGAAATTCAAATGGGTCGCGTGGCCCCGGCCAGCTACTACGAGACCGCCAAACCGCAGAAGTCGAAGCTGGGTGGACTCTTCGGCGGGTTGTTCGGGGGCGACAAGTAAGGTTCGTGGCGTTCCCGAATGAGCGCGTCGAGTTGAATCGACTTTGACGCCCCCGGGCCGCAATCCTAGACTGGCGAACGAACTCGGAGACGCGCTCGCATGCGGCCGATCTCCTCGCGAGCCGCCGGTTTCGGACCCATCGATGACTGCGATTCTTGGCATTTCTGCCTTTTATCACGATTCCGCTGCCGCGCTGGTTGTCGACGGCCGGATCGTGGCCGCCGCCCAGGAAGAGCGCTTCAGCCGGATCAAGCACGACGACGGCTTTCCACAACAGGCGGTCGATTACTGCCTGGCCGAAGCGGGCATCGACGCCGGCGATCTCGATTGGGTCGGCTTCTACGACAAGCCGCTCTTGAAGTTCGAGCGGTTGCTCGAGACTTACCTGGCCTTCGCGCCGCTGGGCTTTCGCACTTTTCGCCGCGCGTTGCCGGCCTGGGCTGGAGAGAAGCTGTTTCTCCCCAAGGTGCTTTCGCGCGGGCTCGGCGATCGTTACCGCAAACGTTTCGTCTTCACCGAGCACCACGAATCTCACGCGGCCAGCGCGTTCTTTCCTTCCCCCTTCGAAGAAGCTGCCATCCTCACGCTCGACGGCGTCGGCGAATGGGCCACGGCCAGCTACGGCGTCGGCCGCGGCAACCGCATCCAACTCACGCATCAGATGCGGTTTCCGCATTCGTTGGGGCTGCTGTATTCGGCCTTCACCTACTATTGCGGTTTCAAGGTAAACAGCGGCGAATACAAGTTGATGGGCTTGGCGCCGTATGGAGAGCCGCGCTATGCCGACCTGATCCTCAAGCACCTGTTGGATCTCAAGCCCGACGGCTCGTTCCGCCTCGACATGAAGTTCTTCAACTACTGTCACGGGCTGACGATGACCTCGCGGCATTTCGATCGGCTCTTTGGCGGGCCGGCGCGAGCCCCCGAGTCGCCGCTGACCGAGCGGCACATGGATCTAGCCGCGTCGATTCAGCAGGTGACCGAAGAAGTGATGCTCCGCACGGTGCGGCACCTGGTGGAAACAACCGGGCAAAAGAACCTTTGCCTGGCCGGGGGCGTGGCCCTGAACTGCGTAGCCAACGGTCGCGTGCTCCGCGAGACGCCGATCGACAACATCTGGATTCAACCGGCCGCTGGCGACGCCGGCGGCGCGCTGGGCGTGGCGCTGTTCATCCATCATCAACTGCTCGATGAACCGCGCGAGCCGCAGCCCTTCGACGCGCAGCGCGGCTCGCTGCTGGGGCCGGAATACTCCGACGATCAGATCGAGCGGCGGCTGCGCGGCGTCGAAGCCCGTTACACGCGCTATGCCGACGACGACGCCGTGACCGACGCGGTCGCCGAACATCTGGCCGACGGCAAAGTCGTCGGCTGGTTCCAAGGTCGCATGGAATTTGGCCCCCGGGCGTTGGGGGGGCGCAGCATCCTGGGGGACCCGCGCCGCCCCGAGATGCAGTCGACGATGAACTTGAAGATCAAGTTTCGCGAGTCGTTCCGCCCCTTTGCCCCGTCGGTGGTGCGTTCGCGCGTCGACGAGTTCTTCGAGATGCGCCCCGACGAGGACAGCCCCTACATGCTCCTGGTGGCCGGCGTGCGGCCGGAGAAGCGGATCGCCGACGTCGGCCGGCAGCAAGGGCTCACCGGCATCGCGCTATTGAATTGCCCACGCAGCGAGATTCCGGCGGTCACGCACGTCGATTATTCGGCCCGCGTGCAAACGGTCGATCCCGTGCGGCACGGGCGGTATTATCGCCTGCTCAAGGCTTTCGAACAGCGAACGGGCTGCCCGGTGTTGATCAACACCAGCTTCAACGTGCGGGGCGAGCCGATCGTCTGCACGCCCGAGCAGGCTTATCGATGCTTCATGGCGACCAACATCGACGTGTTGGTGCTCGAACACTGCGTGCTGCTTAAAGACGAGCAGATGGAAGCCAGCGTCGCCGACGCCGGCGCCTACTTGAAACAGTTTGCCTTGGATTGACCTGACGCCTGGAAGGCACGGAAATGTCGTTTGTCAAAATCAACTGGCATCCCGATCGAAAGATGCTCGGCGAGTTTTCGCAGGCCGGCATGTTCTTCCTGGGGATGCTGGCCTGCCCGCTGGAGCTATATCGAGGACATCTCGGCCGAGCGCTGGCGTTCTGGGTCGCGGCGGTTGCCCTGCGCGTTGTAGGGCTGGCTCGCCCCGAGTGGCTGCGACCGGTCTATATCGGTTTGAGCATCGTTGCCTGGCCGATCGGCTGGGTGGTGTCGCACCTGGCGCTGGGAATCATCTACTTCGGTATCTTCACGCCCGTGGCTCTGGTCTTTCGCCTGCTAGGGCGCGATCCACTCAATCGCCGCTTAAATCGCGCGGCCAGCTCGTATTGGGAGCCCTACGAACCCGACCGCGGCGGCAAGGCCCGCTACCTGCGCCAGTTCTAAAGACTATCATTGAGTACGACGAGCCCCAGGAGGCTAGGCCCGCAGTCTGTCGCGGCCGCTGACACACAACCCGCCCGAGCGACCATCATGAGCAAATCGGACAAGCAGCAATTCGAGGATCTCTCGCAGGCGCCGCAACCTGGCCTAGTGGCCGAGTTCATCGACTTCTTGAAGCACAACAAGAAGTGGTGGTTGCTGCCGATCCTGATCGTGATTGGGCTGGTCGGCGCGCTGGCGGCTTTCTCGGCCACTGGAGCAGGGCCGTTCATCTACACGTTCTGGTGAGCGCGGCAGGCCAGCTTTGAATCGGATAGCGCCGGTCGTCGTAAAGTTCGGTGCGCCGGCCTCGGTGCGGCAGGCTACAACGCGCGCCCCAGCAGGGCATCGACCGCAGCGCCGATGTTGGGCGCGCGCATCAGGCTCTCGCCCACCAGCATGGCCTGCACGCCTCCGCGCTCCAAGCGCAACGCGTCGTCGCGCGAGGCAATGCCACTTTCGCCCACCACGACGCAGTCGGCCGGGATTTGCGTCCGCAGCCGCAACGTGTGCTGGAGATCGACTTCGAAATCGTGCAAGTTGCGGTTGTTGATGCCGACGAGCGCGGCCCCCGCCTCGAGCACCCGCGGCAGGTTCGCCGGCTCGTATAACTCCACCAGCGGAGTCATCCCCAACTCGATCGCGGCGTTGTGCAAGCTGCGCAGCCCACAGTCGTCGAGGCATTCGGCGATCAACAGCACGGCGTCGGCGCCGGCGACGCGGGCTTCGACAAGCTGGTAACGGTCGAGGATGAAGTCCTTGCGCAACACCGGCAGCGTGACAACTTGGCGCACCGCGCTCAAGTATTCGAGCTTCCCCTGAAAATGCGGCTCGTCGGTCAACACGCTGAGACAAGTCGCCCCGTGCTCCGCGTAAATGCGCGCAATGGCCACCGGATCGAAATCGTCGCGGATTACCCCCTTCGACGGACTGGCTTTCTTGATTTCGGCAATCAGCTTGATCGGCCCCGGCGCGGCGAGCGCGGCAAAGAAATCGCGTAGCGGCGGGGCGTCGGCCAGCCGCGCGGTGAGCTCGCGCTCGGGCAGTGCGGCCCTAGCGGCCGCGATCTCGCGCCGCTTTTCGGCCACGATCTGGTCGAGAATCGTGCTCAATGCTTGAAGTGCCTGCTACCGGTCAAAAGCATCGCCAGACCGCGCTCGTTGCAGGCGGCCACCACTTCGCCGTCCTTGACCGAACCACCTGGTTGAATGACCGCCGCGATGCCGGCCTGGGCGGCCAACTCGATCGAATCGGGGAAAGGAAAGAACGCGTCGGAGGCCAGCACGGCCCCCTTGGCCCGCTCGCCCGCTTTTCGCAAGGCGATCTCGACCGAGTCGACGCGGCTCATCTGGCCGGCGCCGACACCAACCAGGGTGCCGTGCTGCACGACGACGATCGCATTGCTCTTTACATATCGCACGACTCCCCAAGCGAAAGCCAGCGCCGCGCGCTGGGCGTCGGTCGGCGATTTGTCGGTGGCCACCTTCCAGGCCGTCTGTTCGTCGGGCCCGGCGTCGCGATCTTGCACCAGCACACCGCCGTCGATCGAGCGCAGATCGAGGGCCGCTAGCGCCCGCTTGACCTCGCCGACCGCGACGAGCCGGACGTTCGCCTTCCACTTTGGTTTCGTAGTCAGAATCTCGAGGGCCGCGGGCTCGAAGGCGGGCGCGACAATCGCCTCGATGAACCGCCCCGGTTCGGCCAGCACTTCGGCGGCCGCGGCGTCAAGCGGTCGGTTAAAAGCCAGTACCGAGCCGAACGCACTGACGGGGTCGCCATCGAGGGCCCGGCGAGTTACGTCCGCCAGCGACTCGTTCGCCGTCGTGGCGATCGCCGCTCCGCACGGATTGTTGTGCTTGATGACCGACACGGCCGGGCGGTTCATGCCGCGGACGATTGCCAGCGCGCTGTCGAGATCCAGCAGGTTGTTGTATGAAAGCTCCTTGCCGTGCAGCGGCGGGGCAGCGGCCAGCGTGGTGCTGCCACCGGTCGTCGCTTCGGCAATTTGATCGGCAGCGTCGACGTACAGCCCCGCGCGCTGGTGCGGATTCTCGCCGTAACGCAGCGCTGCCTTGCGGCGCAGCGAGATCTGCAGTTGCTTCGGCAGGAGACTGTCAGCTTCACCGCCGCCAGATTGTGCGGATTCGGACGAGGTGAGCTGCCGGGCGAACCAGGCGGAAATCGCCCCGTCGTAGTCGGCCGTGTGAGCAAAGGCCGCCGCAGCCAGTTCGCGACGCAACTCGGGCGAGGTCGCTCCGCCCGACTTGATTTCGGCCGCGATCTGCTCGTATTGCGCCGGGCTAGTGGCGATCGTCGTGAAGGCGTGGTTCTTGGCCGACGCCCTCACCAGCGACGGACCGCCGATGTCGATCTGCTCGATCGCCTCGTCGAAGGCCACGTCGGGGCGGGCGACCGTCTCGCGGAACGGGTAGAGGTTGACCACCACGAGCTCAAACGTGCGGATGCCGTGTTCGGCCAGGCTCGCCTGGTCCTCGGCATGGTCGTGCCGGCATAAAATGCCGCCGAAGATCTTGGGGTGCAGCGTCTTCACGCGACCGTCCATGATCTCCGGAAACCCTGTGTAGGCCGAAACGTCTTGCACCCTCAAGCCGGCCGCCTCGAGATGCTTGCGGGTGCCGCCGGTGCTGTATATCTCGACGCCCGCGGCGACGAGCTGATGGGCCAACGGGACCAGGCCCGTCTTATCGCTGACGCTGATCAGGGCACGTTGTATGCGAGGCGAGGGCATAATCCAGGACGATTCTCGAGGGGGCGCTGGGGCTCATCGATCGGTGCGCCATTAGAACGCGCGATCGACGCACAGAACAGGGCCGCGCGGCCGCTTGACGGTTCGTCGCCCCAAGGGAGACAATACGCGCGACGCTAAAACAAGTTGCCTGCTTCCTCGTGCCATACCCGAGTGACTGATGCCCACCAACGAAGAGCTCTACGACGAGGCCAGCCGTCTCAAGGACGCAGGCGAAAACGAGGCCGCGATCGCCAAGCTCCACGAGCTACTGGAGCAGGATGCCTCGTACGCTTTGGCCCATTCGGCTTTGGCCGTGCTTTACACGCGCGTCAAGCAGCACGACGAGGCGATCAAACACGCCCAGCGCGTCTGCGAACTGGAGCCGAACGAACCCTTCAGCTTCACGGCAATGAGCGTCACGTACCAGCGGGCGGGGAAGATCCCCGAGGCCGAAGACGCCATGGCCCGAGCCCGCATGCTGCAAGGGCACTAGTCGGCGCGGTCGATCTAGTTCTACTCAATCCTCGGTAACTTCGCTCACTTCTTCCCCCGAGACGCGGAACGTGCGCCGGGTGTGAATGACGCGCGGGCTCTCTTTTGTATAGCGGTACTCGACTTCGACCAGTAGCGCGCTGCCGTCGTCGGTGACGCGGCCGGGATGCCAGCGCTCGACGCGAAACGTGTCGGTCGCCTCGGCCAGGTGGCGTTTGATCGACTGATGCTCGGCGGGCGTCGGCGCGAGCGACTGCCAGGTGCCGACCGCCAGGCCAACGATCGCCAGTAGCATCGCGACCTGACCGGCCAGCACGGCGCGATGGAAGGCCACCGAGCGATGCGCCATGCGCTTCCGCAGCATGACCGCCATGAAGTAGTCGCGCCAGATGCCGCGGTAGACTCCGCGCATGTCATCGGCCGCCGCGTTGGGCTTGCGCGGGTTCAACGAAGGCCTGCGCGCCGGTGCCCGCGCGTTGGTGCTCGGCCGCACGGGAGCCGTACCGACCGATCGCGCCTCGACACGTCGCGGCGCACGTGCCGTCGAGCCCGCGGCACGCTGCCGCTTGAGCATTTCGTTAGCCATGAACTCGGCCAGTGATTCCTCGGTGGTCGTCCATTCGCGGGGATTGCGACCCCGCTGATGGACGCGCAGCGCGCCCGACTTCATCCGCTCGAAGACCCGGCCGATCTGCTGATCGTCGGGGGTCGGCGTGCGGAACAACAGCCGGGCCGCTTCGACCACCGAGAGCGACCGGCGAGGGGTGCTCGACATCGGTTTGAACTCCTCGTCAACGCGATGGGTCGCAGCCAGCCGAGCCTATTGATCGAAGCTGTTGGGCAACTTCTCCCTGCCGGCCCGGGTCGAAATCGCTCGCCAGACGCCGATGCTGATGCGGTCGCCGATCGCGCGGACCGAACCGTCCATCATCGCCACGTGGATGGCATTGGAGAAATAGCTGCGCGCCGTGATGGCGGCGTACGTCGGCGTGGTCGACGGGGTGGCGATGTTGCGGTTCTTGCCTTCCTGCCAGTTGGTCCAGTCGATTTCGGTGTCGCCCGTGGCAGTCGTGTTGACGGTCGCCGAGCTAGCGCTGACGCGGTTGGCCCCCAGCACCTGGGTGTTGGGGCGAAACACCGTCGTGAAGCCGGCGTGATGCACGTGGCCGTTGAACCATTCGGTGTGGGCGGTTTCCTTGTATTCGCCCGGCGTGCCGATCAGGCCCACCAGGTCGAGCGGCGTCAGCGGGATGGGCGACGTCTCTGGCTCAGCCGCCGACGTGGCCCCCAGTTCAACCGCCGTGCGGTTCGAGTCGCGGAAGTAGGGATGCCAGGCCTTCACCTCGGCGAAGCTCAAGGTATGACTCAGGCCGTCGGAGAACGCGCCGTCGCGCAGCTTGCTATTGGGGTACGCCGCGCCGTTACCGCCACGACCGGTCACCGGATCGTAGATGAACCACTCCCCCATGTTGATTGCGTAGTTGACCGGGTAATGCTTGTTCTCGCGGATTTCGTCGCGCGGCTCGGCCGGCGAGACGTATACCGGCACCCGCAACGTGCTGAGCACGGTCGTCGTGCCGTCGGCCAAGGTAAACAGCGGAGGCGTGGTGCCGGCGGTGGCATTGGGCTGCACGTAGTAGTTGTAGTTCTTCGAGAAATCGATCTCGTCGAAGATCAACTTCTGTTCGAGATAGGGCAATAGCAGGATGTGCACCGACCAGCCGTCGTAATTCGCGTAGCCGGTCCCCAGCAGCGGCGGCTCGGCGGCCTGCCAGCTCGGCGGGTAATACCCCTTGGCCGAGTTGAACCCGTTGAACGCACCACTGATTTGCTTGAGGTTGTTTTTCGATTGCGTGGCGCGGGCACTCTCGCGGGCGGCGTTGACGGCCGGAATCAACAGCCCCATCAACAGGCCGATGATCAGCATCACCACGAGCAGTTCGATGAGCGTAAAGCCCGAGCGGCGGTTGACCGACGTCGGTTGGTGGCATCTCGGCGAGCGTGGCATCGACAGGAACTCCAGATTGCTTGGCCCAAGTGCGGGGGGCGAAATGCCGTCCCCGCGCGCAGTCATCGCGTGCGGCGCTCGTTCGCCAAGCGCCGCAATTACCTTCGACTGCGGCTGGCTCCGCCGGTCTGTCCGTGCGGAGCCTGGTCGACGGCCCGGCATCGCAAGCGCCGTGCCGGCAGTGCGATTTGCATCGAATACGAGGAACTGAGGGGCTTTTACGCCTGACGACGCAAATGACCGCCGGCTCGCCTGGACAATAAATCGCCGCTCATGATGATTTTTTCACCGCCACAATTGGGGTGACGCGGGCCGGAACCGAAGCGATCGGCCCGGCCAAGAGGCCGTACAACTGCTCGCCGCGGACTGCGCGGCACACGTCGCGCGACCGCTTTAGCTATTCCCGCTGGCCCATGTTGCCGAGAAAGTGCAGTCACGGCCGCCGGCACTTCGATACTGAATGTGCTAGCAGACTCGGCGCCGACGAGTTTGTCGGGCAGCTTGGACGCCAATCCCCGCCCTACCGCTCTTCCCGGTTCGCGCCCACCTCGCCAGGATGGCCGCGCGTTGTCCGCCGGATGAGGACTTGCGCAGTGGAAATCAACCGCAATCAGTGGTTCATGGTCGGCATCATCGTGCTGGCCCTGGGCTTACAGTTCCGGCTCGTCGATTCGTACACCCTCAATCAGCGCACCACGCAGTTTCTGGCCGAGAAGATCGGCAAACCGCACGAACAGGCGGCCGTCGGCTTTCGCGGCATTCTTCCCTCGGCGGGGCCGCAGGTGCGCAAAGTGGTGCGCCCCCCCGATTGGCTCGGCTGGGCGTTGCTGTCGACCGGCGCCGTGCTTGTGCTGCACAGCCTGGCGATGCCGCGGCCCGCGTGACGCCGGCCAGCGCTTGTTGCGCGCAGCGCAATCGGCATTGAATGTGGCGCTCGTCAGCCGACGGTTAGCTCCTCAAGATCGCCGTCCGCGAGCAGCTCTTCAAGCGATTGCGAGCGGGCTTTGTCGATACGGTCGAGCCGCCGCTGGAACTGCGCCATCGCATAGCCGACGAATTCGTTGACGTCCAAGTCGAACGGCGCCGCCGTCTCGTACGGCACGAACATCTCCTCGATCATGCCGGTCGCCGGCACGATCAGCTCGTTCATGCGACGGTGGATGGCCTGCCAAGCCACCTCGCCATGTTCGGCCACCAGTCGCGAGAGCAGAAACACGCCGTAGGCCAGGTGCCGTGACTCGTCGCGCTTGAGATTGTCGACCACCTGCCGCATGCCGGGCAGAATTCCGCGACGGCTCATCACCGTATACGCCGCGTGATAGCCGGTCTCGGCCAGCACCCCTTCGACGATCAGGTTGTAGGTGACCGAGGCCTCGACCTGGGCCTCGGGCGACGTATCGTGCCGCAACCGCCCCAGCGCCGCGGGCAGCATCTCGTAGAAGATCGCCCGATACGCGGGGGTGTGGTAGTGCGACAGGTCGGCCGGCGCTGCGGCCACCTCGCTCAAGAAGCGGTCGAAAGCCTCGACGTGCTTGGCCTCTTCCCACAAGAAGCTCGTCAGGTAGAGCTCCTCTTCGAGCCGCCCTTCGGCGGCAATCACCGCAATCAGCGGCAGCAGGTCGAGCGTGACCGCTTCCTCGCCCGCCTGAAAGAGCGTGATGAGCCGCAGCAGGATGTCGCGCTCGGGATCGGTCAGGGCGAGCCAGTCGGCGCGATCGCGCGAAAGGTCAATGTCTCGCGGGTCCCAGATGCCAAGCTGCTTCGACTTCTGCCAAAGCCGCAGAGCGGGGTGCTCGCGGTTCAAGCGGCCGGCGGTGGTGGTTTGAAAGGCGGTGCGGAGCATGAGAATAGCAGGGGCTAGGGATGAGGGATCAGGGATCAGGGATCAGGGGGGATACCCCCCACGTTATTACAGTGTGGCGTAATTTTGCGTCCCGACCGTCCCGAAGGCGTGTTACAGCCAGTTAACAGTATGTACGGCAACCGCTTGCGCCGGGACGCAAATTCGCGCAGCCTGCGTCCCGCTTGCGTCCCGGACAGCATTTTGCGTCCCGAGCCGAGAGCCGGGATCTCGCGCAAAGCCGCGAAGGCCAAAGAAATGCGGCTTGTTGTTCGCAGTTTTCGCCGCGACGCAGCTTGGGAGAGCGGTCAACTCACAGACAGTTGGCATAGGTTAGGCACGCGAGGTGCCTGACCTACGAGTGCTGCGCGCGAGCGGTTACGGTTTCCGGCGACGACGGAGTGCAAATGGCACGGTTGCGAGCAGGCCGACGGCCAGCAGCACGACGCTGCTCGGTTCCGCAATGAGTACAAGCGCGCTCAGGTGATAATCGAAGTCCAGACTAAGCGTCGACAGCAAGCTCATATCGAAGGTCGCCGAGATGCCCACAGTGTTCGTGAGCGCCGCCAGGTACGACAGCGGCAGCTCCAACGAGACGGGATTGCCGATGAGCTCAACTCGCCGCCACCCGCTTTGCGGTGTGACTTTCCAGGTTCCCGCTAACGTGACGGGGAGCGAAAACGTCTGATCGGGCAGGGTCTCCTGGATTAGCGAGGTCACCGTCAAGTCGGAGATCGCTGCCGTAATGGTGCCGGGGAGTTGAAACACCCCGTTCCCGGGGCCGCCGAAGCCGACGTACGCACCAGTCTGTTCGAACGTCAGGGCGGTCAGAGTTCCGGAAAAATCGACTCCAAGACTGAATGGGCCGAGCAATTCGACGGTCTGCATCGCGAAGTCGAGCGGCGGACCGTTGAGCAGGTCGAGGTTGATCGAGCTCAGGCTGATCAAATTATTGCCAAACGGACTCGCGGTTCCCGAAGAGTCGCTGCTCTGGGGCTGCGTGCTGACGGCGGGGTCGCCCGCGATGTTGACAGGCCAGGTTTGGTGGGGGATCGGGATACTTGCAATGCCTCCACTGGCGGTCAAGCTGCCGTCGAGCGCCAGCGTGCCGGTCAGCTCGTTGGTCGCCGTCGAGAAATTATTGCCGAAGTAGATGGGAACTGGCACCGCCCGGGCCGGCGCTGCGGTCGCCAAGAAAAAGATGCCCATAGCGGCCAGCGCGGCCCAAACATCGGCACAGCGAGCGAGTCTCCGCCGGAAGAATCCAGATCGGCGAACTTGACTGCTTGATTCTGCTTGTCCGCAGTTCATTAGCTGCTCCCTCAATCCAGTTTCAGCGCCGGTCGGCTGGCGTCGCCCGCTGGCCCCGATTCTACCGAAAAGTCATAGAACTCCAGGAAACTCATCCACTCTTCACGCCGCTGGCGTCGCTCACTCGCTCGGCGCTTCGTCCGCCGACAGCCGAAACGAGTCGATCACCCGCGTCGCCTGGCGAGAGCCGACAAAGTCGGGGACGCCGATGACCATGATCTGATAGAGCCGCGAGCCGACCAGGTAGAAACGGCAGTGCGCTTCTCCCTTTAGCTGGGGAATCGTTACGCGGAAGTCGATCCCGGGGTGCTTCTCGTCGAGCTTCACTTCTTTGCTGTCGACCAGTTCCCCTTTGAAGACCTTCAGCACGCTGTCGCGACCGACTTTCAGCGCTAATTGCAATGTTTCGGCATTGGCCCCCTCGAGCTTGGGATTGTCCTGGTACGAGACCAGGTAGCCCCCTTCCTCGCCGGCAGCAGCCTTGAATTGGTGTTGCGGATGATCGGGGTCCCCCACGTCGGTTTTCTCGTAAGTCGGCTTGCCTGGCAGGCGAATCTCGAAGCCGCCGTCGTCCGACACGAACCGCACCAGGCCCCTGGGAGGTTCGGTCTGTTGACCGCTCGCCAGGCTCGACGCCACGAAAAGCACCAGGGCCGTGCCGATGAGTTGCTGCGTTTTGACGTATCGCGACATGGTGTAGTCCTCGGGCTTGCGGATAGTGATCGATTCGGGCGGAGCGCTTGTCGCTACCAAGAATGACTGCCGGTGAAGCCAAGTTCGCTAAGCGGCTGGCGCGGTCGTATGATGGCACGCCTGCCAGTCGACTCTGCCATTTGTCCTGCCTTGTGGGAGTTTAAGCGAATGCCCCGTCGTTTGCTCGCGGTATCTACACTTTGCCTGATTTCATGCCTGTTGGCCGCGCGAAATGGCCGGGGCGCGGACGATGCCGATCGGCCGACCGCGATCGCCGACACGCCCTTTGAGCAGGAATACCGCGATCCGTTTATCGCCGGCGCCACGCCCGAGGAAAGCGATTTGCGGGCGATCGCCGTCGAGGGCAGCGGGCGTATCTGGCTGGCGATGCGTGCCGGGGTGCGGTCGGTTGGCGACGACGGCAAGCTGACCGCGATCGACGGGGCGCCAGACGGGGCTCTCGACGGCCCGGCCTACGACGTCGCCTGCGGCCCGGCCGACGGCAATAAATCCGAGGAAATCTGGGCCGCAACTTGGCGCGGCTTGTTCGTCGGCGACGGCCGACAGTGGCGGCAGATCGACGAAGTCACGGGACCGATCGCCGCCGTCGATGCCAGCGCCGAGCGCGTCGTGGCGGGGGGCCCTGACGGCTACTGGCAGCGCGTCGGCGGCCGCTGGTCGAAGTTCGCCGCCGACTGTTCGACCGACGTGCAGCGGATGTTGATCGATGGCGACGACACCTGGATCGCCACGCAGACGGGGCTGTTTTGCGTCACGCCCGCGGGGACGCGCCGCTACGGCGAAAGCGACGTGATCAGCAGCGCCAACGCCCAAGCGCTAATGCGCGATCCGCAGGGGCGCATTTGGGTCGGCACGAATCGCGGGTTGGAGATCTACGAGGGGGGCGAGCGCGCCAGCCAGTCGTTCGCGTCGGGCGAGTCGATTCCGAACAACGACATCCGAGCGCTGGCGCTCGACGGCCAGGGGCGCGTCTGGGCCGGCACGGCGCTAGGCGCGGCGCGGATCGCGCTCGATGCGCCCGAGAGCGAACACTGGTCGCTGCGGCACAGCTTGCGCTGGCTCCCGTCGAACGACGTGCGCGATCTGCACGTCGGCGACGACGCGACCTATATCGCGACGGCGGCGGGGTTGGCGGTGCTGCGCTCCAAGACGATGACACTAGCCGAGAAGGCGGCGCACTACGAGGCGATGGTGCGGGCGCGGCACTTTCGCGCTCCCGGGTTGATGGAGAAGTGCTACTTGCGCACGCCTGGCGACTTGTCGAGCTGGGCGGAGATGGACACCGACAACGACGGCGGGTTCACGGCCGCTTATCTCGGCTCGCAGAGTTATCGTTACGCGGCCACGCGCGACCCCGAGGCCAAGGTGATGGCCGATCGCCTGTTCGACGGGCTCGAGTTTCTGCAGACGGTGACCGAGACGCCAGGCTTTATCGCGCGGACGGTGATCCCCGCCGATTGGACGCGGATGGCCGACGCCAATCGTACCTATACCGAGGTCGAAATCGCCGACGAACGGGTGCGCGATCCGCGCTTCCGCCGCGTGGAGAATCGCTGGCGACTGAGCCGCGACGGCAAGTGGCGCTGGAAGGGAGACACCAGCAGCGACGAAGTGACCGCCCACTTCTTCGGCTACGCGCTCTATTACGACCTGGCGGCCGACGAACCGCATCGCAAGCGCGTGCGCGCGCTGGTGCGGCGGGTGATGGATTACATCGTCGAGGGTGGGTACGTGCTGCGCGACATCGATGGCCAGCCGACGCTGTGGGGAGTCTGGTCGCCGGAGAAACTCAACGGCGATCCGAACTGGCAGCCGGAACGCGGCGTCAACTCGGTTGAGATCTTGTCGTACCTGGTCACCACGGCGCACATCACGGGAGACAAGAAATACCTGGAGCAGGCCGCCGAGTTGTGCGGCAAGCATGGCTACGATCGCAACGCGCGGCATCCCAAGCTGGCCAGCCCCGGGCAGTTCACGTTCATCGACGATGAGCTATTGTCTTTTGCTTACCGCGGGCTGTTTGGCTACGGCGAGCAGTTCGATTGCCTGGCCGGCTGCCGGGCGGGGCTCGATCAATGGTTCGGCAGCATCGAGCAGGTCAACAGTCCGCTCTACACGTTCGTTTATCAATTGGCCAGCGGAGGGCCGGCGCCCGCGGGCGTGGAGGGGAGCGTGGAGTTCTTGCGGCAGATGCCGTTGGACCTGGTGATGTGGAGCGTCGACAATTCGTCGCGCCGTGACTTGCGGATCGTGCAATCGCCGGTGGCCGATAACGCCCAGACCGATCGATTGTTGCCGCCTGGTGAGCGGGGGGTCGTTGGCTGGGACGGCAATCCCTACAAGGCCCACGAGCACGGTTTTGGCGGGCATGCCGAGGCGAGCCCCACTTTCTGGTTGGTCCCTTATTGGTTGGGGCGGCAGGCGGGGTATGTCGCGGGGCCATAGCGGCGACCGTAGCCGTCCGTGAGCGGTCGATGCTCGCCGACGCTATCTGGGCGTCTTGACCGGCGCAATCGATACCAGCGGCGCGCGGCCGGTCGTTCGCTCTCCATCGTTGGCTGCTCAAGTATCGACGTTGCCGTCGCCGCGTGGCGATTGAGCCGACGCCCCGATCGGGTGAGCTAAGTACTTGTAGCGGCCGTGACCGACGGTCGCGCGCGATCGGATTGTCGCCGCACCCGGGGGCGAGACGTTGGACAAGTACTTGCGCAGCCTGTTGCCCCCGGCGCTGGCGGACGATTTCTGCGCTGCGCGCCGCGGCCCCACCGCGCCGGAGACGCAGGCCGCGCTCGACGGCCTGCTGGCGCGTCGCCTGCCGACGATGACCATGATGATGGCGCTGTATGCCGGCGCCGACGTGCTGGTTCAGGTTGGCATGGGGGCGCGGGTGCCGGCAAGCAGGGAGCTGACCGCGGCCTACGTGCAAGGCGCACTGCTGACGGCCGCCTGGTTTGTGTTGATCTGGCGACCGGTGCCCGCGCGTTGGGCGAACGCCTATGGCACGGCGCTGGCGACGATGTTGCTTGCGCAGTCGCTGTTTGTGCTCTACGTGCGGTCCGACCCTTCGCAGACCTTGCACTTGTTGTTCATCGTGCTGGGGGGCGGCTTCTTCCTCACGCGGCCGAGTTGGTACTGCGCACTGAGTGTGGCGGCATTCCTCGGCTGGTGGATGATCGCCGGCGAGCGGGCGACAACCGGTTCGTGGGTTCCCGCCCTGTGCGGCTTGGCGACGGCCGTGGTGTTGGGTCTGTATGTGAATTGGGATCAGCGGCGCAACTTCTTGCAGATGCTGCGGCTAACCAGCGTCCTGGGCCGGCACTCGGCCGAAGCTTCGGACGCCAAGGACCGCGCCGAGGAAGCGACCCGCGTCAAAGGGGATTTCCTGGCCAACATGAGCCACGAAATTCGCACGCCGATGAGCGCCATCCTCGGCTTTGCCGAAGTCATCGTGGCCCAGGGAAACCTGACGGCCGCGCAGTTGCAGGCGATCGAGACAATCCGCCGCAACGGGCATCACCTGCTGAAGATCATCAACGACGTGCTCGACTTTTCGCGCGTCGACGCCGGCAAGATGAAACTCGATTTGCGATCGGTCTCGCCACGCGACCTGGTCGACGAGGTGATCACGTTGTTGTTGCCGCAAGCGGAATGCAAGGGACTGAAGCTGGTGGGCAAATTCGATCCGGCCGTGCCCGACGTTGTCGAGACCGACCCCACCCGGCTCCGCCAGATTCTGGTGAACATTGTTGGCAACGCCCTGAAATTCACCGAGCGGGGGAGCGTGACGGTCGAGGTGCGAGTGGTCGCCTGGAGCACCCGGTCGCGAATCGAATTTGACGTGGTCGACACGGGCATCGGCATGAGCGAGTCCGAGGCTTCGCGCTTGTTTGAGCCGTTCGCACAGGCCGATCCCTCGACGTCGCGGCGTTTCGGCGGCACCGGATTGGGGCTGTCGATCGCCCGCCGCCTGGCGAAGCTGCTCGACGGCGACGTCACGATCGTACAGAGCGCCCCGGGCGAAGGGACAACGGTGCGGGCAACGATTGTCAGCTCGACCACTAGCGCCGCGCCCGCGAAACAGGCCAGCGCTTCGTCGTGGCCAGCTTGTCTGGACGTGCCACAACCGCCGCCCCCCACAGTCGGTGAGGTCCAGGCCGAGACGCTGACCGGTTGTCGCATCCTGGTTGCCGAAGATGGACTCGACAATCAGCGGCTCATCCGCTGGTACCTCGAGCGCGCGGGCGCAAAGGTATCGATCGTCGACAACGGACAAGATGCCTGCCTGGCGGCGCTCGATCGCGTCGATCAAGCTGAGGCCTTCGACGTGGTCGTCATGGACATGCAGATGCCGAAGCTCGACGGCTACCAGGCGGCGAGCCTGTTGCGTCAGCAGGGCTTCGCCGAGCCGATCATCGCGCTGACGGCACACGCCATGCCGGGAGATAGCGACAAGTGCCTGGCGGCGGGCTGCAACGCCTATGCGTCGAAGCCGATTCAACGGGGCGAATTGCTCGATCTCGTCAATAAGCACTGGCAGCGACGCCGCGACTCCACGGCCGAGCCCGCCAGCGAATGCCGCTCGGGTGAAGAAGTCGAAGTCTAAACGGCTTCGCCGGGCACGGTCGCTCAATCGATGACGGCGACATTATCGGCGCGGCGTCTCGAAACTGGCCGAAAAGAAAGCGACTGGTCGCCAATCGATCAGCCGCGTATCGGCCCGCGGCTTTTGCCGCCGCCTGGCGCCTCGCACTTAGGCGCGGCCACAAGCGAGCAAATCTTTGCGCGTCACGATGTTGCGACAGGATTGTTGGACATGTGATGTAGTCCTTGAGGCGATTGCCAGATTCTCGGCGCGGCGTTTGCGATCTCTCATTTTCGTTCACACACGCTGCGAACGTTCGGCGGCTGCCAAGCGCAAGCAGCGATTCGACCTCAAGGAGATCCAAAAAATGGAAACGCTACTTGTTGCTACGCCTGTCGTCGCTGCGGCTGGTTACTCGTTGGTCTATCTGCTCGCCGGCGGCGGGGTGTTCGGCGCAGTGGTGATTTTCGTCATCGCCAAAATGCTCGGTCGCTAATGTCGCTCGTTACGGCGCCTCGATTTGATCGTGGCTCCTTGAGCGCGCGGGCGTCACCGGCGGCTCGAATCGTCGATTCATTGCGAAAGCGATGAACTGACGCGTCGACCGCCCTTGGCGCCCGCCGTCGTGCGCGCACCTCCTTAAGCGAGCGATTCAAGGCGCTGCGTCGCGCGCCTGCCGCATATCGCTCAACCGCGCCGGCAAGACGACTTTGACAGCGGCCGGATCGGCATCGCAATAGTCCTCGGGACGCGATGCGATTTCGGTACAAGCCGCGGCCAGGCCAGCCAGATCGATGCCCGCCCAGTACGCTGGCCCTTCGTGCTGGCCCAGTTCGTTCCTGGCAGTATGGAACAGTTCGGCGGCGCGGCGGGCGTGGCGCCGCACGCCGTCGGCATTGCCGGCGCGGGCTTTGACGCCGGCGGCCGCCAGTTTGATCAGCGCCTTGAGAGCCGTGGCATCGGGGCCCGTCCGCCCGGCGGCCAGCCAGAGCGCTTCCCAGGCTTCGTGGGCTTCCCAATAGTAGCCAGCGTCGAAGAGCCGCAGCGCACGGCAGAAATGGCGGCTCTCTCGCCAGCGATTTGGATCCAAGGGGGCGACCGATTCGGACCGCTCGGCAAACGAATGTCCGGCCGGATCGCTGAGGGGATGTGGAAATCGCCCCGGCACGTAAGAATACGGCGGTAACGATTCGTCGTCGCTCAACGCTTCAACTCGAACGGGGGGAGCCAGATTTGACCCACAATTCGGACCAGCCTGACCGGCGGTAAAGTTGCTCGATCGCCGGGCGAAAACCTCGCGACTGGCCCCAATTCTCCGCTATTATTACCAGCATGAACAAGGCTTTCGTTCGCGAACCCGACGACAACGGCCAGCGGCTCTGCCCGCGCTGCGGGTCGCTGGGGGTGCCGGTGGCGCCGGGGACGATCGCGGCCCATTTGCCGCCCGACGAAGCGAGCGGCCTGGCGGAAGCCGCGTTCTTTTGCCCTTTTGGCACCTGCGACGTGGCCTACTTCGACATCTTTGAACGGATTCTTCCGGTCGACCGGTTGGCGCACGCCGTCTGGCCCAAGGATCCGGCGGCGCCGATTTGCGCCTGCTTTGGCGTGGGGGTCGACGAGATCGAGGCGGACATTCGCGACGGGTCGGTCGAGCGCACCCGGGCGGTGGTCGAAAAGGCCAACTCCCCGGCGGCCCACTGCGCGACAGCGTCGGCCAGTGGCCGAAGCTGCGTCGCCGACGTACAGCGTTACTACATGAAACTACGCAATCCCACCCAGGTGTAAGAGGCCCGTCATGTCGCTTTCGAACAGCGACGCTGCCGTCAGCAGCGCACCGCGACACGACGAGCGCCTGGCAGCTTCGCGGGGGGGCGCGGTCGAGATCGTGCGCGTCGAATCGCGGCAGCAGCTCCGCGAGTTTATTGATCTGCCGTGGCGGATCTACCGAGATGAACCGCTTTGGGTGCCGCCGTTGAAATCGCAGGTCCGGCACCTGCTCGATGCGGCGCGGCACCCCTTTTGGCAACATGCCGAGCGCGAGCTGTTCCTGGCCCGGCGACAAGGTCGGACTGTGGGTCGCGTCGCGGCGATCGTCGATCACAGTTACAACCGCTTCCACGACGAGCGGATGGGCATTTTCGGCTATTTCGAGTGCGAGCCCGACCAGGCGGCCGCCGACGCCTTGTTCGAGGCGGCCGGCGACTGGACGCACCGCCGCGGAATGACCTTTTTGCGCGGCCCGATGAACGGTTCCACGAATTACGAGCTCGGGCTGTTGATTCGCGGCTACGAGCACGCGCCGACGATCATGATGCCCTGGCAGCCGCCGTATTACCTCGACCTGATGGAAAGTTGCGGCCTGGCCAAGGAAAAGGATCTCATCGCCATGTTGATCGACCGCGAGCACGAAACGCCGCCGCGCGTCGCCAAACTGGTCGACCGCATCCAGCGCAATCACAACGTGTCGATCCGCACGGCGACGCGGCGCACGCTCGATCGCGACATGGCGCTGGTCAAGGAGATCTACTACGAGTCGTGGTCGAAAAATTGGGGTTTCGTGCCGCTGAGCGACGAAGAATTCGACGAGTCGGCCCGGCAAATGGCCCGCATCATGGACCCCGACCTGGTGCTGTTCATGTACCACCACGACGAGCCGGCCGGCATCTGCGTGATTTTGCCCGACATGAATCCGTTGCTGCGGCGGCTCAACGGCCACATCGGGCTGACGGGGGTGTTCAAGTATCTCTACTATCGCCACGAGGTGCGCGGTGTGCGCGCGATCCTGTTTGGCTTCAAGCCGCAATACCGTAAACTCGGGCTGCCGCTGGTGGCGTTCGCGCACCTGAACAAGGTGCTTCGTGAGAAGCAGCAATACCACTACCTCGAACTGGGCTGGAATCTCGAGGACAACGACGACATCAACCGCTTCGACAAAGAGGTCGGCGGCCGCGAACACAAGCGCTACCGGCTGTTTCGCAAGGAGCTGCAGGACAACGAAACCAGTTGAACCACCCGGCGGCGAGGGGCACACTCTAGCAGCCGCGCAGCGAAGCGCGGCATTTTCGTAGGGAGCACGCAGTTGGAGCTTGATACCACGCAGTTTGTCATCAACCTGTTATTGCGCTGGGCGCATATTCTGGCGGCGATCACGGCCGTCGGCGGCACGATCTTCATGCGCTGGGCGCTGTTGCCAGTCGTCAGCGAGTTGCCCGAGGCCGACCGTAAAACCCTGCACGACGGCATCCGGCGGCGCTGGGCGTTGCCGGTGCATCTGTCGGTCGGGTTCTTGCTGATCAGCGGGTTTTACAACTATCTCGTCTATACGCGACTACAGCACGAAGGAGACGCCCCGTACCACGCGCTGTTCGGCGTCAAATTTTTGCTGGCGCTGGTGATTTTCTTCGTGGCCGAAATGCTCGTGGGGCGCAGCGCCGCGGCCGATCGCTTTCGGCAACGCCGCAAGGCCTGGCTCACGCTCAACATGGCGCTGGCGATCGCCGTGGTGATGATCTCGGGCGTGATGCGAACGCTGCCGCACAAACCGCCACCGACCGAGTTGGCGCCGGCCACCACGGCCGAGGTTGAGAGTCCCTAGCGGACTTCACAGCGCCAAGCCCAGGGAAGGCGGCCCTCGCCTTGGCCAAATGACTGCCCGCATGACCGCCTTCCCTGGGCTTTCACCCCGTCACCTCGATAACGCGCAAGACAATCGACTACTCTCCAACGAGCGCGCACCATGGATAAAAAAGCCAAGAAGCGGATCGACGTCTTGCAGCAGAAGCTGCAGAAGCTGCGACAGCAGTTGGCCGGCGCTCGAAAACAGAACGACGATCCGGACGAGCTCGCCCTGCTGGAGCGCAGCGTCACGGAAACTGAGAGTGAGCTGGCGAAGCTGCGCGAGGGGTAAACTCGATCGCGACATCGCGAACAAACAAGCCCAGGAAAGGCGGTCGCGGCGTTGGCGTGACGCGCGTGACCACCTTCCCTGGGCTTTGATTCCAAACTACCGCTCAAGCTCCCCTAGTGGGGCCCGTCGGTCGGTCGCGCCGTCAGTTCGTCCCCCCGGTCGCGATACAAGCCCGGCCCATCGCGGCCGTCGCCATCCCAGTCGCCGACGACCGGCAGATCGTCGACGCCCCCCATGTCGTAGGCGCGATCGTGCGGCTCGAGCTTGCCGCTGTGATCGCGGTCGATGTACCAGGTGCCGCGGCGATAGACGCCGATCTCGGTGACGCCGTCGCCGTCGAAGTCGCCCACGATCGGCACATCGTCACTGAGCCCGTAGTCGACGACCGTGTCTCCTTCGAGGAAGCGGCCGTCGCCGTTGGTGTCGAGATACCAGGTGCCGCCGCTGAACAGGCCGATCGTCTGGATCCCCGCGCCGTTCCAGTCGCCGGCCAACGGCACGTCGCCCGCCACGCCGAAGCGGAAGACGTGATCGATCAGGTCGGATCGCATGCGACCGTCGCGGGTGCGCTTCAAGGTGCGGTTCCCCTCGGTCGCCTGGTGTGGTTGCGGCGGTACGTTCTTGGGCGCGCTGGCCTGCGTGTTTTCGGGGTCTGGCAGGCCCGGCTCGGCGGCGATCGCCCGCGGGTCGCCGTCCCACGAGGGGCCAAAGATGCCGACGTCGGTTTTGCCGTCGCCATCCCAGTCGCCGACGACCGGCTCGTCGTGCTTGGCGCCGAGCTTAAGCCACAGGTCGCCGTCGTCCCAGACGCCGTTGCCGTTGAGGTCGATGAACCAGTCGCCGTCGACGAAGACGCCGACGTCGTCGATCCCATCGCCGTTGAAGTCACCGGTGAACGGCTTGCCCTTGAGCGAACCGAAGACGATCGTGCGCGTCTGCCCGGGCTTGCCGGTGGGGATCGTCCATTGCCCGCCGTCGAGCGATTGGCCGCTCCAATTCGAGGCGTTGAACTTGACCTTGCGAACCAGTCCCTCGGCCGCTTCGGCCGACTCACCGCGGGGCGTGCCGTCGTTGACGACACTCAAGTGCCAGGTGTAGCTCTCCTGTTCGCCCACGCCGCCAAAGTAGCGGAATTGCAGGATGTTCGGCGGCGGATTGAAGAACACTCCCGGCGCGCCGGGCCCGCCCACGAATTGCTGGGGCGGATTGAAAGCGGGCGCCAGATTGTTCAAGGGCAGAAAGCCGATCGTCACCGCGCCGAGCACCGTTTGCGGCGGCGTGATCACCGGCGGAGTCGTGATGACTTCGCTGAAGTTGTTCTCGGTCGACTCCAGCCCCGGCGTTACGAAGATGCGGGCGATGGCGTCGTCGGTCGAGCTGGTACCCAGGATGGCCGGCCGCAGCGGATCGCCAGCCTTAAGCGGCAAACCGCCAGCAGTGCCCGGGCTGTCGATGCCGTTGATGTAGCCGCTCGGTTGCACTTCGTAGACGGTGTAGTATTCGCCCGGCTTGAGGTTCGAGAAGCGGTAGAAGCCGCTGGCGTCGGTCACCGCCGTGACGGGGTTGCCGAAGTCGTCGAGCACCACTTCGCCCGCCAGATCGGCCAGCCGCAGCATGACGCCGGCCAGCGGCGTGTCGTCGGCAGTGCGCGATCCGTCGCGGAGCGCGGCCACGTCGATCACCGTGCCGGGATAGGCCGTGATCGCCTCGCCGTCTTGGAAGACGTAGCCCGAAATCGAGGCGGGCCGCAACTCGCCAAAGTTGTAGTTCTGGCCGAACTCGCTCGGCGTGAGCGTGATGTCGAAGATGTGATTGGGCTGGCTGTCTTCGTCGCCACCCAGATCGCCCGCTTCGGCGCAGCCGTCGTAGTAACCGTTCGGTTGAATCTCCTGCACGCTGTACGTGCCCGGCGCCAGGTTGACGAATTCGTAGTAACCGTTGGCGTCGGTAACGGTCGAGATGAGTTGCTCGCCATCGGAGTCGAGCAGCCAGATGGTGACGCCCGCCAGCGGCAGCTCGCCCGCGTCGAAGTCGCAGTTCATGTTGTCGTCGGCGAAGACGTAGCCCGAAATGCCGACCGGCTCGTTGACGCAGAAGTAATACTGCGTGGCGTCGACATCCGGAGCGATGACGATCGACGTGATCAGCGTCTTGCTGGCCGAAGTGCCCGCCACGCTGCCGGGATGCGAGGCCACGGCAAAGTAGGGCGAGGGCAAGACTTCTTCGATGCCGTAAGTGCCGGGGGCCAGATTGTCGAACTTGTATTGACCTTGGGCGTCGGTCACCGTGCTGGCCAGCCGCACGCCGTTGGAGTCCAACAGCCAGATGGTGACCCCCGAGAGTAAGGTCTCGCCGGGGTCGACGACGCAGTCGCCGTCGCGATCGGCCAGCACGTAGCCGCTGATGCTTCCCGGCAACAGCTCGCCGAAGTTGTAGTCGCTGGCCGTCATGGCGGGGAGCAACAAGGCGCCGGTGATCGTGTCGGCGTTGACCGTGCCGTTGGCAGTGCCGGCGTGGGTGCAACCCTGGTAGTACCCGTCGGGCTGCAGCTCCTGCACGCCATAGGTGCCCGATTTCAGGCCCACGAATTGGTAATAGCCGTTGGCGTCAGTCGTGGTGGTGATGCCGGTGAAGTTGCCGCTGGCGTCGAGCAGCCGGATCGTCACGCCGGCGATTCCCTGCTCGTTGACGTCGCGGAAGCAGTTCTGGTTCAGATCGCTCCAGACGTAGCCCGACAGCGACGCCGGCTCCTGCAAACAGAAGTCGTAGTTGAGGGCGTCGGTCCCCGAGGCGATCTCGATGCTGCCGATCAACGTCGAGCTGAGCTCGTCGCCGCCGGCAGTGCCGACGTCGGAGCCCTGGTTGAAGTAGCCGTTGGGGGTGGTCAAGCGGACCTGGTAAGTGCCCGGGACGAGATTGGCGAAGGAGTAGCGGCCATCGGCATCGGTCGTGGTCGAGGCGATCGGCGTGCCCTGTGCGTTCAACAGCTCGACGGTGGCGCCGGCCACGAGCGGTTCGCCAGGATCGACTTCGCAATCGCCGTCGCGATCGGCGTGGACCTGCCCCGAGATAAGGCTGGGGGCCAGCTCGCCGAAATCGTAGTTGATGCCGGCCATGCCACTGGTCAGCAGAATCGAGGTGATGCTGTCGCCAGGATTGTGAACCGTGCCGCGCGTGACTCCGTTGACGGTGCCGGCGCGATCGAGGCCGTCGATCCAGCCGCTCGGGTGCAGTTCGACGACGTCCCAGGTACCCGGTTGCAAGCCCGACGCCGACCACGAGCCATCGGCCGCGGTGACGATCGACATCACGCCGGGCGTGGGGCCGCTGAGGGGATGGTACTGCAACTGGATGGTGACGCCGCCGATCCCTTCTTCGCCGGCGTCGCGGATGCCGTCGTTGTCGCGATCGTGGAAGACGTGACCACTGAGCGTAACGGGAAGGGCCTCGGCGAAGTCGTTGTGAATGCTGTCTTCGCCGCCGTTGAGCGCAATCGTGGTAATGACGTTCGGCGATTCGACCGTGCCGCGCGTGGCGCCGTTAACGGTGCCGGCCGTCGCGCCGACGCTCAAATAGCCGCTGGGCTGCGTTTCGACGACGCGGTACTGGCCGGGCGTGATCGATAGATCGCTAAACGCGTAGTTGCCGCCCGCGTCGGTCGTGGTCGTCAGGCCGGTCGAGACATAGCTGGCGCCATTCCAGCGCTCGAGCGTGAGCGACACGTTGGCGATGCCCGACTCGCCCCCTTCGCGCACGTTGTTGGTGTTGATGTCGTCGTAGACGGTGCCCGAAATCGTGATCGGCAGCGGCGACTGGGTGATGTTCAGGAACGCCCCCGCGGTGAAAACCGGTTGTGGCACGGTGCTGGGCGGCACGTAATTGTCGGGTGGCAGATTGAGCCCGCTGGCCGTGAGCAACTGGTCGTAGGCGTCGTAGAAAATCGTGCCCGAGACCTTGTCGTAGTAGTGCGGGGCGACGAACGTGGCGTCGAGTTTCGAGCCTTCGAACTCGTTGCCTTCGGCCACGGCGTTGGCGCCCAGGAAACCGAGCTCGTCAACGTCGATCTTGAAGATCAGCTTCTCGCCCGGGTCGAAGCCGACGAAGCTCAGCGTGAGCGTCGAGCCATCGGCCGAAACCGTCGCCTGCACGCTGTCGATGCCGGTGTGATCGCCGAGCGTGAAGGGCATGGAACCAAACACGCCGGGCTTACCCGCGGGCCCTTGACCGTTGGCGACGTGGAAGAACGTGTCGCCCGTGCCGAGGCCGTTGCCTTCCTTGTCGGTGTCGATCACCAACTGCGTGAGCTGCGTGCCGGCGGCGCCGCCGCTCCAGGTGAGCTGAAAGGTGTTGCCGGTGGTGTCGGCGCCGTCGTTGGGCTCGAGATAGGTCATGCCCAAGTGAATCGGGTCGGCCGTCAACAGATTGCGCTGCTCGAGCGACTCGAGCTGGTACGACCGCGCGCCGCGGCGTTTGGCTTTTGTGCTGGCCGCCAACGAGGGCTGACGCCGCCAACGGGCCGGAAGCATACTCCGCAACTTCACGCTGCACCTCCTGTGCGCCAACGAACCGGTTGCCCCCGGTCGTGATTCATCCGTGATTTGGTCTGGGATTCAGGTATCCGCGAGTGCGCTGGGCGCGCCTGCTGTCTTGGATCAAGTCAATTGGCCGGCGTCGGCTCGCCGCGCCGCGCGGTCACGGGGGCCCCTTCGCTCGGCACGTTCCAGAAGCGGACCGTGGTGTCGAAGCTGCCGGAAATCAACGTCTGCGTGTCGGGCAGGAACTCGAGCGCCGCGACCGAGCCACGATGCCCGACCAGGTGACTCAACTCGTCCCCCGTGGCCAGGTCCCAAACCCGCACCAGGTTGTCGCTCTGCCCCGTGGCCAGTCGCCCCGGTCCGCAGTAGGTCAGCGACAGCACTTTGCCCGGGCGGATGTTGATGGATTGTTCTTCGTGCCCGTCGGCGACGCGGAAGATGCCCAGTTGCGGTCCATCGCCGGCGACTGCCACCTGGGTTCCGTCGGGCGAAAAGGCGATCGCTCGCAAATGCGCCGCGCCAAACTTCACGTCGGTGACGACCTGTCCATCGGCGGCGGTCCAGATGCGCAGCTTGCCTTGCCGACCCGCGGTCGCGACAAAAGCGCCATCGGGCGAAAAGGCCAAGGCGCGCATGTCGCGGGCCGGCGCGGTTAGCGTCTGCGTCAATCGATAGTTCGTCGTGTCGTAGATCCGCAGATGCTCGCTGTAGCCGATCGCGGCCAACTGCGAGCCATCGGGGCTGTAAGCGACGTCGAAGGCCGCCTCGCCGGCGTTGGCGATCGTGCGCACCATTTGGCCGGTCGCCACGTTCCAGATGACAACGCGACCGTCGTCGCCGGCCGAAGCCAGATGCTCGCCGTCGGGGCGGAAGCTCAGGCCGCGGATCCAACCTTCGTGGCTCGGCAGCTTGCGCACCAGGCGACCGGTGCCGACATCCCACAAGCCGATCAGGTGATCGTCGCCGGCCGACGCCAGCAGGTTGCCGTCGGGACTCATCGCCACGGCGGTGACCACCGACTTGTAGTCGTACAAGCCGCGGCTCGGCGTGGTGAAGACGCGCGAGGCCGACATTTCGAGCAAGTGCCGTTCGGCGTGGGCGTCGGTTGCCAGGACCGCGAAGGCCACCGTGGCGGCCGCAGCGGCCGTGCCACGCACAAAGGCGAGCGAACAAAGCTTCATGGCGATATCGGGTGGGCTGGTGGGCAGGGTGTTCTGTGGCCGGAACCGTGGCCGGGTCCGATCCGGCCTCGGTCGAGGTCGGCCACAGTTCTGTGGGCGGGCAAGGTCGAACTCGGCGCAGGCCGACGGCGCGGCATTGCCGGTTCTTTCTGTGGTATCGGTCAGAACGATTCATGCCCCGCAGGCGGAAATCGATTTTGCCTTCAGGCGGCTGCCTCGCGGCGCGGTGCGGCCATTCGCAACTGCTGGCGGTCGCGATGGTTGCCCACACGCGCCAGCAGATTCGCGGTGGTGCGACGATTCGCACGGCGGCGTGGGCGTTGCCAAGTGCTGGCAGGGCGGGTAGTTTTGACGTTAACCGCTACGCACAAGGAGAGTTCTGTCGATGCCACCCACGACCGAATCCCAACCCACCTGCGACGTCATGATTCGCGGGGGCCAGTTCTTTGATGGACTCGGTACGCCTGCCAGCACAGCCGACGTGGCGATTGCAGATGGCAAAGTCACGGCCATCGGCCCAAAGTTGCCGCAGACCGGCCGGCAGGAGGTCGACGCGGCGGGCTGCTGGGTGATGCCCGGCATGCTCGACGTCCACACGCACTACGACGCCGAAGTCGAGGCGCTCCCCGGCCTGGAAGAATCGGTCCGGCATGGCGTGACCACGATCGTGATGGGCAACTGCTCGCTCTCGGCGGCGATTGGCAGCAAGAAAGACGTGCTCGACCTGTTCTGCCGCGTCGAGAGCCTGCCGCGCGACGTGCTCGATCGCTGGATTGGTCCCGAAATTCCCTGGAAGAACGTTCGCGAGTATTACCAGCATCTCGAAACGCTGCCGGTCGGGCCGAACGTCGCCACGTTCCTAGGGCACTCGAGCCTGCGGTCCTACGTGATGGGGATGGAGCGCAGCCTGAAAGAGAAGCATGCCCAAGCCGGCGAAGTCGAAAAGATGCGGTCGATCTTGTCCGACGCGCTCGACGAAGGCTATCTCGGCTTGTCGATTGACATGCTCCCCTGGCATCGCTTGGACGGCGAGCCGTTCCGCGGCATCTCGGTACCGTCGCAGCATGCCTCGGCCAAGGAATATGGTCAGCTGGCCGACGTAGTTCGCAAGCGCGATCGCGTGTTGCAAGCCACGCCCAACGCGTTGACCAAGAGCACGGTGGCGATCCTGGGGATGCTGAGCACCGGCGTGGGGCGCAAACCGCTGCGGACGACGATTGTCGCCGCGATGGATGTGATCACCGACCGCAAGATCTGGCGCGTGGCCACGATCGGCGGCAGCCTGCTCAACAACTTCTTCCGCGCCGACATTCGCTGGCAGGCTTTGGCCGAGCCGTTCCTCAACTACTGCGATGGGGTGAACACGCCGCTCTTCGAGGAGTTCGCCACGGGCGTGGCCGCCATCAGCGCGACGTGCGCCGAGCGCCGCCAGATGTTTCGCGATCCGGCTTACCGCGCGGCGTTTCGCAAAGACTGGACTGAAACCGGCGCCCGCGTGTTTCATCGCGACCTTGGGCAGATGTTCGTCGTTTCGTCTCCCGACAAGTCGCAAATCGGCAAATCGTTTCAGCAATTGGCCGACGAGGCGGGCGCCGAGCCGATCGAGTTTCTCCTCGATCAACTTGCCGAACACGATTGTGCCCTGCGCTGGCAAACGATCGTCACCAACGATCGGCCCAAGCAGCGGCAATACCTGTTCGCTCACAAGACGACGATGCCGGGCTTCAACGATTCGGGAGCCCATGCTCGCAACATGGCCTTCCAGGATGGCGGCCTGCAGATGCTGCAGCAGGTGCAGACCAACCCCGAGCTGATGCCGCTGGAGTTGGCGATCGGCAAGTTGACCGGGCTATCGGCCCAGTGGCTGGGGCTCGACACGGGGGTGCTGGCCGCCGGCAAGCGGGCCGACGTGATTGTCGTCGATCCCGCCAAGCTGCGCACCGGGCTGGGTCCGCCGATCGAGAGCTACGACGAACGTTTGCACGGCGCCATGCGGATGGTCAAGCGGTCCGACGGCGTGGTGCGCAACGTTTTCATCGGCGGCCGGCAAGCGTTCGCAGATGGCGCGTTCGTGCCCGAATTCGGCCGCGAGCGTTTCGGCCGGCTGCTGCGTTCGACGCGGTAGCCACGTGAACTGCCGCACGGTCATGATGCCTGGCTCTAGCTGAATCTGCCTCCATGCGCACCGTCGTGCCAGTTGAGCTCCGCGGCATTCGCTTCGGCCTGCGGACATTGCTGTGGGCGATGCTTTCGGTTTCGCTCGTGTTTGGGGCCTATGCCTGGGAAGGCGTGCTCGCCGCGCTTGCCGCGCTGTACGTCGTTGGCTTCACGTGGTGGATACTGATGCCGGCGGCCGAGCGACCAGTGATGATCACATCGCTGGCGGCCCTGTTCCTGGGCCTATCGTTTCCCTGCTTTTGTGGCCCCTTATTTCTGTCGCTATCCACGGAGCGCAACGCCCGAACCTTTCGGGCTGAACAGCTAAAACGGGTTGGTGTTGCGCTGCGCACTTACCACGACAAGTTTGGTTGTTTCCCACCTGCCTACACCGCCGACTCCCAAGGACAGCCGCTTTGCAGTTGGCGCGTGCTCGTGCAGCCCTATGTCGACACCGATGGCTACGACTATGGTTTTGATACATCGCGGCCATGGAATTGGGGCCATAATCCCGGCAAGACACCGTGCAGCGACTTCCAAACCTCGGGCGATCGATATGACGTTGGTATCTTCGCTGTTACGGGTTCCAGCACGGCGTTCCCTGGCGCGGAGTCACGCTCGCTATCCGATATTCGCGACGACCCTGCAAAGACCATCCTGCTAATCGAGTCGGTCGCGCCTGGCCGGTTCTGGTCCGAGCCATACGACCTGGAACTCGACAAGATGAGCCTACAGGTTGGTGACCCGGGAAGCGTCGTCGCTAGACATTGGAACTTACGCACTGGTCGGCAGGGCGCCTTTGTACTTTTTGCCGATGGACATGTCGAACAGTTGAGCCCGTTAACCGATCCTGAGCGTCTAAAGAGCATGCTGCGGATCTCGGACGGCAAACCCTGAATTCAAGCCGCGGTAACCAATCCATGCTCAAGCCCGAGCCCAACATGATCGGCGCCTACGGCCCTTGGGCCGCGTCGCTGGTGGGGAATGAGCCGGCACGGTTGTCGTTTCGCCGCGCTGAATTTGCCGATGTCGACGCCTGGCGCGCCAAGGCCCGCGAGCGAACCGAAGCGCTCTTCCTGGCTCCCGACGTCGGCGGCACGCCGGAAGTCAGCGTCGCGCATCAGTTCGAGTTCGACGGGCTGAGCGTCGAGCACTTGACCTGGCAATTGCCGTACGGCCCGCCGACCGAAGCGGTGCTGCTCAAACCGGCTGGCACGCGGGGCAAGCTCCCCGGCGTGCTGGCGCTGCACGATCACGGGGGCAACAAGTACTTTGGTTGGCGGAAGATCGTCCGTGTGAGCCGCGACGTGCACCCGTTGATTCGCCGGCACCAGGACGATCACTACGGCGGAGTCGGTTGGGCAAACGAACTGGCGCGACGCGGCTACGCCGTGCTCGCGCACGATGTGTTCAGCTTCGGCAGCCGGCGCGTGCGGGCGGCCGATATCGCCGCGACGGTTGAACCGGCTCCGCCTGCGGAGAAGAACCCCGAATCGCCCGAGGAAATCGCCGCCTACAATCGCTTCGCCGGCCATCACGAACATCTGATGGCCAAGAGTCTGTTTTGTGCCGGGCTCACCTGGCCGGGAGTTACCCTGGCCGAAGACCGCGCGGCGCTCGGCTACCTGGCAGCACGCGACGACGTCGACGCCACGCGGCTCGCGTGCGCCGGATTATCGGGGGGCGGGCTGCGCACCGTCTATCTGGCCGGCCTCGACGAGCGGATCAAAACGGCCTGCTGCGCCGGCATGATGACGACCTGGCGCGACTACCTCCTTTACAAATGCTGGACGCACACCTGGATGATCTACGTGCCAGGGTTGCCGCGCGAGTTGGACTACCCCGAAGTGCTCGGGCTGCGCGCGCCACGCCCGGCGCTGGTGCAAAACTGCGAACAAGATCCGCTCTTCTCGCTCGGCGAGATGCGGCGGGCCGACGAAATGCTCTCGGCCGTTTACAGCAAGGCGGGCGCCGCCGAGGCGTATCGCGGCACGTTCTACGACGGCGGGCATCGCTTCGACCTGGCGATGCAGCGGGAAGCGTTCGAGTGGATCGACCGCTGGTTGTAGCACTTCTCAGCGCCGCCAAGTCGGCCGTGGCGTCCAGACGGGGCGCTGAAACTACGGCGAGCCAATCGGTTGGCCCCCGGCGATCTGCTGCAGCAATTGCGCGGCGACCCGATCCGCGGGGTCGAGTTGCAGTGCCAGCCGCAGATGCTTGGCTGCTTCGTCGGGGAGTTTCTTGCGCAGCAGCACGATCCCCAGATTATGGTGCGCGAGCGCGGCGTGAGGCTTGGTCTCGAGCGCGACGCGGAAGTGTTTCTCGGCGTCGTCCAGCTTTCCCGCGGCCAGTTGCTGCTGACCGAGGTTGATGTTGGCTTCGGGGTGGCGGGGATCGAGTTTCAGGGCCCGCAGGTAGAATTTCTTGGCTTCGTCGGCCTTTCCGTCGGCGGCAGCGAGTTGGCCCAGATTGCAAACCAGCTCGGCATTATTGCGCGTGATCGTTTCAGCGTGTTTGTCGAATCCCTTTTGGCGAGCGCGTTGTGCGTCTTGCTCGCGAAGTCTCAAGGCGGCCTCGAACTGTTCGCGGGCCGCCGCCCGATCGCCGAGCGCGAACATCGCCGTGCCGTAGTTGGTGCGGACCGACACTTCGTGCGGTGCCAGCCGCACCGCCTGGGCATAATGATGTCGCGCTTTTTCCCAAAGTTGCTGGCGGTCTTGGGGTGTGGCGGGTCGGCCGGCCACGTCGGCGCCGCCAACGCGATAATCGGGGTCGACCGCGTCCATCCCGGTCAACGTGGCCAGGTTGTTATGCGCCGACCAGGCTTGCGGATTTTTGGCGAGTGTGTCGTTCCAAAGCGTCTTGTTGTCGGGGCCGGAAAAGATAGCTGAATGGTACACGCTCATCGCCAGCAGCACCGTCGCGACTATGCCAGCGGTGACGAGCGCTGGCGCGCGGGCGGTGACTCCCATGCGGTCGACCGCGAACTTGCCGACTGCCACGACGAGCACGATCATGGCCGGCAGCGCCGTGTATTGCCAATGGTCGGCGACCAGCGAGTATTTCATGAAATAGATGTTGATGAATCCCAGCGCGGGAAAGAGCAACAGCGAATACCACGACCAGGCCACGAACGGCCCGCCGGTCAACCAGCGCCGCGCGGCCAACAGTCCGCCACCGATCGCCAACCAGGCCGCGCTCGGCAGATAGACGAGGGGATTCGCCGTGTCGCACGTCCAGCGCGGATAGTTGAAGCACAAACCGACCGGCCAGAGCGCCTTGCCAAGATAGAACCAGATGGCCCAGCCGGCGATGGCGAACCGCGACCACACGCTGTCGTCGCGGACGATTTCCTCGCCAATTGAGCGATCCTGTTGATAGCGATAGGCAAGCCACCCCAGCACCAGTGCCACGCCAAAGTACGGCAGCGTCATTAACAACGCGTCAAGTCGCAGCCCCCCTTGACGCCAGATCGAAATCACCAGCAGCATCGCAGGGAGCGTGACAATCGACGTCTTGGCCAGCATTCCCAGGGCGAACAACGGCACCGACAAAGCGAGCCAGGCGACATTGTCGCGCTCCAGATAGCTCAAGTATCCATCGACGGCCGCCAAAGCCAGGGCGGTCGAGAGGAGCGTCTTGCGCTGCAGAATCCAGGCCACGGCTTCAACGGAAAGCGGATGAACGGCGAACAGCAGCGCAGTCAGGAACGCCGGCACGCCGGCCAGCGAAGGAACCAACCGGCTGGTCAGCCGCCAGACCAATAGTGAATTGATGATGTGCAGCGCGAGATTGACGAGGCGATAGCCCGGCGCCCAGGGACCGAACACGCGGTACTCGATCCAATGAGTCGTGTACGAGACCGGCCAGTAGTCGGGCTGTTCGTCGCTCGTCCAGAAGTTGACCAGCCCCGGCAAGTTCCACCTGGCGGCGATTTGCCGCGCTGGCGTGTCGGCGGCTTTTTCGGCGGCGACCAACGGAACGATCCACTTGTGATCGGGGATCATCTGCTGGTCGTCCCACACGAACGCGCCGGGGAGCGAGCGGGCATGTGCCGCGACGGCGCAGAGCACGACCGCGGCGATGCCCACGCTGCGCCACAGCCATGGCCGCTGATCTGGCCCAGGCGAAGCCTTTGCGGCGCGAGCTTTCGCGGGTTGCTTGCGGGCCATACGAGGAGAAAAACCTGCGGCGCGGCGAATGGCTGGTGGCTCGGTTCAGTCTAGAAGACGCTGTCGGCGTCGCCAAGCGGCGTCTGGCCACCGCAATGTGTAAACTGCCGGCATGTTCGAGTCGCGACGCAGCCGCTGGGTGTTTCTCTTGCTCGAAGCAACCTGCCTGCCGGCCGCCTGGGCGTTGGGCTGGCTGCTGGGGGTCGAACCCGCCGCGACGCTACGTTGGTCGTACAGCGCCGTCGCCATGGGCATGGCCGCGGCGCTGCCGGGGCTGGCGGTGGTGTTGGCGATGCGCCGCTGGCGGCCCGTCTGCGTGCAACCGCTGCTGCGGCTGATCGACGACTTGCTGGTGCCGGCGTTCGCGCATTGGACGGTCGGCGAACTGCTGTTGGTGTCGTTCTTGGCGGGCGTGGGCGAAGAACTGTTGTTTCGCGGTGTCGTGCAGCAGGCATTGATCAGCCCGCTGGGGCCGTGGTCGGCCTTGATCGCCGCGTCGCTGTGCTTCGGCGTGCTGCACGCCCTGAGCGCATCGTACGCCGTGTTCGCGACGTTGATGGGGCTGTACCTGGGCTGGCTGTGGATGGCCAGCGGCAATTTGCTGGTGCCGATCGCCGCGCACGCGGCATACGACTTTCTGGCGCTGGTGTGGTTGGTGCGAGGTAAGCGTGCTCCGGCCTGAAGTGGTAAAGGGATCACCCATTCGCTACCCTGGTTGTGAGGAGGATAGCATGTCGTTTGAAGTGCCGGCCGACATCGTGAAATTGATCGAGCACCATATGGCGCTCGGTGGATATTCGTCGCCAGATGAGGTCTTGCGCGACGCCCTTGAAGCATTGAGCCAGTTCGGCCATGACGCGTCGGATCGCGATCGAGAGTACGACGAAACGGTGACGGCCGTACGCGAGGGATTAGCCGATGTGGAGGCAGGCCGGATGCGCCCATTGCGCGATCTCATTGAGGAGAACCGTGGCCAGCAGAAGCCTTGAAGTTGATCCGCATCGCTGTTCGTTGGCCCCTGAATCGGCGCAGTTTCCTTTCGAATTGCGACAAATGATGATTCGAAGCAGAGGCCGAAAAGCCAATCGCGCGCTGTTCGTAGTTCAGGGGGACGAAGTGCGGGTGCTGGCTGTTCGCCGCCCAGGCCAGCCGCTGGTTACGCACCGCGACATCCGCTAGCACTGTGAACACGCGATGCCCGTCGGTCGCGACTCACCAGGGTGTGCAGATCAATGACCGTCGAAGCCTCGACAATCAAGCACGGTTCGACTCTGCGAGAGATCGCCTTCATTGAAGCAGTCGCCATCACACGCCCGCCCGGCAGAGATCAGCAAGGTTCATTCGAGCGAGCCCGGCCTGTCGCGTGACGAGAAGATCGACTTCTGGCGCGGGCTGTGCATCGTCGGCATGGTCTCTTGGCACTTGATGAGCCATCCGTCGTATCCGCGGGCGCTGGCCTTCGCGGTGATCCAGTCGTTCAACTTCGTGGCCGAAGGCTTCGTGCTGTTGGCCGGGGCGTCGATCGGATTGCAGTTTCGCCGGCGGCCCGAGACGATCTCGCAACCGGGCCCGCACCTGGCCCGCGCCGGGCGGTTCTTGATTTTGCACTGGCTGGTCGCGGCGGCGCTCGTGGTGCTGATTTCGTCGACGAGTCTTTACGAGCCGGTGCCGTCGCAGTCCATGGGACAGTGGGCCAGCGAGATCGTGACGTTGCAGTTTCAGCCCTATCTTGGCGACGTGCTGAGCGTGTTCATTTTTCTATTCGCGCTCACGCCGTTGATGTTGTTGGTGTTGCGGCGGGCTGGGCCGTGGGCGCTGGCTGCGCTAAGCGTGGCGGTGTTCGCCGTGGCGGTTGCCTGGCCACGGCTGGCGGCGCTCAACGCGCACGGGGCGTTCGTCGTCAACGGTTGGCAGATCTACTTCGTGCTCGGCATCTTGTTCGGCCGCCGCTACGCCGAAGTGCTGGCGGCCTGGCGGCGCCGCCCGAATGTGTGGCTGGCCGCGAACGTGGCGATTTGCGTGGCGATCGCCGCGTATCGCCTGGCGATCGAGCTGAATCCCGAGTGGGAAGCACGCGTGCCAGGCATGCTGCGCTTCGAGCGACATCCGCTCACGCTGGCCCGCACCGTCGAGATGCTGGCCGACATGCACCTGGTCGCGCTATTGACGGCGCGGTTCTGGCCCTGGATCGAACCACGGCGAGTGACAGGCTGGCTGGTGCGCTTCGGCCGGCAAAGCCTGCGGGTGTTCGTCGTCTCGATCGGGTTGGACTACCTGATCTGCGGAGTTTTAACGGCGACCGGTTGGGGCCTGCCGGCGAATGTCGCCTTGTGGTGGCTCGATTTGCTGGTGCTCTACGGCGTGGCGACGTGGAGCGCGCCGTGGCGCGGCCGACCGAGCCAGCGCAGTGTGCCCGCGGAAGCCGGCACGCTCAGGTCTTCGGCCGCCGTCGAGTAAGGCAGCAGAGGCCGATCGCGGTTGCGCCAGCTTCACCCCAAGCCTCGCGGTCCCGCACGTCTCGGCCCGCAGTGGGCTTTCCGCTTCACGGCTCAAGCACGGCCCGGCCACGCCGAGCGCAAAAAATAACCGCCGCGGGGGTCGGCCGCGGCGGGTTGGGCGAGGATCGGCGAGCGAAGCACTTTTGACGTGGGCGTCGTGTCGCGGCCGTGGGCCGCCCCGGGTGGCGGGGCGGCCAGGCGCTGGTCTTCGCGACATCGACAGCTAACCAGACGCGAGCGTCACCGCGCTGGTTAGACGAGCTCTTTGCGAGCACCGATCAACGTGCGGAGCCGCTCGGCCAACAGGGCCGTGTCGAACGGCTTCTTGAACGTCTCGTTGATGCTCGAGCGATCGAAGCTGTAGGTTTCGCCGTCGTCGGGCAGCAGCGCGATCAGAATCACTTCGCCGAACTCGGGGTTGCGGCGGAGATTCTGGCAGATCTGCAGCGCTTCGGTGCGGCCGATCGAGAAGTCGACGATGATGCAGTCGGGATGGAAGCTCTCGGCCTGGATGCCGGCTTCGAAGCCACTCGTGGCGTTGCCGACCTTGAACGACCGCTCGAGCGGCAGTTCGCGCTTCAGGCTCTCGATGAGCATCTGGTCCTGAGCGACGACCAGGACTTTGGCCATGGCCTCGTCCTCCAGGTCGCCCAGCGGCATCCCGTGCTCTTTGAGGAAGCGGATCAAGTATTCGCGGGGAATCCGCCGGTCTTGCGAACCGGGGATGCGATAGCCCTTCAGGCGGCCCGAATCGAACCATTTGCTGACGGTCCGTGGGGCCACCTTACAGATCTTGGCGACCTGGCCTGTTGTGAACACCTTCATGTAAGGAACTCCAAAAGTGCGCTCGCTTGGTTTTGTCGACGCGCTGCCTGCGTCGGGCAACGGCGTCCGCCCCATGCTTGCCGGCTGCTGCCGGCGCTACGCTCCCTCGCGCCGGCTCGGGTGTCGGCTGTCGGCAAGCTTCTGGGTCGGGGCTTTGGTGGGTTAACGTGCTTCGTCGATCCTCGTGGCTCAGTTCCCTCTGGCCGCTCCTCCTGGGAAATCTCATCGCCGGTTGCCCAACGCGACACAGCGAACACGCACGGCCGAAGGGGGTTGGCAGCGCCAACACCTGGTCGGACGGTGTCTTCGCCGAGTCCTAACCGGGCAGGCCGGCGACTCGCTTCATCGACTGAGAGGGACCACTCAAGGCCGGTCCGCAGGCGTGTTCCGCCCGTGGACGGTTAAAGGCAGGCCGTTTGGCTGGTATCCCCCCCCGGGGCCAGTCAGTCGGTCGCTTGGTGCCGGAGCACGCTGCGACCGCACGACAAGTCTCCGCAAGTTAGTTTCGAGCCCCCATGGGGCGGGACTTTAGAAACTTTCGACAGTCGTAGGGCCGGCGACGGTCGCGAGCGGTGTAATGAGGCTGCCGTAAGCCCCGATCCGGTAAAAACTGCCGGCCCATGGCCGCCAGCGGACGTTACAACCGCTGCAATCGCGCCCTGCCCCCGGGACATGACATCGGGCGAAAATCTGGCGCAAGGTGAGAGTCTTTCCGCCGGCGACAGCAGAATGTCAGGGAACAAAGCCGGCCTGACGACAATCCACGGCTTCGATCGACGGCGTACGCCGGTTGCCGCGGCACTTGGCGATAGCCCACTGGCGTGCGTTCGCCCCAAAGGCCCTCGTAGATATGGAGGGCGAGCTCGGCGACCAATCGCGATCCAAAAGCCGGCTGCTGGCAGTTGGCCTGGCCCGCTAGTTCGATTGACAGTGGATTTGAGGGGCGTCTAGACTTCGGACCCCCGACGGGTTTGCGGCCAAACGATCACGGATGGAGCCGATTCCGCAAGGAGCCTTGGCATGGAAGCACCAATCAAGCGGCTGGTTCGGCGGGTATGGTCTCGACCGGCGCCCCAAAGCGCGGAGGACGAGGCGCCACGCGGCGAGGTGATTACCTATCGGGTGCCACCACGATACCCGGGACAGGACGACATCGCCGACCGCGACTTTTATCGCCCTAGCGAACACGGCGACTGGCTCTTCTCGCCGTGGGAGGCGCACCGCAGCCAGCGCGGCTTCGGCGACTTCGATGCCTATCTGCAGCTAGCGCGCGAGGTCGGCACCGCCGTGGGCCCCGAGCGACTCTACACGCTATTCACTCTGGCTCGGCAGTGCCTGAACCTTACCGGCGATTTCCTCGAAGCTGGCGTATGGAAGGGTGGAACCGCCGCGATGCTCGCCAGGCTGATCGGCGAACAGTCGAAGAGCGCGCGAGAACTCCACCTGTTCGACACGTTCGCGGGCATGCCGCCGACGCACGAAGCCGACACGTACTACAAAGGGGGTGAGTTCGCCGACACATCGCTGGAGAGCGTGCGCGCGCAGGTGAACGCGGATTTCGTGCGATTCCACCCGGGTCGCATCCCCGAGACGTTCGCCGACTGCGGCCAGCTTTCGCTGGCATTCGCGCACATCGACCTGGACGTCTACGAGTCGATCCGCGATGCGACGGCCTTCGTCTATCCTCGACTGGCGGTTGGCGGCGTAATGGTGTTCGACGACTACGCCTGGTCGACCTGCCCGGGAGCGCGGCGGGCGGTTGACGAATTCTTTGGCGCTCGCCAGATGTGCCCGCTGGTTCTTTCGAACGGGCAGGCGATCGTCTTCAAAGCAATCGACGAAGCTTAGCAGGTCGGCTAGTCGAGATTCCGACTCACCCACAGTTGAGAGGCAAGCTTCACCAGGTTCCAGACCAACGCCGGGTGCAGTTCGCGGAATAGAATCTCGTGAAGCTCGTCGAGCGAGTAGCCCGACCGATGCAACACACTCGCGATTTGTGCGTATTGGCCGTGGTCCAGTTCCGTATCCAGGAACAGCCACGAGAGAACCTCCCAGACGGGACGCCGGCGCTCGAGAACTTCTCTAGCGGTCTTCACTACTTGTGCCCGCCCGTCGCTAGCACCGGCTGCGCACCGCGGTCGCTGGTCAGCACGACCAACAGGCTGGCCACCATCTCGGCCTTTTGCGAGGCATTGAGCTCGATGACCTTCTTCTCCTCGAGCATCGCCAGCGCCATTTCGACCATGCTCACGGCCCCTTCGACGATCCGCTGCCGGGCCGCGATCACGGCCGCGGCCTGCTGACGCTGCAACATCGCCCCGGCGATCTCCGGGCTGTAGGCCAGGTGCGAGAGCCGCGACTCGACCACTTCGATACCGGCCACGTCGAGCCGGGCCTGCAGCTCCAGGCACAGATCGCTTCCGACTTCGTCGGCACTGCCGCGCAGCGATTCGGCCCCGGGGTGATCCCCTTGATCGTAGGGGTATTTGCTGGCCAGGCGGCGGATGGCCGTTTCCGACTGCACTTCGACGAACTGCTCGTAGTTCTCGACGTCGAAGCTTGCCCGCGCGGTGTCGACCACTTTCCAGACGACGACCGCGGCAATCTCGATCGGATTGCCATCGAGATCGTTGACCTTGAGCTGCTCGCTTTGGAAATTGCGCACCCGGAGGCTGATCTTTGCCTTGCTCACTAGCGGATTGGTGAAGTACCAGCCGTCGCGTTTGACGCTGCCGACGTAGCGGCCGAAGAGCACCAGCACTTCGGCCTGGTTGGGCTGCACGATGAAGAAGCCGTTCCAGCAAATAAACCACACGACGCTCGCCAGCCCGACGCCGACAAGCGTGACGATTTGGCCTGCAGTCACGTCGATTTGGCGATCCATGGCGACCACCGTGGTGATCACGAGCCAGCCCGCCAGCAGCGGCCAGACGATCATCAAGAGAAACGCGGGCAGCCCTGGCAAAGTGGTGGCCGGGCGCTCGTCGATCGTGCGCTGCGGGTTGTGTGTGGTACTCATCTATCTGCCCGCTTTCTAGAACTCGGAAGTTTGTTTGCTCGAAAGATCACTTGGCGACGTGTCGCAAGAGTCGCCTAGCGCCCGATGGCGATCAGGTGTTTCTCGCCGCGGAAGATCAACTGACCTTGGCTCACGGCCGGCGAGGCATAGCACGACTCGCCGAGCTGGTTCTCGGCCACGAGCTCGAACTTGTCGGCCGGCCGAATTACCTGCGTCACGCCGCCGTCGGACGTGAAGTAGGCCAGCCCCTGGGCCGCCACGGGGCTAGCGCTGTAGTGCGTGCCGAGCCGCTGCATCCACGCGCGGTGGCCACTCTCGGCCTCGAAGCAGCTCGCCACCCCACCGTCGGAGACGACCAGGAAGTACGGCCCCACGGCGATGGGCGAGGGAACGTACGAGGCCCCTTTCGTCTCGCGCCAGGCGATGTGCGTATCGGTGACGTTGCCGCGACCGTCGGGCCGGATCGCCAGAATATGGTGCTCCGGGAAACCGCAGGTCATGAACAACAGCCCGCGCCCATCGACGATCGACGCTACGAACTGCTCGGTCGGGCCATCGATGATCCAGTGCTGCGCGCCGGTGCGCGGATCGTAGCTGGCGACGCATTGATCCCCGGAGAGAATCATCTGCGTGCGACCGTCGATCTCGCGGATGATCGGCGTGCAATAACTGCGAGTGTGGTTCGCGCGCGCGACCTTCCAGATCGTGTCGCCGGTGCGACGGTCGAGCGCCACCAGATACGAGTCGCCGTCGTGATCGCCGTTGACGATCACGGTTTCCTCGAACACAACCGGGCAACTGCAGAAACCATGCTTGCTCGAGAAGGCGCCAGGGCGGACGAGCCACGCCTGTTGGCCGGCCAGGTCGTAGGCGGCCACGGCCATTTGATCGCGATCGAGAAACGCCACGTAGATCCGCTGGCCATCGGTGGCGGGCGTGCTCGAAGCGTAACTGTTGAGTACGTGCTTGCCTTCGAGCGGCGCTTTTAGCACGGTCTGCTGCCAGAGAAGCTGCCCGCTGCGGCGGTCGAACGCGCACAGCACGCGCTCCTGGCGATCTTCGAGCGCCGAGGCGACAAAGATGCGGTCGCCCCAGACGATCGGTGAGGAATGGCCGCGTCCGGGGACTTCAACCTTCCAGGCGACTTGGTTGCCCGTGCCGCCATCCCACTCGGTCGGTAGTCCCGTTTCCAGACTGGTGCCATCGCCGCGCGGCCCACGCCAGCCGGGCCACTCCTCGGCCGAAGCGCTCGTTTTCCAGCACGTGCTGACGAGAATCGCCAAAGCCAGATGGCAGGCGACGGACGACGAGAAGCGCATCGATTGCTCCTGCAACGAGGTTCAAACCGGCAGACGATTTGGGCCAACGACCACGATCGCGCGGCGCTGGCCGTCAACATAAGCGAGACGGGCCACGCGGGCCAACGGTCGACTGGTCGCTGGTCGGACCGATTGCGTACAGTGTTGATTGTGGAGACGCCTGCAATACAACCTAGCCCACGCAGTCTGCTGTTGGTTGCCGCGGCCTGGGGAATCATCCCAGCGGCACTGGTAGTCGACGTCGCCGCGGCGATCGCCCGCGGATGGCGCCCGGCCGGACGGGTCGAGCTGGCGATGATCGTGGCCGTGATGGGGCTGCTGGTCGTCATCGCTCTGTTGACCGTCGCGACGATCTTCAACAGAGCGCTTCGCACGCGCTGGTCGCGGCACGTCGGGCGCTGGATCGTGCTGGCGGTCGCAACGTGGGGGACGCTCTTGATCGCCGAGATCGCGCTGCAGGCGTTCGGGCGTTCGCTCTGGATCGAGCCGCCGAACGTGCGGCCGCCGAATCTGCGGCTCGTGTTTCATCCCAGCAGCGCGATCATGCCGGGGGTGTCAGGCGACGCCCATTACAGCACCAACGGCGATGGTCTGCGCGGCCCCGCGATGCCGGCGCCTGAGCGTGCCCGGCGAATCGTCTGCCTGGGAGGAAGCACGACCGAGTGCACATATCTCGACGACGGTGAGACTTGGCCGTCCCTCGTGGCCGAGAAACTGAATGCGGCCGTGCCGTCGGACGCGCAGCCTCACTGGGTTGGCGCCGCCGCCGTCAGTGGCGCGAGCAGTCGCGAGCATTTGCGGTTCGCCGAAACGTCGCGACTTTTGCCAGCCATCGACACGCTCGTCGTGCTCTGTGGCATCAACGACCTGGTGCTGGCCTTGTCTGGCGACGACAAACCGCTGCCGCGGGCGCCGTATATCGGGTCGCGCTTGGCGTTGCCGAAACTGGTGGTGCGCAGTTGGAGTCGCTGGACGGCGGCGTCGCGGCTGGCGACCGAAGACCCGCAGGGACGCAATTACATCGCGCGCCGGGCGGAACGAGCCGCCGCGCAGCGAACGGGCGCCTTGCCGAGTTTGGACCAAGCTTTGGCTGGCTACCGCGAACGGTTGGCACAAATCGCGCAGATCGCACGCCAGCACAACGTGCAGCTTGTGTTCGTCGAGCAGCCGGTCCTGTGGCGGTCCGATTTGCCCGCAGAGAGCATGAAGCTGCTGTGGCTCGGCCGGCTCGCCGACGGCCGCTACGCGACAACCGACGCGCTGCGCCAGGCAATGGACGAATTCAATGCGTCGCAGCGGGAGATCGCATTACAGACCGGTGCGATCTTTGTCGAGGCATCGTCGTTGGCCGGCCGGCCAGAATTGTTCTACGACGACTGCCATTTGAATGAGCGCGGCGCCCGGGAGTTGGCCGGGCTCGTGGCGGACGCGATCTCAAAGTGACCTGAAAGGAGAGCGGCGAGGTCCGATTGCCTTCGTATTCCAGGTTTGGTGATCGCTATTCTCGGTTGCAATGGCAGATCGAGCCTCGCGCGCGTATCATAAAGCGATGCAATCGAAGGTCGAAAGAACTCACATCGAAATCACGCCCGGCGTGTGCGGCGGCAAGCCGCGCATTGCCGGTACGAGGATTAAGGTCAGCTTGATCGCTGTCCTTACCGCCGACGGCATGTCGCCCGACGAAATTGTTGCCGCGTATCCGCATTTGTCGCTCGCAGACATCCACGCGTCGCTCGCTTACTATTTCGATCACGTTGAAGCGATCAATGCTGAGATTCAGGCGGATAAAGTTGTCGCGGAAGATATGAGGCGACGGACTGAGGAATCACCTTGAGCAGCGGCGGCGAAGCTCCGCGAACCCGTCGTCGGTCTGAGGCAACGATCGCACTGGGGTTCGTCGCTGCATGGAAGATCAGCTCAGATTCTACATCGATGAGTGTCTACCGCCTCAAATCGCCGTCGCGCTGCGAAGCCGAGGTGTCGATGCGACGGCCGCTCGTGAGGTCAGTCAACTCCAGGCAAGCGACATCGAACAACTTGCCTTCGCACTGCAGAATGGTTGGGTTCTCGTAACCTGTGACGCAGACTTCTTGGTTCTAGCCCAGTCGGGAGCGCCGCACGCGGGCATCGTGTTTTGTTCGCCGAAGCTACGCTCGATCGGCGATTTGGTACGCAAGCTCATCGCCTTGGGGCGGCGGACAACGGCGCCGGTCATGCGAAACGCTGTCGAGTTTCTTTGAGACCGCGAGATCACGTGAACGCTCTCATCACCGGCATCACCGGCTTCGCCGGGGGATTTCTAGCCGAGCATTTGTTGGCGGTCGGCGATCGCGTGCTGGGCATCTCGCGCAGTGGGCAATGGACTGCCGATAGCTCGCCGATGGCCACACGTGATATTGAGCTCGTCGCGTGGGACACCGCCACGCAGTGTGAACCACTACCCGACGTGGCAGCGCGCATCAGCGACTTCGCGCCCGATGCCATTTATCATCTGGCGGCCATTAGCGTGCCGGCCGATTGTGGCGGCGATCAACCGACCGAGGCCGCGCTGCAGGCCAATGTTGCGGGAACGCGGCATGTGCTCGAGCTGGCGGGCCGATTGCCATCGCGGCCGCGCGTGCTCGTGGTCAGTACGAGCCACGTCTATGCATCGGCGGCCGACAATCGTCCGCTGGCCGAGGACTCGCCGTTGGGCCCCACGCGGGCATACGGCATGACGAAGCTGGCCGCCGAACAGGAAGCCATCGCCGCCGCGCGCTCGGGTGTCGACGTTGTCATCGCCCGGGCGTTTCAACACACGGGGCCGCGGCAGGCCGCGCGAATGATGCTTCCCGAGTGGTCCGAGCAGTTTGCCGATCCCGAGCGTCGCCCCGTCAAGGTCTTGCGGCTGAACGCTTTCATCGATTTGAGCGACGTTCGCGACGTGGTGCAGGCGTATCGCTTGCTGCTTGCACACGGTCGATCGGCCGGTGTCTATAATGTGGGCTCCGGCCGGCAGCTTCGCTCAGGCGATGTGCTGGCCGAGCTTGCCCGCATCGCCGATCCCGCCCGCACCATCATCGAGATCGATCCTTCGCCGAAGCAGGACCCGATCGCGAATATCGAACAACTGACTGCCGCCACCGGTTGGCGCGCTCAGATTCCATGGCAGCAGACGGTCGCCGACACCTATGCCTATTGGCGCGACAAGTACGCCCACGGCGAGGCGGCGCGTCGGCCCAACTAACTCCCTCGTACGACACCTAAGGTACATCGCGTGAAGATTGCGGTCATTGGCACTGGTTACGTGGGGCTCGTCACCGGCACTTGCCTGGCCGACAGCGGCAACACGGTTACCTGCATCGACATCGACGAAGAAAAAATCAACAGCCTGGCGGTCGGTCGCGTGCCGATCTACGAACCAGGCCTGGCCGAACTGGTGCGTCGCAACGCCGAGCGCGGCCGATTGCGATTCACCACCGACACGGCGGCCGGCGTGCGCGACGCACGCCTGGTGTTCTTGGCGGTCGGCACACCGCAGTCGGACAACGGCGCGGCCGATCTGTCGAGCTTATGGGCGGTGGTTGACGGACTCGCTGCTTACCTAGGCGCCGATTCGATCCTGGTGATCAAGAGCACGGTGCCGGTCGGCACGAACGCGGCCGTTTATGCGCGCCTCAAGGAACAGACCGGCCGCGAATGCCACGTGGCCAGCAACCCTGAGTTTCTCAAGGAGGGGGCGGCGATCGAGGATTTCAAGAAGCCCGATCGCGTGGTCGTAGGGGTTCGCTGCGAAGAAGTGGCCGAAGTGCTGCACGAGCTTTACCGGCCGTTCTTGCGGACCGAGCGGCCGTTCCTGGTCATGTCGCCCGAAAGTGCCGAGATGACCAAGTACGTCGCCAATTGCTTGCTGGCCACCAAGATCAGCTTCATCAACGAAGTGGCCAATCTGTGCGAACGAACCAAGGCCGACATCAACGAAGTGCGGCGCGGCATCGGGCACGACCAGCGCATCGGCTTCGCCTTCTTGTTCCCAGGGGTTGGCTACGGCGGCAGTTGCTTTCCCAAGGACGTGCGAGCCCTGATCGCCACGGCGCGCAAAGTCGAATACGAGACGCCCTTGTTGGAGGCGGTCGACGGCGTCAATCAGCGGCAGAAGCACGTGTTGTTGGGGAAGATCGTCCGCGCTATGGGAGACAAACTGACCGGCAAACGGATCGGCATCTGGGGGCTGGCGTTCAAACCCCGCACCGACGACATCCGCGAGGCGCCCTCCTTGGTGTTGATCGACGCCCTGCTGGAGCGCGGCGCCCAGATCACGGTGCACGACCCCGAGGCTACGGCCAACGTTCACCATCTTTATGGCGATCGCCTGGCCTACGCCGAGCAACCGTACGACGCGCTGAACGAGGCCGACGCCTTGGCGATTTGCACCGAGTGGGAAGAGTACCGCAATCCCGACTTCGCCCTGATGCGCGAGCGGATGAAAACCCCCACGATCTTCGACGGCCGCAATCTTTACGAGCCCGACGACATGCGCGCCGAGGGTTTCGCCTATCACTCGATCGGCCGCGCGAGCGTGACGTAGCGCGAGGGCGCGCGGCAGCCATGCGCAGAATAGGACACCACCCACCAGTCGGTAGTCGTACCGCTGGCCGACTTTCGGGTGCCCTGGCCTCGTCCATGCTGTTCGCCTTGCAAATTGGCGACCATGGTTGGCCGCAAGCTTCGAAATTGGCGTTGAACGGGAACACCGCAGGTCGGGCGCCACGGTTGACGCCCGGCGATGCCCCCGTTAGTTTCGAGGGCTTCTCGCGGCGTCCGCTCTTCGCCCCGCCGCAATCCTTGGGTGGGAGCCCCGGACTTGACTCGCACGGTCTTGCGTTCTCGGCTCGATACGCACAGCGATGTTTACGCGGCCAATCGCAAGTCGTCGCTGGCCCACCTGGCGGCGCTCGACCAACTGCTGGCCCAGTCGCGCTCTGGCGGCGGAGAGAAGTACGTCGCCAAACATCGGCAACGGGGTAAGCTGCTGCCGCGCGAGCGCATCGAGGGGCTGCTCGATCGCGATTCGCCCTTTCTCGAGCTGTCGCCGATCGCGGCCGCCGGCACCAACTACGAAGTCGGCGCCTCGGTCGTCACCGGCATCGGCGTAATCTCCAGCGTCGAGTGCGTGGTGATCGCCTCGGAGCCCACGGTCCGCGGCGGCTCGATCAACCCGTTCACGCTTAAAAAGACGCTGCGGGCGATGGATATCTGTCGCGAGAACCGCTTGCCGCTGATGTTTCTGGTCGAGTCGGGAGGGGCCGACCTGCCCAAACAAGCCGAGATCTTCGTGCCGGGCGGGGCTGGTTTCCGCGACATGACGCAGTTGTCGGCTGCCCGCATTCCGACGATCGCCTTGGTCTTCGGCAACTCGACCGCCGGCGGGGCCTATAACCCGGCGATGTGCGATTACTCGGTGTTCGTCAAGAATCGCGCCAAGGTGTTCTTGGGGGGGCCGCCGCTGGTCAAGATGGCCACCGGCGAAGAGTCGACCGACGAGGAGCTCGGCGGCGCCGAAATGCACGCTCGCGTGTCGGGGCTGGCCGACTACCTGGCAGTCGACGAGCTCGACGCGCTGCGGCTTGGTCGACAAATCGTGGCGAATCTCAACTGGCGCAAACAAGGGCCGCCGCCGCGTCGCCCGGTTGCCGAGCCGCTCTACGACCCCGACGAGCTGTTGGGGCTGGCGCCGGCCGATCTCAAGGTGCCGGTTGACGCCCGCGAAGTGATCGCGCGGATTGTCGACGGCTCGGAGTTCGACGAGTTCAAGCCCTCGTACGGCACCAGCCTGGTGACCGGCTGGGCGTCGCTGCATGGTTACCCGGTCGGCATTCTCGCCAATGCCCAGGGGGTGCTCTTTTCCGAGGAATCGCAAAAGGCGACTCAGTTCATCGAACTGGCCAACCAGCACGACGTGCCGCTGGTGTTCTTGCAGAACGTGACCGGCTACATGGTCGGCCGGCAGTACGAGCAAGGAGGGATCATCAAGCACGGGGCGATGATGATCAACGCCGTATCGAACAGCACCGTGCCGCATTTAACGCTGCAGTTCGGCGCGTCGTATGGCGCCGGCAACTACGGCATGTGCGGGCGAGCTTACAACCCGCGGTTCCTGTTTGCCTGGCCCAATGCCAAGACCGCGGTGATGGGGCCGCAGCAGTTGGCCGGCGTGATGTCGCTGGTGGGGCGGGCCTCGGCCGCGGCGGCCGGCAAACCGTTCGACGAAGAACGCGACGCGATCCAGCGCGCCATGGTCGAGAATCAGATCGAGCTCGAATCGCTGGCCGTCTTCAACAGTGCCCGGCTCTACGACGACGGGCTCATCGACCCGCGCGACAGCCGCACGGTGCTGGGCATGGCGCTATCGGCCGTGCACACGGGTGAAGTTCGCGGCACGCGCAATTTCGGCGTGTTCCGCATGTGATTGCCGGGGGGGAGCCGCCAGCGTGATTCAAAAGGTGCTGATCGCCAACCGCGGAGAGATTGCCCGCCGCATCGTGCGCACGTGCCGCGACATGGGGATCGCCACGGTGGGAGTCTTTTCCGAGCCGGACCGCGATGCGCTGTTTGTCGCCGATTGCGACGAGGCCGTAGCGCTCGGCGGATCGACGCCGGCCGAATCGTATTTGCGGATCGACGCCATTATCGAGGCAGCCCGGCGCACGGGTGCCGATGCGCTACACCCCGGTTACGGGTTTCTGGCCGAGAATGCCACGCTGGCCCAAGCCTGCCGCGACGCTGGCGTGACGTTCATCGGCCCTTCGCCCGACGCAATCGCGGCCATGGGCTCGAAGATCGAAGCCAAAGCCCGCGTGCAAGCCGCCGGCGTGCCGGTGCTGTCGACGATCAGCGCCGCGGGGCGCAAGCCCGACGAAGTGGCGCGCGAAGCGGCCGGGCTGAGCTTTCCCGTGCTGGTGAAGGCCTCGGGGGGGGGTGGCGGTCGCGGCATGCGAATCGTGCGTTCGGCGGCCGAGTTGGCCGCGGCGGTCGACCTGGCCAGTCGCGAAGCAGCGGCGGCCTTCGGCGACGAGCGCGTCTTTCTCGAACCGTATCTGGAAGCGCCGCGCCACGTCGAGTTTCAAATCTTTGGCGACACGCACGGGCGGATTGTTCATTTGTTTGAGCGCGAATGCTCGATCCAGCGCCGCCATCAGAAGATCATCGAAGAGTCTCCCTCGCCGGCGCTCGACGACGAGCTGCGCGGCCGCATGGGCGAAGCGGCGGTCCGCGCCGCGCAAGCGGTCGACTACGTTGGCGCCGGCACGATCGAGTTCTTGCTCGACGCCGACGGCAAATTCTATTTCCTGGAAATGAACACGCGCTTGCAGGTCGAACACCCGGTGACTGAGATGGTCACGGGGCTCGATCTGGTGCGGATGCAGTTGCTGGTCGCCGACGGCGAGCATTTGCCCCCCGAAGCGACCGAAGCCATGCTCGCAGGCCATGCCATCGAGGCGCGGTTGTACGCCGAGGATCCGCTGAACGATTACCGCCCCGCGACCGGCACGATGCACCGATTCCGTCTGCCTGAAGCGGCAGGATTGCGCGTCGAGTCGGCGGTCGCAGACGGGTCGACGGTTAGCCCCTACTACGATTCGATGCTGGCCAAGGTGATCGTCTACGCCGCGACGCGCTCCGATGCCGCGCGGCGGCTGGCGAGCGTGCTGGCTGGCGCGCAGTTGCACGGCCTGACGACGAATCGCGATCTGCTGGTGCGCATCTTGCGGCATCCCGAGTTCCTCGGCGGTCAAACCGACACGCACTTCTTGGAGCGGAATCCTCCGGCGGAGCTTGGGCACCCGCTGGCCGACGCGGCAGCGCTACGACGCCATGCGGTGGCGGCGGCTCTGGCCGGCCAGGCCCAGCGGCGTGGCACGGCGAGCGTGCTCGACACGCTCCCTAGCGGATGGCGCAACAGCCCCTCGCAATTGCAGGCAGTTCGCTTTGCCGTGGGAGATGAGTCGCACGAAGTGCGGTACGGTCGATCTCGCTCTGGGTGGCAAATTGAATTCGACGGTACCGCAATCGACGACGTGCAAGTGGATGCCTGTACGACCGAGCAGGTCGAGCTGTCGATTGGTGGCATTCGCCAAACGTGCAGCGTGCACCAGGTGGGTGAGTCGTGGTATGTCGATAGCCCGGCCGGGGCGAGCCATTTGGTCGAACAGCCTCGTTACCCGCTCCCCGATGCGGCCCAGGATCGCGGATCGCTGGTGGCCCCCTTCCCCGGTGTCGTGGCGGAGGTCAAAGTAACGGTGGGGGCCGAAGTCGCCGCCGGGGATCCGCTGCTGGTGATCGAGTCGATGAAGATGTTTCACTCGATCCTGGCGCCGGTGGCCGGCACGGTGGCCGAGTTGCGCGTCGCCGCCGGAGCACACGTGCAGACCGACGCATTGCTGGCCGTGATCGACGCCAGCGACCAGAGCGCGGCCACCGGCAACGGCGCGCCGGGTGCTTCGGCCAGCGCCGTTGCCAAGTCCGACGCGTCGACCAAATCTTGAAGAATGCAAGGATAGCCGCCATGCCAGCCGACTCCGAAGTTTTGCGAATCGCCAATTGCTCGGGCTTTTGGGGAGATCGGCTCTCGGCGGCGCGCGAGATGCTCGAGGGGGGCCCCATCGACGTGTTGACCGGCGATTACCTCGCCGAGTTGACCATGCTCATTCTTTGGAAAGGTCGTCAAAAGGATGCCGCCAAGGGCTACGCCACGACGTTTCTCAAGCAGATGGAACAGTCGCTCGGCTTGGCGCTGGAGCGCGGCGTGCGCATCGTTGCGAACGCCGGTGGTCTGAATCCGAGTGGTCTCGCCGACGAATTGCGCAAGCTGTGCGACAAGCTCGGATTGAAGGCGCGGATCGCGCATCTCGAAGGGGATGACCTCCTCCCGCGCCTCGATGAACTGCAGGCGGCCGGCCACGAATTCAAACACCTCGATGCGGACAAGCCACTGGCCGCACTGGGCCGGGCCCCGCTGACGGCCAATGCTTATCTTGGCGGTTGGGGAATCGCCGAGGCGCTCGGCCAGGGGGCCGACATCGTCGTCTGCCCGCGCGTGACCGATGCCGCGCTTATTGTCGGCCCGGCAGCCTGGCATTTCCAATGGCAGCGCGACGATTGGGACCAGTTGGCCGGCGCGGTCGTGGTTGGGCACGTGCTCGAGTGCGGCTGCCAGTGCACGGGGGGTAACTACGCATTTTTTCAAGAAGTGCCGCGGTTGGAGAAGCCCGGCTTTCCACTGGCCGAAATGCACCGCGACGGCAGCGCGATCATCACCAAGCATCCGGGGACCGGCGGATTGGTCTCGGTCGGCACCGTCACCGCCCAGCTCTTGTACGAGATCGACGCGCCGCGCTACTTCAATCCCGACGTCGTCACACGCTTCGATACCATCAAGCTCCGCCAGGCGGGCCCTGATCGCGTGGAAATTTCGGGAGTCAAGGGAGAGCCGGCCCCACCGACGCTGAAGGTATGCCTCAATTATCTCGGCGGTTTTCGCAACACGATGACGTTCGTGTTGACGGGGCTGGACATCGACGAGAAAGCCGCGTTGGCACAGCGCACCTTGCACGAGGCGCTGGGGGGCGGCCGCGATCTCGATCAATTGCACATGGAATTGATCCATAGCGACAAGCCCGATGCGTCGACCAACACCGAAGCCAGCGCGCTGTTGCGAGTGACGGCCAAGAGCCTCGACCCCGAGAAGGTGGGGCGCAAGTTCTCCAACGTGATCATCGAAATGGCGCTGTCGAGCTTTCCCGGCTTCTTCTGCACGACGCCGCCGCAAGAGGCGACCCCGTTTGGCGTCTATTGGCCGGCCTTGATCGACGCCGCGGTGGTGCCGCATACCGTGGTGCTCGACGACGGTCGCCGCATCGAGGTGCCGCATAGCGTTACCGAAGGCAGTGCTGCCGCGCGCGGCGCGAGCGAGGCTGGGTCCGCTGCCGCTACGGCGACTGCCGGCAACGGCGGCAAGACGACCGGCAAGCCAGGACCGAAAATGCGGTTGCCGCTGGGGACGCTGTTCGGCGCCCGCTCCGGCGACAAAGGGGGGAACGCCAACGTCGGCATTTGGGGTCGCAGCGACGCTTCCTACCAGTGGTTGGCGTCGTACCTGACGGTCGAGCGATTTGTCGAGTTGTTCCCCGAGGCAGCCCCGCTAAGAGTCGCGCGGTTTGAGTTCCCCAATTTGCGAGCGCTCAATTTCGTCGTCTACGAATTGCTGGGCGAGGGAGTCGCTTCGAGCGTCCGCTTCGACGCCCAGGCCAAGAGCCTGGGAGAATTTCTCCGTTCGCGCGAGGTCGAATTGCCCGAGGCGCTGTTGAGCGACGCGCCGTTGGGGGCCGGCATCGCGGCCGCTATGGGGTAGAATTCAGCGAGAGTATTTCCGACTCCAGCCGAGCGAACGATTCGTGAAGCTCATCCGTGGTCTGGCCGATCTGCCCGCCGAGCTGCGCTCGGGCGCGGTGGCGATCGGCAATTTCGACGGCGTCCATCGCGGTCACGCGCGCATCGTCGAGCGACTCGTGGCGCACGCTCGGGCGGTGACCGGGCCGGCCATCGTGCTGACCTTCGATCCTCATCCGGTGCGCATTCTGCGTCCTGACAAAGCGCCGCCTCCCCTCACCTGGACCGATCGCAAGGCGCAATTGCTGTCCGAGTTGGGGGTCGATAGCACGGTGGTGCTGGCGACCGACGAAGCGCTGCTCGATCTGACGGCCGACGAGTTCTTCGCGCAGATTGTCCGCGGCCGGCTCGATGCCAAGGCGTTGGTCGAGGGACCGAATTTTTATTTCGGTCGCGGCCGGCAAGGGACGATCGACGTGTTGCGCACCATGACCGCGGCGGCCGGCATCGAGCTCGAAGTAGTCGAACCGTACGTGCTCGACGGGGAGTTGGTGTCGAGCTCGCGCGTGCGTTCGCTCATTGCCGCCGGCGACGTCGATCGTGCGCGCTCGATGCTCACGCATCCCTATCGCATTCGCGGCATGGTGGCGCACGGCGCCGGCCGCGGCGGCAAGCTAGGTTTTCCTACCGCGAACGTCGAGGCGATCGATACGCTGCTGCCAGCCGCGGGCGTGTACGCCGGCGTGGGGCTCGCGGCGGCCGGCACCTGGCCAGCGGCGATCAATATCGGCCCCAACCCAACGTTCGGCGAACACGTACTGAAAGTCGAGGCGCATCTGATCGGCTGCCACGAACCGCTCTACGGCCAGCCGTTGGAGATCGACTTCTTGTCGAGAATTCGCGAAGTGCGGACGTTTTCGGGGGTCGAAGCGCTGAAACAACAACTGCACGACGACGTCGCCAACGCGGCGCGAATTGCCGGCGATTGGCTGCGCGCCAGCGGTTGACGCGCTCGGCCGTACGGCCCATCTTGGGCGATTACCTTGAACGGTTCCCTTCCTCGCCAGCAGGCCAGCAGAAGCGCATGACTGAAGCAACGATCAATTGGCCGCGGTTTGTCGACGTCATTCGTGCCAGCCGGCGGGTGGTGCTCACGAGCCACGTCCGGCCCGACTGCGACGCGCTGGGGAGCGAGTTGGGCATGGCCGGCATCCTCGAATCGCTCGGCAAGGAGGTCGTGATCTCGAATCCGCACCAGACGCCCCCCAACCTGGCGTTCATCGATCCCGAGCGCCGCATTCGCACGATCGGCGTGAGCATCACGCCCGCCGACCTGGCCGGCTTCGACCTGTTGATGGTGCTCGACACCAGTGCCTGGGCTCAGCTCGGGGGGATGGGCGAAGTGATGCGCGAGCTATCGCTCAAGAAGATCGTGCTCGATCACCACGTGAGCGCCGACGACTTGGGGGCCGAAGAGTTCAAGAACACCAAGGCCGAAGCCACGGGGCGGCTGGTGGTCGAAGCAGCCCACGCGCTGGGGGCGTCGCTCACGCCGGCGATCGCCCGACCGCTGTTTGCCGCCCTGACGACCGACACCGGCTGGATGCGGTTCAGCTCGACGACCGCCGAAACGTTTCGGGTCGCGGCCGAGTTGGTCGACGCCGGCGCGGTCCCCTCAGAGATCTATAACGCGCTTTACGAACAGGAAACGCTGTCGCGATTGCGGCTGCGCGGCCGCATTCTCGAACGCGCGACGACTGAGCTCGCCGGCCGGCTTGTGCACACGGCTTGCCTGCTCGAGGATTTCGACGCCACGGGCGCATTGCCCTCGGACACCGAAGACGTGATCAATGCCACGCTCACGGTGCGCGGCACCGAAGTGGCCGTGATCCTCGTCGAGCAACGCAGCGGCGATTTCAAGATCAGCTTCCGCTCGCGATGCGCGGTCGATTGCAGCCAACTCGCGGAGCACTTCGGCGGCGGCGGACACAAGGCGGCGGCCGGCGCGACAGTCGCGGGTAAGTTCGCCGAGGCACAACGCCGCGTGCTTGACGCTGTCCGCGCGGCCATGCGATAATCGCGGCGAAATTTTTGGCTCGTCCATGGCACGGGAAGCGCCCAGGCGAGCCAACGTGCCTTCCTTCTCCCGCCCAAAATGCCTACCGAAGAATCGACGCTGGCGGCGCCGCAGGGGGCCGCGCAACGGAGCGCCGCGACCGAGTTGGTCGACTGATCCGCCAGGGCGTCGAGCTGTTTGCCAACGTTGCCAACTGGCGCTTCGAGCGCACGCGGAGTTGCGATGTCTGCCACGAGCGAATCCCCCCGAGCGACGCGTCCAAGCGTCGAACCGCCGCGACGCACGTTTCTCGTCAAGTTGGCGGCGCTCGCGACCGGCGCCGTGGCAACGCTGGTGCCGCTGGCCACGGGCGTGTTCGTGTTTCTCGATCCGCTACGACGAAAAGCGGGCGGCGATGGCGGCCGACTGGTCCGCATTACCAAGCTCGACGCGCTCCCCGCCGACGGCGTTCCCCGGCAATTTCCGGTGATCGCCGACCGCACCGATGCCTGGACCGATTACCCGGCCGATTCGCTCGGTTCGATCTTTCTGCGGCGCACCGGGGATCGCGACGTCACTGCCCTGAGCGCTACTTGCCCGCACGCCGGATGCAATGTCGACTTTCGCCGCGGCGACGCGCCGCAACCACCGGGCGAGTTCGCTTGCCCCTGCCATCGCAGCACGTTCGAACCCGACGGCACGCGCATCGACCCGGAGCATTGCCCCAGCCCGCGCGGTCTCGATCCCCTGGCGGTCGAATTGCGCGAGCAAGGTGGCACGGTCGAAGTCTGGGTCAATTACCAGACCTTTCTGGCCGGCACCGCCGAACGAATCGCGACTGGTTAGTCCATGCCCCGAGAGCAGCGCCGACTGACCGCCAGGCGGCCGTGAAGCAGGTTCACTCCCCCAAGCCCGACATCGCAGGACGCGGCGCATGAGCAAACTGTTCGATTGGGTCGATCATCGCACAGGCTATCGGGGCTTCGTCCACGAGGCGCTCTACGAACGCATTCCCGGTGGCGCGCGGTGGCGCTACGTGTGGGGAAGCACGCTGGCCTTCGCCTTCAGCGTGCAGATGGTCACTGGCATCTTTTTGTGGATGGCCTACAGTCCCAGCACGCAAACCGCCTGGGAAAGCGTCTTCTACATTCAGAACGACATGCAAGGGGGCTGGCTGCTGCGCGGCTTGCACCACTTCATGGCGCAGGCGATGGTCGTGCTGCTGACGATTCACCTGCTGCAGGTGATCATCGACGGCGCGTACAAAGCGCCGCGCGAGTTCAACTTCTGGATCGGCCTGTTGTTGATGCAAGTGGTGCTGGGGCTCTCGCTCACGGGCTATTTGCTCCCCTGGGATCAGAAGGGGTATTGGGCCACGAAGGTCGCCACGAATCTCGTTGCCCAGGTGCCCGTGATCGGCAGCGATCTGCAACGCCTGGCGGTCGGCGGCAGCGATTATGGCCATCACACGCTGACCCGCTTCTTCGCGCTGCATGCCGGCGTGCTGCCGGGATTGTTGATTCTGTTGCTGGTCGTGCACATCGCCTTCTTTCGCCGGCATGGAATCACACCGTACAAACCAGCGGGCCGACCCGATGGTTCGTTCTGGCCCGACCAGGTTCTTAAAGACGCCGTCGCCTGCCTGGCGGTGATGGCCGTGGTGCTGGGGCTTTGCCTGTGGCGCGGGCTGCTGGGAGATCACTCGGGGCAACAGCCAGGCGAGTATCTCGGCGCCGAACTGGGTGCCCCGGCCGATCCGGCCCATAGTTATTCGGCCGCGCGGCCCGAGTGGTATTTTCTGTTCTTGTTCCAGATGTTGAAGTACTTTCCCGGCGAAACGGAAATCTACGGCGCGCTAGTTATCCCCGGCGCCGTCATGCTGGTGCTTTTCTTGATGCCGCTTTTGGGATACGTGCGCGTGGGGCACTACTTCAACGTATTGTTTGTGTTTGCCCTGCTGGCGGCGGCCGGCGCGCTGACCGTGCAGGCGCTCGTCGAAGATCGCGACAACGAGAACTTTCAGCAGGCCGTCGCCGACGCCGAAGTGCAGGCGCATCGCGTCCGCGAACTGGCGCTCGGACCGCAGGGGATTCCGCCGACCGGGGCCGGCACGCTACTGCGCGAGGACCCCAAAACCGTCGGGCCGCAACTCTTCAAGGACTATTGCGCGAGCTGCCATTCGTATTCGGATGCGAAGAACCAGGGCCTGGTACCGATGCCACCAATCGAAGAGGGGGCCGAGCCGATCGACACCGGCGGCTCGAACCTTTATGGCTTTGGTACCCGCAGTTGGTTCTCGGGCCTGTTCGACCCGGCGCAAATCGATGGGCCGCGCTACTTTGGCAACACTCCCCACCGCGAAGGGGACATGGTCGGCTGGGTCCAGGAAAACGTTCCGTCGCTCGACGAAGCCGGCCGCGCCGAACTCGACCGGATCGTGCTCGCGCTTGTGGCCGAAGCTCACGTGCCGGCCGAACGTATGAAGACGCTGCCTGAGGTACAGATGCTTGCTCAGGGACGCGTGCTGATTAGCAGCGAGACGTTTGCCTGCACCGATTGCCACAAGTATCACGACGCGGGCGAACTTGGCTCTGCGCCCGACCTCACGGGTTACGGCACCCGGCAGTGGTTGATCGATTTCATCAGCAACCCCGGCGTCGAGCGGTTCTACGGCGACAATCACGCCATGCCGGCCTTCGGCGGTGTCGACGGCAATCCTGGCACGCTGTCGGAACGGCAAATTGAGATGCTCGCCGACTGGCTCCGGGGCGACTGGTACGAGCCGCCGAAAACACCAGCTCAAGCAACCATTCCTCAACCGCAGGCCCCGGAACCGCCCGCCCAGGGCGAGACAGCCAGGGACCAACCGGCGACCGACCCCAAGGCCGAGCCGGCAGCCGATGAGAGCGAGCCGACTTCACCAGCGGAACGCGCGGATGAGCCGACAGATCGGCCGACAGATCGGCCGACCGATGAGCCGGGCGCCGACGCGGCCGCCTCGCCGGAAGACGCGGCCCCACCGGGGCCGTCGGCTGAGACTCCGCTTGAGCCGGAAGCACCTGTCGCTCCAGAACCCGCCGAGCCAACCGAGCCGGAGCCAACCGTACCCGAACCAGCGACGGAACCACCGCCGCCGACCGAGCCGCCGACGCCCGAATCAACGCCACCTGCCGATAGCGCGTCGACAGGCGCTCCAGGCGCCGATTCATGACGACGCCTGATCCGCGTAGCGCCTACGACTACGAGCATCCGCCACGCGGAGCCGCCACCGCGCTCGACAAGCTCCCGGTCGGCCCAAACTACAAATGGGCCGTTGTCGGCATGCTCTGGTTCATCTGTTTTTTCAACTACGCCGATCGGCTGGCGATCAGTTCGGCGCTGCCCATCCTGGAAAAAGACTACGGCTTCAACAAAGAACAGCTCGGGCTGATCTCGTCGGCCTTCATGTGGATTTACGCTCTCACGGCGCCATTGGCGGGGCAAGTGGGAGATCGCTACTCGCGGAAGGTGCTGATCCTCGGCGGTCTGGCCGTCTGGAGCGCCATCACGGGGCTTACGGCGCTCTGCACGCGGGTGTGGCATTTCGTGCTGGTGCGCGGCTCGGAAGGGCTCGGCGAAACGGTCTATTTTCCGGCGTCGATGTCGCTGGTGAGCGACTACCATTCGAAGCGCACCCGCTCGACCGCGATGAGCATTCACCAGACGAGCGTGTATGCCGGCACGATCGCCGGCGGCATCGGCACGGCCTGGTTGATCGACCGCGAGGGGCTCGGCCTGCCATGGCAGACGCCGTTCCTGGCGTTTGGCGTCGCGGGGTTGGCTTTGGCGGTCGTGCTGTGGTTTTTCGTCCGCGAGCCGGAACGTAACGAAGCCGAACGTCTGGAACTGATTGAGCGGGGATTGTCGGCCGATACGATCGCGCCGCGGCCGCAACACGTTCCGTTGTTGCAGTTCCTGCCCGACCTGGCGCGGACGCCGACGGTGTTGATGTTGATGCTGGCCTTCATTGCCGCCAACGTGGCGTCTGGGATGTTGCTGAGTTGGACCACGACGTTCGTGTTCGAGAAGTTCGGCTCGGAGCTATCGCGGCTGGGGCCATCGCTATTCATGGCTTCGTTCGCCATGCTTTTGATTCAGGTCGGCAGCGTCGTCGGCAGTGTTCTTGGTGGCGTCGCGGCCGACCGCATTCGCGACCGAATCATTTCGGGGCGAATCCTCGTGCAGGCGACCGGGCTGTTATTGGGGGGGCCGTTCTTGTCCGCCTGCGGGTTGGCCAATGACCTGACCATCGTGGCTGGCGCGCTGTTATTGCTGGGGATGTTCAAAGGCATCTACGACTCGAACATCTGGGCGTCGCTCTACGACGTCGTCAAGCCGGCCCGTCGTGGCACGGCCGTAGGGCTGATGAACATGGTGGGGTGGCTGGGAGCCGCCGGCGGAACCTACCTCGTCGGACTGGTGGTCAACCAGGGCACTCCGATGAGCCGCGCCTTCGCGATGGTCGGCGGTGTCTACGTCTTCGGGGCCTTGGTTCTCTTTGCGGCGGCGTTTCTCTTTGCCCCCCGCGATATCCGCCGCCTGGCAGGTTGAGCTTGCCGGGCAACTGGCAGCGGCGCGCCGGAAGCAGTCGCGATCTCTTTTCACGGTAGTTACTTGCGCAATCTCACCGCGCCCCACGGCGAGGCCGTGATGCGGCATCGAGCCAAGTTGTGATAGAATTCTATCAGAATCTTGTTGAAAAATGCGCACGATCTGTCAACAATGTGCTGCAGCGTGCTAGATCTAGGGAAGGTTCGAGCACCGCGATCGTGAGACGGGGATGATCGTCGAAGAGCGCCGTAACCGGCTGTTGGAGCTGATCCGCCTTCGCGGGTTTGCCACCTTGCCCGACCTGGCCGACGAGCTGGCGGTCTCCGAGTCGACAATCCGCCGTGACCTAGAGTTTCTCGAAGAAGCAGGCTCCGCGAAGCGAACACACGGAGGCGCGTTTTACGCGGGGGCATCTCCCAAGTTGCCCCATTTCGACGAGCGGCAGCCTGCCCAATGGGACAAGAAGAAAGCGATTGCCCGCCGCGCCGCCGAGCTGATTCAGTCGGGAGACACGATCCTGCTCGACGGCGGTACGACGACCTACGAGGTCGCCCGCCTGTTGGTTGGTCGCGCGTTGCAAGTGGTGACCAACTCGCTGCCCGTGGCCAACCTGTTTGCGTCGGCGGCCAACGCCGACCTGGTATTCGTGGGGGGATACATCTATCCGCGCACCGGGGTGGCGCTGGGGCCGTATGCCAATCGCATGCTCTCGGAAATCAACGTGCGGCGCACCGTGCTCAGCGTCGGCGGGATCAACGAGCGCGGCTTTTTCAATAACAACCTCCTGCTGGTGGAGACCGAGCGGGCGATGATCAAGGCCGCCGACGAGGTGATCGTCGTCGCCGACAGCACGAAGCTGGGATGCCAAAGCCTGGCCTGGCTGTGTGGCCTGGACGAGATCGACTACCTGGTGGTCGATCACGAGATCCCCGCCGAGTGGCGCAAGAAGCTCACCGCGGCTGGAACCAAACTGCTGATCGCTGAACCTGCCGCCGAAGCGACAGGCAAGGCCGACAATCCTGGCGCCTAACGGACCAGTCATCAGCCCGAATCCCCGCCAACCGCGCGAAACGTCATGCCGAGTACCGTGGCCACGACCAGCAATCAACTCAACCGCCAGACGGTCGAGCGCATCGTGCGCGAAATCGTCAGCCGGCAATTCGCTTTCGCAGGCAGCCCAGCGGCAGCAGCAGACAACGGCGCCTCGCAACTGGTCGTCAGCATCTCGGCCCGGCATCTGCACCTGACCGACGAACACGTCGAGGTGCTGTTCGGCCCGGGGCACACGCTGACGCCGATGAAGCCCCTCTACCAGGATGGCTTCTACGCCGCCGAAGAGACGGTGATGGTGGTCGGCCCTCGACGACGTATGTTGCCCGCCGTGCGCGTGCTTGGCCCCACGCGGCCGCACAGCCAGGTGGAATTGGCCTTCACCGATGCGATCTCGCTGGGGATTGACGTGCCCGTCCGCCCCAGCGGCAAGATCGCAGGCACACCCGGCTGCGTGCTGGTCGGCCCCCAAGGCGTGGTTGAGCTGGCCGAAGGCGTGATCCGGGCCGAGCGGCACGTCCACATGAGCCTGGCCGATGCGGCGCGATACGGTGTGAAAAACGGCGATCGCATGAGCCTGCGAATCAAGTCGAGTTGCTCGACGACGCTCGAAGACCTGCTGGTGCGGGCCGACGCCAACAGCAAGCTCGAAGTGCATTTGGATACCGACGAAGGGAACGCCGTCGATCTCGACCACGCCGAGGCGGTCGAGCTGCTGCGGCAGCGGAACTAATCAACAACATACGGGCCGGCACGACCCGACCGTTCCTCGTGCCCTAGCAACTTGGAGAAGTGTGTCATGGCAAGAACTCTGGAAGCGCTGGGCATGATCGAGACCAAGGGGTTTGTCACCCTGATCGAAGCCAGCGACGCAATGATGAAGGCCGCGAACGTGCAGTTTCTCGGCTGGCAGAAAATTGGCTCCGGCCTGGTGACGGCTTTCGTCACGGGGGACGTGGCCGCCGTTAAGGCTGCGACCGATGCCGGCGCCGCGGCCGCGGGGCGCGTGGGCGAAGTCGTGGCCGTGCAGGTCATTCCTCGTCCGCACGACGACGTCTTGGGCGTGCTGCCGGCCGTGCCGGCGATGGCGTAGCGAAACCCGGCGGGGCGATGCTCAGAAGCAGCGCCGCCACCGACGATTGGCGATTCACTCACATTTTCTTTGGAAGGGTATACGAACATGCAAGACGCCATTGGATTGGTCGAAACTCGCGGCCTGGTGGCGATGATCGAAGCCACCGACGCGATGGCCAAAGCGGCCAACGTGCGGATTGTCAAACAAGTGCAGATCGGCGGCGCCTACGTCACGACGATCGTCCGCGGCGATGTCGGCAGCGTGCGGGCGGCGGTCGAAGCTGGCAGTGCCGCGGCCTCGCAAGTCGGCGAGCTGGTGGCCACGCACGTGATTCCACGCCCGGCCGAGGGGCTCAACGCGGCGTTCCTGAACTAAGGACCGAGTCAAGGCCGTCGCTGGCGCTATCGCGCGCCGCGCTCGGACGCGAATCGCGCATGAAGATCCTCGTCGCCAACCTGGGCTCGACAAGCTTCAAGTATCGGCTGTTCGACATGGCCGACGAACGGCAGCTTGCGCGCGGGGGGATCGAGCGGGTCGGTTCGACTGAGAGCCGCGGCTTCGTCGAAGTCGCTGGGCATCGGCACGAATTCGCCGCGCCGGTGGCCGATCATGCCGTAGCCGTGCGCAAGTGCCTGGAGCAACTGACCGACCCCATGCACGGCTGCCTGACCGATGCCGGCGACGTGGCGGCGATCGGCTTCAAGGCGGTTCATCCTGGGTCGGACGTTGCCGTGGCACGAGTGACGCCCGCGGTGCTGGCCGAGATGGAAGCGATGAACGCCGTCGCCCCGGCACACAATCCGCCGTACGTTGCCGCCATGCGGCTCTTGGCCGAGCGCTTGCCCGAGATTCCACTCGTGGCGGCATTCGAGACCGGCTTTCACCGCACGATTGCCGATCGCAATCGCTACTACGGCGTGCCGTACGAGTGGGCCAGCCGGCATCAGGTGCGGCGCTACGGTTTTCACGGGGCGAGTCACCGCTACATCGGCGGACGGATTGCCGAATTGCTGGGACGCGACGACCTACGAGTGATCTCCTGCCACCTCGGCGGCTCGAGCTCGTTGTGCGCGATGCGGGCCGGTCAGAGCGTGGCCACGAGCATGGGCATGAGCCCCCAGTCGGGGACGCTGCACAACAATCGGGTCGGCGATTTCGATCCCTTCGCACTCCCGGTGTTGCTCGCGCAGACTGGCCGCTCGCTCGAGCAACTGCTCGACGACCTGGCCTGCCGCAGCGGGTTGCTGGGGCTCAGCGGCACGAGCGGCGACGTGCGCGACTTGGAAACTGCCGCCGCGGCGGGGGACGAGCGGGCGCGGCTGGCGCTCGACGTCTTCGTCCGTGACGTGCGCCGGTACTTGGGATCGCTGCTGGTCGAACTGGGCGGGCTTGACGTGCTCGTCTTCACCGGTGGCATCGGCGAGAACGGCGTGGGGATTCGCGCAGGGGTGTGCGACCGACTCGAGGAACTGGGAATCGCGCTGGACGCGGCAGCCAACACCAAACAAGCGGGCAGTACTGCAGCGGGGCCACAGTTTCAGCCAGGCGAGCGGCCGATTCACGCCCTCAGCAGTCGGGCTCAGATCTGGATCGTGCCGACGAACGAAGAGCTCGTCGTTGCCCGCCAGACCCTCGCGCACTTGGAATCAGGTACGTAAACAACGTCCGTGGCGGAACGCATCCGCCAACCGAGCAACAACCATGTTCATCGCCAAAGTAACGGGCAGCGTCGTCGCCACGCAGAAGGTCGACTCGATGGTCGGCCACAAGCTGCTGGTCGTCGAGCCATACCGCGTCGATGCCGACGATCGCACCCGGCTCAAGTCGACCGGCCGCACTTTCGTCACGGTCGACACGCTGGGGGCCGGCGTCGGCGAATACGTGCTGCTGACGCAAGGCTCCAGCGCGCGGCTGACACCCGAAACCAAGCAACTGCCGATCGACACGGTCGTGATCGGCATCGTCGACACGGTGCACCTCGAGCAGGCGTGCGTGTACGACCGGCAGCGAAACGAGAACTAAAGAAATAGCACCCAGGGAAACGCGACGAGGCTGGCGGGCGGTTGGTGGCTTCCATTCGCGATGTTCCCTGGGCTTGGATTAACTCACGACAAATCTCCGACCTTTCGAAACAACCATGCAAGCCACCGAACAACTCGTCCGCAGCGTCGTCGAAGAAGTGCTCACGCAGTTGCGCCATTCGCCGGGGGCCGGCTCGCCCGCGGCGCCGCGTCGCAGCAGCGGTCAGCGCGGCGTATTCGCCGACGTGAACGAGGCGGTCACGGCGGCCCGCGACGCCTTCGAGCAACTCTCGGGACGCTCGATCGAAGACCGCAAGCGGATCATCGACCACGTGCGCCGCATCTCGATCGACCAGCGCGTCGAGTTGGGCACCATGGAGATGGAAGAGACCAAGATCGGTCGCCTGGAGCACAAGATCGAAAAGCTGCAGACGCTCGGCGAGCGGGCCCCCGGCGTCGAGTTTCTGCGCAGTGAGGTTTTCAGCGGCGACCACGGGCTGGCGGTCATCGAGCACGCCCCGTTCGGAGTCATCGGCGCGATCACGCCAGTCACGCATTCGCTCCCCACGATCACCGGCAACGCCGTGAGCATGATTGCCTCGGGAAATACGCTGGTAGTCAATCCGCATCCGTCGGGCAAGCGCGTGGCAGCCGAAGGAGTGCGGCGCTTCAACGATGCCATCTATCGCGATCTGGGGATCGACAACCTGATTTGCGTGATCGCCGAGCCGACCCTCGAATCGGCCGATGCCATCTTCAAGCATCGCGACGTGGCGATGATCTGCGTCACCGGCGGGCCGGCCGTGGCCCGCGCGGCGCTGGCCAGCAGTAAGCGGGCCGTGGTAGCCGGACCGGGCAACCCGCCCGTGGTCGTCGACGAAACGGCCGATCTCGATCGCGCGGCGCGGGCGATGATTCGCGGCGCCTCATACGATAACAATCTGCTTTGCATCGCCGAAAAAGAAGTGTTCGTCGTCGAGCGAGTGTTCGACGAGATGCTCAAGGCCATGGAGCGGGCCGGTGCCGTGCGGCTGAACTCGCGCGAAGTCGACGCCCTGACGAAGGCGGCGATCGTGCCTGTCGGCGAAGGCTCGCACCGGCACGACGCTCCCGCGAAGGAATACCTCGGACAAGATGCCGCAGTGCTGGCCAAAGCTGCCGGGCGCAGTGTGCCGGCGGGCACCGAGCTGGTGTTCGGTGAAACGGACGAACACAACCCGTTCGTGCCGGTCGAGCAGATGATGCCGTTCCTGCCCTTCGTGCGTTGCCGCGATGTCGACGAAGCGATTGCCAAGGCCAAGCACTATGAGCACGGCTTCCGCCACACGGCGATCATCCATTCGCACGACGTGCGCAACATGACCAAGATGGGCCGCGCGCTCGATACCACTTTGTTCGTCAAGAACGGGCCGTGCATGGCCGCCCTGGGGCTCGGCGGCGAAGGGTACATCTCCTTCTCGATCGCCACGCCGACCGGCGAGGGTTGCACCACGCCTTTGACGTTCACGCGCGAACGCCGCTGCTCGATGATCGACGACCTGCGGATTTTGGGCAAGTAGATCGACGAGTAATTCCCTGGGCTTGGAAACCGAAGAACGCTTGGCGAAATACGAACATGCAAACTGGCAATGTGATCGGCACCGCGACAGCCACGGTCAAGCATCCGTCGCTTGTCGGCGCGAAGCTGCTGGTGGTCAACGTCGCCTTGGCCGACGGCCACACGCCCGACGGCAATCCGCTGTTGGTGGTCGACTGGTTGGGGGCGGGGCGCGGCGACCGCGTGCTGCTCACCAGCGACGGACCAGCCGTACAGAAACACCTGCGGGACGACAAGACACCGGTGCGCTACAGCGTCGCCGGCATTGTCGACCCTTGATCCGCCTCGAGACATGAAGCACAAGGAGCACGAGCAACTGGCCCAACTGGTCGAGCGTGTCACGCGCGAGGTGCTGGCTCGGCTGTCGCCCGCTGAAACTAGCGAGAACCAGGCGAACGACAATCGCGGCGCTGTGCGATTGAGTGGGCGTGTGATTTCGCTCGCCGATTTGGCGCAGATCCCGGCCGACGCGACCGAAATCCGGCTAAAGAGCGGAGCCGTGATCACGCCGGCGGCCAAAGACGAGCTTCGCGAGCGAGCGATGAAGGTCGTCCCAGGCGAACGGGAGTCGGCAACCGGTGCGACCGACCGCGGTGTGACGGCATTGGTGATCGGCACGGTCGACGCCTCGGCGGCGTTCGACACGGCGCTGGCTGGGCTGCGACGACAGAAGATCGACATCGCGCAATTGCCGCGGCTGACGCTCGTTGAACAAATCGAGGCGCTGGTCGCGGAGGTCGTCCGCGGTGGGCGGCGCGGCGTGCTAGTGACCGGCGAAGTGTCGACAGCCGCGTGCCTGGCGAACCGACACCGCGGAGTGCGAGCGGTCCTGGGAGTGAGCAGACAACAAGTACGGCGCGACGTCGAGCGGTTGGCCGCCAACCTGCTGATCGTCGACCCAACGGCGCGGAGCACGTTCGAACTGATGCAACTGCTGCGAGAGTTTGCGACGAGTTCCGCGGGTCAACTCTCGCCGGCGCTGCGAGATCGACTGGAGTAGTTCGATGCAAATCGGCCGCGTGATTGGCACCGTGACGCTGACAAGCCCGCACCCGACGATGGCCGGCGCGCGGCTGCGGCTCGTGGTGCCGCAGTCGCTGGCCAACTTGCGGGGCGACGCGACAAACAAGCAGGAGCCAATCGTCGTCTACGACGAACTGGGAGCCGGCATCGGCAGCCTGATCGCCTTCAGCGAAGGGCGCGAGGCGGCCCAACCGTTCGATCCGGCCGGCAAACCAATCGACGCCTACAACGCGGCGATCCTCGATCAAATCGACATCAACTGAAACCTGCCATAGCGAAGAGCACCCCATGCAAAGCGTTTATCAAATCAAGCAGGAAATGTGCGAGATCGGCCGCCGGCTCTATAACCGCGGTTTCGCGGCCGCCAACGACGGCAACATCACCTATCGCATCAGCGACAACGAAGTGCTCTGCACGCCCACGCTGATCTGCAAAGGGTTCATGAAGCCAGACGACATCTGCAGCGTCGACATGGAAGGCAAGCAACTTTCGGGCAAGCGCAAGCGGACCAGCGAAGTGCTCTTGCACCTGGCGATCATGAAGGAGCGGCCCGACGTCAAGAGCTGCGTGCACTGCCATCCGCCACATGCCACGGCGTTTGCCATCGCCCGCGAGCCGATTCCGCAATGCGTGCTGCCGGAAGTCGAAGTGTTCCTGGGCGAGGTTCCTTTGGCGAAGTACGAAACGCCTGGCGGCCAGAAATTCGCCGACACGGTGCTGCCGTACTGCAAGAAGTCGAACATCATCATCCTCACGAATCACGGCACCGTGAGCTTCGGCGAGTCGCTCGAGCGGGCGTACTGGTGGACCGAGATTCTCGATGCCTATTGCCGAATGCTGATCCTGGCCCGCGATCTGGGGCGCGTCAGCTACCTCAGCGAAGGGCAAACGCGCGAGTTGCTCGATCTCAAGGCCAAGTGGGGCTTCAAAGACCCCCGCAACGAAGCCGAGATGAAAGACTGCGACATCTGCGCCAACGACCTGTTCCGCTCGAGTTGGGCCGATAGCGGGGTCGAAGAGCGGGCGTTTCTGCCGCAGTCGAAGTTGTCGACGTCCGGCGCCGGCAGCGCGCTGCAGGCGGCCCCCAGCAGCAACGGCGCGCCGCACGACCAAGAGGCACTCGTGCAGATGATTACCGATCGCGTGATGGCGGCCTTGGCCGCGCGGAGTTGATTGTCATGAAAGTCAGCATCATCGGTGGCGGCGGGCTGGTCGGTTCTTGCACGGCGTTCGCCCTGCAGATGGGGCGCGTCGTGCGCGAGATTGCCCTGGTCGACGCCAACGCTGAAATGGCCGCCGGGCAAGCACTGGACCTGTTGCACGGCGCGTCGGTCGCCGCCGATCAGGTGATAACTTCGGGCGGGTACGAACATATCCCCAGTAGCGACCTGGTCTGCATCACGGCCGGTTTGCGGCGCAAGCCCGACGAAAGCCGACTCGACCTGATCAATCGCAATACCGATCTGTTTCTCAGCATTCTCGAGCAGACGACCTCGGCAGGGCTCAAAGACGGAGCCGTCGTTCTGGTGGTTTCGAATCCCGTCGACGTGCTCACCTATCTGGCGGCCGACCGCCTCGACTTGCCGACGAGCCAGGTGCTGGGGCTGGGAACACAATTGGATACCATCCGCTTTCGCAGCCTGATCGCCGAGCGGCTGACGCTCGCCCCTACACAGGTCACCGCGCTCATCCTGGGAGAACATGGCGACAGCATGGTGCCGATCTGGTCGAGCGCCACGGCCGGCGGTTTACCACTGGAGAAATACCCCGGTTGGTGCCCGAAGCTCGCCGACGAACTGTTCACGCGCACCAAGGGCTCGGGCGCGGAAGTGATCAAAAAGAAAGGTGGGGCCGGTTTCGCAGTCGGGCTGGCCATCGGCGAGGTGATCGAGTCGATCGCGCTCGATCGTCGCCGCGTGCTGCCGGTTTCGAGCGTGCAGCGCGGCTGCTATGGGCTGCGCGACGTGGCGATTTCGGTTCCCACGGTCGTCGGTCGCGGCGGAGTGGTTGCCACGCACGAGATCGATCTGTGGCCCAAGGAAGTTCAAGCCTTGCGCAAGAGCGGCCAAGTGCTGCGACAGACGATCGACCAGGTCTTGGCTCGCGTGGGTGCCGCGCGATGACGTCCGCCGACCGTACTTCCGGTGCCCGATCCGGTGAAGCACTGCTGGGCAAGCCAGCAGTGGCACCCATTGCCAAGTCGCTCGATCGCAAGCTGGCGGCGATTCACGCCGATCCGTCCGGCTCGCGCGAGTTCATCATCGCCGACGCCAAGGATGCCGACATGGCGTTCGGCCTGGCCGCCCCGGGCCGCTCGCCCGAGCATCACGCCGGCGAAGGGCGGTTCCGCACACTGGCAGAATACCGGCAGCAGATTCGCGAAATCGTGCGGCAAGGCCTCGTCGACATCATGCTCATGTCGACCAGCACCAGCGACGCCCTGACGATCGGCGAGCGGTTGTTCGACGATTCGCACGTCACGCCGGCTGTGCGAGCCAACGACACCACCGACATTTGGGTCGCCCGCGGCGGTTCGTACGTCGGCGAAGCGTCGCGGCCGTTTCGCACCTCTCTGGTCGACCACGCACAATGTGGACATGTCGATTGCTTGCCCGAAGAGCGGTCGCGCGGGGCGAACCTGGGGCTCTACAGCGTCACGTTCAACAATCGGCTCGACGAAGATCAGGCCTCGCTCGAAGCGTATCGTGCCTTTCGCGAGGAGGCGGAGCGCAAGGGCTTTCGCCATTTTCTCGAAGTCTTCGATCCCAACGCGCCGCAAGGTCTGGCAGCCGACGAGATCCCCACGTTCGTCAACGACAACATCGCCCGAGCGCTGGCGGGCGTCGCTGGACCTGGCCGTCCGCTGTTTCTCAAGGTCGTCTATCACGGGCCGCGGGCCATGGAGGACCTGGTAGCGTACGATCCGCACCTGGTCGTCGGCATTCTCGGCGGAGCGGCCGGCACCACGTACGACGCCTTCAAGCTGATTGCCGAGGCGCAGAAGTACGGCGCTCGCGTGGCCCTGTTCGGTCGCAAAATCAATTCGGCCGAGAGCCCGTTGGCTTTCGTCGAATTCCTGCGGTTGATTGTCGACGGGGCGATCACGCCGGAAGAGGCCGTGGCGGCCTATCACGCGGTGCTGGCCAGATTGAAAATCAAACCACTTCGCAGCCTGGCCGACGACAGCGTACTCCAAACCGCCGTGATGAGCTACGGCGGCAGAGCGCAAGGCAGCGTGCCTGTTGCCGTGCCAGTCGCCTCGCTAGGACGTGCTGCGACGCCACGTGGGCAGGCGACGGCCAGGCTCGTCGTGCCGCGCGCATCGCTGGGTACAGGCAGCGCCGCGGTTGCCGGTGCTCATAAGCCGGCTGCGGCGCTGTCTACTTCGACAGCCACCACTTCAACATCGTCCTGCGGCTGCAACGGCAAGCCGGCGGCCGATGCTGCGACAAATACCGCCGAGAAGAGCGGCGCGTGTGGTTGCGGCTGCAAGTCTGCGAACAGCGCGACGCCGGCCGGCACATCGGCGGGTTCTGCCCGCACTTCCGACGACGAGCTCGACTTCAGCAAGATGACGACCGCCGAGAAGCTGGCCTACAACAAGGCCAAGCGCGATCGCATTTTTGGTTGAAGCGCTCATAGCACCGTGGTTCGACGTCGCTGGTTGCGCTGTGACGTTTCACGGCCGCGCGGTATCGTGACAGTTATGGCTCGCAAACCGCGCAAAGTACGCGCCGATTTTCGCAAGAACCGCACGGCCCGACCGCGCGGCGGAGACCTGACGCGCAAACTCGGTGTCGACGAAACGGCAACCGACGACGCGGCCCGCGACGAACGCATCAGCGGCAAAGGGGAGCTGACGCGCCGCCGCACGGTGCTGACGACCGGCGACGCTGCCGACGGCGACGCCATTCACCTCGACGTCGATCTCTCGGAATGCCTGGGGGGCCGGATCCTCCGCGTGCAAGGGCTGCACAGCGATGTGCAAACGCCCGACGGCAAGTTGTATCGCTGTGCCACGCGGCGCATTTTGAAGACGCTCACCACCGATCTGCGGCACGTCGTCTGCGCGGGGGACCTAGTGCAATTCCGCCCCGCCGGACAGGACGAGGGGATCATCGAGCGGGTCGAGCGCCGCCATGGCGTGCTAAGCCGCACGAGCAAAGGCCGGCAGCAGACGATCGTGGCCAATGTCGATCAATTGTTGATCGTCGGGAGCGCCGCCGAGCCGACGCTCAAGCCGAATCTGATCGATCGCTTTCTCGTCGCTGCCGAAAAAGGAGGGATAAGACCAGTCATCGTCATCAACAAGATCGACCTGGTCGAGCCGGCCGATTTGCAGCCGCTGGTCGGCGTTTACGCGCAAATGGGCTACACCGTGTTATTGACGAGCTCGAAGACGGGCGTCGGCATCGACCGCCTGCGCCGCCAGTTAGCCGGCCAGGCAACAGCGCTGGCAGGTCAGAGCGGCGTCGGCAAGAGCTCGCTGTTGAACGCGATCGAAACAGGCTTGGCGCTGCGCGTCAGCCACGTCAGCGCCGAGAATCAAAAGGGACGCCACACGACGACCACGGCCGAGCTGCTGCCGCTGGTCGGTAGCGGCTACGTCATCGACACGCCGGGCATCCGCCAGTTCCAGCTTTGGGACGTAACCCCCGCCGAAGTGGCCGGCTACTTTCGCGACCTCCGCCCGTTCGTCAGCCATTGCCGATTCCCCGACTGTACGCATCGCCACGAGGAGGATTGCGCCGTCAAGGATGCCGTGGCCGACGATCTGCTCGACGCCCGGCGCTACGAAAGCTACTTGGCGATTTTTGAAGGGGACTATGCCTAGGCCGATCTACCGGCGCAGTTTCTTGCCAACCGTCGTCGGTTCGTCGGAGACGTTGTGCCCCGGCAGCGCGGGGACGGCGCGGAGCTTGGGCTCGGCGCCGGCGATGTGCAGCACGTCGCGGCAGTAGTCGTGGCAACTGATGCAGGTGGTGATCGAGTGCATGTAGGTATAGGCGGCGCCGTCGAGGTTCTGCTCCTCGGCCAGCACGGCCAGCTTCAGCGCGGTGCGGCGCAAGTCGGCGCGGTAGTGCGCGTAGACCTGGTCTTCTTCGGCGTGCCATTGCGTGGCGTCGGTGATCTTGACCAGTTCTTTCGCGCCGTCGCGGATCAGGTCGAAGTTCTCGTCGACGAGTCCTTCGACGACCTTCTGCGAGCTGGCCAGCTTGGCGCGCATCAGCGCGGCTTCGTTGGCAGGCGTCTCGGGCTTGGGTTCTTGGGCCCACAGCACGGCGCTCGTGCAAACAACCGCGACGAGACTCACGGCCAAACTAGCAGCGATCCAGTGCTTGGGGATTGCCATCGTCGACCCTCCAGTTAGACCCTACGTTCGCTACGATCCGCACCATTTAACGTCGGAGTTTCGGGCCGCGCGTCTGCAATGGTTCTGGCGACCAACGAAGCGCGACCTCTGCTAGCACGCACGAGCCAGGCTGCGAGGCGGCCCTCAGCAGCTTCGCGACCTGCGGGTTGATCGCCAGGAATGCGTGGTCGCCCCCGTTTGACAGGCCGCGCAGCCGGGCCGTAAGATTCGCCCTCACCACCAACGAAGGATTCTTGCGATGCCTGAAAGCTCTGCAGAGCAGCCATCAGAAAAACCTGTCGAAAAGCCGGCCGAAGCCGCGCCGGGCAAGCCGCCCGTTAGTTACGACGATTTTGCCAAACTCGAATTGCGCGTGGCCCGGGTGGTCGCCGCCCGCGAGCATCCCAATGCCAACAAGCTGTTGTTGCTTGAGATTGAGGTCGGGCCTGTGCGCAAGCAGATCGTGGCCGGCATTCGGGGCCACTACACGCCCGAGGAACTGGTCGGTCGCTCGATTGTGGTGGTCAACAACCTGGAGCCTGCGACCATCCGTGGCGAACAATCCAGCGGCATGCTGCTGGCGGCCAGCGACGGCGCGTCGGTGATTCTACTGCGTCCCGACAAGGAATGCGCTAGTGGGGCGGGCGTGAAGTAAACGGGCAGCGCGTGCCAACGCTATTTGCGAAATCGCAGTTGCGTGAACTCTCTTACGCGGCCGCTGATCGCCGGTTCGACCGGCAGCCGCTCCATGCTGCTGGCGCCATAGAAGCCCACGACTCCTTCGGTACGATCGAGAATGTACTGGGCGTCGGCCGGTTCGGCGATCGGCCCGCCGTGGCAAAGAACGAGAATCTCGGGCTTCACGCGACAGGCCGCGTCGCGCATCCCTTGGATCAAGCCCACGCAATCGTCGAGCGTGCGGGCAGTATGCGCGCCGATCGAGCCTTTGGTCGTCAGCCCCATGTGCGGGATAAGGATGTCGGCCCCGGCTTTAGCCAGGTCGGCCGCCTCGTCGTCGTTGAAGCAATAGGGTGTGGTCAGCAGGTTGAGATCGGCGGCCGCGCGGATCATGTCGACTTCGAGGCCGAAGCCCATGCCGGTTTCTTCGAGATTCGCGCGGAATGTGCCGTCGATGAGCCCCACGGTGGGAAAGTTTTGCACGCCGGCGAATCCGGCCGCGGCCACTTCTCGCAGAAAGTGGGGCATCAACCGGAAGGGATCGGTCCCGCAGACGCCGGCCAGCACCGGAGTTTGCGACACGACCGGCAGCACTTCGCGGGCCATCTCCATGACGATCGCATTGGCGTCGCCGTAAGGCATTAAGCCCGCGAGCGACCCGCGCCCCGCCATGCGGAAGCGCCCCGAGTTGTAGATCACCAGCAGATCGATGCCGCCGGCTTCCGACATCTTGGCGCTGATGCCGGTACCGGCGCCGCCGCCGACAATTGGCCGACCAGCAGCAACCTTGGCACGCAGACGATCGAGAATCTGTTGGCGATTGGCGGGCATGGGCTGCAATTTAAGCTGCCACATGCGAGCGAGCAATCGCCCCTTATTCTGGCTTGAGCACGATGGCGGCCAGCGGGGGCAACGTCAACAACACCGAAGCAGGGCGACCGTGCGACGTCATGCCCGTGGCCAGCACTCCGGGCCCGTTGCCGACGTTCGACCCGCCGTAGAAGGTCGAGTCGCTGTTGAAGATCTCGCGGTACCAGCCGCCGCGCGGCACACCCAGCCGGTAATTCTGCCGGGGGACCGGCGTGAAGTTGCAGACCACGACCACGAAATCCTCGGGGTTCTTGCCGCGGCGCACGTAGCTTAGCGTGCTGTCTTCCCAATCGTGGCAGTCGACCCACTCGAAGCCGGTGTGGTCGAAGTCGACTTCGTGGAGCGAGCCTTCGGTGCGCATCATGCGGTTGAGGTCGCCGACCAGCTTGAGCAGCCCTTTGTGGGTGTCCCACTGCAGCAAGTCCCACTGCAAGCTGGTGTCGTAGTTCCACTCGTTCCACTGGCCGAAATCGCTCCCCATGAACAGCAGCTTCTTGCCGGGGTGCGTCCACATGTAGCTGTACATCAGCCGCAGGTTGGCGAACTTCTGCCACAGGTCGCCCGGCATCTGATCCAGCAGCGATCCCTTGCCGTGCACTACTTCGTCGTGCGACATCGGCAGCACGAAGTTTTCGTGGAACGCGTAGATCAGGCTGAACGTCAGCTCGTCGTGGTGATACTTGCGGTGAATCGGTTCTTTGTGCATGTAGCGGCGAGTGTCGTTCATCCAGCCCATGTTCCACTTCAGGCTGAAGCCCAACCCGCCGAGATACGTGGGGCGCGACACGCCTCCCCAGGCGGTCGATTCCTCTGCGATCGTCAACACGCCAGGGTATTGGGTGTGAACCTGCTCGTTGAAAGTCTTGACGAAGTCGATCGCTTCGAGATTCTCGCGGCCGCCGTACTTGTTGGGGATCCAGTCCCCCTCCTCGCGGCTGTAGTCGAGGTACAGCATCGACGCCACGGCGTCGACGCGCAGCCCGTCGATGTGGTATTTGTCGAGCCAGAACAGGGCATTCGAGAGGAGAAAGTTGCGGACCTCGTTGCGGCCATAGTTGAAGATCAGCGTCCCCCAGTCGCGATGCTCCCCTTGCCGGGGGTCGGCGTGTTCGTAGAGCGCGGTTCCGTCGAACAACCGCAAGCCGTGGTCATCGCGCGGGAAGTGTGCGGGCACCCAGTCGAGCACCACGCCGATGCCGTGTTGATGGCAATGGTCGACGAAGTACATGAAATCTTCGGGACTGCCATAGCGGCTGGTCACGGCGTAGTGGCCAATCGTCTGGTAGCCCCAGCTTCCGGAGAACGGATGCTCGCTGACCGGCAGCAACTCGAGGTGCGTGTAGCCCTGTTCGCGGCAATAGTCGACCAACTGATGCGCCAGCTCGCGGTAGCCGAGCCAGCCTTGCGGGTTGTCGCCGGGTCGCTTCCAGCTTCCCAGGTGCACTTCGTAGAACGACATGGGTGCATCGAGCGCGTTGGCTTGCGGCCGTTGCTCGAGCCAGGTGGCGTCCTGCCATTGATACTGATCGAGATCCGAGACGATCGACGCTGTACGGGGGGGGAGCTCCGCGGCAAAGCCGTACGGGTCCGACTTTTCGACAACGCGACCGTGTTGCTTGACGACGTACTTATACAAGGTGCCGGCGGTCAGTCCCGGGACGAACAGTTCCCAGAAGCCGCTGGGAACCTGCTTGCGCATCGGGTGGCGGCGCGGATTCCAGTTGTTGAAATCGCCCACGAGGCTGACGCCCGTGGCGTTCGGAGCCCAGACGGCGAAGTTCACCCCTTCGACACCGTCGATCGTCCGCAGATGGGCGCCGAGTTTGTGGTAGCTGCGCCAATGCGTCCCCTCGCTGAGCAGGTAGATATCGTAATCGGACATCAACGGAGGGAAGGCGTATGGATCGTGCATCACCGTGCGACGACCATTTTCGTCGGCGACTTGCAGCAGGTATTGAGCCGGACGGATTTGCGGAGGGGCGGGGCAGATTGCTTCGTACAAACCGGCGGGGTGAATCCGCCGCATCGGACGCGGCGGCGAACCCTGCGCGCCATCGAGCACCCAGGCCTGCGCCGAATCGGGGAAAAACGCCCGCACGGCCAACGCGCGGCGTCCTTCGTCGACGACTTCGTGCGGCCCCAAAACGTCGAACGGGTTTTCGTGCAATCCGTCCACCAACCGTCGCACGCCATCGAGATCTACGCTTGTCCGCACGTTGAGGTAACTCCAAGTTGAAGAAAGAACCCGGCTCCTGCCGGATCGCAAACGTTGCTGTAGCGTGCACTGCGGGCGGGGCTCAGCATGTGGCCGCCCATTGTCCCAGATTGTCTATTTTTGTCGATTTGCCGCCAGTCGGCGCGACGGGTTCACTCGAGCCAAGGTCTTGGCAGATATCCGGTTCCGAGTTGAGATAAGCGCGTCAGGACCGACTCCTGTTGATCGGCGAACCAGCGTTGCCAACGGAGTCGGCGCGCAGTCGAACGGCGGTCTTTCGGCGGGGCTTCGACAACCGGCGCCGGCGGATCGTCGCTGTTGGCAAGGCTCGATGCAGCAGCCACGAGCTCATCGGGCAGCAGCTCGTCGTGTGACGTATGGGCATGCGCAAATTCGCGGCTGCGGCGGAACCGCTCGCGACGAGCCCGTCGGGCCGCATACGGCTCGGCGCCGCTGGCATGCGGCGCATCGAATCGCACTTGCAGGCATTGCACACTGTGGAACTCCAGCGTGCGAGCAACGCGCTGCCAAAGATCGTGATTGCGCACGGGAACCATGTGACCAAACCACTCCCAAGTCCAGCCGGTTTGCCGCCAGTGGTCGAGTCCATAAACAATGCCGCGGCGCACGTACCGGCTGGCCGTGAGCAGCGTGACATCGGACGGGGCGTCGAGCGCTTCCAGGCCGCGCACGGCGGCCAGCAGTTCCAAACGCGGACCGATCGTCTCCGCTTCGCGATCGGTCGCCGAGAGCAGCACTTCGCCAGCGGCAGAACGCAGCTCGAAGTGCCATTGTCCGCCCGACGCGGCGTAACTGCGGGCGTGTGTGACGAGAACGACGCCAGGATTCGCAGAGTTCACCGAGCACCACTCCCCGGCATTTCGTTGCCGGAATGAAAAGCCGCTTGCCGGGGAGCGCGCGTGGCGCTACCCCGGAGCCTCCTGTACCTCGGCGGGCGCAGGCCGGTAGACGAATCCGCACAGGCATGCTGGCGGCCAGCCGACCCCGCGGGGTGCGCGCTGGCAGCGCCACGGAAGCTGGCCGTCGATGGTGGCAGTCCATCGCGTCGTCGCCAGCCTTCGCCCGACGTTTCCTACCGCTTAGGTGCGCTCGATCAAGGTTGTGCGACTTCCGTGTCGGTGGGCCGGTTGAATCGCCGGCCCTTGGACCGCCCTGTGGCGGCCCCTCCTCTGCTTCGACGATCGAATCCTCCGAATGGCTCGAGCTGACTCAAGCCCGGTGACCAAGCCCGCGGGCATGTAGGGTACAGACCGGGAGGTCGATCTGGTTTTGCTTATCGTCAAGCTGACCGCAGTTTCTGCAGCTTTCGCCAACGATTTTGCATTCCCAACTTCCGCCGTCGCGGTTAGCGTGTTGAAATCGGCGGAGCGCCGCACAGGCGATTTGTCGGTGCGCGCGGCGGCTCGGCCGTTGAGTGCTGGTCGCCAATGCACGACACTTGAAGGCGCGGGCGCGCCACGCTTCCTCAGCAACTCGGAGTGCGGAATCAACCATGTCGAAGCGAGTTTTGATGCTGGTCGGCGACTTCGTGGAAGACTACGAGGTCATGGTCCCGTTTCAGATTCTGCTGACCGTGGGGCACCAGGTCGACGTCGTTTGCCCAGACAAAGAGGCAGGGCAATACGTGCCGACCTCGATCCACGACTTCGAGGGGGATCAGACCTACACCGAAAAGCGCGGTCACAATTTCCGCTTGAACGCCACGTTCGCCAACGTGCGGGGCGAGGACTACGACGCGCTGGTGATTCCGGGAGGGCGCGCCCCCGAGTACTTACGGCTCGACGAGCGCGTGCTGGGCCTGGTGCGGCATTTCGCCGAGACGAAGAAACCGATCGCAGCGATTTGTCACGGTCCGCAGATTCTCACGGCTGCCGGGGTACTCGAGAACCGGCAATGCATGGCCTATCCGGCGGTGCGCCCCGAAGTGGTGGCGGCAGGTGCCCACTGGGTATCTCCCAGCGACTCGATGGACAATGTGCACGTCGACGGAAATCTGGTTACAGGACCCGCCTGGCCGGCACAAGCGAACTGGATGCGGGCCTTCTTGAAATTGCTGTAAACTGCTTATTTGACATAGAGATACATCTCTATGCATCTGCCCCAAATAGCCCTGCTTTGATTTGACCGAAGCGAAAGACACGGCTATATCTTTTCTAGCTACCCCTGTTTATCTCTCGCCGGGCTAATGGGGGTGCGTAACAGCCGTAACAGGGGTGCGCATTTTGCGCATTCACCCAGACGGTTAGACCCTGCCGATCTGCCCGGCCTCGCTTTCGGTAAAGCGGACGTCGCTGGCAAGGAGGATCCACGATGCATGCTCCCCGTTCGGATGAATCCCTCTCGGCGCGACAGCTCAACAAGCTCATTCATCCGTATCGCAGCCTGAACAACTCCACGAACTTCATCTATCTGGCGATCGAATATGCGTCGCTGATTCTGGTGATTGGCGGCACGGCAGCGTTCTGCCACAACCTCGGGCGCCTTGGTTTGCGCTGGTACGCGGCGGTGCCGGTCGTCGGCGTGGCCTGGTTCTTGATCGGCGCGTTGCAACACCGGCTGGCTGGACTGGGGCACGAAGCCTCGCACTACATCCTGTTTCGCAACCGGCTACTCAACGAGCTGGTCTCGGACATCTTCTGCATGTTCCCGTTGTTCAGCACGACGGACCAGTATCGCCAGATTCATCTCGGGCACCACGAATACCCCAATGACTGGGAGCACGACCCCGAGCTACTCAATCTCGGCAAGACGCGGATGATGGATCAATTCCCGATGACGCGCTGGCAGTTCATCCGCAACTTCGGCCTGCGATTGCTCTGGCCGCCGACGATGTTCCGCTACCTGTGGGACAACCTGTACGTGACCGCCATGGGGCGCGGCGTGCATCCCTATATGGTCGACGAAACCAACGTTCCGATGATCGCCAACATCCGTTTGACGACCATCCTGGGCATCGGCTACCTGGCCGTGCTGCTGCCGACGATGGGAGTGATCACCAACTTCGGCGGCCCGTGGCTGCTGGCGCTGGCTCCCGTGGCGATGTTCCTGGCCGCGTGCGGCGTTATCGCGCTGCTGCCGGCGCACTGGTTCTTCAAGTCGCGGATCAAGCCGGTTTACTCAGCGAAGATCACCAGCGTGCTGCGGCTCGGTTGCGCCACGTTGCTCGACGCGGCGCTTTGCTGGGCGACGTTTGCGACGGGGACCGAGTGGGGCATCTACTTCTACTTGCTCTGGATCATGCCGTTGGTGACGACCTTCCCGTACCTGATGCTCTTGCGTGACATGTTCCAGCACGCCAACGCCGACGATGGCCGGCTGACGAACAGCCGCGTGGCATTCCCCCATCCGATCCTGCGGTGGGCGATGTTCGTGTACGGCCAGGACCTGCACTTGACGCACCATCTTTATCCGGCGGTCCCGCACTACCGGCTGCCTGATTTGCATCAGACGCTGAAGCAGAACAACCGGGAATACGCACAACATGTAATCGAATGCGACGGTGCGTTCGTCAACCGCACCGGACGACCGACGCTGCTGGATTGCATGTACCTGCCGCTGCACGAAGCGGGGCGCCTGGGCCAGAGCGGGCTTAAAGCGATCCGCGACCAGGAGCGCGACGACGCCCAGGCCCGTGTCGCGACGCAGACAGAAACAAAAGAGGCAGGCGCTACCCTGAGCGGATAGCGCCTGCCACCTCGCCGTTCACGTGGAGACTGCGATTCCTTCGCCAGCAACGCGACCCTCCGTGGTCACGTCGCGGAAGGTGGGCTAGGCCACCAACCGCATCTGCGGCACTTCCGCGCCCAGTCCGCACAAGAACTCTTCGAAAATCCGTAAGTCGAGCGCCGTGGCGCTGTCGCTTTCCGGATGGAACTGCACTCCCAGGGCGAACCAGTCCGACATCGTGCTTTCGATCGCTTCGACCACGCCGTCTGGGCAGCGGGCCGTGACCATGAAGCCCGGCGCGACTTCGTCGATCGCCATGTGATGGTAACTGTTGACGCGGATTTCACCTTCGCCGTAGACGCGCTCCATGAGCGTGCCGGGCACGACTTCCAACGCGTGGCGATGCGCCGGATCGAGGGGATCGCGATGCGGCAGCGCCTTGGGCAGATCTTCGGGAATGTGCAAGAACAGGTTGCCCCCCTGCGACACGTTGAGCAATTGCATCGCCACGCCGATGCACAGCACCGGAGTGCGACGCTCGGCCGCCACGCGCACCAGCATGCGGTCGAAAGTCTCGCGCCGTGAGTCGAGCAACCGCACCGCCGGATGCAGCATGAAGCCGTCTTGACGGGGGTCGAGATCCGATCCACCGACCATCACCAGGCCGTCGACCTGATCGAGCAACTGGTTGAGGTCGTCTTCGTCGGCCAACGGCGGCAAAACCATCGGCACGGCGCCGGCCCGCACCAGCGAATCGTAGTAGCCTGCCTGAACGAAACTGAAAGCCGGCGAATCCTTCCTGGTTCCGCGGTAGTCGGCGTTGAGGGCGATGAGCGGCTTCTTGCTCTTCATGGCACTTCTCCTAGGGACACATCCTGTCGTCCCGGTTCGAGGAAGGTAGCGATCGAGCCGAACTAACGGCTCGATGCCAAAGTCGTGGGGTGGGTGGTGAGATAGACGGAGCGGCCAAACGTGCGGGCGACCATCATGGTCGCGGCAAACGGTGCGCTGCAGTGAAACGTCGAAGCACGTCGCATGGAGCGATTCGTCATCCTTGACTGCCTGGCGAGTGGAAGCTCAACCTGTCTCAAAGCCCATCCTGGGCTCCGGCGGTAGCAGCGTTTTCGGAGCGGACCTGGCCGGTCGGGCCGAGCACGCTCTCGACGACGGAGCGGAAAATATCCCCCGCAGCGGGTGGTGCCAAGCGGTTAGCTCATCTTGCGGATTCGCAAGAAAACGGCACTAGATAGGGCATAGCAGCAGTGCTGCGCCAGCTTGTTTACAGAGGGTTTGGTCGCGATTGATGGAGCTCCGCCAGGTCGTTTAGTACGAGCTGCGCCACGTCGATTTCGAGCGCGGAAGAGAGCCCTTTCCAGCCCGGAACTGCGTTCACCTCCAGGACATAGCGTCGGCCGTCCGGTCCTGCTAGCACGTCGACTCCGGCGTGCCGGGCGCCGACTGCTTCGGCGGCGCGGCGCGCCAGGCTGGCCAGCTCGTCATCGATTTCTGCCGGCTCCGCCCGCCCGCCCCGGCTGAGGTTCGTTCGCCAGTCGTTCGTCGCCGTGCGCCGCATTGCCAACACGCGCGAACCGATTACCAGCAATCGCAGGTCAAAACCGGCGTGCGGCACGAACTCTTGCAGGTAAAGCACCGAACCGAGCTGCGCCAACAAACCGAAAGTCCGCTCGGCCAACCCCACCTCGTCGACGCGGACTAGTCCGCGCCCCTCCGAACCAAACAAAGGCTTCACGACGACGTCCCCCCCCAACTCGCGCCAGGCGTGCAAGGCATCGCCAGGCGACTGGCAGACGAGCGTGCGGGGAACGTTGATGCCCGCCGCGTCCAAGCGACAGAGCGCTATATACTTGTCGACCGCCACTTCGATGGCGCGCGGCGCATTGACCACGAGCAGTCCGCCGGCGGCCAATTGCCCCAGCGCGTCCATGCGAAAAATCACCTGCTCGAGCGAGCCGGGGGGCATCGTGCGCACGACGAGAGCATCGAGCTCAGCGAGATTGAGTCCGTCGGCAGTCACCGTGGCCAAGTCGGCGCCCACCGAGGCGCCTACATCGCGCCAACCAACTTGCATGATCTGATGCTGGGGGCCCGCCGCCCGCCTCAAGTCGGCCAGGTACCAGCTATCGGGAGCAGATAAGACGCCGATTCGCACGTGAGGTCACTCGCGGGCAGCGCCCAATCCGAACGAAGAGCGCAGCACTTCGGGCTCGAGCCGCCCGAATCGAAACGTGCGGCCCGAATCGATGTTCACAAACACCACCACCGCGGGGCTAAACAGGTGCGGATCGAGCTTATAGAAATCGCCCCCAGCCTGTTCAAAAAGTCTGGCAAACGGCTGGCCGTGAGAATTCGACGAGCAACTCGGCACGCGCGGACCGATTTCGGCCAGCGACTCGTCGTCGCCGCGCAACCAGAGCGTCACGGTGCCGCCGTAGAGCACCGCGTCGTTCGTCCAACCGATCGACTTCAAATCGTCGCGGCCCACCGGAGGCAGCGGAGCCACGCCATGGCCGCTGACGATGCGTCTCACGTCGAACCCGAGTTCGTGAAGTTTGTGCAGCGCGGTCTCTACCGAACGGGCGACGATCTGGATCGTGCCGGCGAAGCTCGCGGTCGGTGCGACGGCTAGCGTGACGTCGGCTGGCTTCACACCGCACTTGGCGGCGATCTCGGCGACCACCGCTGCGGGAGGCGTCTTGTGCGTTTCGAGCACGCCGACGACCGAGTCGGCATTCTCCTTCCCCCCCAGGTGCTGAACGACGTCTTCCCGTCCCGAGGCCGCCCGCATCGGCCCCGAGCCCATCGCAAAGTACTTCTCGCCGGTAACTTGCCAGCCGGCATATTGAGAGCGCAGGCAGGCGGCAACCGGCTCATCGGTGAGAACCGTGACGGCAAGCTCAGTCGGCAAGTCACTACCGGCTGGCACGACGGCTACTTGCCCAAGGCCGGCCAGACAGATTTCGGCCAAGGCGCGGCCGGCCGCCAGACCGCCTTGCGCGTCGATGCCAAAATCGAGCGTCTGGCCGCTGTCACCGCGAGCGGAAACGGAAATTCGCAGTTCGTCGGCGCGCGCGGCCGCGGCTTGGGTTAGCAAGGTAGCACGTCGATTCAGATCGGTGATCACGCCACAATCATGGCGCCGCCGGCAGCCGCTGGCAATGACCCGCGATCGACGTACAATCCCCCCAGAAGCCGCGCCACAAAGTACGTGGGGAATGCGAAGTGCCGAGCCTGACAGTCGAAAACTACGTCAAGGCGATCTATCAGATCGGCATCACGCAGTCTGGCCAATCGGCCGCGACCGGCCAATTGGCCGCCGCGCTCGGCGTCTCACCCGGCTCGGTAACCAGCATGCTCAAGACGCTCAGCGAGAGCGGGTTGGCGACTTACACGCCTTACGAAGGGGTCAGCCTGACCGTAGCCGGCGCGGCATTGGCCCTGCGCGTGATCCGCCGCCACCGGTTGATCGAATTGTTTCTGGCCAAGACGCTCGACCTCAATTGGGACGAAGTGCACGAAGAAGCCGAACACATGGAGCACGCCGTCAGCGATTTGTTGGTCGATCGCATCGACGCCTTCTTGGGGCATCCGCACGTCGATCCGCATGGCGATCCAATTCCCCGGGCCGACGGCACGCTCGAGAGCCCCGAGGTGCGCCCGCTGGCGGCGTGCAAGCCGGGCGATGGATTCCGCCTGGCGCGGGTGGTCGATCAGTCGCCGCAGTTTCTGCGCTTCCTCACCGAGACAGGGCTGTCGCTGGGCTCCGAGGGCTGGGTCACCGCGAATCGCCCCGAGGCGGGGACCGTCACCATCGAACTGAGCGAAGGCGAAGCAACCCTGGCACGCGAGGCCGCCGAGAAGCTGCTGGTTTCGGCCTCGGCCGGCAAATCGAAGGCGTAAGCGCTCCAGCGACGGTGCGCGACCGTTTAGGGGCGGTTGATCAACAGATGCGCGACAATCGCCGCGCCCGCCACCCCCAACAGCACGGCCAGCACCGGCGCTAGCGTAAAAGCTTTCACGAGATCAGGTTCGCCGCGTTGCAGGCGTCGCACGAATTTCACGTGCTCCCAGGCAGCCAGGGCGTTGGTCACCACCCCCATCAACAACATGGCCGATCCGAGCCAGACGGCCAGTGTCCCTTCGTCATCTGCTTCCGCACCAGAGGGCAACTGCACGGGGCGGAACAGGACGCTCGAGCGAGCAACGACGAAGCCAAACGCCATCAGCGTAACGCCGGTGCGGATCCACGCCAGCAACGTGCGCTCAGCCGCCAGGCGAACGCGGGGATCGGCAGGCTCAAAGGCTGGATTTGGACTCGCCATCGACTCCGTATCCCCATGCAGCGCGGATGCAAGATCTCAGGCCACCTACCATACCCCGAAAACACCGTCGATCGTAGCCGGGACGACGCCACGACGGTCGGCCAAGGCAACAATCGCCGGCGGCCCTCAATTCGCTTGCCCGACGACCGGCTTATGCCCCAGCGCTCGATGCACGACTGATACCTGCCCCGAATGCAGCCCTTCGTGCCAGGAGGCGGTTTGAAAGACCGACGCCCGATCACGGAGAAAATCGGGAGTGCCGGGGGGCGTGGCGACGAGCAAATCTTCGTCGCTCATCGATTCGAGCACGTCGAGCAAGGTCTGCCGCCGCTCGCGCATGTAGGCCAGCACGTCGTCGACGGGCGGATAAGCCTGTGGATCACCCACGGGCTGCGAGCCAGTACCAAACCGCTCGACCAGGTCGGGGCGGCGCTTCACGCGATCGGGGGCCACCAGCGAAATGAAGAAGTCGTCCGAAACGCCCATGTGCCCCGCGAACCACAACGGATGATTCGCGTGCGGGTGGACCTGATGTACCCAGGCCTGGGGAGTGTCGAAGGCCTTGAGCAACTGCTCGCTGTAGTTGCGCGCGGAGAGTAGTTGCGATTTCAAACAGCGTTTGAGTTCCATCGAAGGCTCTGTCACAGCAATGGATAGCGCAATGGGGCCAATTTGATTGAATGCGACAGCTTCATTCTACGGCCTGCGGCTAGTCGCAGATTGGGTATCTGGAGTGGAAGCGCCAGGGTAACGTTGGCCGTGGGTGCCCCTCCCCCGGCATCGCGTCGTATGCTAGACTCAAGGCTCGTGGCCGTGCCGCCCCACACACTGTCCGATTTCAGCGGTGTGGGTAAAACCTGCACGTGCGGTCGCGGATGAGAGGCCCCTGCGAGGGAGCTCTGTGAACCTGGTCAGGGTGGAAACGCAGCAGCCATAAGCAGCCGGCTTTTTGTGCGGTGGGCCTCTCATCGGCGACCGGCGTGTCGCGTCGGTTTGCACTTTTCTGGGCCGATGGTGCGCGATCAATCGCGTCGCTTGGCCCAAGCTCTGTGAATCTCCCCTCGCGTGTAGCGCCCGCACTCGTCGCGCGTTTCGCTTGCAACTTCTGCACGATTGGCGACACTCACAGCAGCGGGGGGGGTGTTCGAGCCTTTTCTCGCGCGCAACCCCTCGACCCCTGAGGAACGTGGACCACGATGGCACTCGAATCGGGCGACAAAATGGTCGATAGCACACGACCGAGCGACGCTGCGCAGCCGGGTCACGACTACGTCGTCGTCGCGCGGCGCTATCGACCGCAGTCGTTCGAGCAACTGGTGGGCCAGGAAACGGTCGGCCGCGCATTGTCGAACGCCATCACGTCAAACCGTGTCGGCCATGCCTATTTGTTCACGGGCGCCCGCGGCGTCGGCAAGACCTCGACCGCCCGCATCCTCGCCAAGGCGCTCGACTGCGTTACCGGCCCTACACCTGAGCCGTGCAACGAGTGCGACATTTGCCAGAGCATCAGCACCGGCGACGATATCGACGTGCTGGAGATCGACGGCGCCAGCAACCGCGGCATCGACGAAATCCGCGAGTTGCGGCAGAACGTCAACGTGCGGCCCAGTCGAGCGCGATTCAAGATCTACATCATCGACGAAGTACACATGCTCACGGCCCCGGCCTTCAACGCCTTGTTGAAGACGCTCGAAGAGCCCCCGGAGCACGTAAAGTTCATTTTCTGCACGACCGAGCCGGAGAAAATTCCGATCACCATCCTGTCGCGTTGCCAGCGGTTCGATTTCGCCGGCATCGAGACCGACGCCATCGCCGCGCGACTGGCACAAATCGCAGCGGCCGAAGGAGTGCAGGCCGAACCCGAAGCACTCGAATTGCTGGCTCGCAAAGCGGCCGGCTCGATGCGCGATAGCCAGTCGTTGCTCGAGCAGTTGTTGGCCTTCGGCGGCAAGACGCTGACCGCCGCCGATGTGCACTCGCTGCTCGGGACCGCCGCCGGCGGGCGGCTGACTGCCCTGGCGACCAAGTTGGCCCAGGGGGATGCCGCCGGAGTCTTGACCGAGTTCGATGCCGCGCTGGCCGATGGAGTCGATCCTGGCCAACTGCTCAATCAATTGCTCGGCTTCTTGCGCGACGCGCTGGTGGCGGCCGTCGGTGGCCCCAGCGAGCGGTTCTTGTACAGCGGGCCGGCCGAGCAGGCGACCGTGCGACAAGTCTCAGAGCAACTCGGCATCGAGTCGCTGCTGGCGGCGATGCAGATGCTCGATCAGACACTTGGTCGCATGCGCTACAGTTCGCAGGGTCGCACTCTCGCCGAACTCGCCCTGGTGCGGATCGCGCGGATGGAAAACCTTTCGGCCCTAGCCGACCTGCTGGAACAAGCTCGCCACGGGGATTTGCCGGCCCTAGACGCCGCGGCTGCGCCGGACCAATCGTCGGGCGGCGCAAAAAAAAAGTCCGCTGAAGTAGGGCCGCCCGCGATTCGCGACACCACCGACGACCTGCAGGGGGCCGAGCCGCCGCGCGACGAATCACCAGCGCGACAACCTGCCTCGCTCGATCCAGGCGGGACACCCCGGATCGAAGCGGGCTCAAACGGCCTGGACCTCGGCCCGGTCGACAGTGCCTGGCCTTCCGGGAAACCGCCTGCAGCCACATCCCCGTCCGCGCCTTCTTCCCAAATTACCGAACTCGCGGTCGAGGCGGAGCTTCAATCGGCACCGTCGAAAGCCGGCGACTGTACTGTTTCGCCTGACGAGCTTTGGAAGCAAGTCCTGGCGCGTCTGCCGGATACAACGGCCGATTTTGCCAAGCATGCGGCTGATATAGCAATTTCCGCGCCAAAGCGCCTGGTCGCGACGTTTCCATCGCAGTATAGTTACTCCCAGTCGATGTGTGAGCGGCCCGATCGCCTGGGGCGGATCGCCGAGGTGCTCGAGGAGGTTGCCGGTCCCGGCTGGCGACTGGAACTGCTGGTCGCCGACGAGCCGCCCGGCCAGATGGTCGCCCCGACCGCTGGGCCAGTGCGACGACAAGACCGGATTCGGGCCGCCGCCGAGCGACCGATCGTGCGACGGGCCATGGAGCTATTTAACGCCAGTCCGACAAGGATCGAAGATGCCCCAGCCATGGCGACGGAAGCCAGACCGGCAGAAGACTGACGGCCGCTGAAACTCGGGGACTTTGTAGAAACAGATAATCGACAAACGCCGAGCTGCGTTCGACGCCAGCACGGCCGAGGTGAACAAACCGTGTTCAAAGGACTTGGCAACCTGGCCTCGATGGTCAAGCAGGCCCAACAGATCGGCGCTCGCATGCAGGGGATGGCCGACGAGCTCCGCACGCGCCGAGCAAGCGGCAGCGCCGGTGGCGGCCTGGTCGAAGTCGAGGTCAACGGCCTGGGCGAAATGCTCCGCTGTCAGTTCGACCCCAAGCTCTTTGAGCAGCCCGACCGCGAATTGCTCGAAGACTTGACCACGGCGGCCGTCAACGACGCGCTGGCCAAGTGCCGGCAATTGCACGCCGAGGCCATGCAAGAAGCCACCGGCGGCATCGAGATGCCAGGCCTGGGCGACATGCTGGGCAAGCTGATGTCGGGCGAAGGAGCTCCGGAGTCGCGATAGCAGCATGGCGATGCTCGCCGCCTGGCGTGTTCGCACCGCACCAGCTCGACGCATGACAAGAACCAACAAATCGAAAGCAGGAGGGGTTGCTCGTCCGTGGCGGAGCTATCGGAATCGGTAACACGGTTGGTCGAACAGTTCGCCAAACTGCCGGGGATCGGCAAGAAGTCGGCCGAACGGCTGGCCTATCACATCCTCCGCGTGGGGGAAGCCGAGGCAATGGCCTTGGCCGAGGCGATCCGCCAGGTGAAGCAAAACGTTCGCTACTGCAAGACTTGTTACAATTTGTCGGAGGAGGAAGAGTGCGGCATTTGCCGCGACGCCCGACGCGATCGCGGCCTGTTGTGCGTGGTCGAACAACCGCGCGACTTGCTGGCGATCGAACAGACCGGCTATCGCGGCTTGTATCACGTACTGCTGGGGCGCATCGCGCCGCTCGACGGCATCGGGCCCGATCAATTGACGATCGAGCCCTTGGTGCGCCGCATCCGCGAGGGGCAGTTTCGCGAAGTGATCATGGGCACGAATCCGACGATCGAGGGAGACGGCACCGCATTGGCAATCTCGCAGCGTTTGGCCGAATTGCCGGTGTCGATCACGCGGCTCGCGCGGGGGATTACGACCGGTAGTGTGCTAGAGTTTGCTAATAAAGAGATCCTGTCAGATGCCTTGGCGGGTCGCCAAAAGTTTTGATGGGCTAGTCCGTCCGCGGGCGTTTCGCTCCGCGGCAATGCTGTTGCTAATCGCTTCGCGGGTCTGTTGAAGAACCGTTCGCAGGGGTGACCGGCGGCGAGGGCAAGCGCCGCACTTCGATTGGATATAAGAAATCATGCGACTTTCATTCGGCCAAGAAATGCGGCAGGTGCAGAAGCAGGTGCTCGCGCCGCGCATGATCCAGTCGATGGAGATCCTGCAACTGCCGATCATGGCCTTGCAGGAACGCATCGAGCAGGAACTCGAAGAGAACCCGCTGCTCGACGTCCAAGAGCAACAGCCCGAGGCCGAAGCCGATTCCGACGAAGCCCCCGCGCAGGCCGAGAACCCCGACGAGCCCTCGCCCGAGGAGCGTGAACTGGTCGTCGACGAAGCCCACAACAACGCGGAGGACTTCGAGCGGCTGCTGCAAATGGACCAGGAGTTCCCCGAGCACTTCGACGAGCGACCGCGTCCTTCGCAGAACCGTCTGGATGAAGAGGGGGACCGCAAGCACGACGCCATGGCGAACATGATCGCCAGGCCGCAAACGCTGCACGACTACTTGCGCGATCAACTCTCTTGGTTCGAGCTCGACGCGGCCACGCGGCAAATGGCCGAGCGGATCATCTACAGCCTTGATCCCAATGGCTACCTCGAGGTCCGGCTCGAAGAGCTCGTCGGCCCCGATGCCGGCCCCGCCGGCCTGGCCTTGGCGCAAAAGGCGCTGGCGGTCGTGCAAAAGCTCGACCCGCCCGGCGTGGGCGCGCGAGATCTGCGCGAGTGCTTGTTGCTGCAATTAAGTCCGTCGATGCCCTACTACGAACAACTGCGCACGCTCATCTCGGCGCATCTCGAGGATCTCGAACACAACCGGCTGCCGGTCATCCAACGCAAAACGAGCTATTCGCTCGACCTGATTCAAAAGACGCGCGAGCATTTGCGAAAGCTGAACCCCAAGCCCGGCGCGCAGTTCGACAGCGTGCAGGTGCCGACCGTCACGCCCGATGTTTTCGTCGAACTCGACGACAACGGGCAGTACAAAGTGCGGCTCGAAGATGGCAAGCTGCCGCAGCTCTATATCAGCCCCTACTACCGCCAGCTCCTGATGAACGAGAAGGCGAGCCCGGCGGACAAGGAATACGTCAAGCGCAAGATCAACTCGGCGCAGTGGCTGATCGAGTCGATCGAGCAGCGGCGCAGCACACTGACCCGCGTGGCCCAGGCGATCGTCGATCACCAGACCGAGTTCTTGAGCAAGGGGCCCGAGTCGATCGAGCCCTTGAAAATGCAACAGATCGCCGACAAGGTCGGGGTGCACGTCACCACGGTCAGCCGCGCTGTCGACGACAAATGGATTCAAACGCCGCGCGGCATCTTTCCGTTGAAGCGTTTCTTCGGCGGCGGCACCGTCTCGGCCAGCGGCGAGGAGGTGGCCTGGGACACCGTGCGACTGAAGCTGCAGGAAGTGATCGATGCCGAGGACAAGCGCAGCCCGTTCAGCGACGACGATCTCGTCAAAGAGCTCGCCCGCCATGGGCTGACCGTCGCCCGGCGCACCGTGACGAAGTACCGCAAGGCGATGAAGATCCCCAGTTCGCGCGAACGTCGCGACTGGACGTTGGTCGAGAACAGCGCGGCTGAGGCGGCCGCTACAGCGCAAGCGGCTCCTGCCACGGACACCCTGGATGCCGCCGAGGAGCCCGCCGCGCAGGCGGTGGGCGATGCCGAACTGACGGCCTCGGCGATCGAGCAGACCTCGGCTACAAACGCTGCAGAGCCCCCGACACAAGTCAGCGAGGTAGTCGCCCGGCACGACGACACGACCACACCCGCGCCGCTCGCCGGCCATGAGGTGACACACCCGGTCGCTGCCGGCGGTCCGGCCAACGGTGCTGCGGCGCCGAACGGCGCCCCGCGCGACGCTTCTTATCCGCCGGTCGAGCGCGCGTACGACGGAGTGGGCCAGCAGCATTAGCCCGGCGGCAAGTTGGCCTGTTCAGTCGGGCCGGCGGCCGGTCGAGTCGGGCCCGCCGCGTGGCCGAAGATTGGCTGAGAGCGCCGCAGCCGGTTGCCGCCGCCCATCGGTATTGGTTCCGGTGGCGCTGCGGTTCAAGCCCGTGGAAAACACCGAGAGCACAGGCAGATGCGCTCGCTGCCGCGTCGGATTGACCATGCCCGGCGAAAGGGCTAGTATCCAATCGCGAGGTCGCCCCGGCGGCCGTTTTCGCGCATTTTGTGGTGGTTGTAGCTCAGTTGGTTAGAGCACCAGATTGTGGATCTGGGGGTCGTGGGTTCAAGTCCCATCAGCCACCCTTCTTGCGACACCCGCTGTCAGCAATTGGCAACGGGTGTTTTTTCTTTTGCTGCCGGCGTGCGCGATTTGTGGTTGGCAAGCGCGGTCACACGCCGCATGGGCGCGACGCTACGAGGCAAGGTTCCTCGCCCTAATACCGACCCCAGCGAAAGCTTGCCCAACGCGCGGTGGTCCGCCGAATCGCTGACAACGGAGTTGTTTGCAGTTTCTCAGCCATCGCCCGCGACTTTTCGCGGAGATTCCACCCAGGTTGGGGTTGAATCGCGCCGGCCGCAACCCGATCATAAGTGGCGTCGCTCGCCCGCTGCACAGGGCCAAATAGTGCGTCACGCTCGCTGGGGGAAGTCGCGAGCTAGTGGCGTCTGCCGAAGCCTGACGAATTCGTTCGTCCAAGCAACGGAGTGCGTTCGAGCGATGAGTTGACGGGGGCCCGTCAGGAACAGCTTCATGGCTCTCGCCCGCCCGATGCAGGCTCGTCCTGCGCGCCGCGCCCAGGCCGCGCGGTTCCGACGCCTGGTGGCCGAACCGCTCGAGCAACGCCTGGCACTGAGTTGGGCAGGCGTGCCGCCGGCGCTAATCTCCGTTCCCGGCAACGCGGCCGGGCTGAAGCTCAATTCTCAGAACGACGCCATCGGTTCGGCGGTCATCACCTCGACCGAGGTCGACTACTACGTCTTCACGGCAACCGCCACCGGCAATTACCAGATCAGCACCGCGACGCCGACGAGCTCGGTCGACACCGTGGTGGGGTTGTTTTCGGCAACCGGCGTGCGGTTGGCCTACAACGACAATGTGTCGGCGCCGTACACCGACAGCGAACTGACGGTGAACCTCGTCGCCGGCTCCCGCTATTACCTGGGCGTGACGAATTACTCGGCCGCCACGCGCGGCGAGTACTACTGGATTATCGACGGGCCGGTGCCCGCTGCGTTGGACGACGCCTACGAAGAGAACGACTCGGTCGAAACCGCCACCGACTTGGGCACGCTGTCGGCCGCCCGCACCGTCGGTTCGCTGGTGCTGGCCGATAGTCAGGACTTTTTCAAGTTCACGACTCTGGGTACCGGCACGGCCGGCAGTTCGGTCTCGATCAGTTTTCAACATTCGCGCGGCGACCTGCAGTTGGCGCTGTTCAACGCCGCGGGAACGCTGGTCGGCACGTCGCAGGGAACGGGGAATACTGAATCGATCTCGCTGGCCGGGCTGGCCGCCGGGCGGTATTACGTCCGCGTCTTCGGCGCCGGCGGCACGACGAACCCCAACTACACGTTGACGATCGCGCCACCGCCGCCGAGCCTCTCGGTGTTCCCCGACGTGGCCTACTACGGCGGCAGTCAGGATTGGAGCGTCAACTCGATCAACGCACCCGAAGCCTGGGCGCAAGGCTACACGGGCCAGGGCGCGATCGTGGCCGTGGTCGACACGGGGGTCGATCTCGATCACCCCGACCTGGTCACACAGATCTGGGTCAACCCTGGCGAAATCGCCGGCAACGGTATCGACGACGACCACAACGGCTACGTCGACGATATCTCGGGCTGGGATTTCTCCGACAACGACAACACGCCCGACGATGGCCGAGGGCATGGCACGCACGTGGCCGGCATCATTGCCGCGGCGGCCAACGGATTTGGAGCCACGGGCGTGGCGCCGGGCGCGACGATCATGCCGGTGCGGGTGTTGGGTTCCGATGGCTCGGGCAGTTCGACCGCCGTGGCGGCCGGCATCCGTTACGCGGCCGACAACGGCGCCGACATTATCAATCTCAGCTTGGGAGGCTCGTACAGCACCGCGATTCTGTCGGCGATTCAATACGCCCAACAGCGCGACGTGCTGGTCGTGGCGGCCGCCGGCAACGACGCGGGGGCGACGCCGATTTACCCGGCGCGGTTCAGCGCCACGCTATCGAACGTGGTCTCGGTCGGTGCGTATAGCTCGTCGAACACGATCGCCGGCTTCAGCAACGACGTCGGCACGAGCGGCGCCGTGCAAGTTGATGCACCAGGAGTCTATATCTACAGCACCTATCCGAACGGGCAATTCGGCTTGCTCAGCGGCACCAGCATGGCCGCGCCGCAAGTATCGGGGCTGGCGGCCCTGGCGCTGTCGGCCAACGGCGCGCTGGGTGCGGCGCAGTTGCGCACCGTGATCGTCAATGGCGCCAACCACGTAATCGCGGGCTCGGATTCGCGCGGTGGGGTGAATGCCGCCGTGTCGGTCGCGTTGGCGGCATCGGGTCAGCTTTCGACGACGTCGACGAGTGCGGCGGCCAATCAGCCGACGAGCACGCAGTTGGCGGCCGCGCGAGCGATACTCGGCAACGCGCTGGCGCTCATCGACGCCAATTCCGACGGCGACGCAGGCGACGACTGGTCGAGCGCCCGGGGGCGTGCCTCGTCGGGCGTCCATCGTCTGGCGGCGATCGACCAGGTGTTCCGCGCCTGGGCGTAGCCGAGGATGCAACGTGCGGCCATGTATGCCACAGAGTTGCTTCGGCCCAGGGTAACGAGAAGGCCTGACGGCTCGCGATTCAGGTGATCACGGCCCGCGGAGAGCCTCGGTCTTCGAGAATCGAGAACTGCCCATCAAACAAAAAACGGTGGCCCGACCCGCTGGGGGGTCGAGCCACCGCTCGTAGCGACACCAGGCCTTCCTCTGGGATGCCAGAGGATTCAGGCACGCTCGAGTTGTCGACTGTGAGCGATGCCGCTTAGTGGCAGCAATCGTCGCAGCAGTTATCGCAGCACGGCACCGGGCAGCAAACCTTCACCGGCACCTGCTTGCAGACCACCTTGGGCACGCAGCGGGTGTAGGTGCAGGCCACCTTCTTGCAGACGCAGCGGGGCACCATCACCGTCTTGGTGTAGTGAACCGGCTTGCACACGCAGTAGGGGACCTGTTTGACGTGCTTCTCGGCCACCATGTGGCAGACCTGATACGTGCAGGTCTTCACACGCTGTTCGCGGGCGATGTGGCAGACCTGGTAGGTGCAGGTCTTCACACGCTGCTCGCGCTCGATGTGGCACACCTTGTAGGTGCAGTGCTTGACGCGCTGCTCGGGCACCATGTGGCAGACCTGATAGGTGCAGGTCTTCACGCGCTGCTCGGGCACCATGTGGCACACCTTGTAGGTGCAGTGCTTGACGCGCTGCTCGGGCACCATGTGGCAGACCTGATAGGTGCAGGTCTTCACGCGCTGCTCGGGCACCATCTTGCACACCTGGTACGTGCAGTGCTTGACGCGCTGCTCTTTCTCCATGTGGCAAACCTGGTAGGTGCAAGTCTTCACGCGCTGCTCGGGCACCATGTGGCAGACCTTGTACGTGCAGGTCTTCACGCGCTGCTCGGGCACCATGTGGCACACCTGGTAGGTGCAGGTCTTGACGCGTTGCTCGGGCACCATCTTGCACACGGTGTACGGGAAGCGCTTTTCGCGGCTATCCTTTTCCATGTGGCACACGGTGTACGTGCAGGTCTTCACGCGCTGCTCGGGAACCATCTTGCAGACCTTATACGTGCAGGTCTTCACGCGTTGCTCGGGCACCATGTGGCAAACCTGATAGGTGCAGGTCTTCACGCGCTGTTCCGGCACCATCTTGCAGACGGTGTAGGGAACCTTCTTCACGCACGTCTCGCGGACGTACTTGCAGCACTGGATCTCACGCGTCTCGGTGCGGGGCACCCAGACCTTCTTGCAGCACTTCACCGGCGGGCACTGCACTTGAACCTTCTTGCAGCAACCGGGGTGATAGACGCACTTGCAGCAGCAGGGGTCCCACGTCCAGCAGCCGGGCTCCTGGACGCACTTGCAGACCACCTTGCCCGGAATCTCCGTGACCTGCGTCTGCCACTCGCCGCAGCAAACGTTGATCGTCTTCGTATAGTGAACGGGCTTGCAGACCGTGTAGCAGCACTCGCGGACGCGAGTCTCTTTCACCGGCTTGCAGACCGTGTAGCAAATCTCTTTGGTCTTCGTCTCGTACACGGGCTTGCAGACCGTGTAGCAAATCTCGCGGGTCTTGGTCTCCCACACGGGCTTGCAGACCGTGTAGCAGATCTCCTTGGTCTTCGTCTCGTAAACCGGCTTGCACACCGTGTAGTGGCAAACCCGCTCGCGAGTCTCGTAGACCGGCTTGCAGACCGTGTAGCAGATCTCCTTGGTCTTCGTCTCGTAGACGGGCTTGCAGACCGTGTAGCAGATCTCCTTGGTCTTCGTCTCGTAGACCGGCTTGCAGACCGTGTAGCAAATGTCCTTGGTCTTGGTTTCCCAGACCGGCTTGCACACGGTGTAGCAGATCTCCTTGGTCTTCGTCTCGTAAACCGGCTTGCACACCGTGTAGTGGCAAACCCGCTCGCGAGTCTCGTAGACGGGCTTGCAGACCGTGTAGCAGATCTCCTTGGTCTTCGTCTCGTAGACCGGCTTGCAAACCGTGTAGCAAATCTCGCGGGTTTTGGTTTCCCACACTGGCTTGCAGACCGTGTAGCAGATCTCCTTGGTCTTGGTCTCGTAGACCGGCTTGCACACCGTGTAGCAAATGTCACGAGTCTTGGTCTCGTAGACCGGCTTGCACACCGTGTAGCAAATGTCGATGGTCTTGGTGTCGAAGACCGGATTGCAGACCGTGTAGCAAATGTCCTTGGTCTTGGTTTCGAAGAC